>DATBGZ010000067.1:0-35514 GCA_036557785.1 Micromonosporaceae bacterium
CACTATCCGACCAAGACACCGGAGACGGCGCGCGGAGCCAAGAAGTCGCCGATCCACGACCGCCTGGCCGCGGCCGGCGCTTACTTCAAGGACGTCAGCGGCTGGGAAGGCGCCGACTGGTACGCGCCGGCCGGCGTCGAGCCGAAGGGCGACGCGCTGTCGTGGGGCCGGCAGAGCTGGTTCCCCTACTGGGAAGCGGAGCACAAGGCCTGCCGTGAGGGCGTCATCCTCATGGACATGTCGTTCATGGCGAAGTTCCTCGTGCAGGGCCGCGACGCGGGCCGGGTGCTCGACCGGCTCTCCGCCAACCATGTCGACGGCGCCCCGGGGTGGCTGACCTACACCCAATGGCTCAACGAGCGGGGCACGATCGAGGCGGACCTGACAGTCACCAAGCTCGATGAGCAGACCTTCTGGTTGGTCGCCTCCGACGCCGCGCACCGCCATGCGCTGACCTGGCTGCGACGCCATGTCGGCGACGACGAGCACGCCTGCGTCACCGACGTCACCTCGGGCTACGCCCAGATCAACGTGCAGGGCCCCGCCTCCCGGGCACTGCTGCAGGAACTGACCACAGTGGACATGTCGGATGCGGCGTTCGGCTACCGTCACGCCGCCGAGATCCCGATCGGCTTTGCCCGGGCGCTGTGTGTGCGCATCACCTACCTCGGCGAGCTCGGGTACGAGCTGTACGTACCGACGGAGCAGGCGGTGCACGTCTACGACCGCGTGGTCGCTGCCGGGGCCGCCCTGGGGCTGCGCCACGCTGGGCTCAAGGCGCTGGCGAGCCTGCGGATGGAGAAGGCGTACCGCGACTACGGCCACGACATCGACAACACCGACTCCGTGCTGGAGGCGGGGCTCGGCTTCGCGGTGGCGCTGTCCGGGCCGGACGGCCAGGCCCGCACCTTCCTGGGTCGCGACGCCGTGGTCGCGGCACAGGCGGATGGGCCGCCCCGGCGCCGGTTGGTGCAGGTGCTGCTCAGCGACCCGGAGCCGTTGCTGCACCACGGCGAGGTGGTCTACCGGAGCGACCAGGCGGTCGGGTACGTACGGGCGGCGTCCTACGGGCACACCCTGGGCGGCGCCGTCGGCCTGGCCATGGTGGAGGCGTCCGTCCCCGTGACACAGTCCTGGTTGGACACCGGCGAGTGGACGGTGGACGTCGCGGGGACCAGGTGTGCGGCCCGAACCTCCGGCAAGCCCTTCTACGACCCGACCAATGCCCGCGTCAGGAGCCAGTCGTGATCACGCACCAGCTCGCGGACGGCGTCGAGTTCGGCCTGTTGGACCCGTGGCGCGCGGAGGAGTTCGCGGCCCACGTCGAGCGGGCTCGTGAGCACCTGCGTCCGTGGATCCCGTTCGCGTCGACTGTCTTCGACGGCGCTGCCGCGCGCGAGCTGCTGCAGCGCTTCGCCGACATGCGGGCCCGCGACACGGGTGGGGTCTACGGCATCTGGGTCGACGGCGTGCTCAACGGCGGCACGCTGTTCCGCAACCTCGACCCGGTCCTGGGTGTGGTCGAGATCGGGGTGTGGCTGGACCCGTCCGCGCAGGGCCGGGGGCTGATCAAGACTGCGGTCAGCTACATGATTGATTACTTCTTCCGGGTGCGGCGACTGCACCGCGTCGAGTGGTACTGCGCGCCGGAGAACGTCCGCAGCCGGGCGGTCGCGGCCCGTCTCGGCATGACGCTCGAGGGCACCACCCGATCGTCCTTTGTGGTCAATGGCCGGCGGATGGACAGCGAGATCTGGGCCGTGCTCGCCGACGAGTGGCCGCCCGCAGTCTGACGCCCTACGGTTGTGCCCCCGCGCCGCGGGGGTTCATGCGATAGATGGTCACGGTCCGTACGGTCGTCGACTCCAGCTCGGGGCGCACCGGTACGTCGAGGGTGCAGAGCGCGGTGAAGTAGGAGCCGGGAAAGTACGCGCGGCCCGGGTCGCCGACCAGCACGCCGGCGCCGTCGCGGGCGGCCCGGCGCAGGAACGTCAGGATCCGGGCGGACATGTCCCGGCTGTAGAAGACGTCGCCCGCGGCCACCACCGCGTCCGCGGCCGGGATGCCGAGGTCGCCGAGCCCGCGGTCGAGCAGGTCGTCGTGGACCACGGTCAGCGCGACGCCGTTCTCGCGGGCGTTGAGCTGGGTCGCGGCGGCGGCGAGCGGGTCGATCTCCACGGCGGTGGCGCAGGTGGCGCCGGCCTTGACGGCGGCGATCGCGACCAGGCCGCTGCCGGCGGCGAGGTCCACGACGCGGCGCCCCGCCACCTCGGCCGGGTGGTCGAGCAGGTACCGGGCCAGCCCCGTCCCCCCGGCCCAGGCGAACGCCCAGAACGGCGGAGGCTGGTCGGTGTGGTACTCCCCTTCGGTGAGCTCCCACAGGCCGATCGGCTCCTGCGCCTGGTAGAGCAGCACCTCTGGCACGTGCGCGACCGGCGCCACGCGCAGATATGCCCGGACGAAAGCGGCCGCACCGGGTCCGTCCACATCGGAGCCTTCGGTGCTCACCGGCCCGCGACGGCCTCCGCCCGGTGCTCCGTGTCGAGCCGTGGGCCGGGCCGTCCCTCGGGGCGGGGCTCCGGTCGCCCGTCGGGGCGGGGCTCGGGCCGTCCGTCGAGCCGGGGCTCGGGCCGCCCGTCCGGGCGAGGCTCGGGGCGTTCGTCCGCGCTTTCGCCGCGATGGCGCAGGTCCGCGACGAGCACGGCGAGCCCGGTCGTGATCGGCACCGCGGCGACCAGGCCGAGGGTACCGATCGCGGCGCGGACGATCTCCTCGCCCATGAACTCGCTGCTGAGCACGTCGCTCATGTCCTGGCCGCCCAGCGCGATGAGCAGCAGCAGCGGCAGGGATGCTCCGGCGTAGGCCATGATGAGCGTCGGCACCGTGGCGGCGACGTGCGAGCGCCCGATGCGGATGGCCGACTGGTACAGGCTCAGTCGCGAGGTGGCGCCGTGGGCCAGCTCGGCGACGGTGGTCGCCTGCGTGACCGTGACGTCGACCAGCACACCGAGGGCGCCGATGATGATGCCGGCGAGCAGCAGGCCGCGCGCGTCGAACGTGCTGTTATATATCGACAGATAGAGAGAGTTCTCGTCGCCGAAGCCGGTGAGCGAGGTGGCCGCCGTGAACAGCGCGCCGAGCAGCCCGGTCAGGACCAGGCTCGCCAGGGTGCCGAGCACGGCGACGGAGGTATGCGTGTTGAACCCGTTGGTCAGGTAGGGCACCGCGAGCATGATCGCCGAGGCGCCGACGATCGCGACCGGCAGCGGCGACGCGCCGTCCATGAGCGCGGGCAGGATGAAGAAGAGCAGGAACGCGAAGCTCACCCCGAGCCCGATCAGCGCGGTAAGCCCCCGCAGGCGGCCGAAGAGCACCACCACGAGCGCGCAGAGTCCCACCATGAGCAGCAACTGGTTGCCGCGCTGTATGTCGACGAGCTGGTACTGGCCCGCGGTGGCGCTCGTCGGGTCGTTCGCGTACTCGAGCACCACGTGCGAACCGACCGAGAGCGCGGGCGTGCCGGGGCCCTGCGGCAGGTCGACCGCCACGTTCTGCCCGGTGCCCTGGCCGCTCGTGACGTGCACGGTCGCGGTGCCGCAGGGCTGCGCCGGCCCGGCGCCCTGCGTGGCGGCCCCGCAGGGCGTCTCGATGATCTGCACCACGTCGCCGTAGGCCCGCAGCACCGACCCGTCCGAAGCCGGCGGGACGTTCGGCCGGTTCGGCCACAGCAGCACCATGGCGACCACGGTCGCGATCGCGCACGGGATCAGGATCCACGTCATGATCCGGGTGGTCCGCCGCGAGACCGCGAGCTGCGCGTCGTGGCTGTGCCCGTGCGAGAGCACGCCCCGACTTGCCTGGCCCAACCGTCGCCGGCTTCCGCCGTTCTCCGTCCGCGTCTGCAGGGCGGGTGGCTCACCGCGCTCCGCCGGCCGCTGGATCGGGTGCGCCCCGGTCGGGAACGGCCGGCGGGCCGGCAGGGGACCGCCCGGACCCCGCTGGGTGGGATACTCCCCGGTCGGTTGACGGACCGGGCCGGGCGCCAGCGGCTGGCGCACCGGGTTCGGCGCGAGCGGGACCGTGATCGGGCTGACGGAGGGCTGCGGCGCGGGCTGCGTCGGCGGTGGATACGCCGGCTGTGGCGGGGCGGGTGATCCGTACGACGGCTGCGCGGGGGTCGTCGGGTAGGACGGGGTGGGCGGCGGCGGAGTGTACGACGGTGGCGCATACGCCGGCGGGGTGTACGCCGGCGGGGTGTACGACGACGGGCTGTAGGTCGGCGGGTTGTACGCGGGTGGCGGCGCGGCGGGAGTCGGCTGCGCGGGCTGGGCGTGCGTACTGGCGTGGCCGTACTGGCTCGCCTGCCCATACGTGAGGCCGGCCCCATAGGGGCTGCTCTGCCCCCGGGCGGGAGTCTCGGGCTGGGCGACTGGCGCGGCCGGCGCCGGTTCGTCGCTCTCGCGCCGGTGGTTGCCGCCAGATGAGAACCAGAAGCTGTCAGATGGCTCGGTGGGCACAGTGCACTCTCTCATTCACGGTCGGTGCCCCGATAGGCTGCCTCGGTGTCCGGCACCGACCCCGCAGCGCGAGCCGGTGCCGACACGCCGGTGTGGGACGTGGCGGTGGTCGGCGGCGGTCCGGCCGGGCTCGCGGCCGGGTTCGCGGCCGCGCGCGCCGGCGCCAGGACGATCGTGTTGGAGCGCTCGGAGCATCCCCGGTACAAGACCTGTGGCGGGGGCCTGATCGGCTTCTCCCTGGCCGCCCTGCCCGACGGATTCGCCCTGCCCGCGCGCCAGATCGTGCGCCGGGCCACCTTCACCTACCGCGGCCGGTGGGGCTTCACCCGCGCCTGGCCCGCGCCGCTGCTGACCATGGTCCAGCGCGACGAGCTCGACGCCGCGCTGGCCGCGACCGCTGCCGGGGCGGGGGCGACCGTACGGCAGCGCGCGGCCGTACGCTCGATCGAGCAGGAGCCCGACCTCGTCCGGCTGCGGTTGCACGGCGACGACGACGTACATGCCCGGGTCGTCATCGGCGCGGACGGATCGGCCGGCATCACCGCAGGCCACGTCGGGGTCCGCCACGACCAGGTCGATCTCGGCCTGGAGGTGGACGTGCCGACGCCGCGGCCGGGACCGGGCGTCGCGGACTGGCACGAGCGACTGTTGATCGACTGGGGGCCGCTGCCGGGTTCGTACGGGTGGGTCTTCCCGAAGGGGGACCTGCTCACGGTCGGCGTCATCGCCGCCCGCGGCGAGGGCGAGCGGACCCGGGCCTACCTGGCCGCGCTCCTGGCCCGGCTCGGGCTCGCCGATGCCCCGCGGGTGCACGACTCCGGCCACCTCACCCGGTGTCGGGCCCCGACCTCGCCGCTGCGGCATGGTCGGGTGCTCGTGGCCGGCGACGCGGCCGGCCTACTGGAGCCCTGGACGCGCGAAGGTATCAGCTTCGCGCTGCGCTCCGGCGCCCTCGCCGGGACGGCAGCCGCTCGCGGCGACCTCGACGCCTACCCCCGCTCGGTGGAATCGACCCTGGCACCGGTCATGCTCGCGGGCCGGCGGGTGCTGCGGGTCTTCGAGGCCCGGGCGGGCGCGTTCCACACGGCGATCGCGACGCCGCCCGGCTGGCGGGTCTTCGCGCGGGTCTGTCGCGGCGAGACCGACCTCGCCGCGCTCGTGCGCCGCCGCCCGGTCCGCGCCGCGCTCGGCCTGCTCGGTCTCGGGGCGGGCGGGTCATCCACATAGGACTGACCGGGGTACCATCCTCGCCCTGGACGGTCCACAGTAGACGGACTGGCGTCGGGCGCGACCGGCTGCGCCCACCGATGTTTGCCACCGGCCGTGTGGGGTACGGTGCACTCCCAGGAGTACGCACGGGTGGCGGCCGCTGGGAGGGGGCGCGACCATGAGCACTCAGGACAGTGGTGACCTTTGGCGCGAATCCGCGCCGACCGGTCAGGTCGTGGCGAGCCCGGCATCGGGGGCGGCACTGCCGCGGCGGGTGCCGTCGGCCGTGCCGCCGCAACCGGATGGGCCGACCGTCGCGGCGCCGACGCTGCCGCAACCACGCGACCCCATCGCCGTCCGGGCGCCAGTGGACCCGCGCCCCGTGGACCCGACGACGCCGGGCGGCGGGCGGCGTCTGCTGGGCCTGCCGCTGCCGGCCTGGATCATCGCGGGCGCGCTGGGCATTTGTTTGGTCATCGGGGCGGTGGTGATCCTCCCGCGCCTTCCGGTCACCGCAGCGCCGCCGGACTCGGCGCTCGGCGGCGACACCGACCCGGGCAGCGGGATCGTGGTCGCGGGTGTGCCGGGCACGACCGCGGCCAGCCCGGGCGCCTCGGCCAGCGCCACGCCGCAGCCATCCGGGCAGACGCCGCCACCAGCGGTGCCCCCGCTGGTGGTGACGCGGCTCGTCACGACCCGGGACGTGCTGGGCCTGCTCGGCTGGAAGGTCAGCATCACGCTGCACAACCCGGCCAGTGTCGAACAGTCGTGGACCAATGTCTCGGTCTACGCCAAGGGCGGCCGCGTCGACACCCTGCTCACGCCCTCGTCCGAGGGGTTGACGCTCTACACCTCGGGTGACCTGGTCTGCGCGGAGCCGAAGGACCCGACCACGGCGCTCGCGCCGGCGAACGGGGACGCCACCATCGAGTTGCATGTAGCGTCATCGCGGGCGCCGGGACCCGCGGTTGTCGATGACCCGAACTGCCACCGGCCGGCCGATGCCTAGGCGGGCTCGGCGAGGGTCCAGGCCCGCTTGCTCGTGCGCCGGTTGACGGGTGTGACGAAGGCACGGGTCCACCGCGAGGCGCCCCGACTCTCTACATCGGACGGTGCCACCGTGGCGACCTGGCCTTCGGCGAGATCAGCGCACTCCCGGATGTGCGGGTGCCGGCGCACGATGTCACCCAGGAACGCCACGCACAGGTCGTCGGCGTCGAGACCGCGTTCGTCCAGCACGTCGTAGCTGCCCTGGTCATAGACGACGGTGACCACCGAGCGGGACCCCTCGAGCAACGCGCGCGTGGTGAGCACCCACGCGTCGGGGCCGACCCGGAACGGGAACGTCGGGCCGAGCTCGCCGACCAGCCGCCAGGCACCCTCCGGGTGTTCGGCGACCGGCAGCCAGGCGAACGCCTGCCGGGTGCGGCTGCTCGCGGTCGCGGTCTCGTCCCACGGCCAGCGACCGTGGCGGTCGGGCCAGACGAGCTGGCGGACCGGCACCGCGACCCCCCGGTAGAAGCCGAGCGCGGTGCCGAACAGAGCCCGGTACCAGGACGGGTGCACTGGACGCAACTGGGTCTCGAATCCCTCGATCACGCCGTCGAAGGGCTGCTCGGGCTCGGGCCAGCCCTTGTCCCGGCCGAGCTCGACGCAGGTGTTGAGCCAGGAGGGCATGTCCGCGCCCGAGAGCCCGAACATCACCACCTCGGGCGCGCCGAAGCTGTGGTACACGCCGATCGTGTAGGAGAAGTCGAGCTGCCCCGCCACCCACAGGGCGCTCCACCCGTATCGTGCCACGGAGTCCACAGTGGACGAGCCGTCGACGTTCGGGTCGGGGTGGCAGATCAGGCAGGGGCAGGAGGCCGGAGTCCCGGCGCCCGGAGGATCGGAGCGAGCGCCGGCGAGCGATGAGTGCACACGCGGCGCCGGATGAGGAGACTCTGCCACCCGCCCGACCTTAGTAGCGACCCCGGCGTCCGCGCACCCGGACCGGTACCGGGCCGCGGCGCTGCGGCCAAACACCCATGAATCGGGCCGCGTGGGTACGGTCGGTGACGGCTACTCGGCGGGGCGTAGCCAGAGCGCCGCCAGCGGCGGGATGCGCAGGCGCGCCGACGCGGGGCGCCCGTGCGCCCCGATCTCCTCCGCCTCGACGGCCCCGAGGTTACCCACGCCCGAGCCGCCGTACCCGGTCGCGTCGGTGTTGAGGATCTCCAGCCACCGCCCGCCGCGCGGCAGGCCCACCCGGTAGTTCTCGTGGGGCAGCGCCGAGAAGTTCACCACGCTGACGAGCACCTCGCCGTCGGCCCCGATCCGCTCGAACGCGAAGACGTTGTTAGCGGCGTCATCGCCCACGATCCACGCGAAGCCCTCCGGGGTGGTGTCGCGTGACCACAGCGCGCGCTCGCCGCGGTACCTCTCGTTGAGGTCGGCGACGAGCCGGTTGATGCCCGCGTGCTCCTCGATCTCCAGCAGCGACCAGTTCAGACCCCGGTGCTCGCTCCACTCGTGCCCGTCGGCGAGCTCGCATCCCATGAAGAGCAGTTGCTTGCCGGGGAAGGACCACATGTACGCCAGCAATGCCCGCAGCGTGGCGCGCTGCCGCCACCAGTCGCCGGGGGCCTTGGCGACCAGCGCCCGCTTGCCGTGCACCACCTCGTCGTGGCTGATCGGCAGCACGAAGTTCTCGCTCCAGGCATAGACCGTGGCGAACGTCATCTGGTCGTGGTGGTACTGGCGGTGCACCGGGTCCTTGACGACGTACTCGAGGGTGTCGTGCATCCACCCCATGTTCCACTTGAACCCGAAGCCCAGCCCGCCCTCGCCGGTGGCTCGCGTGACGCCGGGCCACGCCGTGGACTCCTCGGCGATCATGAGTGCCCCGGGGTGGTGCTTGTAGACGGTCGCGGTGACTTCCTGCAGGAAGCTCACCGCGTCGAGGTTCTCCCGTCCACCGTGGACGTTCGGAACCCACTGCCCGTCCTCGCGCGAGTAGTCCAGGTACAGCATCGAGGCGACCGCGTCGACGCGCAGGCCGTCGACGTGGAACTCCGCCAGCCAGTACAGCGCGTTGGCGACGAGGAAGTTGCGCACCTCCGGCCGACCGTAGTCGAAGACGTACGTGCCCCAGTCCGGGTGCTCGCCCCGGCGCGGGTCGGGGTGCTCGTAGAGCGGCGTGCCGTCATAGCGGGCCAGCGCCCAGTCGTCGCGGGGGAAGTGCGCCGGTACCCAGTCCAGGATCACCCCGATGCCCGCCCGGTGCAGGCGGTCCACGAGCAGGCGCAACCCATCCGGGTCGCCCAGCCGCGCGGTCGGGGCGTAGTAGCCGGTCACCTGGTATCCCCAGGAGCCACCGAACGGATGCTCCATGACGGGCATGAGCTCGACGTGGGTGAAGCCCATGCGGACCACGTACTCGGTGAGCTGTGTCGCCAGGTCCTCATAGGAGAGTCCGGGCCGCCACGACGCCAGATGGAGCTCGTAGATGCTCATCGGCTCGCGCCACGGGGCCCCGGCATCGCGCCGGGCCAGCCAGTCGGCGTCACCCCACACGTACCCGGAGCGGTAGATGATGCTGGCCGTGCGCGGCGGTGCCTCGTTGTAGCGGGCCAAGGGGTCGATCTTCTCCCGCCAGACGCCGTCGCGGCCGAGGATGCGGAACTTGTACCGCTGACCGACCTGCGCGTCGGGCACGCGCAGCTCCCACACCCCGCTGCTGCCCATCGACCGCATCGGCCACCCGTCGTGCGGCCCCCAACCGGTGAAGTCGCCGACGACCCGCACGCCCTGCGCGGTCGGCGCCCACACCGCGAACGCGATCGCGGCATCGGCCGTGTCCGCCTGCCCACCCTGACCCCGCCCGGTGTTCGCCCCGAGCACCGTCCAGAGTCGCTCGTGGCGCCCCGCACCGATGAGCTGCAGGTCGAACTCGCCGAGGCTGGGCAGGAACCGGTACGGGTCGTCATCGATGCGACCATCAACGTCGATGCGATAGTCGGTGACCGCGCCCGGGACCGTCGCCTCGAAGATGCCCTCCTCGATCAGGCGCTGCATCGGGTACCGGGCCCCGTCGACGAGCACGGCCACGGTGCGGGCGCCCCGGCGCAGCGTTCGGATCACCGTGCCCTCGCCGTCCGGATGGGCGCCGAGGATCGCGTGGGGATCGTGGCTCGGGCCGACGATGATGTCGGTCATGCCGTTGGCCGTATGGCGAAGACATGCGCGGGCTCGCCGTGCGGGTCCAACCGTGCCGCGTTCTGCCGGCCCCACTCGTACCGCTCGCCGGTGATCAGGTCCTGCACGCTGACCCGGTCGGCCCAGTCGAGGCCCAGCGCGGGCAGGTCGAGGCTCACGTTGACCCAGTGCGCGTTGCGGGGGTCCAGCGAGCAGACCACGAGGACGGCGTTGCCCGTCTCGGGGTCACGTTTGGACCAGCACAGCACCGCGTCGTTGTCGACCTCATGGAACCGCAGGCCGCGCAACCGGTGCAGGGCCGGGTTGTCGCGCCGGATCGCGTTGAGCTGGGCCAGGTAGGGCGCGAGTGAGACGCCGGCGCGCTGCGCCTGCGCCCAGGGCCGCGGGCGCAGTTCGTACTTCTCGTTGTCCCGGTACTCCTCGGCGCCCCCGCGGGAGAGGTGCTCGTAGAGCTCGTACCCGGCGTAGACGCCCCAGGACGGGCAGAGCAGGCTGGCCAGGACCGCCCGGATCTTGAACATCGGTGGCCCGCCGGTCTGCAGGTGCTCGGGCAGGATGTCCGGGGTGTTGGTCCAGAAGTTCGGTCGCATGACGTCGGCCGTGGCCACGAGCTCCTCGCAGTACTCCCGCAGCTGCTGCGCCGTCGTGCGCCAGGTGAAGTAGGTGTACGACTGCGTGAAGCCGACCATCGCCAGGGCGTGCATGACCGCGGGCCGGGTGAACGCCTCGGCGAGGAAGAGCACGTCGGGGTCCTCCTCTTTCACCCGCCAGATCAGCCAGTGCCAGAAGTCGATGGGCTTGGTGTGGGGGTTGTCCACCCGGAAGATCCGCACGCCCTGTTCGACCCAGTACCGGACCACCCGCAGGATCTCCGCCCGGATCCCGTCCGGGTCGTTGTCGAAGTTGAGCGGGTAGATATCCTGGTACCTCTTCGGTGGGTTCTCGGCGTACGCGATCGTGCCGTCGGGAAGGGTGGTGAACCACTCCGGATGTTCCTTGACCCAGGGATGGTCCGGGGCGCACTGCAGGGCGAGGTCCAGCGCCACCTCGAGCCCGACGTCGTGGGCCCGCTTCACGAATGCCCGGAAGTCCGCGACCGTACCGAGGGTCGGATGGACCGCGTCGTGCCCGCCCGCGACGGAGCCCACCGCCCAGGGCGAGCCGACGTCCTCGGGTCGCGCCACCAGCGCGCCATCGCGCCCCTTGCGGTTGACCTCGCCGATCGGGTGGATTGGCGGCAGGTAGACCACATCGAAGCCCATCGCGGCGATGCCGGGCAGGCGGTCCGCCGCCGTGGCGAACGTGCCGTGCGCCACCGGCCGCCCGGCGGCGTCCACGCTCGCCCCCTCCGAGCGCGGGAACATCTCATACCACGCGGAGAAGAGCGCGCGCTCGCGGTCGACCCAGATCCGCGACGGCGCGCTCGATGTGACCAGCTCAGGCACGGGGTGCGCCCAGAGCACGTCGACCAACTCGAGCGCCGGCGCCACCCGATCCGTCAGGGGCAGGGTGGCCTCGCGCAGCGCGGTCGCGGCCTTCCGTACGGCCGCGGTCTGGGAGTCGGGCACCACCCGAGCCGCCCGGTCGAGCACCAGCGCGCCGACCGTGAGGTCGTTCGCGAGCTCGCGCTCGTCCTGTCCGGCATCGAGCTTGGCGGTCACGGCCGCGCGCCAACTGGCGTACGGATCGGCGAACGCGGTGATCTGGAACGTCCACATGCCGACCGCGTCGGGGCGGATCGTGGCGCTCCAGGCATCAGTACCGGGCGTGCTGGTCATCCGTACCGGCGTGCGCGGCGTGCCGTCCGGCGCGTGCCACTGGACATGGACCCCGATGAGATCATGTCCCTCCCGGAACGCGACGGCGCGCACGGGCACGGGCTCGTTGACGACCGCCTTGGCCGGGTAGGCGCCCTCGGCCGGCCGGGGCGCCACATCACCGATCCAGAGCCGTCCCGTCACGCTGCCAATCCTACGGACAGGGATCGTTGACGGTCCGGTCCTCACCGCAGCACGTGGCGGTAGACATCGAGGGTGCGCTGGGCGACCGCGTGCCAGGAGAACTGCTCGACGGCGCGCTCCCGCCCGGCCTTGCCGAGGGCGGCGGCCCGGGCCGGGTCGGTGGCGAGCGCGGAGAGCGCCGAGGCCAGGTCGGCGACGAACCGGTCCGGGTGCACCGGCGTGCCGTCGTGTTCCTGCTCGATGGGGACCAGCACGCCGGTCTCGCCGTCCGCCACGACCTCGGGGATGCCGCCGGTGGCCGTGGCGACGACCGCGGTCTGGCACGCCATCGCCTCCAGGTTCACGATGCCCATCGGCTCGTAGACCGACGGGCAGACGAAGACCGTGGCGTGGCTGAGAACCTGGATCACCTCGGACTTCGGAAGCATGGCCTGCACCCAGACCACGCCCGAGCGCGCGGCGCGCAGCGTCTCGACGAGCTTGTTCACCTCAGCCGCGATCTCCGGGGTGTCCGGTGCGCCCGCGAGCAGGACGAGCTGGACCTCGCTCGGCAGTTGCGCGGCGGCCCGCAGCAGATAGGGCAGTCCCTTCTGCCGGGTGGTGCGCCCCACGAAGACCACGCTCGGCGCGTGCGGGTCGATGCCCAGGCGCTGCACCACATCCGTGGCGGGGTCGGGCTTGTACTCGTCAGTATCGATTCCATTGTGGACGACGTGGATGCGCTCGGGGTCGACCGCGGGGTAGGTCCGCAGCACGTCGGCGCGCATGCCCTCGGAGACGGCGATCACCGCGTCCGCCGCCTCCAGCGCCGTGCGCTCGCACCAGACCGCGACCGTGTAGCCGCCGCCGAGCTGCTCGGCCTTCCACGGCCGCATCGGCTCGAGGCTGTGCGCGCTGACCACATGCGGCACGGAGTAGAGCAGCTTGCTGATGTGCCCGGCGAGGTTGGCGTACCAGGTGTGGCTGTGCACCAGGTCCGTGCCGACGACGCCGTCGACCATCGCGAGGTCCACGGCGAGCGTGCGCAGCGCCTGGTTGGTGCCGGCGAGCTCGGGCGGGTCGGGGTACGCGGTGACACCCGGCTCGTCGCGGGGGCCACCGAAGGCGTGTACCCGAACGTCGGTGAGCCCGGCCTGACCGACCAGCCCCCGCAGGCTGCGGGCCAGGTACTCCACGTGCACACCGGCACCGCCGTAGACCTCGGGCGGGTACTCCCGGGTCAGCAGATCAAGCCGCACGCTTCGCACACTACGGTGCCCCGGCGCGGAACTGTCGTGGTTCGGCTCGTGCGCTGACCGTACGGTCGATAGCGTCGCACCATGGCCGCTGCCAAGGTCCTCGCGATCGTCCTCGCCGGTGGCGAGGGCAAGCGCCTCATGCCGCTGACCGCCGACCGGGCCAAGCCCGCCGTGCCGTTCGGCGGTCTGTACCGCATGGTCGACTTCGCCTTGTCGAATCTGACGAACGCCGGCTACCTGAAGATCGTCGTGCTGACCCAGTACAAGTCGCACTCGCTGGACCGGCACGTGACCAAAACCTGGCGGATGTCAAACCTGCTGGGCAACTACGTGACGCCGGTGCCGGCGCAGCAGCGGCGTGGACCGTACTGGTTCGCCGGCTCGGCCGACGCGATCTACCAGAGCTTCAACCTCATCCACGACGAGGGGCCCGACCACGTCATCGTCTTCGGCGCGGACCACATCTACCGCATGGACCCCGCGCAGATGGTCGCCGATCACATCGCCTCGGGTGCCGGCGTCACCGTGGCCGGCATCCGTCAGCCGCTGTCGACGGCGGACCAGTTCGGTGTCATCGAGGTCCGCGACGACAGCCGGCGCATCGCGGCGTTCCGGGAGAAGCCGACCGACGCGGTCGGCCTGCCCGACGCCCCGGACGAGGTCTTCGCTTCGATGGGAAACTATGTCTTCACCACCGACGTGCTCATCGAGGCGCTCACCAAGGACGCGGGCGACCCGGCGAGCAAACACGACATGGGCGGCAGCATCATCCCGATGCTGGTCGAGCGCGACGAGGCCCACGTCTACGACTTCCGCGACAACCACGTGCCGGGCTCGACCGAACGGGACCGCGGCTACTGGCGCGACGTCGGGACGCTGGACTCGTACTACGAGGCGAGCATGGACCTCATCGCGACCCATCCGGTCTTCAACCTGTACAACTATGAATGGCCGATCTACACGGGCAACGCGCCGTGGCCACCGGCGAAGTTCGTGCACGCGTTCGACGATCGCGTCGGCCGCGCGATCGGTTCGATGGTCTCGCCCGGCGCGGTGATCTCCGGCGCCCTCGTCGAGAACAGCGTCGTCTCGCCCAATGTGCACGTGCACTCCTGGGCCCACGTCGAGGGCAGCGTGCTCATGGAGGGCGTCGACATCGGCCGGCATGCGATGGTCCGCAACGCGATCATCGACAAGAACGTCGTCGTCCCGGAGGGCACCCAGATCGGTGTCGACCTGGAGCGTGACCGCGCCCGCTACACCGTCTCACCCGGCGGCGTGGTGGTGATCGGCAAGGGCCAACGGGTCGAGCCCACCGACTGAAGCCGTGCCCAGCCCGGCAGGCGCCTGTACGGTACGGTCGCGGGAACTGGTGGGGTGGGGGAGGCTGGTGTGGAACCGGGTGAAGCCGACCAAACGCCCCGCCCGGGGCCCGTTCCGTTGCCCGACGACACATGGGACGCCCCGTCGGGCCGGCATCGCCAGGTCTCCGCGCGCAACCGGCGCTACCTGTGGACAGGCGGTCTGCTCGTCATCGTCGCCGTGCTCGTGACCGCCGTCATGGTGCCCCTGCTGCGGCCCGGCGAGAGCGCCGTCCCGGGTCCCCTGGCGGGCGGCCCGACCAGCGGCTCCGGGACGTCACCGCCCGGGGCGCCCGCGACGACCACCGGCCTCGCGATGATCGCGACGGCGCCGCCGACGACCACCACCCGGCCCGCCGCCACGCCGGCGAGAACGAACCCGTCGGCCGTGCTGCTCGCCTTCGAGGCCGAGGGCGCCTCGCCGGTGGAGCGAAAGTTCGCCGATCCGGTGCCGGTTGCCGGTGCCTCCGGTGGAGAGGCGGTCCGGTTCAACCACGGTTGGCCCGCTCAGATCCGGTTCCATTCGCTCGCGGTACCCAGCAAGGCGACGTACCGGGTGACCATCGCCTACGCCCCTGACACCGACAGGCGTATGGGCTGGCTCACGGCGACGGGAATGCCGGTTCTCGTCACCTTCGCGGGCGGCACGGGCTGCTGCGCGACGGTCAGCGTGACTGTGACGCTCGCCCCGAACGACACTCTCTCGATCGGGCCCCTCGGATCGGGTTGGACCGGGGATGACCACCGCCCGGCGATCGACGGGATCACGATCGTTCGCGGGTGATCCACATCTTCGATCTTAGGGAGGGGCACCCTGCCCAACGCCCGGCGTGAGCAAGGTGCCCTTCCTTTCTTCAGTCGGCGTCGAGCCAGGCCTGGTACGCGGCGAAGTCGTACGGCCGGCCGAGGAAGTTCTCGACCAGTTCGGCGGCGGGCGCCGAGCCGCCGGGGGCGAGCACGATGTCCCGGTAGCGGGCCGCCGTCGCGGGGTTGAGCAGCCCCTCCCGGGCGAAGACGGTGAACAGGTCCTTGGCGATCACCAGGGACCACATATATGTGCAGTAGATCGCCGAGTACCCGTCCAGGTGGCCGAAGCCCAGGTGCAGGAACGTGTCGTCGACGTACTTGTACGGCGTGAGGCGCTCCTGCTCCTGACGCTCGATCTCCACGGGGTCGATGCCGGTCGGGTTCCGCCGGTAGAGGCTCAGGCTCAGCGAGGCATAGAACATCTGCTGGCGCACGTAGAGACCCTTGCCCAACTCCTCGGACGCGCGCAGCTTCGCCACGAGATCGGCCGGCAGCGGCTCGCCCGTCTCGTGGTGGACCGCGAAGGTGGCCAGGGTCGCCGGGTCGCGGACCCACTCCTCCAGCAACTGTGACGGCGCCTCGACGAAGTCCCACTCGGTGGCGATGCCGCTGCTGCCCGCCCAGCGCCCCGAACCCGCGAAGACGTGGTGCAGCAGGTGCCCGAACTCGTGGAAGAACGTCTCGACGTCGGAGTGCCGCAACAGGGCGGGCTCCGACGCCGACGGGCGCGGCAGGTTGCAGACCAGCGCGCACTCCGGGATCCGCTGCCCGGCCTTGCCGGTCGCGAGCGTGAACTGCGCGGCGTGGCTGAACTTGTCGGCCCGCGGGTGCATGTCGAGGAAGATGCGCCCGATCACTGCGCCATCGGCGTTGACCACATCGGAGCACTCCACCTCGGGGTGCCAGACCGGCACATCCTCGCGGCGCACGAACCGTACCGTGAACAGCCGCTCGACCAGCCCCATGAGGCCCGCCTTGACCCGGCCGTACTCGAAGTACGGCCGCAGCGCCTGCGTATCGAACGCGAGCTGTTCGGCCTTGACGCGATCGTCCAGATAGGACGCGTCCCACGGCTGCACCGCGATCGCCTCGGGCTCGTCCGCCCGCTTGCGCGCCAGCAGACGCTCGTAGTCGCGGGTGGCCCGGTCGGCCGCGGCGGCCGCGATGCGCTCGATGAAGTCGGCGATGTTCGCCTCGCTGCCGATCATCTTGTTCTCGGCGGCGTACTGCGCCCAGGACGGGTAGCCGAGCAGGGTGGCGAGTTCGTGGCGGGTCTCCAGCATCCGGCGCAGGACCTCCGCGTTCGCGGGGTGCCCGCGACGACGGAACAGGCGCCAGAGCTGCTCGCGGGCGGCACCGTCATGGGCATAGGCGAGCAGCGGGAAGACGTCGGGGTAGTCGGTCGTCACCGCGACCAGGCCGTCCTCGCCCGGCGGGTGGGCGCGCACGTAGTCGTCGGGCAGCCCGGCGAGCTGCTCCGGGCGCAGGTAGGCGGTTCTGGTGTCGGTGCGGATGTTGCGATCGAAGGCCTGCCCGATCGCGACCAGCTCCTCCTGGAGCGCGCGCACTCGTTCCCGGGTCGCCTCGTCCCGGTCGACGCCAGCGCGGCGGAACTCGCGCAGCGTGGTCGCGAGGTAGTGCCGGGTCGCCGCGTCCGCCGCGGAGCTGTCGATGGCGATCAGTGCGTCGTAGAGGCGACGGTCGAGGCTCGCCTCGGTGCGGACCTTCGCCAGCCGCTGCTTGGCCGCCTCGCCGGCATCCCGGGTGGCCGGGTCGGGGTTCGTCGCCACGATGAGGTCGGCCGTGTCGGCGGCGTTCGCGAGTGCCAGCATGGCGTCGTCGAACGCGTCGAGCACGGCGAGGCCCGCGAGCCGACCGGACCTGACCTCGGCGAAGCCAACCTGGGCACGCTCGATCGCCTCGTCCGTGGCCGCCGCGACGGCGGTCGCGTCGCCGCTGGCGAGCATGGCGGCGCTCGGTGCCGGACCAGGGACAGATTCGGACAAGTTGCCCTCCGGATGTCGTCGCGGGCCGACTGTCCGAAGAGGACGCGGCGAAAGGGCACGATACCTGGCCGGGTAGAGGCAACCGGTATCGGCCCTTTGCTCACCAATTGTGATCGAGCCCCGAGCAGCGTCCGGCGATGGTTACCGGCGAGTTGCCTCCCGGCTGGACATATGGGTGCCGAATGCGCAGGATGGCTGGCTATGCAGAGGGGCTCATGATGAGAGGACGTCACCGCAACCCCGGTCTGGGCAGGAGTGCCCGGATCGCCGTGGTGGTGCTCGTGCTCGGGCTCGTGGCCGGCGGGGGCGCATTCGGGGCCTTGCGGTACCTGTCCAGCGGTTGTTCCGACCAGACGCGGCTGACCGTCGGGGCCGCGCCCGAGATCGTCCCAGCACTGCAGCATGCGGCCGACCGCTGGGCCGCCGGCGCGAGCGCCAACCGGCAGTGTGTGTCGGTCAGCGTCGTGGCCGCGGCGCCGGTCGACGTCGCCCTCGCCCTCGCGAACAGCAGTGGCGTGCGGATGACCGGCCTGAGCCCACTCGGCACACCATCTCCCGATGGCAGCCCTCCGCCGGCGCCGCCAACCCCGGCGGCGGCGCCGACCTTCGATGTCTGGGTGCCGGACTCCTCGACCTGGCTGTCCCGGGTCCGTACGGCTGCCCCCAGCCTGGTTCCGGCCGATGCCCGTTCGATCGCGACGAGCCCCGTGGTTCTGGCCATGCCCGAGAAGACCGCGCAGGGGCTCGGCTGGTGGCCGGACCACATGCCGACCTGGAGCACGCTGCTGGGTCTGCTGACCTCCGGCGCGCACCTGAACGTGGGCATCGTCGCGCCCAGCCGTGACGCGGCCGGTCTATCGAGCCTCATCGCGCTCGACTCGGCCGCCGAGTCGCTCGGTGTCACCGGCTCCGAGGCGAAGGTGGCGGTGTCGCTGGCTCTCCATGACGACGAGGTGCCGGCGGAGTCGGACCTGCTCTCCAAGTTCCCGGGGTCGACCGACGACGCCGCGATGGCCGCCGGGCTGACCGCCGCTCCGCTCGCCGAGCACTCGCTGATCGCCTATGACGCCCAGTCGCCGGCGGTGCGCCTGGCGGCGCTGTACGTGGACCCGGCCCCGGAGGCGCTGGACTACCCGTACGCCGTCATGCCCACGGCAACCGGCGAGCGGGCACGGCTCGCGACCCAACTGCGCGACTCGTTGACCGGCGACGACTATGTGGCGGACCTCGGCAGCGCCGGCCTGCGCGGCGCCGACGGGTTGGCCCGGTTCCCGGCGCTGCCCGGCTCACCGGCGACGATCACGACCAAGCCGCTCGACGGCACAGTGGTGGCCGACGTCCTCACGACGTGGGTCTCGCTGGCTCGACCCTCCCGCATGCTCGCGGTAATGGATGTATCAGGCTCGATGTCTACCCCGGTGCCTACGGCGGCCGGCAAGACACGGGCCGAGGTCGCGATCGATGCCGCCCGACGGGGTCTGGGCCTGTTCCCCGACTCCTGGTCGGTCGGGCTGTGGACGTTCTCGACCAATCTCGACGGCAACAAGGACTACCTGCAGTTGCTGCCGATCCGGCCGATGCCCGAGCAGCGGCCGAACCTGGAGCATGCCCTGCAGACCATCAAGCCCATCCCGCAGGGCGACACGGGTCTGTATGACACGGTGCTCGCCGCGTATCAGACGGTCCAGCAGGGTTGGGATCCCGCGTCGGTCAACTCGGTGGTGCTGCTCACCGACGGCCAGAACGACGACGCCAACGGCATCACGCTCAACCAACTGATCTCGTCGCTGAAGGCCGTCATGGACCCGCGGTACCCGGTCCAGGTGATCATCGTCGCCATCGGAGACCAGGTGAGCCTGCCCGACCTGAATAAGATCACCAATACGACCGGTGGCCACACCTTCCCAGCGAGCGACCCGAGCCAGATCGACAAGATCTTCCTCGACGCGCTGTTGGTGCGGCCGGACACACCCGCCGCCTGACCGCGCAACGTGCGCGGCGTGTCACCGTCGGTGAGCGCCGCGGGCGGTTGGCGCCCCCTGACGAGTGACGGCATCGACGATGTCACCGATATCAGGCTCGGTGCTGCTGCGTCCCACGGTCACGCTCTGACCGCTGTGACCACGGACCGTACTCAGGGGATTGCGAATTGTCATAGTGTGATTGCCACCATATAAGGCATAGGGTTCAAATACGATTTACGCCTTTACCTTGAACCGATGCATCCATCCCCCAATCATCGGATTTCTGACAGAAGGCCCGCGGATGTGGGGCGCCACCGCCGGAAGGCGGAGCGGGCCTGGTTGCCAACACCGCAGACCCTGCGCCGCGCCGCCAAGAGCCGGACGGCCCTCGGGGCGTGCGTCCTCGCATGCCTCGGGCTGGCCGCGACCACGAGCGAGCTGAGCCACGCGTCGCCGGGTGCGCCCATGGTCGCCTCGGCGGTCCTCGGCGACGGGTCAGTCGGTGTTCAGCGCAGCCCCGGTACGTTCGGCGGGGCCCTGGCCGATGCCCAGGCGGCGGGCGCGGGGATCGTGCTCGACCCGGCCACGGGCGAGCCGACCCAGGTCGAGTCCGCGCCGCCTCCGCCGCCCACGCCAGTGGCCGGGCTCAACCAGACCCAGATGGACAACGCATGGAAGATCGTCCAGGCCGGGCAGGGCATGGGCCTGCCGGCGCGGGCGTTCGTGATCGCCGTGGCGACCGCGATGCAGGAGTCGAACCTCTACAACCTCGCGAGCAGCCGCGTGCCGTCGTCGTACAACTACCCCCACGAGGGCAGCGGCTCCGATCACGACTCGGTCGGGCTGTTCCAGCAGCGCGCGAGCTCCGGCTGGGGCCGGGTCGCGCAGCTCATGGACCCGACCTACGCGGCGACCGCCTTCTACTCGGCGCTGCAGAAGGTGCCGGGTTGGCAGTCGATGGCCCTGACCTGGGCTGCCCAACGCGTCCAGCGCTCGGCCTACCCGTACGCGTATGCCAAGCACGAGTCCCGGGCGCAGGCCGTGGTCGACGCCCTCGTCGGCACGTCCCCCTGAGGCCGGGCGGTCCGTTCCGCGCCCGTCCCACCCCGCCGGGTGGCAGGATGCTCCACTGTGGAGATCTTCGACAGCCGCGCCAGTGGGCTCGCTGAGGCGCCGTGGTACGACGAGCGGACCGGTCGCGTCGGTTGGGTGGACATCGTGGGCGCTCGGGTGCTCTGGCGCGACCTGGGCACCGGCGCGACCGGCGAGCAGGCGACCTCCGACCAGGTCTCGGCGGCGGTGCCGCGCTCGAACGGCGGTCTGGTGCTGCTGCTCGCGACCGGTCCGGTGCTCGCCGACCCGGACTGGGCATTGACACCTCTCGAACCATACGACGACCCGGAGCCGGGCGTCGCCGTGCGAACCAACGACGCGAAGGCCGACCCGGCTGGCCGGCTCTGGTTCGGCACCATGGCACGGGACCACACCAGCCCGCGGGGTGCGCTCTACCGGCTCGACCCCGGCGAGACGGCCGCCCGCCGGATGGTCTCCGGCGTGACGATCTCCAACGGCCTGGGCTGGTCGGGGCAGCGCATGTACTACGTGGACACACCGACCAATCGCGTGGACATATTCGATTACGACGAGACGACCGGACAGATCGAGGGCCGCCGGCCGTTCGTCGAGGTGCCGAAGCCCGACGGGCTCTGCGTCGACGCGCAGGGGTGCGTCTGGGTCGCGGTCTGGGGCAGCGGCACCCTGCGCCGGTACACGCCCGACGGCGAGATCGACCGCGAGCTGCGCCTCCCGACGCCGCAGGTGACCTCGTGCGCGTTCGCCGGCCCCGACTACCGGATGCTCGTCATCACCACCGGCGCCGAGTTCGGCACGCTCGGCGAGCCCGGGGCAGGTCAGGTCTACGTCGAGCGGCTCGCCGACGTCGCGGGCCGGCCCGTGGACCGCTTCGCCGGCTGAGCGGGTCAGGGCTGGAAGATGAGGCAGAAGGGGTGGCCCGAGGGGTCAGTGTAGACGCGGAAGTCCTCGCCCTCGCCGGGCACGCGGCTGGCCCCGAGCGCCAGCACCTGCCGCTCCGCCTCGTCGACGTCGGCCACGTCGACGTCGAGGTGCGCCTGCAAGGAGCTCGCCGGGTCGGGCCACTGTGGACGGACGTAGCGCTCGACCTTCTGGAACATCACGGTGGCGGCGTCGTTGCCGACGAGCACGCCCGGTTCGCCCTCCCACTGCACCGACATGCCGAGCAGGTCGGCGTAGAAGCGCCCGAGCGGGCCCGGCTCGTCGGTGTCGATCGTGATGGCGAACATCCCCATCGGCTCCGCCACGCCATCACCGGCGCCCTCGCGGCGACACAGGTCGAACGGGTGCCCCGCCGGATCGGCGAGGGTGACCCAGGCCGACCCCTCGGCCTCGGTCGCCGCCAGACGGGTGGCCCCGAGCTCGACCGCGCGGGATGCCGCCGCCTCGTGGTCGGGCACGAGCAGATCGAGGTGCATCTGCTGTGGGTGGTCCGGATCGGGCCACCCGGGCGGCACGTGCTCGGGTGCGGGCTGCAGGCTGACCCGCCGCCCGTCCGGCAGTTGCAGCACGGTGAACCCCGGGTCGTCGTTGCGGATGCGCCAGCCGGTCAGCGTCTGGTAGAAGGCACCGAGCCGAGGGACGTCCGCCACATCGAAGATCACGTTGTACAGGCTCCCGATCATGGGCGGAACGTTACCGCCCGGCACCGACACAAGCGGTGGCGACCAGAATGTCCGGATGCGGATCCGGCCGGTCTCCCACGAGGCGCTCGTGGCCCGGGTCGTGGCGCGGATCGCCTCGATGCCGGACTGGGTCCGGGTAGCCGTGGACGGGGCGGACGCGGCCCGCCCGGGCGAGCTGGCCGACGCGCTCGCCGGGCCGTTGCGCGAGCGGGGGCGGCCGACCGTACGGGTCCGGGCCGAGGATCACCTGCGGGCCGCGTCGCTGCGCTTCGAGCGGGGCCGGGAAGACCCGGACAGCTTCTACGAGGACTGGCTGGACGCGGCCGGCCTGGTCCGGGAGGTGCTCGACCCGCTCGGTCGGGGCGGAGACGGTCGCATCCGGCCGGTGCGTTTCGACGCCCGCAACGACCGGGCCAGCCGCGCAGGCTTCGTCGCCGTGGCGCCCGGCACGGTCCTGTTGCTGAGTGGACCGTTGCTGCTCGGCCGCGGCCTGCCGCTGGAGCTGACCGTGCACCTCGAGCTCGGTGCGGCGGCCCTGGCCCGCCGCACGCCCCCGGCGCTCGCCTGGACGCTGCCGGCGTACGAGCGGTACGCGACCGAGGTGCAGCCCGGGGCGTGGGCGGATCTGGTGGTCCGGGTCGACGACCCCCGTCATCCGGCCGTTATCGAACGTGATTGATATCCTGACGACCCACCGGACCGCGACGACGAGAGGGCGCCCTCCCGAACCCGGAAGGGCGCCCTCGTGACGTGTCGCTGGTCAGCCGTTGCCGCCGCCGCCTCCGGCGGAGACCGTCAGGACGATCGGCGTCGAACCGACGACGGCTGTCCCTTCGCCGGGGTTGACGCTGATGACGACCTTCCCGTCGTCGGCTGAGGTGGCGTCCTGCCCGTTGTCGAGAACCACCGTGACGTTGGTGAAGCCGGCACCGGAGAGGATCACCTTCGCCTCGGCCGCGGTCTTGCCCGTCACCGTCGGAATGGTGATCGTCGTCGGGCCGGTGGTCACGGCCGGCGTGGTGACCGCTGGCGTGGTGACGGCCGGAGTCGTGACCGGGGGCGTCGTGACCACGGCCGGGGTGCTCGTCGCCGGTGGCGTTGGCTGGTTGTCGTCCTTCTTCCCCACGAACAGGTAGTAGAGGACGCCGCCGAGGCACAGCAGCAGGAGCAGCAGCACGAGCAAGCCGAGCAGGATGTAACGGCGGCGCCGCCTGGCCTCCTCCTCATCGTCCTCGCCTGTCTGGGCCGGTGTCGCCGCGCCCGGTGTGGCCGACGAGGGCGGCACAGCGGGCGGGGGTGGCGGTGTCAGGGGCGCGGCCGGCGGCGCGGGTGTGGCTGGCTGCGCCGGTGGCGGAGGGGTGGCCGGGAGCGGAGGGTTGGTGGGTGGTTCATCCGACAGTCCCGGGTTCTGCTGATCCGACACGTGGAGCCCTTTCGATTCCCTGGTAAACGGCAAGTCCCTGGTGAACGGCGAGTCACTGGTGACCGGATGATCGCGCGGGCTGAGCGACGGCGACCTCGGCGCAGTGATCGACCGACCCTTCATGATGGCGTTCCCCACCGCCGCGGTCACTCGCCCACAGGTCGCGGTGAACTCCACCGTTCGGCCGAGTGTCAAGCGTCGGTTCCGGGCTTGACAGGTGCTATCAGCGCGGCCGGGCGCCGACGTGCCCGTACGGTAGGGCCTGCACGAAGATCCGGCTACTGGCCGTTCGGCCCATGCAAGATCCGACACATCGGCTGTTCCGGACGAAACGACAGGGCCCCGGGCCCGGCGTGTGCCGGGTCCGGGACCCCCCGTAACAGGTCAGCCGCGCTTGGCGACCGATGTGCCGATGCCGACGATCCACCCGACGATCAGGCCGTAGGTGCCCCCCTGGGAGAGCGCGTCCAGGCCCCCGCTGAACGTCGAGCCGTTGCCTCCGGCGATGAAGTAGGTGATGAATGCCGAGAGCGCGGCGGAGAGGATCACCGCGACCCAGCCCACGACAAAGCCAACCCCCGCGGAACCTATGCCCTTGGCCAATATGGCGAGGATGCCGAACACGATCGCGATGATCAGGATCGCGCGTAGCTCCCGTGCCACGAACGTCGCCATCGACGCGCTGCCCTTCGTGAACAACCAGTGCGGCCAGGTCAGCCAGTTGAGCAGTGACCCGATCGCGCCGTTGGGATTCACGTTCTTCGGGTTGTGAATCCAGTCGTAGAACGGCGGGTTGGCGAAGACGATGACCAGGATCGCAGTGATGATCGCTCCCACGACGGGGATTGGTCGTTTGGACATGGCGACACGTTATCGATCTCGGCGCGTCCGCGCATCATACGAATGTCTCCCGCGGTGCAAACCCCGCGTATGTACCCAAATCAGTACGAGGGGTGTACAGTTATCAGTCCGCCACTATTCAATCGGCCCTGTGTCAGTCAGCCACCAGCAAGTCCCTGGTGCGGACCACGCCGACCGAGAGCGTCTTGTATCCGACGGACTCGAAGAGCACGGTCATCCGGTCCTCCTCATACCCCAGCACGGTCCCGCTGCCCCAGACCCGATGGCGCACGGTGCCACCGACCGGAAAGGGCAGCCCACCGGCGTTCGGTCCGCTCGGCTGTGCCGGCACGGGCAGTGTCCGAGGGGGTGGGACGGGGCGAGCCCGGCCCGGTGGAGCCGGGACGTGCGGCGCGTGCGCGGCGGCGATCGTCGCGGCCGGCGCGGGTGGCATCTTTCGGCCCTTGCGACGCTTCGGACGGCCCGGCGACACCGGCGGCGGGGTCGTGGCGGCACAGGTGTCGCAGTGGCCGCATGGTCGGTTGAGGCGGTCGCCGAAGTAGGCGAGCAGGGCCTGGCCGCGGCAGGTGCGGGTCTCCGCGAACTGGCGCATCATCTCCACGCGCGTGCGCTGCACGGCCTGATGACGCTCCACTTCGGACAATGCGGCGCGCGCCGCGTCGACTGGAACCGGGCCGGTGCCGGGGGAGCGCAGCCGGCCGTCCGGGTCGGCCACCACCACGCCCATCTCGGTGAGCAGGGTGAGCAGTTGGGTCAGCTTGCGGGCCGAGAAACCGCTGCGTTCGCGCAGGTCCGCGCGGTCGTGCGGGCGCTCCCGTAGCACCGCCACCAGGTCGCGGATCTCCGCCTCGGGCGGGGCGCCGCCCGTGAAGTAGCGCTGCAGCGCCACGTCCTCTGGCCGGTGCAGCAGCACCGCCCGTGCGGGCTGGCCATCCCGGCCGGCGCGCCCGATCTCCTGCAGGTAGCTGTCCGGCGAGTCGGGCAGCGCGAGGTGCACCACCCACCGGATGTCGGGCTTGTCGATCCCCATGCCGAAGGCCGAGGTGGCGACCATGACGGGGACGCGTCCGGCGAGGAAGTCCTCGTGCCGGCGCATCCGTACGGCCGGCGCCATCCCGCCGTGGTAGTGCTCGGCAGCATGCCCGGCCTCGCGCAACCGCGCCGCCAGGCCCTCCGCCTGACGACGGGTGGGAACATAGACAATTCCGCATCCAGTGACGGTCGCCAGGAGGGCGGTCAGCCGCCGCCAGCGGTGCTCGTCGGTCGGGCAGTGGGTCGCCTCGAGGAACAGGTTCGGCCGATCCAGCCCGGTCACCACGACCAGCGGGTCGCGCAGCTTCAGCCGGATGCTGATGTCGTCGCGTACGGGCGCGGACGCGGTCGCGGTGAGCGCCACGATCGTCGGCCGACGCCCCTTGCGGCGCCCCTTGGCCGGGGCCAGGGCGGCGATCGTGTCGCCGAGGGTGAGGTAGTCGGGGCGAAAGTCGTGCCCCCACGAGGAGAGGCAGTGCGCCTCATCGACCGCGACCAGTGCCGGGCGCAGCTCGCGCACCTGCGCCAGGCGCTCCGGCGCGGCGAGCTGCTCGGGCGTGATGAACAGGAACCGGGCGGTCCCGGCCCGCACGGCGGCGAGGTTCTCCTGTTGCTGCTTGGGCGTCTCGGCGCTGCTGACCCGTACCGCGTGGGTCAGTGCGTGGTCGCGACCCGCCAGTCCCGCGATCTGGTCCTGCTGTAACGCGAGCAGCGGCGAGATCACCACCGTGGGACCGCGCAGGAGCGTGGCCGGCAACTGGTAGACCGCCGACTTGCCGGCGCCGGTGGGCAGGATGACCATCGCGTCGCGCCCGCGCAGCAGCGCCCGCATCGCCTGCAGTTGGGCCGGACGCAAGGTGCGCCAACCAAAGACGGCCGCTGCCCGCCGTCGCAGCCGCCAGGTGAGAAGAAGATCTTTCATCGCTGGCCGACCGTACCGCAGCCCGACCGCGACGATCCGGCCGAAACGCCGGACGTCGGCGTTCGCCGGGGTTTTGCCCCACCGGGGTGGGTTTGGCACGCCGCGGTGCGGGGTATCGCACACGCCGAACCGTGGGCCGGCTCGTTGCTGGGTTGGTGCCCGCACCACGCGCCGGCACTGGTGGGGATCCCGCCGGGGCCCACAGCGAGGGAGGTTGGCAGCGTTGACCAGAGCCGCAACCGTTCTGCGACCGATGATTCAGGCCTGGGAGTGGCAGGCGGCGGGGCTGTGCCGGGATCGTTCCGGGGCCCAGTTCTTCCACCCCGACGACGACCTGGGTCGGATCAGCCGCCGGCTCCGCGAGGCTGCCGCCAAGCGGTTGTGCGAGTTGTGCCCGGTGCGGGCGCAGTGCGCGACGCACGCCCTTGCCATCGGTGAGGAGTACGGCGTCTGGGGCGGCTTCACCGAAACCGAGCGGGCTCGCCTGCGCGAGGCCGGGTGGCGCGACACGATGGGCGACGATCGTCTGGTCGATGTCCACCGGCTGGAGCGACGCCTTCGCATGATTCCGCGCGTACGGTAACCGGCCCGTCACCGCTCCGGCAGCATGCGGTCCCAAGTCGTGGGACGGTCACGAGGTTCACGGCAGGGTCGCTGATCGCCGCCTGACCTGCGGAAACTCGGACTTTTGGACGGTCGTGATCCACCGTTCGCACAGCCGGGTATGGCCGAAGGGTTGACCCTGCACCATCCGCTGAGCCACGATCGGGTTCTGTGCTCGCAGTGCTGCCAGTGCCGGGAGGTGACGGATCGTGCGGATCGACGTACGGCGACTGGATGACGCGGACGTGGTGCGGGTCAGCGGCGGAGTCGACCTCGAAACGGCGCCACGGCTGCGCGCAGTGCTCGACGCCCTGCTCGCCGAAGGGCGTGTGCACCTCGTCGTGGACCTGCTCGAAGTGAGAATGTTCGATGCTTGCACGGCCGGCACGCTCGCCACGGTGGCGGGCGTGGCGATCGCGGCCGGCGGGAGCATGGCGGCCGTCGCCGCGGCCGGGCCGTGCCACGACCTGCTCGCGTTGCTCGGGTGGGACAGGCGGCTGCGGGTCCACGACGATCCCGCGCCGGTGCTGGCCCGGTTCCGTCAGCGCGCGATGGCGTTCCGGCTGTCGCTTGTGGACAGTTCGGGGAGCGGGACGGCCGAGGACGAGACCCTCGCGGACGAGACGCCTCCGGACGAGCAGTCCTTCGCAGACGACGCCCGCTGGCCGGGCAGCCGGGACATCACGGTCCACGCCCTGCTCGCCGCGGCGGCCGCACTGCCCGACAGCTCGATCCAGCGGGCCGAGTTGCGGCGCCAGGCGATCGAGGACGGCATGCCACTGGCCCGCCGGCTGGCCCGACGCTTTCGTGACCGCGGCGAACCGGGCGAGGACCTGACCCAGGTGGCGATGGTCGGCCTGGTGCACGCCATCGATGGCTACGACCCCACCCGCGGATGCGGCTTCGCCGGCTACGCCACGCCGACCATCGTGGGGGAGCTTCGACGGTACTTCCGCGACAAGGGGTGGCGGATCCGCGTCCCGCGCCGGGTACAGGAGTTGCGGCTGCGGGTGAACCGGGCCAGCGCCGAGCTCAGTCAGGCGAACGCGGGCACCCCGACGATCGCGGATATCGCCAATCATCTGTGCGTGGCGGAGCCGGAGGTGGCCGAGGCGTTGGAGGCCGGGATGATGTACCAGCCCCTGTCGCTGTCCGGGCCCGGCATCTCCGGCGGCGATCTGGCGGCCGCTGATCCGCTCGGCGAGGACGACCCGGCGATCGCCGTGGTCGAGCAGCGGGAGTCGGTGCGGCCACTGCTCGCCACGCTGCCGGAGCGGGAACGGGCCATCCTGCGCATGCGGTTCTTCGGCGACATGACGCAGTCGCAGATCGCTGACCGCCTCGGCATCTCACAGATGCACGTGAGCCGGCTGCTCTCCCAGACCCTGGGTAGCTTGCGCGCCGCGCTCGTCGACGCGGCTTGACGTTCGCAAGACTTGACGTCAGTAAGAACGTGACGTCAGTACGAATCAGTGCGCCCGCCGACCGAGGTCGGCGGGCGCACTGACGCTCAGGTCTGGTTCAGGCCGCGACGAGGCAGAGCAGGCCCTTGTCGCTCTCGGCCGCCGCCTCCCAGTTCGCCGGGCACGACGCGTCGGCGTCGTTCAAAGTCTTGCCGTCAAGGACGGCGATGATCTTCGCCTTCGCGTCGCCCGAGGAGCAGTCCACGACGCTGATCTGCTGGTTTGTCGTGGTGGGGGTGTCGGAGGGCGGGTAGTAGTTGATGCAGGCGCCCACCTTGAACTGGCTCTCCGCGATCGCCGGGAGCACGAACTTGTAGGCGGCGACGCCGAGGATGGCCAGCACGACGACGACGATGCCGATGATCGTCAGGGGTCCGCGCTTCTTCTTGGCCGGCGCCGGCGCCGGCGGGGCGGGCGCGCCTGCGGGCATGGGGGTGGGTTCGGTCATGGCATTCCTTCGTGTCGAGGTTGCTTGGTGCCCGCCCAGGCTAGTGCCGCCGGCCGCCCCGTGCAGACCCGGGCCACGCCTGCCACGGCTAGCGACGGCGCGAGCGACGAACGGTCAACCCTCGGTCGGCCATATCGGCCGGAGGGGGAGGAACCGACCCGCGTGCCGTGCCCGCCTTCGACAGTGCCGTGACCAGAGGTTGGGCCGGCGGCGTGCTCTCCGGGGGGACCTCGACCTTCGCGGCCTCCAGGCTCGCGGCCCGGAAGGCGCCAGGTGAGCACCCGACCGTACGGGCGAAGAACCGGCCAAAGTTGGTCGCCTCTGAGAAGCCGAGCCGGGCTCCGACCTCGGCCACCGACAGGTCGCTCTCCGCGAGCAGCCGCTTGGCCTCCAGCGCCACCCGGTCGTCGACGAGTTGCTTGGCGGTACGGCCGGTCGCGGCGAGGCTCGCCCGGGTCAGGGTGCGCACCGAGCAGCCGAGCAGGCCGGCGTACTCCTCGACCTGGCGGGTGGCGGCGAAGCGTTCATCGATCAGACCCCGGAACCGCCCGAGGATCTCGCTGTCGCTCGCGGCCTGACCCGGCCCGCCCTCCGGCTCGATGTCGGACAGGCGCAGCAGCAGAGCGGCGAGCTGGTGGCGCAGCACACCCACCGGGATCTTCTCGCCACCGATGAGCCGGTGGTAGTCGGTCTCGAGCTGGCTGACCCCGTCGACGATCGCCTCGCCGTCCTCGCCGGCGGGTTGCCAGTAGGTTCCGGTGACCCGCCGATCCCCGCCGGCGGGGGCCGTGCCGCGGGGCAGGGCCGGGTAGGCCGCCTCGTACGGGAACTGCGGCTCGAAGAGCACGAGCGTGGCGTCGATGCCCGGGGGCGGGAAGCCGACGAACTGGCCGGGCCTGACCCAGAGCAGCCCGCCCGGACGGCACGGGTACGTCTCGAAGTCCACGCTGAAGCTCGCGCGCCCGGCCGTGACCAGGGCCAGCAGGTGCACCGGCACGCGGTGCCGGGCCTGCGCCTCCGGCTCGATCGGCGGGGTCGCCGGGGAGCCACGGTGGTAGAGGTCGCTCAGGCGCAGCATGTGCAACCCCACCGCGGGGTGGCGCGGGAAGGTCACATCCGTGATCGAGGGCTGGCCGGCCATGGCGCATCGACTGTACCCACACGATCCGTCCGCGATGGGCGGACGCGGCGCTCAGGTGGCCGAGACGCGCAGCAGTTCCGCGACCGACCACGCCTGGAACGGGCAGCCCGTGGCGGCGTGCGGCGGGTCGCCGTCGGCGGTCTCGCTCACCGAGCCGATGCCGTATCGGGCCAGGTGCGCGTGCAGGGCATCGCACACCCCATCGGTGCGCAGACCCACGGCCCGCGCGGCGTCCACGTACGGCCCGATCAGCCACGGCCAGACCGTGCCCTGGTGGTAGGCGCGGTCGCGCTCAGCCATGCCGCCGCCGTGCCCGCCGCGGTAGCCGGGCTCGCCCGGGGCGAGGCTGCGTGGGCCGAGCGGCGTGAGCAGCGCCTGGCCGACCGTGGCGACGACCCTGCGGCCCGACGGGTCGTCGCGGAGCGGCGCATGGGGCAGCCCGAAGGCGAGGAGCTGGTTGGGGCGCAGGCTGGGGTCGTCCCCGCCGGGACCGTCCACAGTGTCATGCAGCCAGCCCCGGTCGTTGGGGAACCGGGCCGCAAACGCCGCGCTCGCCGCGGCGCGCAGGCGGTCCAGGTCGGTACGGTCGCGGCTCAGGCGCGCGCGCAGCTCGCCGAGCGCGGCGAGCCCGTTGATCCACAGGGCATTGAGCTCGACGGCCTTGCCCCGGCGCGGTGTCACCGGGACCCCGTCGACGATCGCATCCATCCAGGTCAGTGCATAACCGTCCGCGCCCTGCGTGAGCAGCCCGTCGTCATCGACCCTGATGCCGTATCGGGTCCCCTCGACGTGGCGGCGCACGACCGCGTCGAGGGGATCGACCAGCTCGGCGGCGAGGTCGTCGTCCCCGCTCGCCGCGAGGTGGCGGTCGACGGCGTGCAGCAACCACAGGGTCGCGTCGGCGGTGTTGTACTCGGTGCGCCCCGTGTCGGCGGTGTTGGCGAGCATCCCGTCCGACAGCGTGGCGGCGTAGGCGCGCAGCAGGTCGCGCCCGTCGGCGTGCCGGCCGGTGCACAGGAACAGGCCCTCGTAGGCGATCATCGTGTCCCGCGACCAGGCTCCGAACCACGGATAGCCCGCCACGACGTCGGGACCCGACGCCGTACGGATGGTAAATATGTCGGTGCTTGCGCCCAGCTCGCCCACGGCCGCGCGCACCGCGGCGTTGCGCACGGCCCGGGTCCGGATCACGTCCGCCGCCGCGGGCGTCGGCGTCGGCAGGTCGCCGGCCCAGGCGATCACGTCGAGGCTCTCGCCCGCGTCGAGCCGTTGCCGGAACCGGCCCGCGCGCAGCAGGTCCTCGGTCGGGTTCAGCCCCCGGGCCGCCTCCTCCCGCTGGAAGAACCCCTCGTACCACTGGGGATCCGGCTCGTACCCGGGGCCCGCCACGCAGTACGCGCCCTCCACGACGAAGCCGTCCGCGGCAGCCTCGACCCGCAATCCGTCGCGTCGATACCGCTCGCCATGGGCGTCGCGCCAGGTGCAGAGCGGCTCCACGACCAGGTCGACCGGGCCACCGGCGCGCAGCGTATGGCTGACCGCGACCATGCGCTGCCCGTGCGCCATCGCGACTCGCCGCTCCAGCACCACCTCGCCCACCCGCCACCGCCAGCACGGCAGTCCATCGACAACACGGAACTCCTCGAGCAGCGCGTGGCCGGCCGGGTCGACGGCGCGGGAGGCCCATTCGTGGGTGTAGAGCCGGACCGCGCCGCCACCGGGCAGCATGAGCATCGGGTCGAGACTGGCCAGGCCCAACATCCGGTGGCCCGGGGTGTCACCCGCGACGACCAGCAGTCCGTGGTAGCGCCGCGTGCGAAGGCCCGGCGCCGTGCCCATGGCATACCCACCCAGACCGTCGGGCACCAGCCACTCCAGCGACGCCGCGCGATCAAGGCTGCGCAGCTCGCCGGCGCTGTAGGTGTACACGCCCCGAGTCTGCCGCATGGCCCGATCTTGTGTGGCCGGCGTGGCGAGGATCGACTCATGAGTACGCACCACGAATCGGTGCGAGGGCGTTATCGGTTTCGGAAAACTAACCTGCCAGAATGCCCGGGTGGGTGAACAGACCGGGATCGGTGCCGAGCGGGCACGCCTCGCCGACGCCGACGCCGACGACAGCGGCGGACACTCCGGCTGGCGCGCCTGGGGGCCGTACCTGGCAGAGCGGGCCTGGGGCACCGTGCGCGAGGACTACAGCGACCACGGCACCGCCTGGGACTTCTTCCCCCACGACCACGCACGCTCGCGCGTGTACCGCTGGAACGAAGACGGTCTGGGTGGGATCTGCGACGACCGGCAGACGTTCTGCTTCGCCTTCGCCTTCTGGAACGGGCGCGACCAGATTCTCAAAGAGCGCATCTTCGGCCTCACCGGGCCGGAGGGCAACCATGGCGAGGACGCCAAAGAGTACTGGTGGTACCTCGACTCGACGCCCACCCACTCCTGGATGCGCTGGCGCTACCACTACCCGCAGAGCCCCTTCCCGTACGGCGAGATCGTGCGCACCAACGGGGCACGCGGGAAGAGCGAGCCGGAGTACGAACTCGTCGATACCGGCATCTTCGACGAGGACCGGTACTGGGCAATCACCGTCGACTATGCCAAGGCATCGCCCACCGACCTGTGCATCCTGGTCTCGATCGAGAACCGGGGGCCGGAGGCTGAGACGCTGCACGTGCTGCCCACGCTGTGGTTCCGCAACACCTGGGCGTGGGGCCTGCCGGGCTTCGACGACGTGCCGGTCATCCACGGGTACGACAAGGGCACGCTGGTCGGCAAGCACCGTACGCTCGGGCGCATCGTGCTCGCGGGCGAAGACGGCCCGGAGGCTGTGGCGTGCGACAACGAGAACAACGCGCAGCGCCTGTGGGGCCTGGCGAGCCGCTCGCCCTATCCCAAGGACGCCATCAATGACTACATTGTGGACGGTAAGCCGACCGTGAACCCGCAGCGGGTCGGCACGAAGGCGGCCTTGTGCTACACGCTGCGCGTCGAACCGGGCGCCACGGCCACGATCCGGCTCAGGCTCGCGCAGGTCGCCACCCCCGCCGACGACTGGTCACCCGAGGCCGCGGCACACAGCCACGCGAAGCTCGACCTGCGCAAGGGCTTTGACGCGGTGCTGCGTGAGCGCCAGCGCGAGGCGGACGAGTTCTTCGCGACGGTGACCCCGCCCGGCGCCAGCCCGGACGAGGCGTTGGTGCTGCGCCAGGCGGTGGCCGGACTCATGTGGGGCAAGCAGTTCTACCACTGGGACGTGGCGCGCTGGCTCGCCGGCGACCCGAACGGGACACCGCCGCCGCCGTCCCGCCAGCGCAACCGGCACTGGTGGCATATGTCCAGCTTCGACGTGATCTCGATGCCCGACCCCTGGGAGTACCCCTGGTACGCCGCCTGGGATCTCGCGTTCCAGTGCGTGGCGATCGCGCGGGTCGACCCGGGCTTCGCCAAACAGCAACTGCTCCTTCTCCTGAAGGAGTGGTACATGCACCCCAATGGACAGTTGCCGGCGTACGAGTGGGCGCTCGACGACGTGAACCCGCCGGTGCACTGCTGGGCCGCGCTGCGCGTCTTCGAGCTCGACGGCGCCGAGGACTACGACTTCCTGGAACGTGTCCTGCACAAGCTGCTGATGAACTTCACCTGGTGGGTCAACCGCAAGGACTCCGACGGCAACAACGCGTTCGAGGGTGGCTTCCTCGGTCTGGACAACGTCGGCCCGTTCGACCGTGGTGCGGCACTGCCGGTCGCTGGGGTACTCGAGCAGAGCGACGGTACGGCGTGGATGGCGATGTACGCGCTGAACATGCTGGAGACCTGCCTCGTGCTGGCGGTCCGCACTCCGTCCTATATGGACCTCGCGACGAAGTTCCTCGAGCACTTCGCCTACATCGCGTCGGCCGCGTACAGCCAGGGTCTGTGGGACGAGGACGACGGGTTCTTCTACGACGTCATCCGCCAGGCCGACGGCCAGAAGGTGCCGATGAAGGTGCGGTCCGTGGTCGGGCTGCTCCCGGTGGCCGCCACGTCGATCCTCTCCTCGGTCACCCTCAACCGGCTGCCCGCCGTCGCGGGGCGGCTGCGCTGGTTCCTCAGCAACAAGCCCGAGTACGCCGACGCGCTCTCGGCCCGCAACATCCGGCATGGCCAGCAGCAGCGGCTGCTCTCGGTCGTCGGTCCGGACCAGCTCATGCGCATCCTGGTCCGGATGCTGGATGAGGCTGAGTTCCTCAGCCCGTACGGTCTGCGCAGCCTCTCCCGCGCCCACCGCGATGCGCCATTCCGGGTTCGCCTGGACGGCACCGACTTCACGGTCGGCTACGAGCCAGCGGAGTCGGCGACCGCCATGTTCGGCGGAAACTCCAACTGGCGCGGACCGGTGTGGTTCCCCGTGAACTACCTCATCATCGACGGACTTCGCCGGTTCGCTGAGTTCTACGGCGACGACCTGCTCGTCGAGTACCCCACGGGTTCGGGCCGCAAGCACAGCTTCGGCGAGATCGCCGACGACCTGACGCGCCGCCTGACCAGCCTGTTCCTGCTCGACGACACCGGTCGGCGTCCCGTCCACGGCTCGGTCGAGCTCTTCCAGCGCGACGAGCGGTGGCGCGACCTCATCCCGTTCCACGAGTACTTCCACGGCGAGAACGGCACCGGCCTGGGCGCGTCGCACCAGACGGGTTGGACGTCCCTGGTGATCGACATGATCATCTCTCGCCACACCAAACGTCCTCGTGGTCGCTCACCCGGGGCCAAGCGCAGCCGTTCCCGGGTCTGGAACCGCCGCAAGCCCTGAGGGCCGGGGTGCGTTGCGCGGTTGGCCGTCCGCCGTCGTAGGTCTCTCCACAATGGACCAGGCGTCCGAGTCGCTCCCGTCGGAGGCGGCTGCGCCCTGGCCGTTCGCGCTTTCCTGCTGTCCGCAGACCGCTATGCCCACGTTACAGTCGCTCTACTGTGGACCTGTTTGGGTTACGCGGTTTCTGGCAGGTTTTCTCGCGACACGCCGTTCCCGCTCCGAACATTTGTCGGAGGTGGTTGGTAGGGTGTGGGCATGTCCGTCAGGTACCGGCGCAGCCGGCCGGCCCAGCCCGCGGTCGCGGTCGCCGGGCCGGTGGCGTGTGCCGCGGTGGCGGCGTTGGCCGAGGTCCCGGTCGGGCCGGGGCTGGCCGCGGCGTTGGCCCAGATCCGGATTGGCGGGTTGAGCGGGTTTGACAAGGTGCTGCTGCTGCGCGCCCGGCACCGCCAGGACAATCACGAACGTGGTCTGCTGCTGCAGGCCGTCGCCGCGGTCGCCCTGCACACCGACCCCGACCCCACCGACCCCGACCCCGCCGACCCCGACCCCGCCGACCCCGGCCCCGACGAGGGCGGCGATGACGGTGACGGTGGTGTCGGCGGTGTCGGGGTGCTGGTGCCGGATGTGGATGAGGTGCGGGCGGCGTTGGTGTTGACCCGTAGGGCGGCGCAGGGGTTGTGTGGGCTGGCGGTGGATCTGGTCGCCCGGATGCCGGCGGTGTTGGCGGCGATGATCGCCGGGGGGCTCGACCAGCCCCGGGCGCGGATCTTCAGCAGCTGGACCGAGCAGCTGTGTGCCCGGCACACGGCGGCGGTCGTGGCGCATCTGCTGCCGATCGCTGCCCGG
>DATBGZ010000068.1:0-110527 GCA_036557785.1 Micromonosporaceae bacterium
ATGGTGATCCGCGAGGCGATGAACTCGAGGATCTCCTTGGGGACGTGCAGCCGCTCCTGGGCCTGCTTCTTCTGCAGGATCGCGATCCGGGTCTCGAGGTCCGGTGGCTTGACGTCGGTGACCAGGCCCCACTCGAACCGCGTCCGCAGCCGGTCCTCCAGGGTGACCAGCTGCTTGGGCGGCCGGTCCGAGGTGATCACGATCTGCTTGTTCGCGTTGTGCAGTGTGTTGAACGTGTGGAAGAACTCCTCCTGGGTCCGCTCGCGGCTCTCCAGGAACTGAATGTCGTCGATGAGCAGGATGTCCACGTCGTCGCGGTACCGGCGCTGGAACGCGCTCTGTTTGTCGTCGCGCAGGCTGTTGATGAAGTCGTTGGTGAACTCCTCGGTGGAGACGTACCGGACGACCTTGGCGTTGCCCAGCGCCTGGGCGTAGTGGCCGATGGCGTGCAGCAGGTGCGTCTTGCCGAGCCCGGAGCCGCCGTAGATGAACAGCGGGTTGTACGCGTTCGCTGGCGACTCCGCGACCGCGACCGCGGCGGCGTGCGCGAACCGGTTGGACGAGCCGATGACGAAGGCCTCGAACGTGTACTTCGGGTTGAGACGGTTGCCGTCGCCGGCGGGACGGACGCGGTCCTCGCGGTGGTGGACGCCCACCTGGCCGGCACGGGGATCAGAGCTCGTCCGGCCCGGTCCGCTCTCGGACGGCCCGTCCGTGGGCGTCCCCCGCGCGGCTCGCGGTACCGGCACCACCGCGACGGCTGCCGTCGGGGCGTTTCGGGGATCGGTGTGCGCCGATTCCTCGGGCGGCCGGATCGTCACCGCGACCTGAACGCTGCGGCCCAGGTGGTGGGCGAGGGCCTCGGTGATCTGGGTGCGTAGCTGGGTCTCGATGACGTCCCGGGTGAACGCGTCGGGCACCGCGAGCAGGGCGGTGTCGTCGACCACTGCCCGCAGCCAGGTCAGGCGCAGATATGCGCGGCGCTGTTGGGACAGGCTCTCCTCGGCCATGAGGATGTCGGATACGGCGCCCCACACCGCGGCGCAGTCCACCGGCTCAGTCACCCCGCCACCTCTGTACCTCGTCCACCCCGCTACGCACCTGTCCGCGGTCCGGGCGTGTCGCGAGCGGTTCCGCGAACCCGAGCCGTCCACAAGTTATCCACAACCTGTGTACGAGTGGACACCTGTGCATCTATGAGCCCGTCTGCGGGATCGAGCGTTGGTTTCGGCTCGGCGAGCTCCTACCGATCCGAACGATGAACCGTCTGCGTTGTTCCGGCACGCTAACAGCGTCGCTGCCTCCGGCTCAACCGCCGCACGGTCAGCCACTGCCGTTTCGCGCGTCCCGCGGGACCCGGCTTGCCCCGCCCTCGCTGTTCCTGGGGTGGTTTGGTCGAGCTGCGGGGCCACCGGTACTCTGGCGAAGGCCAGTGACCGTAAGGAAGGCAGCAGACCAGTGAGCAAGCGCACCTACCAGCCGAACAACCGTCGGCGCGCGAAGACCCACGGCTTCCGGCTGCGCATGCGCACCCGCGCCGGTCGCGCCGTTATCTCTTCCCGGCGCGCCAAGGGGCGCGAGCGGCTCTCCGCCTGAGCCGGCGAACCGGACTCACCGTGCTCGCGGCGGACCAGCGGCTACGCCGAGCTGACGACTTCGCGGCGGTGATCCGGCGCGGTCGGCGGGCCGCCCGGGACGGTCTGGTGGTGCATGTGTACGCGCGTGATCTGGTTGGCCGGCCGCCCGCTGGGGACCGGCCGGATGTGGTCGTGCCTGCCCGCGCCGGTTTCCTGGTGCCGCGGGCCGTCGGGACCGCGGTGACCCGCAACACGGTGCGGCGGCGCCTGCGCCACGCGTTGCGGGACGAGCTACCCCGGCTCTCGCCCGGCACCGATGTGGTGGTGCGGGTGTTGCCGGCCGCCGCCGGTCAGAGCTTCGGCGAACTCCGCGAGCACCTGGGCGCGGCACTCGCGGCGGCGACACGTATGGGGAGGTGAGCGGGGTGGCAAGGATCGACGGCGCTGTGGTCATGCCCACCACGCCGCTCGGGCGCGTGGTCGCGGCACCCATCGTCGCGTACCGTCGATGGGTAAGCCCGGCCCTGCCCCCGACCTGTCGCTTCTACCCGTCCTGCAGTGAGTACGCGTTGACGGCGGTTGCGGTCCATGGGCCTGGTCGTGGCATCTGGCTCGCCATCCGGCGGCTGCTGCGGTGCCATCCGTTCCACCCCGGCGGGGTAGACCACGTCCCGCCCCGGCGTGAGCGGAGCAGAACCGCCCACCCCTCCCTGATCGCCACCCACCAGGAGCGCTGAGCCGATGTTCAACTGGCTGATGAACCCCATCCGGGACGTCATCTCGTGGGTTCTGCTGCGCTGGCACGACGTGTGGGCTCTGCTCATCCCGGGCGACGGTCGGCTGCTCGGTACCAACTGGGACTGGGTGCTCGCGATCGTTTTCCTGGTCGCCACGGTACGGATCGTCCTCTTCCCGATCTTCGTCAAGCAGATCCGATCACAGCGGGCGATGCAGGCGCTGGCTCCGAAGGTCAAGGAGCTGCAGACCAAACACAAGGGCGACCCGCAGACCCTCCGCGAAGAGATGATGAAGCTCTATCAGACGGAGAAGGTCAACCCCCTCATGGGCTGCCTGCCCATGCTGCTGCAGATTCCGGTCTTCTTCGGCCTGTTCGGCGTGCTGCGCAACATCAGCCCGACCGGACACCCGCAGTGGGGCTGGACCGCGGCCCAGTTCGAGAGCGCCAAGAGCGCCCAACTGTTCACGGCCCCCATCCCCGCCGCCTTCTCCAGCACAGCCGACCACGTCGCGTTCCTCGGCGGCGCCCACGCGGGCGCGGCCAAGATCGTGGCCGGCTTGCTCGTCCTGATCATGATGTTCACGACGTTCGTCACCCAGCGCCAGATGATCATGAAGACCGGGTGGCAGCAGGACCCACAGCAACGCATGATCCAGCGACTCATGCTCTATGGCGTCCCGTTCTCGCTGCTGGTCTCCGGCTGGGCGTTCCCGATCGGCGTGGTCATCTACTGGGTTACCCAGAACCTGGTCTCCCTCGCCCAGCAGCAATGGGTGCTCCGCAAGTACCCGCCGATGGTGACCGCGCAGCCGGAGGCGCCGAAGAGTGCCCGCCAGCGGGCCGCCACGCCCGCCAAGCGCCAGCCGGGGCCGGTCGCTCGGTTCTTTCTCGTGCTTCCGCCGCCGGCGAAGAGCGTGACGGGGACCGCCTCGCCCGTGCAGGAGGTCGGCAAGGGCGGGCTGGTGAACCGGATCCGTGGGGTCCTGGGCCGCGGCCAGGGCGGTGCCGAGCAGCAGCTACCTCCCCAGCCCACGGCCAGGTCCCTGGCTCCCCGACCGGGTGCGAAGCCGCGGACCACGCCTCCTGCGCCTGGCCCGATGGGTCCCGCGTCGGCAGCCAAGAGCGTCAGCGACGAGGCCAAGGTCGACGAGTCGACGGCAGTTGGCGACACGTCGGGCACCGCAGGACCGACACCCCCAAGTCGACCAGCGAAGCCACCGGCGTCGACCCGGGCGAAGAAGGCCTCGCCCACTCAGCGGTCGACGCCCGCCGCGTCGTCGTCCGAAGCCAAGCGCGTGAGCCCGACGACGCCCGCCACACTCAACGGCACGACCCGAGCCGGGCACGGCAGCGCCGCAGCTGACGCCAAGGCGAATGCGAACGGCTCGGGCGTCCAGCAGCCGTCGACGGGCGCCACCTCGGCAGGTGGGTCGGGCACCGGCTCGGCGAATGGCTCCACGGGCTCCGCGAATGGCTCCACGGGCAGCGGATCGGGCGTAGCCGCCGGAAGCGGGTCCGCACAGGCACGTTCGACGACCCGCAAGTCCGTTCCGACGCGAAAGGGTGGCCAGTCCGGCCGCAAGGGCAGCGGAAGACGCTGAGTCGTCAGCGTGGGTCACCTCGTACCCGTACGCTCATAGCGCCTGCCCAATGTGGACCGTGCTCGGACCGCCGCACACCCATGACCGGCACACCCATCGAGTCTTGACACACGTGAACCTCGGAGACGACACCGTGAGCGACACGAAGAACGCCCGTAGGGCGGACCTGGACCCGGACGAGATCGACTCGGACCCGACCGACGACGCTGACATCGATGATATTGAGGATGCCGACGAGCCCGTCGCCGTCGTCGAGGAGGACGACGAGGAGGACGGGGACGAGGAAGCCGAAGACGGAGATGACGGCGGTCGACGCGACACGGACCTGTTCCGGCAGAGCGAGATCGCGGCCGACTATATCGAGGGCCTGCTGGACATCCTGGACGTCGACGGCGATATCGACGAGCTTGTGCAGAACGGCCGGCCGATGGTCGAGGTCGTCGGTGGCCGGCTGACCAACCTCGTGGGAAACCGCGGAGCGACGCTCGAGGCCCTGCAGGAGCTCACCCGGCTGGCGATCTATCGGCAGACCGGTGAACCGTCACGACTTCTGCTTGATGTCGGGGGATTTCGCGCCGCCCGACGCAAGGAACTCGTCGCGGTAGCGAAGAACGCGGTCGAGAAGGTGAAGCAGTACGGCGAGGCGGTTCGACTGGAGCCGATGAGCGCCTTCGAGCGCAAGTGTGTGCACGACGTCATCAACGCCACTGCGGGCGTGGAGAGCGAATCCGAGGGCGTCGAGCCGAGCCGGCGCATCGTGGTCCGGCCGATACCCTCGTGATCTTCGATCTATCGAAGAGCGGCAACACCGGCGTGTGCGGCCGGTCCTGAGGCCGTGACCTCGAGCGTCGACGACCTGGCACCGCCGCCTGCGCATCTACGCTCGGCGGCGGTGGCGTGTTTCGGCGAGCGCGTCGACCTCGCCGTACGGTACGCGCACGTGTTGCTGACCGATGGCGTTGTCCGCGGCTTGATCGGCCCACGCGAGTCCGACCGGATCTGGGATCGGCACCTGCTCAACTGCGCCGTCGTTGCCGAGCTCATCCCGCAGGACGCACATGTGGTGGACGTGGGCTCGGGCGCGGGCCTGCCCGGGGTGGTGCTGGCCCTTGCCCGGCCTGACCTCATGGTGACGCTCGTGGAGCCACTCGCTCGCCGCGCCGCGTTTCTCGCAGAGGTCATCGCGGAGCTGCGCCTCCGCCAGGCGTCACTGGTCCGGGCCCGCGCCGAGGAGTGCGTTGCGCGGAGAGGCCGCACCAAGGTCGGGCCGGCAGACGTCGTGACCGCGCGGGCCGTGGCGCCCCTTGATCGCTTGGCGGCCTGGTGCCTGCCGCTGCTCGTCGAGGGCGGGCGGCTGCTGGCGCTCAAGGGGGACTCCGCCACTGACGAGGTCGCCATCCACCGAACGGCGATCGCACGCGCCGGCGGAGGCGACCCAGAGATCAGGCGCTGCGGTGCGGGCCTGGTCGAGCCGCCCACCACGGTCGTCACGATCCCGCGCCTCCGTCGCGCCGAGCACTGACGGGGCCGGCGCCGCGACAGCCCGCCGTCCGGTTTGCGAGGCTTACCACTGGCTCTCATAAGTCCCTTCGGCACGTCGCGGCCACGCGCGTGGTACTCAGCACCAGACAGCCGTAGTCTGGCCGGGCGCCGCCTTTCACGGGCCACCGGACACAGCCGGCTCGACCCGCGGCGCACATCCACTCCGGCGACGCTCGCCGCCCGGACTACGCAAGACGGATGAGGATGAGACGGTGCGCGAGAACAGTTCTTTCGATGGCGGCTTGAACCGCCCACGCTTTGGTCCAGTGGTGGCGGGTGGTGTTTCACGTGAAACGCCGGAGCCGCGCACCTTCTCCGGCCGCGGTGGTCTCTACCAGAGCACGCCGGCCACGCTTGGTTCCGGCTCGGGCGCCCGGACGCCCTTCGGCGCACCACGAGCGATGGCGGAGGCGAGCGGTGGCGCTGTGACCGAGCCAACCTCCCCAGTCCCGGCGTACCAGGCGTCGGGTGGGGCGAACTCGATCGTCTCGGCGGCCGGCAACCGCCAGGCCCGCGATCCGGAGGACCCGCCCTTGGCGCAAGAGGCGCGCCGCGCCATCCAGATCCTGAACCCGAGCGGCGAGATCCAGATGCCGCGGCCTCCCCAGATGCGCACTTTCTGCGTGTCGAACCAGAAGGGCGGCGTGGGCAAGACCACCAGCGTGGTGAACATCGCCGTGGCTCTGGCCCTGCACGGAAACCGGGTGCTGGTCATCGACCTCGACCCGCAGGGCAACGCCTCAACCGGCCTGGACGTCCCGCACCACGCTGCCATCCCGGACGTATATGACTGCCTCGTCGCAGACACGCCAATAGGGAACGTGGTCCAGCAGGTGCAGGGCATCCCGAACCTCTGGTGTGTCCCGGCGACCATCGATCTCGCGGGCGCGGAGATCGAACTCGTCTCCATGGTGGCTCGTGAGTCCCGCCTCGCGAAGGCGCTCGAGCAGCATGGGGGCGACTACGACTACATCTTCATCGACTGCCCGCCGTCCCTCGGCCTGCTCACGGTCAACGCCCTCGTCGCCGCGAAGGAGGTCATGATCCCGATCCAGTGCGAGTACTACGCCCTGGAGGGTGTGCAGCAGCTAACCAACAACATCCAGCTCGTCAAGAGCCACCTGAACCCCGGCCTCGAAGTCACGACCGTCCTGCTCACCATGTACGACCGGCGGACCCGCCTCGCTGACGCGGTGGAGCAGGACGTGCGGGCCCACTTCGGCGACCGGGTACTGACCTCGGTGATCCCCCGCAACGTGCGGGTCTCCGAGGCGCCGAGCTATGGCCAGTCCGTGATGACCTACGATCCGGGCTCCCGGGGGGCCACGAGCTACTTCGAAGCCGCGCTCGAGATCGCCGTTCGCGGCACCAAGGTTGCCTGATGACCGGGAAGGCGCGGGGCGGGCTGGGCCGGGGACTCGGGGCACTGATCCCCCAGGGCCCCACGATCGGCTCAACCGTCAACGGTCCGGGTGCCCCGCCAATCGCCGAGAGCGTCGAGCAGGACCTGCGGCGAGACTCTTCGTCGGGACTGGACCTGGCGCCCGTACCCGGGGCGCGGTTCGCAGAGCTCCCGGTGAACGCCATCACCCCGAACGCCCGGCAGCCGCGGCAGGTCTTCGATGAGGATGCCCTGGACGAACTGAAGGTCTCCATCCGGGAAGTCGGATTCCTGCAGCCGATCGTGGTCCGGGAGGCCGGTCCGGGCTCGTACGAGATCGTCATGGGCGAGCGGCGTTGGCGGGCCGCGCAGGCCCTGGGGCTCGGCCTCATCCCGGCGATCGTGCGGGACACCCGCGACGATGCGATGCTCCGGGACGCCCTGCTGGAGAACATCCACCGGGCGAACCTGAATCCGCTCGAGGAGGCGGCCGCATACCAGCAACTCCTCGAGGAGTTCGGCGCAACCCATGAGGAGCTCGCCCGCCGGATCGGGCGTAGCCGCCCGCAGATCTCGAACACCATCCGGCTGCTCCAGTTGCCCAGTGCGGTCCAGAACCGGGTCGCCGCCGGCGTTCTCTCCGCTGGGCATGCGCGGGCACTGCTCTCACTCGAGAAGGCCGACCAGCAGGAGGTGCTGGCGGGGCGGATCGTCGCCGAGGGCATGTCCGTGCGGGCAACCGAGGAAGCAGTCGCTCTGGCCCTAGCGGAGGGCGCCGCTCCGAAGCGGCCTGCTGTCAAGCGGGCCAAGCCGCACGCTCCCGGACTGAGCGAGCTCGCCGAGAGGCTCTCCGATCACTTCGAGACGCGGGTCCGAGTCGAGATAGGCCGGCGCAAGGGCCGCATCCTCGTCGAGTTCGCGACCGTGGAGGACCTGGAGCGGATCGTTTCGATGATCGGAGTGCCGCCCGCCAAGAAGCGCTGAGTCACCCCTTCCCTGAGGGCCGTACGGTCGACCCGTACGGCCCTCAGCGTCTCTGCGACGCGGCGGGCGCTCGGCTGGCCTTTCGGTCGCGGCGGCTGTGGCCACGTGTGCCTGGGGCTCCGCGCGAAATGACCCCCCGCCGTGGTTCGAGCCCGGGGGACAGCAGAGCGGCGCGGTCAGAGGCGGTCGGAGGCGAGCGTCCTGGACGCCTCGGCGCGGCCCCGCAAGCCGCCCTTGCCTCGCCCTCGGGTTCCACGGGAAACCTCTCTGCGGGAGAGCGCTGGGCCTTCGCGACGTGCGTACGGCGGGGCTCGGGAGCGCCCTGGGGCTCGCACCTCCGGACACGGAGACCACCGATGACGCCCTGGGGCGGGCCCTTCATCGCGGGCCAATGCGTCGCCGTCAGTCGCGTCCGTTCGGCTCCCGGTCTCCGGCCGCCCGTCCCGGCGCCCGATGGGTCTTCGCCGCCCGTCCCGGGCGGGTGGAACCGTCGGGGCAGACCGGCGCGACACGCCCAACGTGCGCCCGTCGCCGCCCGCGCCGGAGCGGTCGGCCGGACCGACATCCGATGCGGACGCCCCCAGGGGTCCCAGGAAAGGAACAGGACCGGCTGCGGGAGACGGACTGGCGTCCCCGCGGCGCGTGCTCCGGGCCCGCGCGCGATACATGGCAGCGGTCGGCGTGTGTGCCTCGCATCCACGTTCCAGGGCGAACACCGCTGCGCGCGGCCATGCTGGGCACGGAGGCTCGGCAACCAGGATCGAGGGCTCCGCCCACTCGGCGGGGGGCGGCGCTGCGAGGCCGGGAACGCGGCGCCCGAGGCGGCCTGCTCGCCGGCGTCGTGCTCTTCACCGACCGATCGCAGACGACTGCCAGGACGCGTGGCGGCCACGCGGCACGCGGCCGTGGGGCGCCGGGCGGGCGCAGGACAGGTCGTGCGCGCCGCAACGGGGACCGCCCCGAGTTGAGGCCGCAAGCGCTGCTCCGGCGAGTTTCACGTGAAACGTCCGGGCCGGTCTCCAGGGTCCAGCGATGCTCCACATGACGCCACGAGTCCCTCCCGCAACTCGCGCCGAGGAGGATGCAGAGACACGCGTCGGGTCGGTGGACGCCCGAATGAGCGGATCGTTCGGGCGCGTTATCCCGTCCGTGTCGACGGCAGCCACCTGCCATGGTGCGGTCGGGAGCGGGTGAGCAGCACACCCGGTGCGCGGCGCTCGCCGGGTCCCCGCCGTCGCGTTCGGTTTCTCGGCCGGGCGGCACCGACCATTCCCGGCCCGCTGACCCAGCCGACGCCGCCCCGTCTCGGATCGCGGTGATTCTCGACCCAGAGAACGGATCTGCACCGTGGGGCCAAGTACCAGGACGTCGCGTGAAGGCCGAGGGACCGCAGACGCACCTCTGGCCTGCCTGGTACCTCTGGCCACATTCGCCTCTCGTCCGCCACGCGGCTCAGGCGTAGTATCTATGGGTTTGGCGTGGCCACCCCGCCCCGGCTCGACCTCGGTGAGCGACGCTAGACGCGCGGGGGTTGACAGGGAGCTGGCACGTGTCGGCCCACGACGATGACTCGGGAGGAGACTGATGTCGCGCCGCCTGGTCAGCCTCACGCTCGACACGCTTGAGGACCTGCCGCGCCGCTGCCGGCAGTGTGTGTTCTGGGAGCTCGACCCTGTCTCGGCTGAGCGCACCTGTGCCACGGGAGATCCCGGTCTGGAGAAGGAGGCCTGGGTCTCCCAGACGCTGTTGGAGTGGGGCTCATGCGGCAAGCTGGTCTACGTCGACGGCACGGCCGCGGGGTACGCCTTCTACTCGCCACCCGCGTACGTCCCGCGTTCCATGGCGTTTCCGACCAGCCCGGTCTCGCCCGACGCGGTGCTGCTCATGACGGCACACGTGCTTCCGATGTTCGCGGGCGGCGGCGTCGGTCGGATGCTGATTCAGGGCGTCGCCCGGGACGTGTCGAGGCGCGGGGTTCGCGCGATCGAGGCGTTCGGGGACGCGAAGTTCGGGGACGAGGTCGACGAGATCTCCGGCTGTCTCGCCCCTGCCGACTTCTTCCTCGCCGTGGGCTTCAAGACCGTACGGCCGCATCCCCGCTTCCCGCGGGTCCGGCTCGAGCTGAGGACGGCACTGTCCTGGAAGTCTGACGTGGAGTACGCCTTGGAGAAGCTGCTCAACTCGATGAGCCCCGAGTCGATCCTGCGCCCGGCGACGCGAGCCATGCTGACCCGAGCGCCCTGAACCGCGGCCCGACGTTTCATGTGAAACCTACGCCGAGACGAGCTCCCCGCCAGACGCGTCGACCAGGCCGGTCGCGGGTTCCACTCCGGTCGGCTCGTACATCTGCTGGATGGCCGCGATGATCGCCTCGACGATGCGGTCACGGAACAGCGGGTCCGCCAGCAGCGGCTGGTCGTCGGGCGACGTGAGGTAGCCGACCTCGACCCGGACGGCCGGCATCCGGGTGAGGCGGAGTAGGTCCCACGTCTTGGCGTGGGTGTGGCAGTCGCGGAGGCCGGTGCGGTCGACGATCTCTCGCTGCACCAGATCCGCGAGTCGTTCGCCGAGAGTGGAGCTCACACCCAGGCCGTCGCTGTGGCCGTAGTGGTAGGTCGCGATCCCCGAGGCGCACGGGTTGGCATGCCCGTCGAGGTGCAGCGAGATGACCAGGTCGGCACCGAGTTCATTGGTGAGCGCGGCCCGACTCGCCTCGGTCAGCGGGCCCGCTGGCGAGGGCCCTCGGGTCAGGTTGACCCGGACTCCGGACGCCGCGAGCCGCCCCTCGAGGCGAGCGGCCAGGTCGTACATGAGATCCGCCTCGGTCCACTCCCTGCCTCCGACGGCGACCTTGAGGCCTGGGTCCCCGCCGCCGTGCCCGGGGTCGATGACGATGCGCTTGCCGACGAGCACGGGTCCGGACGAGTGCATCAGAGCGCTCTCGCGCAGCAGTGTGGGGCGGCCACCGATCACGCGCCGACCGAGGCGATGGAGCGCGGCCATCGTGTGCGGTCCGCAGACGCCATCGGAGACAAGCCCGACCTCCCGTTGGAAGTTCGCCACGGCAGCGGCCGTGCGGCGACCGAAGATGCCGTCGGCCCGGCCGGGGTCGTATCCGAGCTCGAGCAGCCGCTCCTGCAGTTGGCGTACGTCGTCGCCGAAGAGCGGCTCCGGCTGCTCATGGGCGAGCACCCGGGCACCCAGCATCCAGCGTGCCGCGTCCAGGGCCCGCCAGGTCTCCTCGTTCACGTCACCAGTGACGGTCAGCCCACGCGTCTGCTGGAAGGCCCTTACGGCCTGCTCCACCGACCCGTCGAAGTGTGTGCCTGGGCCGCGCCCGTCCCCAGCAGTCACCCCGTCGCCGATCAGACCGAGCGTCCACAGGATCGCACGGATCTCGACCACCGCCGGACCCTCATCCCCTGGCCGGATCACCTGCATCAGCGGCCCACCCTTCCGTCTGCCAGGCCGGACCTCGCGCCGTGAGCCCGGCCGCTCTGTCCGCGGGTCCAGCAGCCGGCGTACGTCGGTTCGCTCGCGGGAGCCTACTCTGGCCGCGATAGCGGCGCGGCCTGATCCGAGTGGCCGTCCCTCGACGGTCAGCAGCCCGGTACCGCGTGGCACCGGGCTGCTGACTGCGCGTCTGCAGAACGTTCAGGTCGCGGACTCGATGAACCTGACCAGCTCGCTCTTGGGCCTGGCCCCCGTGACCGACCCGACCGGTTGACCATCCTTGAAGATCGTCAGCGTCGGCAGACCCAGCACGCCGTACTGCACCGCCGTGTCGGGGTTGTGGTCCACGTTCATCTTGACGATCTCGATCTTCTCCCCGAGCTCGGTCTCGGCGATCTCGTCCAGAAGGCTGTGGATCTTGCGGCACGGGATGCACCACTCGGCCCAGAAGTCCACGAGCACCGGGCGGGGTGCCTGCAACACGTCGGCGGCGAAGGTGGCGTCGGTGACGTCCTTGGTAGCCATGCCTCTCCTCACCTGGATCAGGCGGGTCCGTCCGCCTGATAGAAGATCTTACATTTGAACAAATCGTTAGCGGACGGCACCTGACGCCGCCGAGAGGGTGGCCAGGTAGCGCTCGGCGTCCAGGGCGGCGGCACACCCGGTTCCGGCCGCGGTGATCGCCTGTCGGTAGATGTGGTCCACGAGATCGCCGGCTGCGAAGACGCCGGGGAGGCTGGTCCGGGTACTCGGTGCCTGGACCACGACGTACCCGCCGTCGTCGACCTCGAGCTGGTCGACGAACAGTTCGCTGCGCGGGATGTGCCCGATGGCCACGAACACGCCGGTCACGTCGAGAGTGCGCTCCACGTCGCTGATGACGTCGCGGACCCGCACGCCGCTCACCTTTCCTTCAGCACCGAGGATCTCGGTGATGACCGTGTTCCACTCGACGCTGATCTTGGGGTGTGCCAGGGCCCGGTCGGCCATGATGCGACTGGCCCGGAACGCGTCCCGGCGGTGGATGATCGTCACGCTCTCAGCGAAGCGGGTGAGGAACGTGGCCTCCTCCATGGCGGAGTCTCCACCTCCGACGACGGCGATGTGCTGGTTACGGAAGAAGAAGCCGTCACAGGTCGCACAGGACGAGACGCCGTGGCCCAACAGTTCCTTTTCGCCCGGAACCTCCAGAGGACGCCACGCCGAGCCGGTGGCGAGGATGATCGCGCGCCCGCGGTAGACCGTCCCGTTCACATCGACGGTCTTGATGTCGCCGGCGAGCTGTACCGCAGTCGCGTCGTCCGTGACCAACTGCGCACCGAATCTCTCGGCCTGCTTACGCAGGTTGTCCATGAGGTCGGGGCCCATGACGGCGTCCGGGAAACCGGGGAAGTTCTCCACCTCGGTGGTGGTCATCAAGGCGCCGCCGGACTGCACCCCTTCGATCACGAGCGGCTTGAGGTTTGCCCGGGCGGCGTAGATCGCGGCCGTGTATCCGGCGGGGCCGGAGCCGACGATGATCACGTCGCGCACGTCATCCATGGGAGCCTCCAATGGGACACTCGGGACAGTGGTTTCGGGTCCGGGAACGCGGCCGGTTCGCCCGACAGCAACGCCATGGTACGGATGACGATTCCCGAGGTCGCCGGTGCGCACGGACGGCACGCCGTCGCGTCTCCCGCGCGGGCGACGTGCTGGGGCGACTCAGCCCGCGTCAACCGCCGCGAGCTCGTCCGCCCCGGCGACTCCACAACTCGGGCCTACAGCAACGGCTGTCGATGCATTGCCATCGCGCACGAGAAGAATCAGGGCCGGGTTGCCCTCGTAACGGGCGAAGTCACCGGCGAGGACCACGCCAGGCTGGACGACGCGTACGGCCTCGAGGCACTGCTCCAGGCCCGGGTTCGTGGACAGCGTGGAGAGCGACGAATCGTACGTGCCATCCGCCCCGGTCAGGGGTGCGCTCGTAAGTCTCGGCATGGTCGCGATCTGCGCGAGCGTGTCGTGGTGGTAGTCGAAGCCGCTGGCGAACAGGACGATCCCCCCGCCCTCGGCCGCCGTCCCCGGCAGGTTCTGGGGCACCCGTACGCTCGTCGGTTCGGGTGCTGACCCCACGGCTGGGGCGATATCGCCGTTGCCGTTGCTGCTCGCGTTCGAGTTCGACCCGGCGAACGACGCGCCGCGGACGATCGCGAATCCGCCGTAGCCCAGGAGGGCGACGAGCACCACGGCGAGCCCGGTCAGCACGCCTCGTCGCGACCGGGCGCGGGGCGCTGGTCGCGGGCCGGGTGGGCGTCGAGGTCCGCCGTGGCCTGCCGGCGCATGGGTGGGCGTGGTGGCTCTGGCGTGCCGCGGACCTCGCGACCCTGCTCCGCCGGCCGGGCCCGGCCCCGACCCCAGGGTCGCCGACTCCGGCGGCGCAGCGCCCAGCGCTGAGGTGAGCCGGGCCACCACATCGTCCGGCATGGGCTCGGCTGCCGCCGCGGCGCTCTGCAGCGATGCACGTACCGCGGGCTCGGCGCGACCGAGAGCGGCGTGGGCGGCCGCCCACCGGGCGTCGGCTCGCACGAGCTCGGCGATGCGCGCCGCCTCGGGCCCGGCAAGCTCACCGACGCTCCAGTCCGCCAGTGCGTCGAGCTCGGCGAGCGTCAGCGGCTGCGGGTCGTGTTCGGGTCGCGGCTGCGATGGCGCGGGAAGGTTCACGGCACACCTCCCTCCGCCCGCCGGGTTCCCGGAGATCCGACGCCGCGCCGCGCTGCGGGGTTCCCGCCCAAGCCCGCGTCCTGCGCCGTGACGCCCGGCCCGGGACCCCCTGGCACCTGCCCCGGTGCCGCCGGGCTCACCCGCAGGTGTCCGAGCAGCACGGCGAGCCTGGCCCGCCCCCGCGCACATCGGCTCTTGACCGTCCCCTCGGCGATCCCGAGCATCGTCGCGATCTCGGCGACGGAGTACCCCTGCATCTCCAGCAGTACCAGCGGGATGCGCTGCTCGGCGGGGAGTCGGTCCAGGGCCGCCCAGACCTCCCGGGCATCGTCGCGGTCCGGGTCGACGACGGCCGGCTCTCGCACCGCGAGCGTCTCGGTCAGTGGCAACGCCGGACGGGCCTGGCGGCGGCGGGCACGGTCGAGACAGGCGTTCACGACGATCCGGTGCAGCCAGGTGGTGACCGCCGACTCGCCGCGGAACCGGTCGGCGGAGCGGTACGCCGACAGCAGCGCTTCCTGCACGGCGTCGGCAGCCTCCTCCCGATCGCCGAGAGTGCGCAGGGCCACCGCCCAGAGGCGGTCGCGGTGCCGCCGGACCAGTTCTGCGAAGGCGTCGCGGTCCCCGGCGGCATGGGCACGCAACAGGGCGGCGTCATCGACGCCGTCCCATCGCGGCCGGCCGGTCACGGGCCAGAATCTATCGGTTCGCTGCCACCGCCCTGTCGGGGCCACGGGTGGCACGCGCGCATGGGCCGGATCAGGACGCGGTGAGGACTTGGATCTCGTCGATGGTGATCCGGTACCCGTACGGTCCCGTGACCGACGAGTCCAGCGGCAGCTTGTCGATCCAGATGAGCAAATGCTGCACTGTCTGCTCGTCCTCGGGAACGGTAAAGACAATACGGGTTCCCGAGTCACTCACGGCTGGCCCTAGCGGTGTATAGGTCCGCGCGATCTCGTCGTCGCCTGCGGAGGTGTCGCCGGGGTCGGTGTCACCCTTGCGTAGGGACAGCGACGCGCCGCCCGGGGCGATGAGGACCCGGACCTCGGTCACCTTGGTCGCTGCGCCGAGGTCGATAAGGACACCCATGCCGGGTTTGATGCCGCCGAAGCTGGCGGTGGAGTAGCCGGAGGTACGCCACCCCGTGGACTCGTCGTTGTCGACGACGTTCTCGATGCCCTTGGACTGAGTGCGTTCCCCATTCGGCGGATCCACCACGCGGACCTGGTTGGGCTGCAGCGCGATGGGGGTCTCCGTCGGCGGGGTGGTGCTCACCGCGGTCTGGGTCGGCCCCGGCGGCGCCGCCTCACTCGAGGACGGCAGCACCTTGAGCACGACGACGAGCCCTAGCGCCGCGATCCCGGCGAGCAGGGCTATCCCCGCGACGATTTTCGCGCCGCCGAAGCGGCGGCCGCCTCCGTCACCGCGGAACCCCATGGGACCGGCTTGCCGCGACTCCTCGTAGCCGCCGTAGTTGTCCTGGTCGTAGTCGTCGATCTCGGGGTCGGTGGCGACGAGCCGGGCGAACTCGGCCGCGAGCGCGCCGGAAACGGGTGGCGCGACCTCCGGATCGAGCAGTTCGGCCGCGATCTCGTCGAGGTGGCGGGGTACGCCGGCGCGTACCTGCCGCGCTCGGACCGGGCGATGGTGAGGGTCGCGAGGAGCGTCGGGCAGCTTGGAGCGGCCCGCCTCGGCATAGGGCCAGTGTCCGGTCAAGCAGGCGTAGAGGACCGCACCGACGGCACGCACGTCGAGCTCCGGATCGCCGGTGCCGTCGGCGTGGGCATCGAGCAGGACGACGCGGCCGTCGTCGGCGATCAGAATCGTGCCCGGGTGGATGTTGCCGTGCACGATTCCCGCGGCATGCAGCGCGGCGGCGGCCTCGGCCACGGCGTGGGTGACGAGGGTGGACCGATCCGCGTCGAGCGGACCCTGGCGCAGGACGTCCCGCAACGCGACGCCCGGAACCCACTCGCGTACGACGTACGCGCGGTGACCTTCGTCGATGGCATCGTAGACCGAGACGAGATGCGGGTGGACGAGGCGACTCGCCGCGACGGCCGCCGTGAGCATGCCGGCTGCGGCCTCGCCGCCCGGCTGGCGGACGACGACCGCGACGGGCCGGCGAAGCACCGTGTCCACGCCGCGCCAGACCTGGCGTCCGGCGGTGTCGGTGTCGACATGCTCCTCGAGGCGGTACCGGTTGACCAGCACCTCACCGGCCGTCGCCGCGCCGAAGGTCATGACACCCGGGTTGGTCGGCGGCCCGCCCGGTCCGGTGTGCCGCGGGTCGCGTGCGTGTGTCACCCGTCCTCCTCGCGGACCGTCTGGTCCTTCCCGACCCCCTCGGGGGCCGGCGCTCTCCGGTACGTCCCTACCGTATGTGGCGGCGCAACCATGCCCGGCGCGCCGCTTGCGCAGAGCCACGTGCAGCCATGACCAGACGCCACGCCGCGCCGGGCGGCATGGTCGCCTTACAGCGTGCCCTGCCAGAACGGTGACGTCCAGCCGGGCAGGTGTGCCGGAACGGATCGACCTCCTGGACCGAACGGCCCACCCGTCAGCGCCCGAGCCGGGCTCGCACCATCCCCACCAGGTCGTGCACTTCCCGGACGCGCAGCCAGGTCGCGGCGGCCAGGTAGGCGGCGCAGAGCACCAGGCCCCCGATGACCAGTTGCGCGAAGCTCGCGATCTTGCCATCGCCCCAGATGACCGTCATCACGACGACGACCGCCCCCGCGGGCACGGCCGCGATGACCCCGGCGAGGGCTACCCGGCCGACGATCCCGATGTGCGACGGCCCATGTCCACCGAGACGGCGCCGCATCAGCGCGAAGCCCAGACCGGCGGCGAGCAGATAGGAGATGCCGTTTCCGACCATGAGCCCGGCCGCGACGCGTGCCGGCGGCAAGGTCAGGTAGAGCAGCACGTCGACCGCGATGCGCAGGATCACCACCGGCAGGATGATCAGCGCCGGGGTACGGGTGTCGCGCATCGCATAGAACGCGAAGAGCTGGAGCTGACTGATGGCCCATGGGATGAGTCCCAGTCCCGCGACCGCGACCACCCAACCCGTGGCGAGCGCCTCAGCGTGGCGGTAATTGCCCCACTGGAACAGCGTCACGGCCAGCGGACGGCCGAGGATCACGTAGCCCACCGTGGCGGCGACAAGCAGTACTGAGGTGAGCCGGGTGCCGACCGAGAGGTGCTCGGCGAGGTCCGCTCCCCGATTCTGCGCCGCGGCCGAGGACATGCGGGGCATCAGTACGGTGATGATCGAGACCGCGATGATGCCATGCGCCATCATGAAGAGCAGAAATGCATTGTTGTATATCGCTGGGCCCGCCGCGCCGGCGCTGGCGTCGGCCGCCATCTTGGCGAGCTTGAAGACGACGAACTGCGCGAGCTGACCGAGCACGACGTAGACGAGCATCCATGAGCTGACCCGGGCCAGGTCCGACAGGTGAAGCTGCCGGAAATCCCAGCGCCACTTCCAGCGGAAGCCGAAGCGGCGCAACGCCGGCACCAGCCCCGCGGTCTGGACCACGATGCCCAGCGTCGTGCCGAGGCCGAGCAGAGCCACCTGTGTCCCCGACAGGCTCGCCGCATCGTCCTTGTCGAGCACCGGACGGGCGAGGAACAGACCGCACATCGCGATCACCACGAGATTGTTGAGGATCGGCGCGAACGTCGGCATCGCGAAGTGGCCGCGTGTGTTGAGCACCGCCGCGAAGAGTGCCGCCATCCCATAGAAGAAGATCATGGGAAGCAGCAGGTACGTCAGGGTGGTGATCAGATGGCGGTCGGCCGGGCTGGTCCGGTTGTTGGTGATGACCGCCGTGAACAGCGGGGCGCAGAGCACCGCGACGACCGTGGCGCCGGCCAGAAACAGGACCGCGAGGCTGAGCAGGCGCTGGGCGTAGGCCTGGCCCCGATCGGGGTCACGGTCCCGGGCCCGGACGAGGAGCGGCACCACGGTGCTGGAGAGCACGCCGCCGAGCAGCAGCTCGTAGACCATGCCGGGCAACGTGTTGGCGAGGCTGTAGTCGTCGCCGAGCGCGAGCGCGCCGATCGCCGCGCCGATCGCGGCGGTGCGGACAAAGCCGGTGACCCGGCTCGTGACGCTGCCGAGCGCCATCGATGCGCCGTGGCGTGCCACCGACCGACCGCTCGCCTCGACCGATTCGTCGACCGCCGGCGCGCCGGGCGCGGAACCTGACGGGGCACCGGCGTGGGCGGGCACGCGCGGAAGCGGGTGAGTGTCGTCGATGCCGCCGGGGTACTCCTCGGCCCGGCGTCGCAGGCCTGGCTGCTCGACCGTCGCGTCCGAGGGCCAGCCGTACCCGGGCGACCCGTAACCCGGCGACCCATAGCTCGCCGATCCGTACCCGGCAGAGCCGTACCCCACGGTCGGGTAGACGTGGGTTGGGGAATCCAGCCCGCCCGGGTAGGTCGGCAGCACGTCCGTGGCGTCAGGATCGGCGGGCCGGGCCGTCGGGGGCACCGGCTCATCCCAGGCACCGCCGCCCTGCTCAGCCCAGCTCCGTCCAGCGCCCGTCATGGCACGCAGACTATCCGGTGCCGGGTACCAGGCGATTCTCCGGCGACGATCCGGGGGCCTGCCGATAGGCTGGCGACCCGATGTCCGAGTCCGACCGCACCCGACCCGACCCCACGGGACGCAGCCGTACCCGGGGCGACCGTCGCCAGCCGGGCGGCCGTGCCGCGCAGCAGCGCCGGGCCCTGCAGTCGCTTGTCCCACCGGTCGCCGACGAGCTCGGCCGGCGGTTCGAGGCAGCGGGCTTCGAGCTGCACCTGGTGGGCGGCTCGGTGCGCGACGCGCTGCTCGGGCGGTTCGGGGATGGGCCGAAGGACTCGCGGACCCGTGGTGTCACGGACCTCGACTTTGCCACGGACGCGACGCCCGACGAGGTGCTCGCGCTACTGCGTGGGTGGGCGGCGGCGATCTGGGAGATCGGGCGCGAGTTCGGCACGATCGGCGCACAGCGCGGCGGCGGTCCGAAGCTGGAGATCACGACGTTCCGGGCGGAGGCCTACGACGGGGTCAGCCGCAACCCGGCGGTGCGCTATGGCAAGAGCCTCGTCGACGATCTGTCGCGCCGGGATTTCGCGATCAACGCGATGGCGGTGAGCGTGCCGGGACACGTGCTCACCGACCCGTACGGCGGCCGCCGCGACCTGCGCGACCGCGTCATCCGTACGCCCGGCCCGCCGGGCCTCTCGTTCGGCGACGACCCACTGCGGATGCTGCGGGCGGCGCGCTTCGCCTCGCAACTCGCCTTCAGGGTTGCGCCCGAGGTGGTCGACGCCATGCGGGCCATGGCCGGGGACCTCGACCGGATCACGGTGGAGCGGATCCAGGCCGAGTTCGCCAAGCTCGTACTCGGCGCCGATCCGGCGAGCGGCCTGCGGTTGCTGGTCGCTACCGGGCTGGCCGAGTTGTTCCTGCCGGAGCTACCCGCACTGCGCCTGGCCATCGACGAACACGCCCAGCACAAGGACGTCTACGAACACACGCTCACGGTGCTGGAGAACGCGATCCGTCTGGAGGGCGATGACGGCCCCGACCTCGTGCTGCGACTGGCTGCGCTGCTGCATGACATCGGCAAGCCGGCGACCAAGGCGATCGGCAGCGACGGGCGGGTCAGCTTCCACCACCACGAGGTGGTCGGGGCCAAGCTCGCCCGGCGCCGGCTCAAGGCCCTGCGCTTTCCGACTCAGATCGTCGACGATGTGGCCGAGCTGGTCCTGCTGCACCTGCGCTTCTACGGCTACGGGCGAGGGGAGTGGACGGACTCGGCGGTACGCCGGTACGTGACCGACGCTGGCGCGTTGCTGACGCGCCTGCACAAGCTCACCCGCTCCGACTGCACCACCCGCAACCGCCGTCGGGCGGCACAGCTCGCCGCCGACTACGACGCTCTTGAGGAGCGGATCGCCCGCATCGCCGCGGAGGAGGACCTGGCTCGGGTGCGCCCCGACCTCGATGGCAACGAGATCATGCGACTGCTCGGGATTCCGCCTGGCCCATTGGTGGGACAGGCATGGCGCCACCTCAAGGAACTCCGCCTGGACCGGGGCCCGCTCTCGGCGCAGGAGGCGAAAGCCGAGCTGCTCGCCTGGGCCCGGGAGCGCGGCCTGCGTTAGCAGGGTGCACTTCCCAACCACCAAGCGTTAGCAGGGTGCCCGTCCTGACATCGACGGGCATTAGTGTGGCGTGGGCACGGCCTCGGGCTCGGGCGGGACGGGCACGGGCGGGATACGCCGAGCAATGCGTCGGCTCGCTGTGGCGTACGCGGCAGCGACGAGCCCGTACCCTGCCGCTGCACCGAGCAGAACCAGCACCGATACGCCCGACGTCGGCAGCACCGCCGACCCGATCAGCAGCCCGATGACGAACAGCAGGTTGAAGCCGGTGTCGTTGACGCTGAAGACGCGACCCCGGAAGTCGTCGTCCGACTCGAGCTGCAGGGTCGTGTCAGTGATGATCTTCGTGCCCTGCGCGCCGAGGCTCACGACGAATGACCCGACCACGGTCAGTGCCGGCAGGAACGGCACACCGAACAGCAGAACCAGGACGCCGACCACCGCGGTGAGCGCCACCAGCCAACGCGGCGCCCCGAGCCGCCGCACCAGGGGCGGGGTGATCACCGCCGCGAGCAGCGAGCCGCCCGCCGCCGCGGCGGCGACCGGAATGAGCCCGACGATCGACTTGCCGGGGTCGCCCGTGGCGTAGTGGTTGCGGTAGAGCAACAGGGTCATCAGCGTGAGCAGGCCGAAGAGCAGGCGGTGCCCGGCCTGGGTGAAGAGCACCGCCGACGCGGCCGGCCGGTGGGCGAGATGGCGCAGCCCCGCCACCATGCCCGCGACGGTGTCCCGTACGCCGGACAGCACGCTGGTCGCCGGCCGCTGCGCGTCATCGGGACCGAGCGCGCCGGGCCGGAACCCGCTGAGCAGGATCAGCGCCGCTCCGAGGTAGGCCACCGATCCGACGAGTGACACCAGCGCGTAGTGGTGCTGTCCGGTGCCGACGAGCTGGATGACGAAACCGGCGACACCGAGGTTGATGGTGTAGCAGACCGTCCCGGCCGTGGCCGCGAACGAGTTCGCCGTGACCAGTCGCGCCGAGTCGACCACGTGGGGCTGCGCCGCGGAGATCCCGGCAAGGAAGAAGCGGTTCAGCGCCACGACCGCGAGCGCGGCGAGAAGGAACACCGCGTCGTAGCGGGTGACCCAGACGCAGAGCGCGGCGGGCACGACGAAGGCGGCGCGGGACAGGTTCGCGACGGCCAGCGATGTCCGTCGACTCCACCGGTCGAGGAAGACGCCCACGAACGGGCCGAGAACCGAGTACGGCAACAGGAGTACAGCGAACGCCGCGGTGATCGCGATCGCGTCCGCCCCGCGCTCGGGATTGAAGAAGACGCTGCCGGCGAGCCCGGCCTGGAACCACCCGTCCGCGAGCTGGCTCACGAGCCGTGCCCCCAAGAGTCGGCGGAACCCCGGCCGGGCCAGGATCGCGCGCAGATTATGGCGGGTCTCGGTCCGCGTGGCCTGGTCGGTCACGGACTGCATTCCACACAGATTACGGTCCCCGCGCGACATCCAGGTGACCGCGAGGCGTCGGATGGCCGATCAGCGCCACCGGGTAGCGACAACGGGATCATTCGGTGAATCGCTGCTCGCGCCGGCTCAGGAGTCGCCCGTCGGCCCTGGTGTCTCCTGCGGCGCAGCGGTGTCCTGCGTGGTCTCCTCTGGCGCTGCGGTGTCCTGTGGCCGTGCGGTGGTCTGGTCCGGTGCGGGTTCGAGGGCGGTGACGGGCTCGGCGGTGGCGACGGCGCCGTTGCCCGCCGCAGCCCGCCGTCCGCCGTGTGTCTCGCCTGTCGCGGCGCCGGAGCGGGCGACGAGGCGGGAGAGCAGTTGCGTCAGGTCGACGCCGGTCAGGTCGGAGCCGAGTTGCATGCCCTGCGCCACCGTCGAGGCCACGGACTTCGTCAGCGACGAGGCGCCATCGGTAGAGATGACGGTAAGCTTGTCGATCGCCCCGACCGGCGCCGCCGCAGCGCCGACGAGTTCGGGCAGCACGCGCAGCAGCAGATCCAGGACGGCCGCCTCGCCATAGGCACCGAACGCGTCGGCCTTGCTCTGCATCGCGCTCGCCTCGGCGTTGCCCTTCGCCAGGATCGCGGCCGCGGCGGCCGTGCCCTCGCGTTCGACCGCTTCGGCCAGTGCCGACCGCCGGGACCGCTCGCCCTCACCGGTGAGGCGGGACTGTTCGGCGGCCGCCTGCGCCGCGGCGATCGTCGCCTGGCGATGTGCCTCGGCGTCGGCGATCGCGGCGTTCTTGCGCGCCTGAGCGTCCTGCTCGACCCGGTACCGATCGGCGTCGGCGGGCTTGCGCACCTCGGTGTCGAGTTGGCGTTCCTTGAGCTCGGCGTTGCGCTCCGCGACCTTCTGTTGCTCCGCGAGGATGACCTGCTGGCGTTCGGCCTCCGCGAGCGGACCAGCGGCGGCCGACTTGGCCTGGGCGGCGTCGATCTCGGCCTGGATGTCGGCCTTCTTCAAGGCGAGGTTGCGGTTTGCCACCGCGATCGCCTCCTCGGCGAGCAGGCGTTCCTGCTCGGACTCCTGCCGGGCCTTCGCCTCGGCGATCGACGCGTCACGGAGGACCCGTGCGGCCTCCGGCCGGCCGAGGTCCTCCAGGTAGGTGCCCTCGGTGACGATGTCCTGCAGCTGGAACGTGTCGAGCACCAGGCCCTGGTTGGTCATCGAGTGCTCGGCCTCCTCCGCGACGGCCGAGGCGAAGGCGGCACGGTCTCGAATGATCTCCTCGATCGTCAGCCGTCCGACGATCGAACGCAGCGCTCCGGCGAGCACCTCGCGGGTGAATTCCTCGATCTCGTCCTGCTGGTGCAGGAAGCGCTGGGCGGCGGCGCGGATGGCGTCCTCCGTACCGCCGACCTTGACGATCGCCACGCCCTGCAGGTGGGCACGGATGCCCTGCTTGCTTACCGCGCCCTGGATCTCGACATGGATACGTCGGCTGGACAGGCTCATCACCTGCAACTTCTGGACAACCGGCATCACGAACACGGACGCGCCCATCACGACCTTCTGACCCGACAGGTCGGTGGCGCGTGCTCCGTCCGCGGTCGCGATGGCGCGTCCCTTGCGACCCGTGACGATGAACGCCTCGTTCGGCCCGGCCACTTTGATGCGGCTGAGGATGTAGATGACGAGCAGCAGCACCAGCACGACGGCGCCGATGATGGGGAAGAGCAGTGCGGGCACGTGGGTACCTCTTTCGCGGGGTGGGTGGTCGCTGTTCAGATGCCCGTACGGCGGGGTACGGCCCGTGGTCGCCGACGCCGCGTGGTGTCGGCGGGGTGTGTCAGACCTTGCTCGTCTCCTCGACGATCACGCTGGTATCGCTGGTCGCCTCAACGACGAAGACGTGGGCTCCGAGCGCGACCGGTTGGTCGCAGCGGGCGTTGAGCTTCACCGGCTGACCGCCGAGGCTGACCCGCACCTCGCCATATCCTTGCGCGGGAATCGGGGTTACCACGACGCCGAGCCGCCCGACCAGATCGGCCCGGGTCGGGGTGGCGTCGGTGCGCATGCGCTCCACCGCCCGGGACAGAGCGATCGTGCCGATCCCGGCTGGCACCGCGACGAAGACACCGGTCAGCGCCGCGGCGATCACGGCCAGGGTCGCGTTGCCCACGAGCGCCGCCGCGATGGCGCCGCCGAAGCCGAAGGCACCGACCGAGCCGGCGAGCGACGGGACCGAGAACGGGCCGTCGGCGTTGATGCCGATGACATCGCCCACGACAAGCGACAGGGCGAGCAGGACCACGCCGACCGTACCGATCAGCACAAAGACAAGGGTCACCGTGGTCATGAGGGCATCGACAGTACCGCAGCTCTGCCAGGTCGTCTGTCCGGGAAGCGTCGGCCGGTCTTGTCGCACGTCGGGCGGAGACTGGTCCCGTGCGTGCGCATGCGGTGCTGGCCTCGCCGATCGGCGGACTCGGGGTCACGGTGGACGACGGGATGGTGGTGGGCGTGTCCTTCGGAGCTCGGGCTGAGCCCGGGGCGGCGCCGAGCGCTGATCCGACGCTCGATGCTGCCCTGGCGGAGCTCGCCGGATACTTCGCTGGGCAGCCGACCGCCTTCACGGTGCCGATCCGGTTCACCCGGGGCAGGCCGTTCGAACGGGCGGTCTGGGAGGCGATCGCGGCTATCCCGTATGGACAGATGCGCTCCTACGGCGAGATCGCGCGGGCCATCGGCGAGCCGGGGGCGGCGCAGGCGGTCGGCGCGGCGTGTGGCCGGAACCCCGTGCCGGTCATCGTGGCGTGCCACCGTGTGGTGGGGGCGAACGGCACGCTCGGCGGCTTTGGCGGTGGGCTGTCGCGCAAGCGTCACCTGCTCCAGCTCGAGGCCCGAGTGGCGATCGAGAACCTGCTCGACGCCACCGGCTGACGAGCAACCTCAAAGATGTTGAGGGACGAGCCTTGACAGATTAAGGAACTCAAGCCAGACTTCAAGAAAGTTGAAGTCTGGAGGGGTTGCTGTGGAGTGGCAAGAGCTGACCAACCTCACGGGTGGACGCCACTTCGTGGTCGAGCGGGTTCGCTTGTCCGGGGGCGCCGCCATTGAGGGCGAGTTTGAACTGCCACAACTGGCCCAGCTCTCCGCCGAGGACCAGATCTTCGTGACCGCGTTCGTCCGCAGCCACGGCTCGATCAAGGAGATGGAGCGGATCTTCGGCGTGAGCTACCCGACGATCAAGGGCCGGCTCAACCGGATAGCCCAGAGCCTGGACTTCCTCGAAACGGAGCCGGGCCCGTCCAGGACCGACGTCATCGAGCGGCTGCGGCGCGGTGAGGTCACGGTCAGCGAGGCGATCGAGGCGTTGAAGGAGCAGCGATGATGCCACAGCTTGTCTCGGTCCGCGTCCAAAGTGGACAGCGCCGGTCTCTGCGGTTCTGGATCCCGGTGCTGCCGGTCCTGGTCGTCCTCTCGCCGCTGCTCCTGGTGGGGCTGCTGGTGCTGCTGGTCGGGCTGGCCGGGGCTCGGGTCAATCCTGGACGCGCCGTCGTGGGGCTGTGGGACCTGTTCTGCTCGGCCTCCGGCCTTCGGCTCGACATCCATGATCACGAAAACAACATCCACATCAGTGTCACGTAGTGAGGAGAGCACCATGGGCGAGCAGCGACGCCAGATCCTGGAGATGCTGGCCGAGGGGAAGATCAGTGCCGACGAGGCCGAGCGGCTGATCGGCGCGCTGGAGGGTGAAGGTGGCGTCGCGACGGCGAGCGAGCCGCGCAAGTCTGGGCCGAAGTACCTACGGGTGCTCGTGGACGACCAGAGCAATGGGGAGCCGACACAGGTCAACGTCCGGGTGCCCATCCGGTTGCTGCGCGCCGGGGTCCGTCTGGCCGGGTTGATCCCGCAGCAGGCACTGGAGAAGGCCAACGACGAGATCCGTCGCTCGGGGGTGCCGATCGACCTCACCCGACTCAAGCCCGAGGACATCGACGAACTGGTCGACAGCCTCGAGGAGTTGACCGTCGACGTGAACGAGGCCAACACCAAGGTCCGCGTCTTCGCGGAGTGACTCGGGGGCGAGGAATTGGGCCCGCCGGTAGACCGGCGGGCCCAATGCGCGTCGTGAGCAGTGTCAGCGCTCGATCGTGCCGGCGATGAAGTCCTCGACCGCTTGCCGCGCATCGTGATCGGCGTACTGCACCGGCGGGGACTTCATCAGGTACGAGGCGGCCGAAAGGATCGGGCCACCGATCTTGCGGTCGAGGGCGATCTTCGCGGCACGGATCGCGTCGATGATGATGCCGGCGGAGTTCGGCGAGTCCCACACCTCGAGCTTGAGCTCCGCGTTGAGCGGGACGTCGCCGAAGGCCCGGCCCTCCAGGCGGATGTAGGCCCACTTGCGGTCGTCGAGCCACGGCACGTGGTCCGATGGTCCGATGTGGACGGTGCCCTTCTCCATCTCGTGCGGGATCTGGGAGGTCACCGACTGGGTCTTGGAGATCTTCTTGGACATGAGACGCTCGCGCTCGAGCATGTTCATGAAGTCCATGTTGCCGCCGAAGTTGAGCTGGTACGTGCGCAGCAGCTCGACCCCGCGGTCCTCGAAGAGCTTCGCCAACATGCGGTGGACGATCGTCGCGCCGACCTGGGACTTGATGTCGTCGCCCACGATGGGCAGCCCGGCGTCGGTGAACTTCTTCGCCCACACCGGGTCGGAGGCGATGAAGACCGGCAGCGCGTTGACGAAGGCACAGCCTGCGTCGATCGCCGCCTGGGCGTAGAACTTGTCCGCTTCCTCCGAGCCGACCGGCAGGTAGGAGACGACCACGTCGACCTTCGCGTCGCGCAGGGCCGAGACCACGTCGACGGGGGGCGCGGCGGACTCCTCGATGGTCTCCCGGTAGTACCTCCCAAGTCCGTCGAAGGTCGGCCCGCGCTGGACGATCACGCCGATCGGCGGCACGTCGCAGATCTTGATGGTGTTGTTCTCGCTCGCCAGGATCGCGACCGACAGGTCGCTGCCGACCTTCTTGGCGTCGACGTCGAAGGCGGCGACGAACTGCACGTCCGAGACGTGATAGTCGCCGAACTTGACGTGCATGAGACCCGGTACGCGATCGGTCGCATCGGCGTTGCGGTAGTACTCCACACCCTGGATCAGTGAGGACGCGCAGTTGCCGACACCGACGATGGCGACACGAACGGAGCCCATCGCGGCTGCCTCCTTCATCTCGATCTTCACTCCAACCGCTCCGGTGTCTCCGAAGCCGGGTTTGCCTTGCCGCGGTCGGGACCGCGGTCGTCTGGATCTACCCCGTGGTGCACCTGCGCGCGGCCGGGGGTGCCGCCCGAGCGCTCGGTCGCGATCAGCTCTTCCAGCCAGCGGACCTCGCGGTCCGCGGCCTCGAATCCGTGGCGCTGCAGTTCGAGGGTGTACGCGTCGAGTCGCTCTGCCGCGCGCGCCAGCACCTCGCGCAGCCCTTCGCGGTGCTCCTCGACCTTGCGGCGGCGGCCCTCGAGAATGCGCAGCCGCGTCTGCTGGTCGGTGCGGGCGAAGAAGGCGAAGTGGACGCCGAACGCCGGGTCGTCGAACGTCTCGGGGCCGGCCTGGGCCAGCAGGTCGCCGAAGTGCTCCTTGCCCTCAGCCGTGATCGCGTAGACCACCCGGCCGCGGCGGCTGGTCATCACCGGGATGTCGGCCGCGCTGGCGGCGGAGTCCGGCGATGCTTCGGTGATCCACCCCTTCGTCTGCAGCCGTCGCAGGGTCGGGTAGAGCGAGCCGTAGCTGATCGCTGCGCGGAACGCGCCGAGCTTCGTGATGAGCTGTTTGCGCAGCTCGTACCCGTGCATCGGCGCCTCGATCAGCAGACCGAGAACCGCGAGCTCCAGCACGCGCACCTCCCAGGGCTCTCGCTCCTGACGTCACGTTTCCGTCAGCGTACGGCCGGTTTACCGGCCCGATGTATCGCTTCGATACATCGTGAGCCTACGGCCCGGTCCTCCGGAGCGCAAATCTCGCGACCACGTCCTGGCCCATGCGCCCCAGGGCTGCCGGCGATGGCCGCCGGGCTTCGCGCGCGGCCACGGTTGACGGATACCCTCGCCTGCGGTGCCCGGGTCGAGTCTCGTGGTGCCGCACGTGTTGCGGGAGCGGAGAGTGGCGGAAGACCGGAGAAAGCCGGAAAGCAGAGAGCCGGAAAGCAGAGTGCCGGAAAGCAAGGACGACCCGACCGGGACGAAGCCCGCGCAGCCGGGCGCGGCGGCCGACCGCTCGCCCCTGACCGGTGCGTCCGACGGTTTGTTCCACCGCATCCGCACCGGCGAGTGGCCAGTGCTCAAGATCGACCTTTCCGAGGCGTATGCCAACGTGCGTCGCCGAGCGACCCGGCTGCGCCGGCGCCGCATCATCAGCGGTGTCCTCGCTGGCATCGTGCTCGCCGGACTCGCCACCGTGGTCGGCACCTACTACGCCAGCGCGATCCCGCTGCCGAGCCAGCTCGCGCTGCCCGAGACCACCACCGTGTACTACAGCGACGGGACCACGGTCATGGCCCGTCTGGGTAGCCAGCGCCGGACCATCGTGCCGGCCGCCTCCCTGCCGCCGTACGTCGAGAAGGCGGTGATCGCGGCGGAAGATCCCCAGTACTGGGTCACCTCGGGCACGCTGATCACCCGGCAGTACGCCCGGGCCGCGACGATCGCCACCGGTGGAAGCGTGCAGGGGCCCACCGCCGAGGCGCGGATGCTGGTGCTGGCCTGGAAGCTGGAGGACACCTACTCGAAGGAGCAGATCCTCGAGTTCTACCTCAACACCGTCTACTTCGGACGCGGTTCGTACGGCATCGAGGAGGCCGCCCGCGCGTACTTCGGGGTCGGCGCCGCTCAGTTGAGCCTGCCGCAGGCGATCGTGCTCGCCGGAATGATCGCCTCGCCGGGCGACGGGCGTTACGACCCGACGGTCGACCTCGTCTCCGCGGGCACGAGGTTCGCGATCGTGGCCCAGGCCATGGTGGGCATGGGGGAACTCGACCAGGACACGGCGAGTCACCTCACCCTGCCGACGGTCCAGCCGTACCAGCCCGACGACTCCGACTCGGCCCTCGACACGCCCGTCGGGTTCATCGTGGCTCAGGTGCTCGCCGAGCTTCGGGACTCGGACCCGTTCCGGGGACGCTCCGCCTCCTACCTGGTCGACGGCGGGTTCTCGATCGTCACCACGATCGACGCGAGGGTGCAGGCGTTGCTCGAGCAGACGGTCGACGAGACCGTACCCGGGTCGCTCCTCGCGCCTCAGCCGCCCAACGTCAGGGCGGCCGCGGTCGTGGTCCAGCCGGGCACCGGCCGGGTGGTCGCGTACTACGGCGGACACAACGGCACGGGGGCCGACTACGCGGGCACCCGCACCAGCGCCGACGGTGGGGTCTCGGGCTTCGGGTTCCACCCGCCCGCTCAGACAATGACGGTCTATACGCTCGCCGCCGCGCTGGAGGCGGGGATCTCCGCGCGATCGCGCTGGCAGTCTCCGACGATCAAGCCGTTCCCGAAGAGCGGGCACACAGCCACCGACCCGGTCCGGGACGTGAACACCGCGCCGTGCCAGCCCGTGTGCACCCTCACCCAGGCGGCGACGGTCCCGCTGTCGATCCCGTTCTACTCAGTGGTGGACCGGATCGGGGCGGGCGCCGTGATCGACGCGGCGAAGGCAGCGGGCATCGGCGCGATGTGGACACCCGGTGAAGCGCCCGTGCGTTACGACCTCACGACTCAGGCCGGCGCGGCACTGTCACCCGAACCGTTCAACGAGGACGTTGCCCTGGGCAGCTACCCGGTGACCGTCCTCGACCAGGCCTCGGCCATGGCGACCCTCGCGGCCGGGGGGCTGCGGGCGCCCACACACTTCGTGAGCCGGGTGGTCAAGGACTACGTCGTCTACCAGCAGGAGAGCACTCGGACCGTGCCCGCGCTCGACCCCCGGGTCGTCGCGGATGTGACGGCGGTGCTGGCTCAGCACGACAGTGCCGGGCTCGCCCCGGACGGCCCGGTATCGGCGAGCATCTCTGGCACGGCGTTGCTGCCCGACAGCGCGCGCGACACCGTGCACGCCTGGCACGTCGGGTTCACCCCGGCGCTCGCCGTGGCGGTCTGGGTCGGCAACCAGGAGGTCGAACTCCCGCTGCGCGACGCGGCCGGCAACCGGATCACCGGGGACACGCTGCCGGCAGACGTCTTCCGCGCGGTCGTGACCGGGGCGACCGGACTGCTCGACCCGCCGGCCGCGCAGTTCCCGCCACCGGCCAACCTCGGTGACCCGAACGCCGGCGACGCCGCCGCACCACGTGCCGGAGCGGTCAGGTAACCGTGACCTTTACCCCGCTCAAGGGGCGGTCGCCGGCATGAGGCCGACCGCGTACCCTCGTCCGCATGCGCGCGCAGCGTCAGGCCATCGACTACTCGCTCCGGCGACGCGCCGTGCTGCGTGACCTGACGGCGGGCCGGGTCGGCATGGACGACGTGTGCGACGCCTCGCCCTACCTGCTCTCGGCGGCGCGCTTCCACGGCGAGGCGACGCAGGAGCGCTGCCCGGTCTGCCGACGCGAGAACCTCACGCACGTCCACTACATCTACGGCGACGAGCTGAAGCAGTCGGCGGGGCAAGCCCGGTCCGGGGCCGAGCTCGAGACGCTGGCACGTACCGCCCGACAGGTCCAGGTCTACGTTGTCGAGGTGTGCCGGGGCTGCCGATGGAACCACCTCGTCGAGCAGTTCCTCGTCGGGCGGGCGACGAAGGACGCCGATCCGCCGCACGTGCCGCTCGGTGCCGCGGCTCGAGTGAGTTCCGCCCAGGGGGCGGCCGAGTGAGCCTGGGCATGGCGCCGGGCGGCCACGCGACTACGTCCACGCCGGCGTTCGACACCATCCGCGATACTTCCGGGTGCCCCTACCCGCTGCACGTGCGTCCCCCGGGACGCAGACCCGGCAAGAGTCCTCACCGGACGAGACATGGCAAGGGTGTGAGCCCATGAACCCGTACGACGACGAGGAACCGAGCTATCGCAGCCGCTCCCACTCCTCCCGCGCCGACCGTTACGGTCGCGACGACGACTACGGCGACCATCGGGGTGGCGGCCGGGCGCGCGACCAGTACGACGGCTACTCGGAACCCACCACCCGCAGTGTGTCGTCCGGCCGCGCCTCGGTCGGTCGGGCCTCGGTCTCGGGTTCGGCCCGGCCGGTCGCGCCGGAGGAGCCGGTCTACGGCGCTCCCTACGGCGACGCGGCGTACGGCAGCTCGTACGGGGAGTCGGGCAACGCGTCGTCGGGCCGGTCCTCCGGGTACGGCTCCCACAGCTCAGCCAGCCGTGACCCGTACGGCTCGGCGCCCACCTCGCCGCCGGGACCGAATCCGGTGAGCCCGGCCCGCGGCGTGGGCCGGGCACAGGTGCGCCCCATCTCGCCCAGCAGCCCGCCCGGCCTGGGCGGCGGCGGAGCTGGTCCGGGTGGCCCCGGAGGTCGTGGCCCCGGTGGCTGGCCGCCGGTTCCGGGCGCTCCCGGTGGCGAGGGTCCGGGTGGCTACGGGCCGGAGGGGCCCGAGGGTGCCGGCGGTCGTCGGCCATTCCGCGGGTTCGGTCTGGCCAGCGGGCTGCGGCGGCGGACCCGTGGCGCGGGCGACCCGAAAGACCTGAGGAGTGCCGATCGCAAGCGCAAGGCGAAGATCGCACGGATCCGCAACATCTCGATCTCGGCCGCCGCGTTGCTGGTCATCCTCGCCGGCGGCGGTTTCGTGGCCGGCACCCTCTTCTTCGACAGCGTCCAGGTCGGCGACGTGACGCCGATCCCGGAGACATCGACGATCTACTACAACGATGGCAAGACGGTGCTCGCCCACCTCGGCGAGAGCACGCACTTCGTCGTGAACTACGACGACATGAGCCCCTACGTCACCGAGGCGATCATCGCCTCCGAGGACAACACGTTCTGGACCAACCAGGGCGTCGAGTTCTCAGCGGTGGTCCGGGCCGCGTGGAATAACGTCACCGGTGGCCAGACCCAGGGCGCCTCCACGATCACCCAGCAGTACGCGCGCCTCGCCTTCGACATGCGAGAGGTGACCTTCAACCGGAAGATCCGCGAGGCGGTCCTCGCCTGGAAGATGTCGGACAAGATGTCGAAGACCGACATTCTCTCCGGCTACCTCAACCTCGTCGAGTTCGGCCGGCAGACCTACGGCGCCGAGGCGGCGGCGCGGGCGTTCTTCGGCGCTTCGATCATGAAGAATCCGCCGGCGCCGTACAAGAAGATCACCCGTTCGCAGGCGATGGCTTTGGTCGCGATGGTCAAGCAGCCGTACCCGGATCCCATCCACCCGGACACGAAGCCCGGCTACGACCCGACCCGCGGCGAGGCAGCCAAGAACGAGGCCATCGGCCGGTGGGACTACGTCCGCAAGCAGCTCGAGGACCTGAGCAAGGCCGACCCCGGCCACTTCACGCTCACGCCGGAGGAGGACGCGACGCTGGCGTTCCCGGCAGACGCCGAGTGGTTGCCAGAGAAGCAGGACGCGGGACTGGACAGCCCCGCCGGACTCGTCGTCAACCATGTGCTCGGCGAGCTGACCAACAGCGACAACCCGAACTTCAAGGGCATGACCTGGCAGGACATCAAGGACGGTGGGTACAACATCGTCACGACGCTCGACGTGGGAGCCCAGAAGGCGGCCGAAGACGCGGCGGACGGAGTCAACAAGACAAGCCCGCTCTACGGACAGCCGAGCAACCTGCAGGGCGCGCTCGTCGCCGTGGAGCCCGGGACAGGTCGGGTGGTCGCGTACTACGGCGGGCACAAGGGCTCCGGCAACGACTATGCCGGGATCTACCTCGACGAGAATGGCCAACCCGCCGGCGTCGGTGGGCGTCACCCACCGGGATCATCGTTCAAGGTCTATACGCTCAGTGCGGCGCTGCGGGCCGGGTACTCGCTCAACTCGTACTGGCAGTGGACGCCGCACGCGGTACCGGGCCGAGCCTCGGACAACCCGTTCCGCAACGCCGAAGACTGCGACAGCGATCTGATGCACAACAGCAAGGGACAGTTGGTCCACGGAAAGTTCGACCAGGCCACGGGTCTGTACACCTACACCGACCCGACCACCGGGATCGTGCACGTCGCCGGGTCGTCGTCGCACGTCGTGGGCACCTCGGGGCTCTGCTCGCTGTTCGAGGCGCTGACCCACTCGCTGAACATTCCGTTCATCGACGTAACCGTCAGCGTCGGGCCGAACAACGTGCTCGAGATGGCGCACGAGGCCGGGATCCGGTTCATCTGGAACAATGACCTCAAGCGGATCGATCTGGACAGCGAGACCATCGACCAGGCCATGGGCGACGGCCTGGGAATCGAGGTCGGCATCGGCCAGTACTCGATCACCCCGCTGGAGCACGCGAACGGGGTCGCGACGATGGCGGCGGGCGGGCACGCCGCGACCGAGCACTTCGTCAAGGAAGTCAACAAGGACGGCAAGAAGCTCTATGGGGAGACCCTGCCCAACCCGAACGCGCAGCCGATCCTTCCTGCGGGCGCCGTCGACGACCTGACCTATGCGATGAGCAAGGTCAAGAACATCAATATCGGCGGCTTCGAGGCAGCGACCAAGACCGGCACCTGGCAGTACCAGGACACCAGCGAGAACGCTCACGCGTGGAACGTCGGCTTCACCAGCAAGCTCGCGGCCGTGGTCTGGGTTGGCAACAAGGACAAGGAACAGCCGATCAAGGACAAGAGCGGAACGATCATCTACGGGAGCTACATACCGCGCAACATCTGGACGCAGTTCATGAACGCTGCCACCGATGCGATGAAGTTCCCGAAGGACCACACCCAGTTCGACTCGCCGAAGTTCATCGGCGACGAGAACCCGCCCGGGTCGTTCCCGTCACCGACGCCGCCGGTGCCCACGCTGCCGCCGACCGTGCAGCCGACCGAGTCGGTCGAGCCGTCGGGCACCGTGACACCCACGGACACCGCGACCGCGACGCCGTCGACGGGCACGACAAGCGGCCCATAGCATCCACCGATCGGGCGCGCCCGCTCGCCATCGGTGGGCGGCGCGCCCGGGGCGGCGGGCGGTACGGCAGGATCTGACGGTATGACCCTGACGATCAGCGGGCCCGGCGCGCCCGATGACTCCGCTCGCGCGGTCCGGCAGGTGAACCCGAGCCAGGAGGACGGGTTCGTCCGGGGGCTGGCGGAGGCGATCGGCGGACCGTTCGGCGAGCATGCCGCGACGCCGCGACGGGCGGACCGGGTGCTGACCCCGGTCCGGATCATCATGCTGCTCGGGCTGCTGGTCTTCTGTCTGCACTGGATCCAGAAGGCGCCCTGCGCGGACGGCGCGTGGGGCGAGGGCAACAAGTACGCCTACTCCCGGTTCTGCTACACCGACGTGCTCGCGCTCTACTACGCGGAGGAGCTCAACCAGGGCGCCGTGCCCTACGTCGATCACGCCGTGGAGTACCCGGTGCTCACCGGCTATCTCATGGGCGTGATCGGGCTGCCCGTGCACGCCATCGGCGCCGACCGGCCCGGCTTCAACCAGGCCGAGGCGTTCTACAACCTCACCGCGCTCGTGCTGCTCGCGTTCGGCCTGGCCGCGATCGCCGTGACCCTGGCGCTTCGCCGGCGCAGACCCTGGGACGCGGCGCTGTTCGTGTTCGCGCCGGCTCTCGTGGTGACCGCCACCGTGAACTGGGATCTGTTCGCGGTCGGGCTGACGGCGTTCTTCTTCTACGCCTGGGCTCGGAAACGCCCCGTGCTCGCGGGCGTGCTGCTCGGGCTCGCGGCGGCGGCCAAGTTCTACCCGCTGCTGCTCGCCGGCCCACTGATCGTCCTCGCCCTGCGGACCGGGCGCATCCGGGCGGTCGCCTCGACCGTCGCCACGGGCGCGCTCACCTGGGCCGTGGTCAACGCGCCGGCGTACTTCTTCGCCCACGAGGGGTGGGCCGAGTTCTTCAGCAGGAGCCGGACTCGGGCAGTGGACTGGGGCACGTTCTGGTACATCGGGGCGAACTGGCCGTCGACCGGCACGGACGGCAAGGTCGGTGTGGCGCCCTTCGTGAGCCTGGCCGCCGACATCCCGCGCCTCAACCTCATCAGCTACCTGCTCTTCGGCCTCGGGTGCCTCGGCGTCGCGGTGCTCGCGCTGCTCGCTCCCCGCAGGCCCCGGCTGGCCCAGCTCTGCTTCCTCGTCGTGGCGCTGTTCCTGCTCACCAGCAAGGTCTGGTCGCAGCAGTTCGTGCTGTGGTTGATCCCGCTCGCCGTGCTGGCTCGGCCGCGGTGGGGCGCCTTCCTCATCTGGCAGGCCACCGAGGTCGCGTACTTCCTCGGCTTCTACGGACACCTGCTCAACCTCTCGGGAGTCAACGTGTTCCCCGAGGCGACCTACGTCTTCATCTCGCTGGCCCGGTGGTGGGGGCTGGTGCTGCTCGTCGGATTCGTGGTCCGCGACATCGTGGCGCCGCGCCGCGACGTGGTCTGGGAGACCTACGGGGACGACCCGGATGGGGGCGCGTTCGTCGGGGCGGAGGACGCCCGATGGATCGATGAGGCGCGCTGGCGGGCCCGGGACGCGCTCTCCGCGCTGGGCGGCCGAGCGCGCGAGTGGGTCGGCGACGCGCGAGCTCGGCTGAAGCCGGGGTCCCGCGCTGACGGTACGGCGGCCGAGCCGTGACGTCTGGCGAGTGCCGTGCGTCAGCGGACCGGCGTCAGGCGGCGAGCCCGGATCTCAACAGGGCGATGTCAGCGGCGTGACCCGAGGCCGGGGTCTCGACCACGGCCGGCGCGGCCGCGGCCCGGATGACCTCGATGATGAGCTGCGGATCGATGTGACCCTTGCCGATGTTGTCGTGGCGGTCGGCGCCGGAGTCGAAGGGGTCGCGAGAGTCGTTGGCGTGCACGAGGTCCACACGCCCGGTGATGGCGAGGACCCGGTCCACGATGCCCGTCAGGTCCTCCCCCGCCGCGTGGGCATGGCAGGTGTCGAGACAGAAGCCGGCGTCGAACTCACCGACCGCGTCCCAGAGCCGGGCCAGCGCGTCGAAGCGCCGGGCGCACGCGTTGTCGCCGCCAGCGGTGTTCTCGATCAGGATCGGCAGCGGGAACCCGCCACTCTCCTTCGCGTAGGCGAAGGTCTTGCGCCAGTTGACGAATCCCGCCGCCAGGTCGTCGGCCTTGTCCATATGTCCACCGTGGACGATCAGGCCCTTGGCGCCGAGTTGCGCCGCCGCCTGGGCGTGCTGGAGCAGTAGCTTGCGGCTCGGGATGCGGATGCGGTTGTTCGCCGTGGCCACGTTGAGCCGGTACGGCGAATGGACGTAGATCTCCAGCCCACTGGCCTTGATCGCGTCTCCGAGGGGATGCGGCTTCGGCGCGGCGTAGCTCTGCGGATCGGTGAGGAAGAACTGGATCACCTCTGCCCCGCAGGCCGCGGCAGCCGTGAGCGGGTCGGTCGAGTCGACGTGCGCACCGATGAGAGGCATGCGGCGAGCGTACGACCGTACCCCGACATCGACACCCTCCCCTGCCCGGCCGTGCCCGGCGGCCCCATCGCCGAAAACTGGTTCGCGCGGTCGTGGTGCCTCGAAAGGGGTACGCCGTCTCGCTGCTGTTGCGGCGATTTGCGTGTTAGGCGTGACACCGGCCATAATCCGGGCTATTGTCCGGTTAAGCCCTTAGCGGGCGACAAACGCGCGGCCAGAGCATCGCACCAGGCGAGCAGACCGGCCGTGCCACGCGAAGGCTCCGCGGAGCGCCTCGGTTCCAAGCTCGTCGGTGTGGTCGTTCCTCCCCAGGTCCCACCCTGCAGATGTTGGCGAGGCGCTCCGCGGCTTTCCGTGATCGGCGTCTTCTCGGCCACGCCACCGGCCGGCCAGGCCCTGGCCGCAGGCCCCGGTTGTGGGCGCCACCCCCGCTGCCGGTACGCTGGTCAGGCCGCCGGTCCGCAGGCCCGTACGGGCTGTGAATTTGGCGTCGACGCACGACCCTCCTGCCACGGATCGACCGTGGCCGCTCAGACCAGAGGAGGTGAGAGAAGTCTTGCGTCATTACGAGATCATGGTGATCCTCGACGGCAGTCTCGAGGAACGCACCGTCACCCCGTCGCTGGACACGTACCTGAGCAACGTGATCCGCTCGTCGGGTGGCTCGGTGGAGAAGGTGGACGTATGGGGGCGGCGACGCCTCGCGTACGAGATCGCCAAACGCTCCGAGGGCATTTACGCGGTGATCGACCTGCACGCGACGCCCGAGGCAGTGGCCGAGCTGGACCGTCAGCTGCGGCTCAACGAGAACGTGCTGCGGACCAAGGTGATCCGTCCCGACGCGCGCTGACGCGCCGGGCAGTTCCCATCAACCGTCACAGCCATGTGGCAACCTGACCCCTGTCGAAAAACACGGGCACAGGCGTGCTTTCCCGGCGCAAGGAGCACCACAGCGGAGCGAGGAGCCGATGCTCGGTGTGCCGGAAGAGCTGGAGGAGTGTGGATCATGGCAGCAGGAGACGTCACCATCACTGTCGTCGGTAACCTGACCGACGACCCGGAGCTGCGCTTCACCCCGTCGGGTGCTGCCGTGGCGAGGTTCCGCGTCGCCTCGACGCCGCGCTTCCTCGACAAGCAGTCCAACGAGTGGAAGGACGGCGAGCCGCTGTTCCTGCAGTGCCAGGTGTGGCGGCAGGCCGCGGAGAACGTGGCCGAGTCGCTGCACCGGGGCGCCCGGGTCATCGTCTCGGGGCGGCTGCGGCAGCGCACCTACGAGACCCGTGAGGGCGAGAAGCGTACGGTCTACGAGCTCGAGGTCGACGAGGTCGGCCCGTCGTTGCGCTATGCCACGGCGAAGGTGCAGAAGATGGCGCGCTCCGGTGGCGGTTTCGGCTCCGGTGGCGGCAACGGTGGCGGGTCGTACGACGACCCGTGGACCAGCGCCGTGCCGGCTGGCGGCAGTGCGGGGAACGGAACGCCCGCGGGCGGCAGCTACGACGAGGAGCCCCCGTTCTAGACCGAGATTCGGAGTAAAGGAAGACATGCCGAAGCCAACGGCCGCACGTAAGCCGAAGAAGAAGGTGAATCCGCTCGACAAGGAGGGGATCACCTACATCGACTACAAGGACACCGCGCTGCTGCGCAAGTTCATCTCCGACCGCGGCAAGATCCGCGCGCGGCGGGTGACCGGCGTCAGCTCACAGCAGCAGCGTCAGATCGCCCGGGCCGTCAAGAATGCCCGCGAGATGGCGCTGCTGGCGTATACGACAACCGGCCGCTGAGGGGGATCCGAACGTGAAGATGATCCTCACCTCCGAGGTGACCGGCCTCGGCACGCCGGGCGACATCATCGAGGTCCGGGACGGCTACGGCCGCAACTACCTGCTCCCGCAGGGGTTCGCGATCCCATGGACCAAGGGTGGCGAGAAGCAGGTCAGCTCGATCAAACGGGCTCGCTCGACTCGGGAGATCAGGGACCTGGGCCACGCGAACGAGGTGCGCACCCAGCTCGAGGCGCTCTCGGTCTCGATGCGCGCCCGGGCTGGCGCCGGCGGACGCCTGTTCGGTTCGGTGACGCCGACCGACGTGGCCGACGCGGTCAAGGGTGCCGGCGGACCCGAGCTGGATCGGCGCCGCATCGAACTGCCCGGCCACATCAAGTCGGTCGGCCAGTATCAGGTCTCGGTGCGGTTGCACCCAGACGTCGTGGCCAGGTTCTCGCTGAGCGTGGTCGCCGCCAAGTAGCGCTGTTACGGGAGTGGGGCGTCGCGCACCGCGCGAGGCCCCACTCGGCGTTCGTGGTCAGCCCGAGAGCGTGTGCGCGATCGTGGCCACGCCACCGCCGATGAGCGCGGAGGCGATGCTCAGCGTCACTGCCCGCCAGCCGACCGATGCCCACCGCAGCAGCCCGACGACCGCCAGCGACAGCGCCATCGCGGCGACGAGCCAGATCAACCCGGAGAGCAGTCGCGCGCTCGTGGTGCCGCCGCCGATGATCAGCACCCACGCCAGGAAGACCAGGGCGACCGGTAGGTACCAGGTCGCGGTGAGCGTCAGCAGCACGCTGTAGCGAGCGTCGTCGCTGAATAGTTCCGCGCGCCCGGCGCGACGAAACTCGTCGTCGCTGCGGCGGCGCGTCCGCAGGTGCACGCGGTGGTCCAGGCGGGTGCCCTCGCCCAGAACCGGGGAGCCGTTCACCACGGCCCGACCGCGGGAGGCGAGCTCTGCCGAGGGCACCGCGGTGGCGTTGCCCGGCCGGGGCAGCCCAGCCGGAAGCTGGGTGTGGATCGGGAACCGCACTGCCGGAAGGGGTGCCGGATCGATCGGCACCGGCAGCGCGGGCGGGGGCGGTCCGGCGGTCCCGGGTGACCACGGGACGGCGCCCCAGTCGGGCGCGGTGGGCGGCACAGGTGGACCCGGCCACGGGGCGTGCGGGGTACCGGCGACGGTGTCGACGAACGGATCGGGCTCTGTCGCGCCGAACCGCGGGACGGGCGGCGGGGGTGGCTCGAGCCTGCCCCGTCCGGCCGCCTCGATGTCGGTCCATCGGGGATCGTCGGCCGCCCAGCCGTAGGCGTCGTTGTTGGGGTCCATCAGGGGGCAGCCTCTCGATCGTCCGACTGGCGCGCTGCGCCGTCCGACCGCCAGATTAGTCGGACCTGCCCCGCTGCTCCGGCCCCACACCGGGGCGGGCCCGGACACGCCGGCCAACGATTTTTCTCCACAGGCTGGGACTTGCATCGTCCCTGCTCAGGGCACATGGACCCAGCCACGGGTCGAAAGATCCCCAGGTTCTCCACAGGTCTGTGCACAGCCGCTGCCCGGTTGTCCACAGCTTTGTCGACAGGTCCATCAACAGGCGTCGTTGAGCGCCCACCGGGACCGTGCGTATGGTGTCCCGGCCCGGGGGGTGCGACCTGTCGAGGACGTCCGGGCGGGCCGGTCGGGGGGCCGGCCCGCGCGGTCCGTACCGGCCCGCGCGGGGTGCGGCGCTTTCGAATGTCACACCCGCGGATTACAACGGTGTCATTCGTCTGGCGGCGCCACCGGCGAGGCACGGGTGGGACGAGGCGCAGCGACGGTTGGGGGTAATGGTGGCAGTCACCGACGACGTGCGGGCGTTGCCCGAGCGCGGCCCCGACCCAGCCTTCGACCGCACGCCGCCGCAGGACATGGCGGCGGAGCAGTGCGTGCTCGGCGCCATGATGCTCTCCAAGGACGCGATCGCCGACGTCATCGAGGTGCTGCGGTCCGCGGACTTCTACCGTCCAGCTCATGCGACGATCTTCGATACCATTCTCGACCTCTATGGCCGCGGGGAGCCGGCCGACCCGATCACGGTGGTCGGCGCCCTGACCAACTCCGGCGAGCTGGTGCGGGTGGGCGGTGCCGCCTACCTGCACACGCTCATCTCGTTGGTGCCGACCGCGGCGAACGCCGGCTACTACGCGCGGATCGTGGCCGAGCGGGCGGTGCTGCGACGGCTGGTCGAGGCGGGCACCCGGATCGTGGCCATGGGGTATGGCGCGGCATCGGGCCAGGGCAAGGACGTCGACGACATCGTGGACCTCGCCCAGCAGGCCGTGTACGACGTGACCGAGCGCCGCACGGGCGACGACTTCACGATCCTGGCCGACCTGCTGCAGCCCGCGCTCGACGAGATCGAGTCGGTCGGGTCCCGCGAGGGCGTGATGGCCGGGGTGCCGACCGGATTCGGCGATCTGGACCGACTCCTGGGCGGCCTGCACCCGGGACAGCTCATCGTGGTCGCGGGCCGGCCGGGCCTGGGCAAGGCCCTGGCGCTGGACACCCTGCTGCCGACCCCGGACGGCTGGACCACGATGGGCGAGGTACGGGTCGGCGACCGCCTGCTCGATGCCGCGGGTCGGCCGACGACCGTGATCGCCTGCAGCGACGTGATGGCCCAGCGGCCCTGCTACGAGGTCGAGTTCTGCGACGGCTCGGTGATCGTGGCGGATGCTGGGCACCGCTGGGTGACCCGCAGCCGCCGGGAGCGGCGCCGCGGTCGCCCGGGTGCCGTGCGTACCACCGCGGAGCTGCTCGTGACGTTGCGACCGCGTGGGTCGGGCCACCTCACGGCTCGCGCCCAGCGGGCGAACCACAGCGTGGCGACGACCGCCCCGCTCCGGTTGCCCTTCGCCGACCTGCTGCTCGAGCCGTACGTGCTCGGAACGTGGCTCGCCGGCTCGGACGAACCGGTGCGTGGTTCCTACGGCCTGCTGCGTGCCCTCGGTGTGCTGGCCGAACGCCACGTCCCGATGGCCTACCTGCGCGCGGCCGAGGGTCAGCGCCGCGACCTGCTCGCCGGGATGCTCGACGTCGCGGGCACGGTGACCGCCGACGGCCGGGTGCGGTTGAGGGTGCGATCGCAGCGCCTGGCCCGGGACGTCTCGGAGCTCGTCGCCGGTCTCGGCTACCGCTGTGCCGCGACGCGCGAAGCCGCCCCGGTGCTCACCTTCGCCACCGCCGACGACGTGTTCCAGCTCGAGGAGAAGGTGCTGGTGCACAAGCGCCGGCGCCGGCTCGTGTCGCCGCGTGAGATCGGGCTGCGGTACGTCGTGGACGTGCGGCCCGTGGCGAGTGTGCCGGTCCGGTGCGTGAGCGTGGACAACGACGAGCAGCTGTTCCTCGCGGGCCGGGCCATGGTGCCGACCCACAACTCGACGGTGTCGATGGACTTCGCGCGCACCGCGTCGGTGCGGCACAACCACGCCAGCGCCATCTTCTCGCTGGAGATGAGCAAGATCGAGATCGTGACGCGGCTGCTCGCGGCCGAGGCCCGGGTGCCGCTGCAGGTGCTGCGCTCCGGCCAGCTCTCCGACGAGGACTGGACCCGACTCGCGCGGCGGATGGGTGAGATCAACGAGGCACCGATCTTCGTCGATGACACGCCGAACATGACCCTCATGGAGATCCGTGCCAAGGCTCGCCGGCTGCGCCAGCGCCACGATCTCAAGCTCGTCGTCGTGGACTACCTGCAGCTCATGACCTCGCCGAAGCGGGTGGAGAACCGCCAGCAGGAGGTGGCTGAGTTGTCCCGAGGGCTCAAGCTGCTCGCCAAGGAGATCGAGTGCCCGGTGATCGCGGTCAGCCAGCTCAACCGTGGTCCTGAGCAGCGCACCGACAAGCGCCCACAACTCTCCGACCTGCGCGAGTCGGGATGCCTGGCCGCGGGGACCCGGGTCGTGCGGGCCGACACGAACCAGGAGACGACGCTCGGCGAGCTGCTGGCCAGCCGGTCCCGGGACATCCCGGTCTGGACGCTGGACGAGAAGCTCAAGTACGTCCCCGCCACCATGACGCACGTCTTTTCCACCGGCACCCGACCGACCTTCCGACTGCGGCTGCGCTCCGGGCGCGACGTCGAGGCGACGAGCAATCACCGGTTCCTCACTGTCGATGGCTGGATGCCGCTGGGCGAGCTGGTGCCCGGTGCCCGGGTGGCGGTGCCGCGGCACGTTCCCGCACCACTGAGCCCGGCGCCGTGGTCCGCGCACCGGGTCGTGCTGCTGGCACATCTGCTCGGCGACGGCTCGTTCGTGCGACGCCAGCCGATCCGCTACGCCAGCACGGACGAGGCGAACCTCGCCGCGGTGAGCCAGAGCGCGGCCGCGGAGTTCGGCATCAGCGCGGTGCGCGACCAGTACGAGGCGGCACGGGTCACCACCCTGCGCCTGCCGGCACCGTTCCGACTGGCCCGCGGGCGGCGTAACCCGGTCGCACAATGGCTCGACGAGTTGGGCCTGTTCGGCGTCCGCTCCCACGAGAGGTTCATTCCCGATCCGGTGTTCTGCCTGCCCAAGGCTCAGGTTGCCTTGTTCCTCCGGCACCTCTGGGCGACCGGCGGCACCGTGGGCCCGGTGCGGGGTTCCAGGCGCGAGGGCCGCATCTGCTACACGTCCCCGAGCCGGGCGCTGCTCGATGGGGTGCGTCAGCTCCTACTCCGGTTCGGGATCTCCGCACGGCTGGCCAACCGGAGCTTGGAGATCGGCGACCGGGACGACCAGTTGCGTTTCCTCCGGGAGATCGGCGTGCACGGTGGTCGGTCGGCTGGTTGTGCCGCGCTGCTGGCGGCGCTGGAGGGCGCGCCGGGCAACCCGACGATCGACACCGTGCCGGACGATCTCTGGACGCGGGTGCGAACCGCGCTGGTCGAGCGTGGCCTCAGCCACCGCGAGCTAGCGGCGGCGCTGGGTCGGCCGGTGCATGGCGCGGCGCCCGGGATGGACGCGCCGGCCCGGTCGCGGCTCGGTCGGGTCGCGGCGATCCTGGACACCGCGCAACTGGACCTGCACGCCACCAACGATGTGTTCTGGGACGAGGTGGAGGCCATCGAGCCGCTGGGCGAGCAGGAGGTCTTCGATGCGACCGTGCTCGGCTGGCACAACTTCATCGCCAACGGAATCGTCGCTCATAACTCCATCGAGCAGGACGCCGACGTCGTCATCCTGCTGCACCGGGACGACTACTACGACCGGGAATCCCCGCGGGCGGGCGAGGCGGACTTCATCGTGGCCAAACACCGCAACGGTCCCACCGACACCGTGACGGTCGCCGCCCAACTGCACTTCTCCCGGTTCGTCGACATGGCCGTGTAGCGGGTCGCCCCGGTCACGCGAGCTCGCGGTGCGCCTGCTCGAGCAGTTCGATGACCTCGTCGTCCGTGGTCTGCGGGAACGTGCGGTAATAGCGGCTGACAGCGCCGAATCCCGAGGGGACCAGGGGGCAGATGACCTCGTCCGCCTCGCGGCGAAGCGCGCCGACGGCCTCCGACGAGCCGACGGGGACGGCCGCTACGACACGGGCAGCGCCGAGACGCCGGGCGACTGCCACTGCGGCCCGCGCCGTGGCACCGGTGGCGAGCCCGTCGTCGACGATGATGGCGACGCGGCCCGCCAGCGACAGCGCCGGGCGCCCGTTGCGATAGCGCTCCTCGCGCCGGACGAGTTCCTGGGACTCGCCGCTGATCACCGACTCGACGTCGCCCGGCGAGACGTACGACTCGACCTCGGGATTGTGCACGGTCACCCCGCCCGGGCCGACTGCGCCGAACGCGACCTCAGGAGACCACGGGACGCCGAGCTTGCGTACCACCATGACATCCAGGGGTGCCCCGAGTCCGGCGGCGACCCGTGCGGCCACCGGAACGCCGCCCCGCACGAGCCCGAGCACCACGACATCGTCGCGGTCCGCGTAGGCCCGCAACTGCCCGGCGAGCAGGTCGCCCGCCTGGCTTCGGTCGTCGTAGGCCGCACCTACCGGGGTCGGCCGCATGGGTCCAGTCTCACCCCATCCGTGCGGGTCCGCAGGCCGTGTCACCAAGTCCGCGTGCTGCCCGGCATGCTCCGGTGGACGGGACGGGAGGGCGGCTCGGGTAGGCTGGTCGGCAGCGCCCGACCAACGGCGCGTCTGGCGGTGGGGCCCGCCGCCCCGGCGAGCCGTCGGGGAAACTGCAGCGCTGCCAACGGTCCCTTACCAGTCCTGTGCCGACTCCTGTGCCGACCTGGTGGGGGTGCACCCAGATGACCGACGGGCCACAGCGACGGCTGCCCGCCGACTCCGATATCGATCTGCACGAGCCTGGACAGCGCGCGGAATTGCGTGCCCACCCGTGGCTTGTGCTCTCCGTGATCTCAGCGGGCGGCTCGCTCGGGGCGAGCGCGCGCTACCTGTTGGGCGTCGCGGTTCCCACGCCTGCGTCCGGCTTCCCGTGGACGACCCTGGCCATCAACGTCGGCGGGTGCCTGCTCATCGGCGCGCTGATGGTGCTGGTGACGCATGTGTGGGTGCGCCGACGCCTGGTGCGGCCGTTCCTCGGCGTCGGCGTGCTGGGTGGTTTCACCACCTTCTCCACGTACATCGTGGAGATCCAGCGGCTCCTCGACGTCGGTGCCGCGGGTCGGGCGCTGGCGTACCTCGCTGGCACCCTGGGGGCGGCGATCGTCGCGACCTGGGTCGGGCTGGTCGTCACCCGCGCGGTTCTGCGGTTGGCACTGCGCCGCGGCGCGGCGTTCCCGGTGGGCCGATGACCCTCCTGCTCGTGCTGCTCGGCGCCGCGTTCGGGGCGCCGGCGCGCTACCTCACCGACCGGTTCGTGCAGTCGCGGCACGACTCGGTCTTCCCCTGGGGCACGTTCTGCGTGAACGTGGCGGGTTCGTTCCTGCTCGGCGCCCTCGCCGCGGGGCCGGCCGACCCGCACCTCATGGCCCTGCTCGGCGTGGGCTTCTGCGGCGGGCTGACCACCTACTCGACGTTCGGATACGAGACCGTACGCCTCATCGAGGACGGCGCCTACCTCTACGCCCTGGCGAACGTGACCGCGAGCGTCGCGGCGGGCCTGGGTGCGGCGGTCTGCGGGGCGGCACTGGCAGTCGCGCTGACGTGACCGTCCGTCCTGCGGAAGCGGCCTTCCGCAATGGCCCGCATACGGGCATACGATCGCCCCATGGTGGCTGACCAAGCACCGGCTACGCGGCGTGCCCGCACCGACGTCGTGCGCGCCATCGCGACCGCGCGGATGACCGACCGTGGTCCGCTCATGCCGATCCTGCACGACGTGATGGCGGAGTTCGGGTACATCGAGCGTGATGACGTGATCGCGATCGCCGATGTGCTGAATCTGTCGATCGCCGATGTGCACGGCGTGGTCTCCTTCTACACGGACTTCCGCACCACCGCGCCGCCGGACCACACGGTGGCGCTGTGCCGGGGCGAGGCCTGCCAGGCGGTCGGAGCCGAGGCGCTCTACGCCGCCGCCCGCGCCGCGGCGGCCACCGGCGACTACGGTCCGGGAACCGAGGTGGAGCAGGTCTTCTGCTACGGCAACTGTGCGCTCGGCCCCTCCGGAACCATTGATGGGCGCCTCTTCGGGCGGCTGGACGAGGACCGCCTGACGGCGCTGACCCAGGAGTGGCGTTCATGAGCCCGGTCACGACCTGGGTGCCGCAGGACGCGGCCGCGCTGTCCGTGGGCGCGGACGAGGTCGCCGCGGCCCTGAGCGCCGCCGGGGCCCAGGTGCGCCGCAACGGTTCCCGCGGCCTGCTCTGGGCCGAGCCACTGGTGGAGGTCGAGAGCGACGCGGGCCGGGTCGGCTTCGCCGAGGTCACGCCCGCCGACATCCCGCGGGTGATGGCCGTGGACACCGCGCATCCCGGGTACCTCGGTGTGGTCGACGACCACCCGTGGCTCAGCGGCCAGCAGCGGGTCAGCTTCGCTCGGGTCGGCCTGGTCGAACCAACCTCGCTCTCGTCGTACGAGGAGCACGACGGGTGGCTCGGCCTACGCAGGGCCCTGTCGATGTCGCGTGCGGCGGTCGTCGAAGAGGTGGTCGCCTCGGGGCTGCGTGGCCGTGGTGGCGCGGGATTCCCGGCCGGCATCAAGTGGCGCACGGTGGCCGAACGTGACGCGCCCCAGAAGTTCGTGTGCTGCAACTTCGACGAGGGCGACTCCGGGACGTTCGCGGATCGCATGATCGTGGAGGGCGACCCGTTCACCCTCATCGAAGGCATGGCGATCGCTGGCTACGCGGTCGGTGCGACCGAGGGCTACGTCTATGTGCGCTCGGAGTATCCGCACGCGGTCGCGACCCTGCGCCACGCCATTGACCTCGCCTACGAGCAGGGCTTCCTCGGCGCGGATGCGCTCGGCAGCGGAGTGCGGTTCGAGCTGTACGTGCGGGTCGGCGCCGGCGCCTACATCTGCGGCGAGGAGTCCTCGATGCTCGACAGCCTCGAGGGCAAGCGCGGCGAGGTCCGCGCCAAACCGCCCATCCCCGCGATCTCCGGGCTGTTCGGGGCGCCCACGCTCGTGAACAACGTACTCACGCTCTGCGCTGTGCCCGCGATCCTCGCCAGCGGTGGCGCCGCTTACGCGCAGTTGGGCCGTGGCCGTTCCCTGGGCACTCAGGTGTTCCAACTGGCTGGCAACGTCGCGCGCGGCGGCATCGTCGAGCTCCCGTTCGGGGTGACCCTGCGCGAGCTGGTCGAGGACTGGGGCGGCGGAACCCGGTCGGGCCGCCCGGTACGCGCCGTCCAGGTCGGCGGACCACTGGGTGCCTACGTGGCACCGCATCAGCTCGACACCCCCATGGACTACGAGGAGTTCGCGGGCATCGAGGCGATGGTGGGCCATGGTGGCATCGTGGTCTTCGATGACACCGTGGACATGGCGCGGATGGCCCGGTTCGCGTTCGAGTTCTGCAGCGTGGAGTCCTGCGGGAAGTGCACGCCGTGCCGGCTCGGCTCGGCACGCGGCGTCGACGTGATGGACGAGGTGCTGGCCGGCCGCAACGTCGAGGCCAACCTCACCCTCATCAATGATCTGTGCGAGACGATGACGAAGGGGTCGCTGTGCGCCATGGGTGGCCTGACCCCGATGCCCGTGCGCAGCGCACTGCGGCACTGGCCCGAGGATTTCGAGAAGCGCGCGCAACGCGAAGAGGTGCGGTGATGACGGCGGATATCTACACCCCAGAGCGGGATCTCGGCACCCCTGCGGGGCATGGCGATGCCACCCTGCACGTCACGATCGACGGCGCCACGGTCGATGTCCCGGCCGGCACGTCCGTGATGCGGGCGGCCGCACTGGCCGGGAGGAGTGTGCCGAAGCTCTGCGCCACCGACACGCTGGCGCCGTTCGGCTCCTGTCGGATGTGCCTGGTCGAGGTGGACGGCGTGCGTGGCACGCCCGCATCCTGCACGACGCCGTGCACCGACGGGATGGTCGTGACCACGCACTCCGACGAGCTGGCCCGGCTGCGGCGCGGGGTCATGGAGCTCTACCTCACCGACCACCCGGCCGACTGCGCCGGCTGCGCGCGCGGCAACTGTGAGATGCAGTCGCTGGCGGCGACGGTGGGCGTGGCCGAGATCCGCTATCCGCGCCGTGAGCCGGCCCGCCAGCACGCGCCCTACGACGAGACCAACCCGTACTTCGCCTACGACCCGGCCGCGTGCATCGTCTGCTCGCGCTGCGTGCGGGCATGCAGCGAGACCCAGGGCACGTTCGCGCTCACGATCGCGGGCCGTGGCAACGGGTCGGTCGTGACCCCCGGTGGCACCGACTTCTTCTCCTCGGAGTGCGTCTCGTGCGGCGCGTGCGTGCAGGCGTGCCCGACCTCGGCGCTGACCGAGAAGAGCGTCATCCAGCTCGGCATGCCGACCCGGGTCGTCGAGACGACATGCGCCTACTGCGGGGTCGGCTGCACGTTCCGCGCGGAGGTCTCCGACCACGGCGGCGATACCCGGGTGGTCCGGATGATTCCGAGCAAGGCGGGTGGCGCGAACGAGGGCCATTCGTGCGTGAAGGGACGCTTCGCGTACGGCTACGCCCACCACCCCGACCGGCAACTGCACCCGATGGTGCGGGAGTCGATCGACGACGAGTGGCGGGTGGTGAGCTGGGAGGAGGCCATCGCGACGGTCGCCTCGGGGTTCAAGGCGATCCAGGCGAAGTACGGCGTCGGCGCGATCGGCGGCATCACCTCCTCGCGCTGCACTGACGAGGAGGTCTACGTCGTCCAGCAGATGGTGCGCGCGGGCTTCGGCAACAACAACGTCGACACGTGCGCGCGGGTCTGCCATTCACCGACCGGGTACGGCCTGAAGCAGACCTTCGGCACCTCGGCCGGCACTCAGGACTTCGCCTCTGTCGCCGATGCCGATGTGATCCTGCTGATCGGGGCGAATCCCACCGACGCCCATCCGGTCTTCGCATCCCGGATGAAGCGGCGGCTGCGTGAGGGCGCGCGGCTGATCGTGGCCGACCCGCGCCGCATCGACCTGGTTCGCACCCCGCACGTCGAGGCGGCCTACCACCTTCCCCTGCAGCCGGGAACCAACGTCGCCTTCGTCAACGCCATGGCCCACGTCGCCGTCACCGAGGGCCTCCATGACGAGGCGTTCCTGCGCGAGCGATGCGAGAACGTCGATGGCTATCTCGCCTTCATCTCGGACCCCCAGCACTCGCCTGAGGCGGTCGAGGTGATCACCGGCGTCCCCGCGGCGCAGTTGCGTGAGGCGGCCCGGCTCTACGCGAGCGCGCCCAACGCCGCGATCTACTACGGGCTGGGCGTCACCGAGCACAGCCAGGGATCGACGATGGTGATGGGCATGGCGAACCTCGCCATGATCACCGGGAATATTGGCCGCCGGGGTGTGGGGGTCAACCCGTTGCGGGGCCAGAACAACGTGCAGGGCTCCTGCGACATGGGCTCCTTCCCGCACGAGCTGCCCGGCTACCGGCACGTGGCCAACGACGACGTGCGGGGCATCTACGAACAGCGTTGGGGCAGGGCGCTGGACCCCGAGCCGGGCCTGCGCATCCCGAACATGTTCGACTCCGCCCTCGCCGGCACGTTCCGGGGCGTCTATATCCAGGGCGAGGACCTCGCCCAGTCCGACCCCAATACGCAGCACGTCGAGGCGGCGCTGCGGGCGATGGACCTGGTCGTCCTGCAGGACCTGTTCCTCAACCAGACCGCGCGGTTCGCGCACGTGTTCCTGCCCGGCACCTCGTTCCTGGAGAAGGACGGCACCTTCATCAACGCCGAGCGCCGCATCAACCGGGTACGGCCGGTGTTCGCGCCCCTCCAGGGCAAGGACGAATGGCAGATCACCAGCGAGATCGCGCAGGCGATGGGCTACCCCATGCACTACGACAACGCCGCGCAGATCATGGACGAGATCGCCGCCACCACGCCGACCTTTGCCGGGGTCTCCTTCGCCACGCTCGACGCGGAGGGTTCGATGCAGTGGCCGGTCAACGCCGCCGCGCCGCACGGTACTCCGACGATGCACGTGAACGAGTTCGTCCGCGGTAAGGGGAATCTGGTCGAGACGGTCTACGTGCCCACCACGGAGCGCGCCAACCGTCGGTACCCGCTCATCCTCACCACGGGCCGGATCCTGACCCAGTACAACGTCGGCGCACAGACCCGGCGGACGGAGAACAACGCCTGGCACCTTGAGGACATCCTCGAGATCCACCCCGCCGATGCCGAGATGCGGGGCATCGCGACCGGCGACCTGGTCGAGTTGAGCAGCCGGGTCGGGTCCACCACGCTGCGGGCGCACGTGTCGAGCCGGATGCCGCCCGGAGTCGTCTACACCACGTTCCACCACCCGGTCACGGGCGCGAACGTAGTCACGACCGAGAACTCCGACTGGGCCACCAACTGCCCTGAGTACAAGGTCACCGCCGTCCAGGTCGGCGTCGCCAACGTCCGCCGGGAGACCGACCTCGAGGCGCAGCGCCGGCAGTCCACTGTGGAGTATGCGGGCACGACATGACCACCCGACCCGAGGTGCGGATGGGCAACGACATCGCCCGTCAGTTCGCGCATCTGTCACACGACCGGGCGACCGCGGCCATCGCGGGGCACCTGCACATGTTCTGGGAGCCCCGCATGATCCGGGCCCTGCGCGGCGCCGTCGCGGCCGGCGACGACGACGTCGATCCGCTCCTGCGCGACGCCGCCGCGAAGCTGTAGCGGTGGCGGCCTTCGCGGCGGTGGTGCTCGCCGGCGGTACGGCTCGCCGGCTGGGTGGCCTGGCCAAGCCGGCGCTGCCCATCGGCGGCCGCCCGATGCTCCTGCGGGTCCTCGACGCCGTGCCTGGGGCGAGCCCGCGCGTCGTGGTCGGCCCGTCCTCACTCGCCGGGCTGCTGCCGGGCGGCGTCCTGCTCACCCGAGAGGAGCCGCCGGACGGTGGTCCCGTCGCCGGGCTGGCCGCGGGCGTACGGCTCGTGCCCGACGAGGTCGCCCAGGTGGCCGTCCTCTCGTCGGATCTGCCCTTCCTCAGCCCGACCGTCCTGGGTGGACTGTGCGCCGCGGTGACCGGTGGGGCCGACGTCGCGGTGCTCGTCGACGACAAGGGCCGGCGCCAGTGGCTGTGTGCCGTGTGGCGCAGGGCCAGCCTGGCCGGGCGCCTCGCCGCGCTCGGTGAGCCCGGCGGCCTGCCCATGTGGCAGCTCGTCGGGGGCGTGGCGGTACGCGACGTGGCCGGTCGGTCGGATCCACCGTCGTGGTTCGACTGCGACACCGATGACGATCTTCGACGCGCGGAGGAGTGGGCCGATGCCGACCCTGGATGAGTGGAGCTCCCAGATCATCGCGGCGCTCGGTCTGCCCGCCGGGGCGATCGATCGTGACCTCGTGCTGGACCTGGCCCGCGACGCCGCGCATGGCGTCGCCCGCCCGGCCGCGCCGTTGACCGCGTACCTCGCCGGTGTCGCGGTGGGACGGGGTGCTGATCCCAGCACGGTCGTCGCCACGATCCGCGCGCTCATGCCGCCGGCCGACGCCGCCTGACCCGCGGCTGCGGGCGGCGACAGCGGCCGTTGCGGGGAGGGAGAATCCAGGGATGGGCAGGGTGACGGACCGGCGCTCGGTGGTGCACATCGAGATAGCTCAGGGCGCGGGCACGACGGTGCGTCGCATGGACGCGCTGACCGGGGAGGAGCCGCTGGAGATCCGGGTCGGCCGGGTGGGCGCTGCCCGATCCCCGCTCGCGGTGACCATGCGCACGCCAGGCGACGAGCTGGAGCTGGCGCTGGGCTTCCTGCTGACCGAGGGGATCATCACGGACGCGGCCGATGTCGTCACGGCGCAGCTCTGCGCCGGTGCCGAGACGCCGAACACGTACAACGTCGTGGATGTCGCGCTCGCCGCGGGCGTGCCGGAACCGGCCACCGACCCGGCCCGCAACTTCTACACGACCAGCTCCTGCGGCATCTGCGGCAAGGCGAGCATCGACGCGGTCCGGACGAGGTCGCACTTCGATGTCGCGGCGGATGACTCTCCTGTGGACGCCAGCGTCCTCGCCGCCCTGCCCGGCCGGTTGCGTGACCAACAGCGCATCTTCGACAGCACGGGTGGCCTGCACGCGGCGGGTCTGTTCACTGTGGAGGGTGAGTCGGTGTGCGTGCGGGAGGACGTTGGGCGACACAACGCGGTCGACAAGGTCGTGGGCTGGGCGCTGCGGGAGCACCGGCTGCCGCTGCGCGGGCACGTGCTGGCGGTGAGCGGCCGGGCAAGCTTCGAGCTGGTGCAGAAGGCGTCGATGGCCGGTATCCCCGTGCTCGCGGCGGTCTCCGCCCCCAGCACGCTCGCCGTGGACCTCGCCGACGACGCGGGTCTCACGCTTGTGGGGTTCGTCCGCGGGTCTTCGATGAACGTCTACGCCGGCGCCCACCGCGTCCACGCCTGACCTCGGTGTCCGGGAACCCGTCCAGCGCCGAGGGCGGTAGACCGAGCGCGATCGCCTCCCGGAGCATGCCGGCCATCCGGTACCGCGGGTCGATGTCGAGCGCCCGCTCCAGCGCCAGCCGGGCGATCCCGCCATCGCCACAGCGCCAGGCCGAGAATGCGAACAGGCTGGCCGGCGCCGGAACGAGGTCCTCCTCGGCGCGGTGCAGCACCTCCTGCCACAGGGCGCGGTGGTGGAGCAACGCCATGCCGGAGCCGCGGATCAGACTCCACGCGATGTCGCGGATTGCGATCGACTGCAGCAGGACCGACAGCCAGGCGACCTGCTCGTCGCTGGGCGGCGTGCCGTGCAACTGGCGGTCCAGTGCCTCAGCGATGGCGAGGTTGCCGGAGTTCAGCAGCGAGGCCTCGGCCTGGTCCTCATCGTCGGAGCGGGAGATCAGGCGGAGCAGGCGCTCGTGCGCGGTGGCTGTGGCCGCCCGGATCGACTCGCGAGCCGGGCCGGTCACCGGCCGGATCTGTCCTTCGTACTCGGCGCGATTCCGCCACGCCACCCGGCCCGCCAGCGTCCAGGCCGCCGCCACCTCGCTGGTCTCGGTCTCGTACGGCGTGCCGTTCGGCGAGCAGCAGCGCGGGTTGACGCAGACGTACGACCAGTAGCGGCGGCCGTCCGCACGCAGCGCCTCGAGCACCCTGACGCCAGCGTCACGGTAAGCATCGATCAGCGCGGTCATCATGGGCGTCACGCGTTGGTCACTGCCGTATCCGACGAGCAGCAGGCGACGGCAGCCCTGGCGTAGCAGCACCTCGATGAGGTACGCGACCTGGTCGGGGTCCGGTTCCCTGCCCTCGGGTGGCAGGTCGTCGCGCGCGGTGAAGGTGACCCGCTGGTCGCACATACCGAGCACGACGATGCTGTCGCTCGGGTGGTACCCGACCAGGAACGGAATCGTGGCGAGTACGTCCGGCGGCGCGGATAGGCGTACCCGTGGCGCAGTCCCCCGTGTGAGTGTCATGGCGCACAGCCTGCCGACGGGCCGGGGGAGACTCAAGTACTTGTTTCAAACCTGTGGATAACTGAACCGCCTGTGGACGGACCGGTGCGTGGCTCAGCTGTGAAACCGCAGGTCGTAGAGTTCGAGCGGCTCCTCGTGACCGCCGGAGCGCCCCGAACGGGTGAGTGCATAGGCGAGCGTCACGCTCGACACCGATCCGAACCCTGCTGCCCGGAGGCTGCGCAGGGCCGCGTGGTCGCGCGCCGACGGGGAGATGGTGAGCAGCGACAGCCCCCGCCTGCGGGCCTCAGCCGCGACGGTGGTGAGCAGGGCCCGGCCGATGCCCCGGCCCCGCTGGTCCCGGGTCACCACGACGGGGTCCACGGCGCCGGCACGACCGTCCAGGCGCAGCCCCACGAAGCCGACCACGCCGTCGCGGTCCGAGTGCGCGACCCAGATCCCCGACAGGTCGAGCCTGGTCAGGTACTCCTCGAACCCGACGCCACCGTCGTCCGCTCCGTCGGCTCGCCCGTAGAGCTCACCCCGGTGCTCGACGAGCTCAGCCCAGAGCCGGCGGCACGCGTTGTGGTCGGCCGGGCGGTACGGCCGGACCGTGATGCCGGGCGGACTCTGCCCCGGGCCACGCGCAGGTGCGCCGAGGGGCGGACTCTGCCCCGGTCCGTGGGTCATGTTCTGGATGGTCGCCCTCCCGCCGCGGCGTGGCAGGCTGATGGACGGCTACCCCGCGAACGAGGGAAGCGAACGGTCGAGCGGGGCGAGGAGGCACGCATGGACCTCAACCACCTGCGCGTCCATCCGGAGCGGCTGCCGGTCTACCTGTTCCATCAGCGGATCCGGGAGACGCCGGTCGGAGGCGGCTCGATCTGCCAGGCGAGGCGGCTCACGCTCGAGGACGGCGAGTCCCTGTTCGCGAAGACTCTCGACGGTGCCGCGCCGGACTTCTTCGCCGCGGAGGCGGCCGGCCTGCGATGGCTCGGCGAGGCCACCGCGGCCGGTGGTGCACCCGTGCCCGAGGTCATCGTCGCCCTACCCGACCTGCTCGCCCTGGCCTGGGTCGAGCCGGGCGAGCCCTCCGCTGTCGCGGCCGAGCGCTTCGGGCGCGCGCTGGCTGCCATGCATCGGGCGGGCGCGACAGCGTTCGGCGCGCCCTGGCCGGGATTCATCGGCTCGCTGCCGCAGGACAACACGCCAGCCGGTCCCACCGCCGGCTGGGCGGAGTGGTTCGCGACCCGGCGCCTGGAGCCGTACCTACGGCTCGCCGTCGACCGTGCCGCGCTCTCGACCAGTGACGCAGCGGCCGTACGGCGGGTGCTCACCCGGATCGACCGCTACGCACCGCCACCGGAGCCGCCGTCCAGGCTGCACGGCGACCTGTGGCCGGGCAACGTCCACTGGGCGGCCGACGGGCGGGCGTGGCTCATCGACCCTGCCGCGCACGGCGGCCATCGCGAGACCGACCTTGCCCAGCTCGCCCTGTTCGGTGGGGCACCGCACCTGACGAGGATCCTCGCCGCGTACGACGAGGCGTGGCCCCTGCCGCCGGGGTGGCACGACCGGGTACCGCTGCACCAACTGCATCTCCTGCTCGTGCATGCCGCGCTCTTCGGGGCCGGTTACGCCGGCTCCGTGCGTGACGCGGTCCGGGCGCTGTCGGGGTTTGCCGGGTGATCGTTGGGGCATGTCGGGTGCGGGCGTTAGGGTCGACGGATGGCTCAGGCTGTCATCCCGTCCCGCCCCGACCAGCCGCTGCTCACGCCCACCGTGGGCGAGCGCGCGCCGCTGGTGAGCGGGGACCGGCCGGAGGTCCCCGGCTTGGTGGACCGGTTCGGGCGCGTCGCGACCGACCTGCGGGTCTCGCTCACCGACCGCTGCAACCTGCGCTGCACGTACTGCATGCCCGAGGAGGGCCTCGCGTGGCTGCCGCGCCAGACCCTGTTGACCGACGACGAGGTGGTCCGCCTGGTGGGGATCGCCGTCCAGCTGCTCGGGGTGACCGAGGTCCGCTTCACGGGGGGCGAGCCGCTGCTGCGCCCAGGCCTGGTTGACATCGTGACCCGCTGCGCCGGGCTGACCCCCCGCCCGCAGCTCTCGCTCACCACCAACGGGATCGGGCTGGACCGGGTCGCTGGGGCGTTGCACGCCGCGGGACTGGACCGCGTGAATGTCTCACTCGACACGCTGCGCGCCGATCGCTTCGCCACGCTCACGCACCGGGCCCGGCTCGACGATGTGCTGGCAGGGCTGCACGCGGCCGACGCCGCGGGCCTGCGGCCCGTGAAGATCAACTCCGTGCTGATGCGGGGGATCAACGACGACGAGGCGGCAGACCTGCTGCGCTTCGCGCTCGAGCATGGCTACGAACTGCGGTTCATCGAGCAGATGCCGCTCGACGCTCAGCATTCCTGGCGCCGGGGGGAGATGATCGAGGCCAGCGACATCCTGGCTCAACTCCAGGCGGCGTTCACGCTCGAACCCGACCCTCGGGAGCGCGGCGCGGCCCCGGCCCAGACGTGGCTCGTGGCCGGACACTCCGATGTGGACGGTGGCTCAGCGCGGGTCGGCGTGATCGCCAGCGTGACGCGGCCGTTCTGCGGCGCCTGCGACCGGACCCGGCTCACCGCCGACGGTCAGGTGCGCAACTGCCTGTTCGGGCAGGAGGAGACGGACCTGCGCGGACTCTTGCGGTCCGATGCCGCCGACGACGCGGTCGCCGACGCCTGGCGCGGCGCGATGTGGGCCAAACACGCTGGCCATGGCATCGACGACCCCACATTTCTGCAGCCATCCCGCCCGATGTCCGCGATCGGCGGCTGACCTCCCGGCGCCCCGAAAAGCGACTTGTTGGGCGCCGTCGGCGCTTGCGACAGCCCCGAAAGTGACTTTCTGGGTGGCGCTGGGCGTCGGGCATGCCCTGGAAGTGACTTGTTGGGTGGCGCCGGGCGTCGGGCATGGCCTCGAAGGTGACGTACGGGGGCTTGCGGGCTACCGCAGCCGCAGCGCGGCGCGAAGCTCCCTCGCCAGGCCGGGCAGGTCGTCGCGCAGGCGCTGGGACGTGACGACCAGAACCGTCCACCCCAGACTCGCCAGGGCGCTGAGCCTGCGCCGGTCCGCGTGGACCTGCGCCGGGGAGCCGACGTGCCAGAGGCCGTCGTACTCGATGGCGACTCTTCGCTCGGGCCAGGCCAGGTCGACCCGAGCCACAAAGCGGCCGTTGGCGTCGTAGATAGCGTGCTGGACCGCTGGCGGCCGCAGCCCGCCGAGCGTGAGCCTGACCCGCAGCCGTGACTCCTGCGGTGACTCGGCCCGGCGGTCCACAAGGGACAGCGCCTTCTCGAAACGCCGCGTGCCGCGCTCGCCGCTGAGCCCCCGGTGATCGAGAAGTGCGGCGAGCTCGGGTGCCGTGACCCGACCCAGGGCGAGCAGGCGATCCATCCAGACAACGCATTCAACGGGGTCGAGCCAGCACGCGAGATCCCAGCATGTGCGGGCAGGGGAGGTCACCGGGATGCGTCCGTGCTCCACCCGGTCCGCCTCGGCTAGGCTCCCGCGATGGACGACGATGCCGGCATGCCGGCACGGCAGTGCCGAGGACGGGATGAGCAACTCCACGGGATCGGCGGGTCCGCCCAATTGTGCGCCGAGGAGCGTCGCTGCGGACCGACCCGCGATGGTGGCGCCGGGTGGGCCGAGGAACGCGACCACGGCCGCGAACCTGATCGTGGGGGTGACGTCGAGCGAGGCATCCGCGTAGACGCCTCGGAACAGCCGCTGCCACGAACGCGACCGCAGCCGATCGGGTGTGAGCAGACCGGAGGCGATCGCGTCCCGGGCCAGGAAGACTCTGCCCGTCAAGATCGATGGGGTGACCACGGGCCAGAGCCTTGTCCCGCGACCGCGTCTCGTCGACCCGTCGAGCAAGATCTGTGGACAACCTGGCGGGGTGTGGATAACCGGCGCATTTCCGGTCGCGGCGCCAGAAGCTCACTTCTCGGGCGCTCATGGGCCATGCGGATGCCCCAAAAGTGACTTTCAGGGCGGTGAGAGGGGTCGTGCGGGGCCTGGTGCGGGTGGTGAGAGGGGCCGTGCTGGTGCGGGCGGTGAGAGGGGCCCCGTGCGCGGGGGGTCGTGCCGGGGGGGCGTGCGGGGGCGTGCGGAGTCCTGACGCGGGCCGTGAGGAGGCCGGTGCGGGCCCGGTACGGGCCGTGGCCGAGGGCGGCAGGGGGAGAGCAGTATGTACCTCGTGCCCACGGTCCGCTACTTCGCCTCGGCCCGGGCTGCCGCCGGGGTCAACGAAGAGGTTGTGCCGGCCGAGACGCTCGGTACCCTGCGCGCCAGTCTGGCCGAGGCTCACGGTGAGCGCCTCGCCGCGGTGCTGCGGGTAGCGAGCTTCCTCGTCGACGGGCTGCCGTGCCGGGACCCCGAGACGGCCCTGCCCGTGAACGGGACGGTCGACGTGCTGCCGCCCTTCGCGGGAGGTTGACCCCCCCGCGCGGGTATCGCGATCCTCCGCCCGAGCCGGCCCCAACCCTCGTCGGTAGGTTGACCCCGATGGGTCGCTCGGCGTGGGGGTGGGACGAGGCCGTGGGCAGGAGTTCATGACCGTCGCCTTGTTTGGGCTGGCCGTGCTCGTGGTCGGGGCCGGGCACTACTACCTGTGGCGACGGCTGGTTCGCGCCACCACGACCTCGCCGCGGCTGCGCCGGGTCGGGCTCTGGGTTCTCGCTGGCCTACTGGCGCTGACTTGCGCCGCGTTGGTCGGAACCCGGGCGCTGCCCCGCGAGGTCGCCCAGGCCCTCGCCTGGCCCGGGTATGTCTGGCTCGGCGTCTTCTTCTACCTGCTCGTCGTCCTGGCGGTGCTCGAGATTCCCGCGCTCGTGGTGGGCCTGGCCCTGCGCCACGCCGCTCGCCGCGGTGGACGGGCGCTCGCCGTCCCTGCCCCGGCCCTGGCCGCGTCCGAGCGCACCGAGCCCGTCCCCGACCCGGGCCCGGCGCCGGTCGGCGGGCTTGCGGTACCGCCCGGGTCGATCCCCGACGCCGGAGCCGACCGCTACCGCAGCCGCCGGGTGTTCCTCGCCCGGACCGTGGCGCTGACCGCGGGAGCGGCCGCCGTCGGACTCGTCGGACCTGGTCTGCGCTGCGCGCTCGGCATGCCGCAACTGCGGCGGATCCAGATCCCACTCGCCAAGCTGCCAGCGGGTGCGGACGGGGTACGGATCGCGTTGGTTGCCGACATCCACCTCGGCCCGCTCAACGGTGCCGGCCGGACCGCCCGTATCGTGGACATGATCAACGGCCTGGACGCCGACCTGATCGCGGTGGTTGGCGATCTCGTCGATGGTTCGGTTGCCGAGCTCGGGTCCGCCGCCGCCCCGCTGGTGAAGCTGCGCAGCCGGCTCGGCACGTTCTTCGTGACTGGTAACCATGAGTACTACTCCGGCTATCAGGAGTGGATCGAGGAGGTCGCCCGGCTCGGCATGCGGCCGCTGCGCAACGAGCGGGTCGAGCTTCCCGGCGGTCTGGACCTAGCCGGCGTCAACGACGTGACCGGAAGGACGTACGGCGACGGCCCGAACGTCGAGGCCGCCCTCGCCGGGCGCGACCTCGCGCGACCCGTGGTGTTGCTGGCCCACCAGCCCGTACAGGCGCACGATGCCGCCCGCCACGGCGTCGACCTGCAGTTGTCGGGGCACACGCACGGCGGGCAGATGGCGCCGTTCCAACTCGTGGTCCGCGCCAGCGGGCAGCCGGTGGTCAGCGGCCTCGGCGAGGTCGACGGCATGCCTGTCTATGTCACCAACGGCGCCGGCTTCTGGGGCCCGCCGGTACGGGTCGGGGCTCCCCCCGACGTGACGCTCGTCCTCCTGCGCACCGCCGGCTGATCGCCGTTCGCGCCGGCCGCCGTACCGGTCGGCTGCGCGGCGCGACACGACGCGAACACGGCGGGTCCACGGAATCGGTGCCTCGATGGGAGAGGATGCCGTGCGTGCGCGCGTCGACGCCCTGGGTCGCCGATCTTCATGTCCACTCGCGGTACTCGCGCGCGTGCAGCCGGGATCTGGAGCTGCCAAACCTCGCGTGGTGGGCGCAGCGCAAGGGGATCACGCTGCTCGGCACGGGCGACTTCACGCACCCGGCGTGGTACGAGCACCTGCGCGAGCACCTGGTGCCCGCCGAACCGGGTCTGTTCCGGCTGCACCCCGACCGGGAGACGGAGGTGGCGCGTCGCCTGCCGGCCAACCTGCACGCCACGGTGCGGTTTCTCCTCTCCGCGGAGATCTCGACGATCTACAAGCGCGACGGGAAGACCCGCAAGGTGCATCACCTGGTGTACCTGCCCGACTTCGACGCGGCGGCACGGTTCAACGCGCGGCTGGGGCGCGGCAGTGACGGCGGGCCCGGCGCAGCGCAGATCCGGGGACTGGGCGGCAACCTGGGCTCGGATGGCCGGCCGATCCTGGGACTGGACTCGCGCGATCTGCTCGAGGTGACGCTGGAGGCGAGCCCAGCCGCGTTCCTGGTGCCCGCGCACATCTGGACGCCATGGTTCTCCGCGCTCGGGTCGAAGTCGGGGTTCGACGCGATCGCCGATTGCTACGCCGATCTCGCGGGCCACATCCATGCCGTGGAGACCGGGCTGAGCTCCGATCCCGAGATGAACTGGCGACTGTCCACACTGGACCAATACCAGCTCGTCTCCAACTCCGACGCGCACTCGCCCCAGGCACTGGCCCGGGAGGCGACCCTGCTGGAGACGGGACTGGACTACGCGTCGGTGAGGCGCGCGCTGGAGACCGGCGATGGCCTGGCCGGAACGATCGAGTTCTTCCCCGAGGAGGGCAAGTACCACGCCGACGGGCATCGCGTCTGCGGTGTGTGCTGGGAGCCGGCACAGACTCGTGCGGCGGGCGGAGTGTGTCCCGAGTGTGGCAAGCCACTGACGGTCGGGGTCCTGCACCGGGTGGAGGAACTCGCCGATCGGCCGCTCGGGCACCGATCGACCGACCGTCCACCCGCGACACATCTGATCCAGCTCCACGAGATCCTCGGCGAGCTGTACGGCGTCGGCGCGAAGAGCAAGTCGGTGCAGGGCCGCATCGCTGAGCTCGCGGCTCGCCTCGGCAGCGAGCTGGACATCCTGATCAACGTCGAGATCGAGCAGATCGCCCGCGCCGGCGGCGACCGGCTCGGCGAGGCGATCGGCGGGTTGCGGGCGGGGCGGGTGCATCGCCGTCCCGGCTACGACGGGGAGTATGGCGTGATCCGCCTGCTGAACGCGGGATCGACGGACTCCGGCGCGTCGAGGGGCCAGGCACTCTTCGACGTGCCCCAGGTCGACGCGGCAAAGCACGCCGCGCAGAAGTCAGCCCCCGGGGCTGAGCAGGCCGAGCCTGCCCCGGCGCGGCCGGTGCCCGGCCAACGCACGCGAGGGCGGTTAGGCCGCCGCCGTACGGGCACGCCGGGGCCGCAGCCCCCACTCGCGGAGCCGGCCTCGCCGCACCAGCCGTGGGAGCCGGTGCTCTCCGGCATGGAGGAGGTCGGCAGTGGCCTGCTCGATCGGCTGGACGCGCTGCAGCGGGTCGCGGCCAGCGCCCCGAGCGGGGCGTTGTTGGTGGTCGCGGGTCCGGGCACGGGCAAGACCCGTACCCTCACCCACCGCATCGCGTACCTGTGCGCGGAGCTCTCCGTGCCACCACGGCAGTGCCTGGCGATCACGTTCACCCGACGCGCGGCCGACGAGATGCGCGAGCGGCTCGACGCGTTGCTGGGCGAGGCGGCCTCGGGCGTGACGGTGGCGACGTTCCACGCACTCGGACTGCAGGTCCTGCGTGACCACGCCGCCGCGGCCGGTCTGTCGCCGGACTTCACCGTGGCCGACGAGGCGTCGCGCCCCCCGGCCGCGGCCAGGGTGGCGGACCCGGACGCGTACCGCAAGCTGCTGCGCGAGGCGAACCAGGTCGACCTCGACGAGCTGGTGACGCTCGCGCGCGATCTGCTACGCGACGACCCACAGCTCGCCGACCGGTACCACGCTCGGTGGCCATGGATATTCGTCGACGAGTACCAGGACGTCGACGCCGATCAGTACGAACTGCTGCGGGCCCTCGTCCCGCCCCGCGGCAACATCTGCGCGATCGGCGACCCGGACCAGTCGATCTATTCGTTCCGGGGCTCGGACGTCGGGTTCTTCCTGCGATTCTCCCAGGACTTCCCGGAGGCGCGGGTCGTCCGGCTGGCCCGCAACTACCGCTCGACGGCGCCGATTGTCGCGGCCGCCGGGCAGGTCATCGCGGCGTCGTCGCTCGTGCGCGGTCGTCGACTCGAACCCGCGCGCCTGGAGCCTGATGCCCCCGTACCGGGCGTGCACGTGGCGGCGACACCGACCGCGGAAGCGGACTGGGTGGCGCGCACCATCGAGGGGCTCATCGGCGGAACCTCACACCGCTCCTTCGACACCGGCCGGGTCGACTCGCGAGGTGCTATCCACGATGGACTGTCCTTTGCCGACATCGTGGTGCTCTACCGTACGGACGCTCAGGCGGCGCCGTTGCTGGAGGCGCTGACCCGGGCGGGGCTGCCGGTGCAGAAGCGGTCCCACAACCGGCTCATCGACCGCCGTGCCGTGGCGGCACTCGCGTGGGAACTGCGCTACGAGTCCGAGGACGGTCGCCTCGCCGACCGGGTGCGGGCTGCGGGACGGGCGTTGGCCGAACGACGCCCGCGCCTGTTCGAGCTGCCCGACCAGGCTCGTGGTCTCCCCGACCGTGACATCGCGGCCCCGGCGGTCCTGCCGGAGGCCGAGGTGTACGCCGCGGTGGAGTTGCTGCTGCCATTCGCCGAGCGCTACGACGACGACCTGCCCGAGTTCCTACGGGTGCTCGCCACTGGCGCCGAGGTGGACAGCCTCGACCCGCGGGCGCAGGCGCTCACGCTGCTGACGCTGCACGCGGCGAAAGGGCTGGAGTGGCCGGTGGTGTTCGTGGTGGGGTGCGAGGACGGGCTCTTGCCGCTACGCCTGCCTGGCGGGGACGCGACCGTGGAGCAGATCGCCGAGGAGCGACGCCTCTTCTTCGTCGGCGTCACCCGCGCGCAGCGACGGTTGTTCCTGTCTCACTGCGCGCGACGCACCCGGCACGGCGCGGATCATCAGCCTCGGCGCACGCCGTTCCTCGATCCGGTCGACCCTGGTCTGCTCGAGCGCCTCGGCGAGCCCGAGCAGGCGCCGACGACCCCGCGGCACCGCCAGCTACGTCTGCTCTGAGCCACGAGGCCGTACGGCCTCCAGATGGCCCGCGAGCCGTATGCGGTCAGGCGTCGACGCGGTCGCTCGCCCACACGCGCAGGACGTCCCGCACGGAGATGACGCCGAGTACGTCGTCGTCCTCAAGCACCACCAGGTGGCGGAAGCCACCGCGCACCATCGCGGCCGCGGCCTCGGCGATGGTCCAGTCGGGCCGGGCGTAGACAACCTCGGATGTCTGATGGTCCGCGGTGCGCTCGACATCGGGGTCGAGGCCGTTTCCCACCGCATAGAGGATGTCCCGCTCGGTGATGATGCCGACGCCGGCGCTCTCCGGGTCCTCCACGATCGCGGAGCCCACGCGTCGCGTCGTCATCAGCCGAGCTGCCTGGCGCAGAGTGTGCTCGGGTCCCACCGTGATGGCGACCCTCGTCATCGCGTCCCGGACCTTCATCGCGCATCACTCCCTCGGGCTATGCGCGGTGCCTGCTCCGCGCTCCGGCGAACCGCACGGTATGGCCATGGTCACCCGGGGCACTACAAACCTCAAGACCTCAGTCCGAGAACGCTGTGGCCACGGATCGAGCGGTACTGTAGGCCCGTGCCGGAATTGCCCGAGGTCGAAGCCCTCGCCGCGGACCTGCGCGAGCGCGTGGTGGGGCAGATCGTCCAGCGTGTCGACGTGGCGGCGATCAGTGCTCTGAAGACCTTCGACCCCCCGCCGACGGCGCTGCATGGCCGGCCGATCAGCGGTGCGGGCCGATTCGGCAAGTTCCTCGACATTCGCATGGATGATCTGCATCTGCTGGTGCACCTGAGCCGCGCGGGATGGCTGCACTACCGGGACGCGCTGCCGGCGACCCCGCTCAAGCCGGGCAAGGGTCCGATCGCCCTGCGGGTGCGGCTGGAGGCGGGAGGCGGCTTCGATCTGACCGAGCAGGGCACCCAGAAGCGCCTCGCCGCTTACCTGGTCCGCGACCCGGCCGAGGTGCCCGGCGTGGCCCGGCTCGGCCCGGACGCCCTCGGCTGCGACCTGCCGACCTTCGCCGCGCGGATCCGGAGTCGCCGCGGACAGATCAAGGGCGTGCTCACCGATCAGGAGGTGATCGCCGGAGTCGGCAATGCCTACTCCGACGAGATCCTGCACCGGGCCAGGCTGTCGCCCTTCGCCCTGACCGACCGGCTCAGCGAGGAGCAGGTCGGCGCGCTCTACGAGGCGACCCGGGCCACCCTCACGGAGGCGACCGACCGCCTCGTCGGCCAGGGTGCCGCGAGCCTCAAGGGAGAGAAGAAGTCGGGCCTCGTGGTGCACAACCGCACGGGCCTGCCCTGCCCGGTCTGCGGTGACACGATCCGTGAGGTCTCCTTCGCGGACTCGAGCCTGCAGTACTGCCCCACCTGCCAGACGTCCGGCAAGCCGCTCGCCGACCGCCGGTTGTCTCGGCTTCTGCGGTGACCGGGCGTAGCGTGTCCGATCCGGCGCCGCAGGCGGCGCTCACCACGCGCCGTGGCTCGGCCGTGGTCCGGTCGGGCCTGCTGTCGATGGTCGGCCTGGTCGCCCTCGGCGGAGCCCGCCTCGTGCACGGATCGCTCGTCAGCCACGCCACCGATCACGAGACCTATGCCCGGGTCGGTACCCTCATCGGCCTGGCCATGACGGTCAGCCTCATCTTCCCCGCCGGCCTGGCGAGCGCGGCCTCGCGGTACATCTCCTTCCACATTGGAGCAGGCGACCGCGCCACGGCAAGCGCCGCGTACCGCGTCCTCACCCTCGCAGGCGGTGCGTGCGCGCTCCTGCTCGCCGCCCTCGTGGGCGCGCTCGCCACGCTGCTTCCCGGGGTGTCGTCGGCCGATGTGGCCGCGGTTGCCTTGTTGACCGCGGTCTATGCCGGGTACAGCGTCGCGAAGGGCGCCCTCTATGGCTTCGACCGGCTCGTCGCCTACACCTGGTTGGAGGTGACCGGGTCGCTCGTGACGGTCGGGGCGACCGCGATCGTGGTCACCTCCGGCGCGCACGCCTACCTGGTCCCGTTCATCATCGGCAACGCCGTGCTCATGCTGGGCTCGCCGGTCATCCTGCGGGCGTCGCGGGAACGTGTGGCCGTCGCCGGCTCCGAAGCTCCGCGCGCGCGTCCCCCGGCACGCCTCGACATCCGCGAGCTCGCGGTCTGGGTGGGGCTGGCCAGCCTCGGCGGCGGGGCGAGCGGTGGCCTGCTGCAGATCCTGCCGGTGCTCGCCGGGCGCTTCACCACCCAGGTGCAGGTGGCGTACTTCGTGGCCGCGGTCACCCTGGTCGCCCCGCTGCTCTTCCTGCCCCGGGCGCTTTCCCTTGCCCTGTTCCCGGCGATGGCCCGGGCACACGGCGCGGGTGACGTGGACGTGGTCCGCCGGCACGCCGACATCTCCACTCGCGCGCTGCTCGCGCTGCTCGCCCCGATCTTCGCGGCGGGGATCTTCCTGGCACCCGAGGTGCTGCTGCTCTTCGGCGGCGGCCAGTACATCGACGGCGCCCCCGTGCTGCGACTGCTGTTGCTCGCGACGTTCACCGGCGCGGTGCAGGTCGCGGCCGTCAACTCGCTCTCCAGCGGTGACGCGGTGCGCATTCCCGTCTATGCCTCGGTGGCTGGTGCCGTGGTCGGGCTGCTTGTGCTGGTTCCGCTCGGGCACTGGTTCGCGTCGATGGGCGTCGGGGCCGCGTACCTCCTCGCGGTCGCGATCACGGCCACCGTGCCGATCGCGGCGACCTGGCGCCGCTACCGCATGGCGTGGACCGGTCCGGTGACGCGCTCGTTCGCGGTTGTGGTCGTGGCGCTGGTCGTCGCGGAGCTGCTCGGCACGTCCCGCTCCGGAGCCGACCGGATCGGGCTGGATGCGCTCTGTGCGGCCGCGACGCTCGTCGCGAGCTGGTTGATCCTGCGGCGCGACATCGCGGCGGTGCTCGCCGCGCGCCACCGCGCCTGACCTCAGCCGCGCGCGATGGCCTGCCGGTAGACCTCGACCACGGCGCGGGCCTTGCTCCTGATGTCCACGCGATCCTGGAACTGGCGGCCATTGGAGCGGGACCGGGCGACGAGGATCTTCTCCAGCGCGTCCGCGAGCGCGCTGACGAGCTGGGCCCGGGCGGCCGCCGTGCCCCACGGCTGCGGCCAGGCAACGCAGGCCGACGGGGTCAGTCGCTCGATCATCTCCGGCACGTCACCGACGTCGGTGCTGACGATCGGCAGTTCCGCGACCAGCGCCTCCTTGATCACCATGGGCCCGGCCTCGGTGCCCTTCTTCGACGTGAACAGGAGGGCGTCGGCGGCCGCGAACTTGACGGCGACCCGGCTCCGCGGCTGGTTGAGCTCCGCCAGGACCAGCTCGTGCACGCTCATGCCCCGCGCGCGAAGCTCGTCCAGCACGGCGCTGAAGAGCGGATAGTCCTTGACCGGGTTCACGGGCAGTCCACCAAAGAGCACGATCGGCTCATCGTGGTCGATGCCGAGCTCGCCGCGAGCCTGCCGCTGGTCCCTCGGGGCGAACAGGTCGGGGTCGGTTCCGCACGCCACGACCGCGCCGTGCGGATCATGGTTGGCGTCGGCGAGCCGCTTGCTCGTGTAGATCTTCGTCGTTCCCCCGGCGCCCAACTTCGTCAGCCAGCGTTGCCACCAGATGTGCACGTCGCCGCCGTGATAGGTGAGGACCCGCGGCACCGCGCGGCCGATGAACCGGGCCGCGAGCGCGGTCATCCCGAAGTGGACGTGCACGACGTCGTACCCGCCCTGCCGGACCCGGCGGCGCACCCTCGGGGCCGCTAGGAAGTAGTCCCGCCGGCCCCGGGACTGGGCGATGACCTCCACGTCCACGTGATGGCCGAGTGCCCGGATGGACTCGACCTGTTCCCACACGAATGTGCCGCGGAAGTGGCCGTTCTCGCGCCACATGTTGGTGACCGTCAGGATCCGCAGCGGCCGCGCGCCATCGGCGGCTGTCTGGAGCTCGCCGGCGCCCTGGCGAGGGTCATCGCGCGTGCCCGTGGCGTCGCGGAAGCTGTCGGGTCCGATCGGGGCAGACTGCCTGACACGGTCGGAGATGGCCATGGGCCGACCCTACTAGCCGACCGGGGCCGGCTCCGGCTTCACGGGCTCGCCCGGCTGACCCACGGCGCGGGTGAGCACCCAACCGATGCCCAGGACCGTGAACGCCAAGGTCGGATAGAGCGCGTCCTCGAGCGCCGAAGAGAAGAAGCCGATCACCACGGTGAAGAGCACTGCGGCGGGACCCCAGAGTGCGACCGCTTCGGTGGTCTGGTCGCCGGCCGGTGCCCGCGCACGTGCCGCCCCCCAGACCCGGCGACCAGCGAACCGTCTGGTCACGCCGAGCAGCGGGACCGTCACCAGCCACAGCCACGCCAGATAGGCGAGCAGGCCGATCACGCCCGTCTCCACCGTGAGGTGCAACCAGAAGCTGTCCACGGTCGTGCCGTCGAAGTCGTGCAGATCGAACCCGCCGGGAAAGCGTGGGTCCAGTTGCCAGTTCGGGTCGTGTTCCTCGGCCACGATGCCACCGAACTGGCCCACGCCGTACCCCAGCACCGGCCGGTGTACCAGCAGGCGCGCACCCTGCTGGTAGAAGAGCACGCGGACCTCTCGTTGCTTGACCCGGCCGCGGTCCACGCACTCTACGCTGGTGAGCCCGTCGCAGTTCTCCGTGCCGCTGGGCGTCTCGACCGCGCTGACGACGCCCATGAGCCGCCTGCCGAGCTCACTCAGGTTGCCGGGACGGGCAACCAGGTACCCGGCGAAGAGCACGATGACCACGGTCGATGCGGCGAGCGCGGTCCGCCCTCCGGACCGGCGCAGGAGCCAGATCAGCGCGATGCCGCACAGCGCAGCGACCATCGATTCACGTGACTGGGACAGGGCGACTCCCAGGGCCGCGCCACCGAGCGCGAGCCACCAGGCCCGGCTCACCTTCCGAAGCCCCGTCATCCAGGCGACGATGCCGAGCAGCGCCAGGCCGAGCACGTGCCCGAGGTGGTTGGGGTGGTCGAACAGGCCCTGGGCGCGATGGTCCATGGCCTGCTGGAGATCGACCCAGCCAAAGGCCCGGAATGCGGGCAGGCCCACGATGGCCTGCACCACCGCGACCGCGACGTTGAGTCCGAGCAGGCCGGCGACGAGGACGAGCGGCGCCCGGATCTGCCGCCAGGTTGGCCGCAATGCCCGGATCGCGTAGAACACGACGGCGCCGCGCAGGTAGACGAAGACCGCCTCACCGATCAGCACCGGCCCCGAGGTGCCGAGGAGCCCGGCGACGACCATGACGATGATCAGCACGCCGAGTGCGGCGTCAGCCCGGGTGGTGAGCTCCCGCCAACGCCGCTCGATCGACAGTTTCGCGGCGCTCACCGCGACCAGGCCGATCAGCAGGCCGTTCTTGAGATCCTTCGGCCATCCCGGCAGTTCGCCGACGACCTTGCCCGCGGCATTGACGCTGCGGTTGCCGAGCAGTTCCTGGACCCACGCCTCGAAGAGCACCTCGACGAGCAGGACGGTCAGCGCCGCGAGCAGAGCGATGGTCAGAGCGCGGTCGATGCGGGGCAGCAGACGGGCCAAGCCGCGGGACCGGCTGGGCCGGGGGGCGGATGCGTCGTCGTCGCGGCGTGGTCTCGCCAGGGGTGTCGGCATGCGAGAAGACCCTCCATGCGGGTGTCCTGCCGGGGGGTCGACCGTTTGGTCCTGGGAGACCCATCCTGGCTCGCCGCGCGACACCGTCGCACGCCGGATTAGCCGGTTCCCCCGGAAGATAACCAACCCTGTTGGTTATCCTCTGCGCCGTGGTCGGATCGAGCAACGGTCGTCGCCGCCCGCTGCGGATCGCCACGGTCATCTGCAGCGAGTACGAGGCGAACCCTCGAATCCGCCGCCAAGCCGAGGCGCTCGCGGCGCGGGGCGACCAGGTAACGGTACTCGCCCTCTACACCGCGGGTCGGCCGCGCCGCGAGGTGATCGACGGCGTCCAGGTCATCCATACTCTGACCAGGAAGTACCGCGGCGAGTCGCCGGCGGCCTACCTGCGCCTGTACGCCAGCTTCTTCGTGCACGCGGCGGGCTGGCTGGTGCGGCACCCTCGTTCCTACGACCTGGTCCAGACGAGCACGCTGCCGGAGGCGATGGCATTCTCGGCCACCCTGCAACGCCTCAGTGGCGTGCCGGTGCTGCTCGACGTCCACGACCTGACGGAGCTCATGTTCGCCTCGAAGTTCCGCGCCAGCGGAGCCATGCTCGCCGCCGTGCGGGGCAGCGCCCGTCTGTCGGTCCGTTTCGCCAACGAGGTCCTCGCGGTGACCGAGACCGACGCGACCACCCTGCGGCGTTGGGGCCACCGGCCCGTGACCGTCGTGATGAACTCGCCCGACCCGCGGCTGTTTCCGCCGCGCCCGTTCCAGCCACGGTCGGGCAAGGAGATCGTCTTCAGCTACCACGGGCTGATCGCGCCCCGCCACGGGCTGATCCAGGCCGTCGACGCGCTGGCCAAGCTGCGCGAGGAGCTGCCCGGAGTACGTATGCAGATCCTTGGCAGCGGCGATGGCCTGCCGGCGCTGCGCGCCCGGGTCAAGGAGATGGGCGTGACCGACATCGTGACGCTGCCGACCTCGCTGCTGCCGATCACCGAGGTCCCGCCGTTGCTGGAGACCGCGCACATCGGGGTGATCCCGAGCCAGCGCGACCCGTGGACCAATGACGTCCTGCCGACGAAGCTGCTGGAGTACGCCGTGCTCGGCATTCCTGTCGTCACGTTCCGTAATCCCGTCATCCAGCAGTACTTTCCCGAGGACTCGGTCAGCTACGTCGACCCGGCGAATGCCGAGAACCTCTACGTCGCGATGCGGACGCTGGCCGGAGACGAGGACCGAGCCCGCCGCCAGGCACAGCGGGCCAGCGAGGTGGTCGCGGGCATGGCCTGGGAGCGGCAGAAGCAGGCCTACTACGCGGTCATCGACCGGATGGTGGAGTGCCGTCGACGCGCCGTTTGACCGTCGGGGGCGACCCGGACTCGACAGGCCCACAGGCGGGCGACTAATGTCAGCCGGTCAGCGGCGCACCTGCCGTTCATGTCACACTGAGTGAGCCGTTGGTCGGGCTCTGCAGATCGCGCGGGGTGCGGTCCGCGGGGCCCCGCGTGTAAACAGAGCCGGGCGATTTCGTGCCTGGCGCTGGTCCAGACCGAGACCACGGGAACGAAAGGTTGGTCGACCTCGAGGTGACGACCAGCGTGACACCACCGGCGGCTTCTCGGCCAACCCTGCACAACAACCACCAGCCGATATCGCACCGTGCCCGGCACCGCTACCGCGACGACGAGACCGCTGAGGCGACCCACGCCCACAACGGCGTCCCCCGAAGCACCTGGCTTCGCGCGGCGCCGCGGATGTCCCGGTGGCACCGGCCGTACGCCGCGGTCCTACTCGTGCTGGACGCCGTGGCGGTCGCGCTCGCCAGCCGCACCGCCATCACGATCTTCGCCCAGGCCGACTCGGGGTTCCACGGACCCGGTCGCACCGTCATCGTCATGAGCCTCTTCGGTCCGGTGGCCTACGTCGGGCTGCCGCTGCTCATGCTGCTCGTTCTCTGGGGTCACGGTGCCTACGACCGGCGCTACCTGGGCGTCGGCGCGGACGAGTACAAGAGGGTTTTCCGGGCGTCGATCACGGCGGCCGCGACGGTGTCGTTCCTCGCGTTCGCGTTCAAGCTCGACCTGTCCCGGCTTTCGGTCGGGACCGCGCTCGTCGGCTCATTGCTCTACGTCCTGGCCGGCCGGTGGCTCGCCCGGCGCGTGCTCGTGCTCGTGCGCCGCCGCGGACACGCGGTGCACCGCGTCCTGCTCGTCGGCAGCTTCGCCGACGCGAGCGAGGTGCTCACCGCGGTGGCCCGGGTCCCCGGCGCGGGCCTGGTGCCGGTCGGGATCCAGCTCACCGAGGGTTATGCGGCCGGCCGCGTCGGCGACTCGCCGTTACCCGTATTCCGTGGACGGGACCTGATCGGGCTGGTCCGCGACGTGCGTGCCGACACGGTCGCGGTCTGTGGTTCGGCTCGAGCCGAGCTGCGACGGCTGGCCTGGCAGCTGGAGGGAACCGGCGTCGACCTGGTCGTGGCGCCGCAACTGACCGACATCGCGGGGCCACGGGTGCACATCCGGCCCGTGGAGGGCTTGCCGCTGCTGCACGTGGAGGAGCCGAAGCTCTCCGGGATGGCGTGGCTGTTCAAGAACATGATGGACCGGGTCGTGGCCGCGCTCCTGCTGACCCTGCTCGCTCCCATGTTCCTGGTGATCTCGGTGCTGATCAGGCTCGGCGACCGCGGCACGGCATTCTTCCGGCAGGCCAGGGTCGGTCGTGAGGGCAAGGTCTTCAAGGTCATCAAGTTCCGGACCATGTACCCGGACGCGGAGGAGCGGCTGGCCCAGCTCGTCGACAAGAACGAGAGCGATGGCCTGCTATTCAAGATCAAGGATGACCCGCGGATCACCCCGGTAGGCCGGCTGCTGCGGCGCACCTCGCTGGACGAGCTGCCACAGCTGATCAATGTCCTCAAGGGCGAGATGTCGCTCGTCGGTCCGCGTCCGCTGCCCGCCGAGGATGGCGACTTCCTCGGTGACGTGCGCCGCAGGTTGCTGGTGCGCCCCGGCATCACCGGCCTGTGGCAGGTCTCCGGTCGCTCCGAGCTCTCCTGGGACGACGCCGTACGGCTGGATCTCTACTACGTGGACAACTGGTCGCTGGCATTCGACCTGGTCATCATGTGGCGCACCATCGGCGTGGTGTTCGCCCGCCGCGGCGCGTACTGATTCCTGCCCATCCGCCGGTTTCCTTTGTTGCGGCACAAGGACAGGCCGTACGGAGGCGTGGCCCCCGGTGTTGTCGGACGCCCAGTTCTGACATGCTTGGGGCGGCGGCAAAGGGGCCGCGATGTCCGCTCACCCGATGGACATCAACGGCCCCGGGCGGGCCGCCCGCCCACGGCGCATGCCCCGCGATCCGGGGGTGCCGCGGCGCACCAGGACCGGCAGGGATACCCCCGGACGCCGGCACAGACGACAGGAGAACGGATGTCGGACGGCGATGCCCCCCCAACCGCCGGCGAGCCGGAGCTCGTCCAGCTGCTGACGCCGGACGGGGAGCGGGTCACCCACCCCGAGTACGACGTCGACTTCACCGACGAAGAGTTGCGTGGCCTCTACCGCGACCTGGTCGTCATCCGCAAACTCGACGCGGAGGCGACCGCCCTGCAACGGCAGGGCGAACTCGGGCTCTGGGCGAGCCTGCTCGGGCAGGAGGCGGCACAGGTCGGCTCGGGCCGCGCGCTGCGGCCCCAGGACATGGTCTTCCCCACCTACCGCGAGCACGGCGTCCTCTACTGCCGGGGCATCGACCCGATCAAGCCCTTTGGCCTTTTTCGCGGCGTGGAGCACGGGGGTCTCGACCCCCACGAGAACAAGTTCAATATGTACACCATCGTGATCGGGGCACAGACGCTGCACGCGACCGGCTACGCCATGGGTGTGGCCATGGATGGCAAGGTCGGCACGGACGACGGTGAGGCCGTCATCGCCTACTTCGGTGATGGTGCCTCGTCACAGGGCGACGTGAACGAGGCGTTCGTCTGGTCGAGCGTCTTCAACGCGCCGGTCGTCTTCTTCTGCCAGAACAACCAGTTCGCCATCTCCGCGCCCGCCGACCGGCAGACCCGGGTGCCACTGTTCCACCGCGCCGCCGGGTTCGGCTTTCCCGGCGTACGGGTCGACGGCAACGATGTGCTCGCCTGCTACGCGGTGACCCGCAGGGCCCTCGACGACGCCCGGCACGGCCAGGGGCCGAGCCTGATCGAGGCGTATACGTACCGCATGGGCGCGCACACCACATCGGACGACCCGACCCGGTACCGGATCGCCTCTGAGGTGCAGGCATGGCAGGGCAAGGACCCGATCCTGAGGCTGCGCCGGTACCTGGAGCGCCTCGGTGCGGCCGACGAGCCGTACTTCGCCAGCATCGACGACGATGCGGCGCACCAGGCTGTGACGCTGCGGGAACGTGTGCTCGCCATGCCCGATCCCGAGCCGCTGTCGATGTTCGACCACGTCTACGCCGAACCGTCACCCGTGGTCGAGGCGGAGCGTGCCGAGTTCGCCACGTACCTGGCCACGTTCGCCACGGGAGGGCAGCACGGATGACCCTTCTGACATTGGGCAAGGCCCTCAACGAGGGGCTGCGGCGCGCGATGGAGGCCGACCCCAAGGTCCTGATCATGGGCGAGGACGTCGGCAAGCTCGGCGGGGTCTTCCGCATCACGGACGGGCTGCAGAAGGACTTCGGCGAGCAGCGGGTCTTCGACACGCCACTGGCCGAGTCGGGCATCGTGGGCACCGCGGTGGGGCTGGCGATCCGCGGCTACCGGCCTGTGTGCGAGATCCAGTTCGATGGGTTCGTGTACCCCGCGTACGACCAGATCGTGTCCCAGGTGGCGAAACTGCATTACCGGTCGGGTGGTCGCGTGCGGCTGCCGATCGTCATCCGGATCCCCTACGGCGGCGGCATCGGCGCGGTCGAGCACCACTCCGAGTCGCCCGAGGCGTACTTCGCGCACACCGCCGGCCTGAAGGTGGTCACCTGCGCCGACGCGCTCGACGCCTACTGGATGATCCAGCAGGCGATCGCCTCCGACGACCCGGTGGTCTTCCTCGAGCCCAAGCGGCGGTACTGGGAGAAGGCCGAAGTCCCGACCGGCGCTCGCCTCGACGACGCCTTCCCGCTGCACGCCTCACGGGTGGTCCGGCCCGGCCGGCACGCCACGATCATCGCCTACGGCCCGATGGTCCGTACCGCTATGGAGGCCGCGGACGCGGCGGCCACCGAGGGGCGCGAGCTCGAGGTGATCGACCTCCGGTCGCTCTCACCGCTGGATCTGGACCCGGTGTACGAATCGGTACGGCGGACCGGGCGGGCCATCGTCGTGCACGAGGCCCCGCGCAGCGGCGGACTCGGCGGCGAGGTGGCCGCTCAGGTGACGCAGGAGTGCTTCTATTCGTTGGAGGCTCCGGTGCTGCGGGTGACCGGCTTCGACACCCCGTACCCGCCTGCCCGGCTCGAGGACGAGTACCTGCCCGACCTCGACCGGATTCTCGACGCCGTCGACCGGACCGGGGAGTGGTGAGGGCGATGAGCCGACTGCGTGAGTTTGCCCTGCCGGACCTCGGCGAGGGGCTCACCGAGGGAGAGATCATCAAGTGGCTGGTCGCCGAGGGTGACACGGTCCTGCTGAACCAGCCGATCGTCGAGGTGGAGACCGCGAAGGCCGCGGTGGAGATCCCCGCTAAGTGGGCCGGCCGCGTGCTCCGGATCCATCAGCCGGAGGGCGCGACGGTCCAGGTCGGTTCGCCGATCATCCTCATCGACACCGACCCGAGCGCCGGCGACCTTCCCGAGCCAGCCGCGCCCGCCACGGCCGAGCAGGCCCAGACGGGCGAGGCGGCCCCGGGCGGCCGTACGGCGGTGCTCGTGGGCTATGGCCCGCGGACCACGACACCAACCCGGCGTCCCCGGGTCCAGGCACCCACGAGCTCCACAGTGGACAGTCAGACCGTGACGGCGGCGCCGGACACCGCGGCACCGCCACCGTCCCCAGTGGAGCCCGCCACCGCCCCGGTGCTCGCCAAGCCGCCGGTGCGCAAGCTGGCCCGCGATCTCGGCGTCGACCTCGACGGGATCGTCGGCAGCGGACCATCCGGTTCCATCACCCGCGACGATGTCCACGCGGCGGCGGCCGGCGAGTTCTCCACCGCGACCGCCGGGACGGCCGAGCTCGCGACGCTGGTCACGCCGACCAGCCTCGCGCTCTTCGGGCCGAACCGGGAGCACCGCGTGCCGGTGCGGGGCGTGCGCAAGCTCACCGCACAGAACATGGTCGCCTCAGCGTTCACCGCGCCCCACGTCACCGAGTTCCTCAGCGTCGACATGACGCGGTCGATGAAGGCGCTGGCGCGGCTGAAGGAACGCCCGGACTGGCGTGACACGCGGGTCTCGCCGCTGCTTCTGGTGGCGAAGGCGACGTTGCTGGCGATCCGTCGCCATCCCATGGTGAACTCCACCTGGTCGGCGGGGTCGGACCCGGACGCACCCGAGATCGTCGTCAAGGAGTACGTGAACCTCGGCATCGCCGCCGCGACGCCCCGGGGCCTGCTGGTACCGAACATCAAGGACGCGGGTCGGCTGAGCCTGCGCGAGTTGGCCGACGCCATGACAGCCCTCGTGGTCACCGCCCGGGACGGGCGTACGGCACCCGCGGACATGATCGGCGGGACGTTCACCATCACCAATGTTGGTGTGTTCGGGGTGGACAGTGGCACGCCGATCCTGCCACCGGGTGAGGCGGCCATCCTCGCCTTCGGGGCCGTGCGGCCGACGCCCTGGGTCCACAAGGGAAAGGTCCGGGTGCGCGACGTCACCACACTCGGTCTCTCCTTCGACCACCGGATCATCGACGGCGAACTCGGCTCGCTGTTCCTGCGCGACATCGGATCATTCCTCGCCGACCCGGAGGGCTCGTTGCTCGGCTGGGGCTGACCGACGCCGCCGTCCCCACGACGAGTTGATCTAGGACCTCGCCCGGCGCCTCTTGATCACAGCGCCGGGCCGGGCCCCGGATCTCCGGTCTCCGCTCGTCGGGAACACGGGCCGACCGGGGGTGACACACCTGTGGTGCGGCCGGGTACCGTGTCCTCGTCCAGTCGCACCCCCACCGCCGCCGGAGCACGGCACGGAGCCCCGCACCCCAGGGGTGGCGAGCACGATCAGGAGGCACCCATGTCGGAGCCGTACCCGCCCGCCGAACCACCCGCGGACGGCGACCGGGCGCAACCAGCTCAGCCGCGCTACTCGGCCTCGGCTTCGGTTCCCGTGCCGGGTCAGGGCGGTCCGGCCGGACCCGGAGCCTTCCCCAACCCACCCGCCCCGGCCGGCACCTACGGAGCCCCCTACGGGCAGGGCGGCACATACGGAGCGTCCCCGCAGGCGTCGGCACCGGTGGGCCAGCCTCCGTTCGGCCAGCCTCCACTGGGTCAGCCACCCGTCGGCCAGCCTCCGGCCGGCTCCGCGCCCGTGGGATCGGCATCCGTCGGCTCAGCCACTCCCGGCCAGGCACCGGCGAGCGGCCACGCGAGAGTCGCCGGCAGCGCATCGGTGCCGGCGGCCCCGACCTACGGGTCGCCGCCCGCGGGCGGGACGTATGGCGCGCCACCCGCTCCCGCCGCGTACGGGACGCCGCCGGCACCTCCCGGGACGACATACGGCTCCTCGGCACCGGCGCCCGCGGGCACGACGTATGGGGGCTCCGCGCCGGGACACTACGGCGCGCCGCCGGCCCCACCACCTGCCCCGTACGGTCAGCCGCCGAGCCAGTTCGAGGCGCCTCGCCCCGGTGGTGCCTACGGCGCACCGGGCCGCAGCCCGGCGACGTACGGCGCGGGCGCACCGCCCAGGGATGACTCCGGCTACGAGGAGCGCCCGGCCCCTGGCGCCAAGCCCCGGCGCGGACTGGTCATCGTGGTCGTGCTGGCGGCGGTGATCGTGGTCGTGGGTGTCGGCGCGTTCATCGGCCTGAAGTACCTCTCCGCGGGCACCGGCAACGACTTCGCGGTGAACAAGTGCGTGCAGCAGCAGGGTGACTCCGCCATCCTGGTCGACTGCGGCACACCCGGGGCGTACCGGATCGACTCGATCGTCAACAGCCAGACCGAGTGCGAGGACGCCCGGCAGCCCTGGCTCGAAGTGACCGAGACCACGGGGGCGAAGACGTACCGTTGCCTCGTTCCCGTCAACACGACGCCGACCGAACAGCCTTCGGCGCCAGCCTCGTAACCTCCGCGGTCAGTCACGGCCGCGCTGAGGCGGGACGGTACGGATGCACGTCGAGGTCAACGGCACCCGGCTGTGGTTCGATGTTGATGGATGCGAGCTGGAACCGAACGGCTCGGTCATGCGCGAGCGCCCGACGGTCGTGCTCGTGCACGGTGGGCCTGGTAGCTATGACCACTCCTACTTCAAGCCGTACTTCTCCCGCCTGGCCGCGCACGCTCAGGTGGTGTACCTCGACCTGCGCGACCATGGCCGTTCCCAGCGGCATGATGCGTTGTCGTGGAGCTTTGAGTTGTGCGCGGACGACCTGCGCGCGTTCTGCGAGGCCGTGGGGATCAATCGACCGGTCGTGCTCGGTCACTCGATGGGTGGTTTCGTCGCCATGCTCTATGGCGCACGCTATCCGGGCCACGCCGCGGCGCTGATCCTGCAGTCGACGATGGCCCGCTTCAACCTCGACCGCCTGGTCGAGGGCTTCCGTGGCGTGGCGGGTGACGAGGTGGCCGAACTCGCGCGGCGCGACTACGACGGCGACCCGGTCACCGATGCCGAATGGGATCTCGTCTTCTCGGCCTTCGGACCGCACGTGCCGACTCGGGATGAGCTGGCTCGCCGGGTCCGCAATCCTGGCGTCGCCGTTGCCGGCATGTGGCTCATGCGCCACCTCGACGTCGTCGATCAGCTCAGCAAGATCACCTGCCCTACGCTGGTATGCGTGGGAGCGCTCGATCCCGTGACCGCGCCGTCGGCGTCCCGCGAGATAGCCGAGGCGCTGTCAACCGGGGTCGGCCGCCTTGCGGTGATCGAGCAGGCCGGCCACTTTCCGTGGCTGGATCTTCCCGACCGGTACTGGCTACTGATCACCACGTTCCTTGACTCGCTGCATGTCCAGGATTGAATGCGCCGGGAAAGTCGGTGGCCCAACCGGGTCCGCGCCGCCACGATGGGCCCATGTCGTCCGGCAGCTCCACGGATGTGAGCGTCGACGTGTGATCACACGTCGACGGATCCGTCTGGAGCACCAGGAGAGCACGTGGGGACCGCACAGACGTCAGCCGAGCCCGCTCTCCAGATCGCGTGCGACGAGTCGGGCTGGGAGGGCACCAACCTCGCGACCGCGAACTCCGACGTCATCGCGTACGCCAGCGTCCGGTTGCCGATCGACGGGGCGGCGGAGGCGATCCGCGCGCTGCGTGGCCCGCCTCGCCAACACAGCTACGAGTTCAAGGCCTCGCATCTGATCCGGGCCAACGGTGGCGCGGGTCTGGTCGGCTTCCTCGCGTCGTCCGGTCCGGTGTACGGCCGGGCCAGGGTCCACCTGACCCACAAGTCGTGCTTCATCCTCGGCCGGATTCTCGACCTGTTCCTCGGGGCAGCGGTGGATGCCGCGACGCTGGGTCTGGTGCCGGACCAGCGGATCGCCAGCCTGGCGACCCGGCTCTGTCGGGCCGGCCCGGACGCGTTCGGTCCGCAGCCCTGGCGCGCGTTCCTGGCCGCGGCCAACGTGCTCCTGCGGGCAGATCGTCGGCGGCTCGTGCGGGAACCTGTCGACGCGTTCTTCGATCAGGTCGCGGTGCTGCGAGGCATGGACCGGGTACCGGTCACATCGATTCTCGACGAACTAGGTGACCGGCGCCCGGAGGCGTATGCGGCCCGGGCGCGGCTGCTCGACGATCAGATGCTGCACCCCGTCCTGGAGCCGTTGATTCCGGCGCTGGCTCGCACCGTGCTGCACTGGAGTCGTGGGGTGCATCCGATCGCGGTCATCCACGACGAGCAGTCAGCGCTGACCGAGCGGCGGATGCGACGACTCGAGCAGGTCCTGGCCGCGCCGCCGTTGGAGCTGATCCGTCTGCCGGCTCACGGCCGCTTCCTCCAGTTCCGCCAGGTGGACTCCCGAATCGACCCTCGCGTCCAGGTCGCCGACCTGCTCGCGGGCGTCGCCCGGAAGCTCGCCAGCGAGAACCTGCTGGGCCGAAGCGATCCAGACCTGACCGCGCTGCTGCGGCCGTACCTTGATCCGGACTCTCGCTGGTGTGAGCGCCCGCTGCTGGGGCTATCTGATCAATCGGGACATGTTCGTCGGGGATGATGGGTCGATGACGCGGGTACGGGCGCCGGAGCTGCGCGGACGGGGTTGGCTCAACACTGGCGGCACGCAGTTGAACATCAGGGACTTCCGGGGACGGATCCTGATCCTCGACTTCTGGACCTTCTGCTGCGTCAACTGCCTGCACGTGCTCGACGAACTGCGCCCGGTCGAGGAGAAGTACCGCGACGTGCTCGACGTGGTCGGCGTGCACTCGCCCAAGTTCGAGCACGAGCGGAACCCGGTCGCGCTCGCGGCGGCGGTCGAACGGTACGGCGTGACTCACCCCGTCCTCGACGACCCGGAGCTGCGGACCTGGGACCAGTACGCGGCCAAGGCCTGGCCGACGCTGGTCGTGGTCGACCCGGAGGGGTACGTGGTCGCCGCGATGGCGGGCGAGGGTCACGCCGAGGGACTGCGACGGCTCATCGACGAGCTGGTGAAAATCCACAGTGGACGCCAGACGTTGCGCCGCGGCGACGGCAGCCATGTCGCCGCGGCCGCCTCGGGCCTGACCGCTCCCCCTACCGACCCGGCCGCTACCCTGCGCTTTCCCGCCCGGGCGGTTCTCGGCCGGTCCGGGGAACTGCTCGTCGCCGATGCCGCGCACCACAGCGTGGCGGTCCTCGATGGGCTCGACTCGGTCCGGTCGCGCATCGGCTCGGGCCGCCGGGGTCGCAGCGACGGTAGGGCCGGTGAAGCCGAGTTCTCCGAACCCAATGGGCTGTGTCTGCTGCCCCCCGAAGTGGCGGCGCGGGCCGGGTACGACCTCGTGGTCGCCGACACCGTGAACCACCTGCTGCGCGGCGTGCGGCTGGAGAGCGGCGAGGTGTCCACTGTGGCCGGCACGGGACGTCAATGGCGGGGCACCGTGGGCTTCGATCCGCACCCCGCTGCCGAGGTCGACCTGTCGTCGCCCTGGGACGTGGCGTGGTACGGCGACCGCGTGGTCGTGGCGATGGCCGGCATCCATCAACTGTGGTGGTTCGACCCGGTCGCGGGGCTCGCCGGGGCCTATGCCGGCACGACGGTTGAGGCCCTGCGCGACGGCCCGCTCGATCAGGTCTTCATGGCACAGCCGTCGGGACTGTCGGTCTCGGCGGACGCCCGTACGCTCTGGGTCGCCGACGCGGAGTCGTCCGCCCTGCGCTACGTCCGGGACGGGGCCATGCACACCGTCGTGGGCCTGGGTCTGTTCGACTTCGGGCATGTGGACGGCCCGGCCGATGAGGCGCTCCTGCAGCACCCGCTCGGTGTCCACGCGCTGCCCGACGGCACGGTGCTCGTCGCCGACACGTACAACGGCGCGGTCCGGCGCTACGACCCTGGCTCGGGCGGCGTCTCCACGCTGGCCTCAGGCCTGGCCGAGCCGAGCGACGTCGTGACGCTCGCCGACGGAAGCCTCGCGGTGGTCGAGTCCGCGGGCCACCGTTTGGTTCCGTTGGCCCTGACCGAGGTCGTGGCTGCGCAACCCGTGCGTCTGCGCACCGAGCGGCCGCCCACCATGCTCGCCCCGGGTGAGGTGAGCCTGCGGGTGGTCTTCGAGCCGGCGCCGGGGCAGAAGCTCGACGAGTCGTGGGGACCGTCGACCCGGTTGGAGGTCTCCGCGTCGCCGCCCGAACTCCTGCGCTCGGGTGCGGGCGTGACCCACGACCTCGAACGTACCGTCGTCATCTCGTCCACAGTGGAGCGTGGCATCCTTCAGGTCGTCGCGCAGGCCGCGACGTGCGACACCGAGGCGGAGCACCCGGCGTGCTACCTCACCCGTCAGGATTGGGGCGTGCCGATCGTGGTCTCGGCCGACGGAGCACAGCGGCTGCCGCTGATCCTGCGCGGCCTCGACGGAGCGTCGCGGGGGTCATGACCAGCGGACGTGGACGTTGTCCCGCCACAGCTTGGCCAGACCCGCGTCACCGACCACGGTCAGCTCGTCGGCCCGGTTCCACAGGCTCAGGTAGAGCTGGGCGGCACTGCCGGTGAAGACGGCATCGGCCGGCTCGGTCAGGCCCACGGTGGTGACGATCGGAGCGTCGCTGAGCTGCACGGTCCAGGCGTGCCCGGTGTCCTCGGCCCGGACGACCAGCGTGCACGGCTGCTCGGTGTGTAGCTTTCCCTTGCCGCGGGTGATGAAGCCGGTCAGCAGCTCGTCGATGCCATCAGCGGCCAACGCCGGTTCGATGCCGATCCGATCGGCGGTCGGCCAACGTCCGAGGCTTGCCGCAACGGCGTCGACACCGTGGATGGTCGTCTCGTGCGCCTGCCGCCGCGCCCAGAAGCGGCGTGGTGGTGGCGCGTCCCGCAGGAACACCAACGCCGCCACGTCCTCCGGCGCCGATGCCAACGTGTCCAGAACCGCCTGCAGGCCCTCGTCGAACCAGGCGAGCAGGTCGGATGCGGCAGCGGCTTCGGCGACAAAGGCGTCGGTGTCGCTGTCGCGGTCACCGCGCAGGTTCGCCGCGGCCCACCGATGCACCATGCCCTGGTGGGTCACGAGGTCGGCGACGTTCCAGGCTGGACAGGTCGGCACCGTGGCGTCGAGCCCGGCCGAGGCCGCGGCGTCACGCAGCAGATCGCCGCTTCGCCGCAACGCGGTGAGATGGTCGTCCAGGCTGAGATGGGTCGGCATGGACGCATGCTAAGCGACACCGGTGACACTTCGCAGAGCACGCGGAGCGACCATCAGGCACAGCGCGGAGCATGGGGAGCGACCATCAGGCGCGCTACGCGAACGGGGTGAGCGGCACCCCGGCCTCGACCAGGGCCGCGCGTACCCGCCGGGCGAGGTCGACGGCTCCCGGGGTGTCGCCGTGCAGGCATACCGACGCGACGGCGCATCCGAGCACCGTACCGTCGCTGGCCTCCACCTCGCCCGTGGTGGCCATCCGTACCGTGCGCTCCACCACAGCGTCCACCTCGACGACCACGGCCCCCGGCTCGCTACGGGGCACGAGCGTGCCGTCGCTGGCGTAGGCACGGTCGGCGAACCCCTCGGCGACGGCGCGTAGTCCGGCAGCGGTGGCCACGCCGGCCAGGGTCGAGCCAGGCAGGCAGAGCACCGGCAGCGATCGGTCATAGTCCACAATGGACGCAACGATGGCGCCGGCTTGGCGGGCGTCCACCGTCGCCGTGTTGTACAGCGCGCCGTGCGGCTTGACGTAGCGCACCCGGTCGCCCGCGACACGGCAGAACCCGTCCAGCGCCGCGATCTGGTAGATGATGTCGTCACACAGCTCGCCCGGGTCGTAGTCGATGCGCCGCCGTCCGAACCCGGCGAGATCCCGGTACCCGACCTGAGCTCCGACCGCCACGCCGCGCTCGGCGGCCCAAGCGCAGACGCGCCGCATGGTGCCCGGATCGCCGGCATGGAAGCCACAGGCGACGTTCGCGCTGGTCACCACGTCCAGCAGGGCCGCGTCGTCGCCGAGCCGCCAGGCACCGAACCCTTCGCCAAGGTCGGCGTTCAGGTCCATGGCACGAACCGGATCGACGTGCCGGGCCGTGCCTGAGCGAGCAATGGCAGGTCCGCCCGATCCACCACAGCGATCACGGGGTAGCCGCCCGTGGTCGGATGGTCGGCGAGAAAGACCAGGGGCTGCCCGTTCGCCGGAACCTGCACCGCGCCGAGCACGATCCCCTCGCTCGCCAACTCGCCCGGCAACGCCCGGGTCAGGGGTGGGCCGGCCAGCCGTGCACCCACCCGGTTGCTCTGGGGCGTCAGGACGTACGGCTGCCCCACCAGCGCGTCGCGCGCCGGCACGCTGAACCAGTCGTGTCGCGGCCCCAACCGGATCCGTACGGTCAGCTCCGCCGTGATCGGCGCCGGCGCGGGCAGACGCGGCGGGGTCGGGACCTCGAGCGGCAGGCGAGGGCTGCCGACGGGGAGTACGAACCCGGCCCGTATCGGCGGTGGACCCAGGCCGGAGAGCGTGTCGGTGGAGCGGCTGCCCAGCACCGGCGCCACGCGGATGCCCCCGGCGACGGCCAGGTAGGACCGGACGCCCGACAGGGCCGGGCCGACCTCGACGAGCGAGCCCTCGGGCACGTCCACGGCCTCGTCGACTGCGATGGCCTGACCGTCCACAGTGACCACTGCGGGGGCGCCGGTGACCGCGATGGTGTGGGCCGACTCGGTGCGCAGGACCGTGCCCATCAGCGTCGTCTCCAGCCCCGCGGCGGAGTCCGGATTGCCGACCAGAGCATTGGCGCGAGCGAGCGCGGGCGGGTCGAGCGCACCCGACCGGGCGACGCCGAGGTGCGCGTAGCCGGGGCGACCGAGGTCCTGGATCGTAGTGAGCAGCCCCGGCTTCACGATCGCTATCACCGTTGGCTCTTCTCATCCAGAGCCACGGTGCCCTCCACTGTGGACTCAACGGGGGTGAAGCGGACCCGGGTGCCGGGGCTGAGCAGTGCCGGCGGGGTGCGGGCGGGATCGAAGAGCACGGTTGTCGTGTGCCCGACCAGCCGCCAACCGCCGGGGGAGGCGGTCGGGTAGATCCCGGCGAAGCGGTCCGCGAGACCGACCGAGCCCGCGGGCACCTTTGGACGCGGTGTCGCCAGACGGGGCACGGTGAGGTGTTCCGGCAGTCCGGCGAGGTAGGCGAAGCCGGGTGCGAAGCCGCAGAAGGCCACGTGGAACGGCGTCTGCTCCAGACGGTGGGCGACCTCGGCGGCGCCGATCCCCCAGAGCCGGGCTACGTCCTCCAGGTCAGGACCGTCGAAGACGACGGGGACCGCGACGACCGGACCCGTGGGCGTGCCGGCCGCCACCGTCGTCCGCCAGCCGCGCAGCGACTCGGTTGCCGCGGCGGGGTCGGCGAGGCCGTCGAGCAGGACGGTCTGCGCGCCGGGAACGATGTCCACCACCTCGAGTTCGCCGAGGTCCCGACGCCGGCGCAGTTCCGCAAACCACGCCGCGGGGTCATCGACCTCCAGCAGCAGGGCCTGGGCGCCCACCGCGCGTACCCGCATGCCCGCCTCCGCCCTCGCGCTCGCCCCGGCCCTGCCGCCCATCTTCGACCACGCCGTCGTTCTCGCACACGGCCGCCCCTTGAGGCAGCGTGGTCCAGCTACCCGGAAGTAACTTACGATCTCGTAACCATAGGATGCATGGCATGGCGACGACGACCGTGCCCCGCGTGCGACCGAAGGACATCGGTAAGCCGCTGCTGCGCGGCTGGCTGCACACGTACGCGTTCTTCGTGGCGCTCGCCTGCGGCGTCGTCCTGTGCAGCCTGGCGGCGACCCGCGACGGCCTGGCCCCATTTGTCGGCGCACTCACCTACAGCGTCTGTCTCTGTGGACTCTTTGGCGTGAGCGCGCTGTACCACCGCCGGGTGTGGTCGCCGCGCGGGCACGCGCTGATGCGCCGGCTCGACCACTCGATGATCTTCGTGTTCATCGCCGGCACCTACACGCCCTTCAGCGTGCTGCTGCTCCCACCCCGCCACGCGGCCGTGATCCTCTGGGTTGTCTGGGGCGGTGCGCTCGCCGGCGTGGTGATGAAGCTCGCGTGGCCGCACGCACCGCGCTGGGCGTCGGCACCGGTATACGTCGCCCTGGGGTGGGTCGCGGTGTTCGTGCTGCCGGGCCTGGTCCGAAGCGGCGGGGTCGCGTTGCTCGTGCTGCTGCTGGTCGGCGGCGTGGCCTACACGGTCGGTGCGGTCTTCTATGCCCTGCGCCGCCCGAAGGGCTGGCCGCGCTACTTCGGTCATCACGAGTTCTTCCACGCTTGCACGGTGCTGGCTGCCCTCGCCCACCACGTCGCGCTCTACCTGGCTCTCTACGCCTGAGCAGCTGGCGGCCGTACCGCTTCGGCGTGGGCCTGGACGGTGCCAGGATGATGCCGTGAGCACCCGAACCCTGGTGATCCTGCGGCACGCCAAGGCGGCGAACCCGGACGGCATGCCCGACGCCGATCGGCCGCTGACCGAGCGCGGCCACGCCGACGCGGCCGCAGCGGGCGCCTGGCTGCTCCACAGTGGACTCATGCCGGATCTGGTGCTCTGCTCGCCGGCCCGGCGGACGCGGCAGACGTGGCACGGCGTCGCGACGGTGCTGCCCTCGGCCCCCGTGGTCCGGTACGAGCGGACGATCTATGCGGCCTCGGCACGGACGCTGCTCGCCACGCTCCAGTCCAGCGGCGAGGAGGCCGCCGCCATCCTCCTCATTGGACACAATCCCGGCGTGTCGGATCTGTCGGCCCTGCTCGACCCGGAGCGCGCCGACGCCGACGGCCTGCGTACGGCGGGGATCGCGGTGCACACCGTGGCCGGGTCGTGGACCGACCTGGGGAGTATGACCGCCCAGCTCAACGCCTCGCACACCGCCCGGACGGACTGAAGGCGCGGGGCGAGCTGAGCCAGGACCTGCGAGTGGTCAGGCTCAGAACGCCTCCTCGGGCAGATCCATGATGTCCAGGGTCGTGCCCTCGACGATGCGACGGTCGCTGCTCAGCCGAGGCAGCACCTCGCGGGCGAAGAACCGGGCCGAGGCGACCTTGCCCTGGTAGAAGTGGCGGTCTGCCTCGGAGATCTCGCCGCGGCCGAGTGCCGCGAGAGCCACCTCGGCCTGGCGCTGCAACAGCCAGCCGACGATGAGGTCGCCGAGGGCGAGCAGGATCCGCCGGGATGAGAGCCCCACCTTGTAGAGCTGGGCGGGGTCCTCCGCCGAGGCGCCGAGCCAACCGAGCACCGCTGCGAGCATGCCCTGCACGTCGACGAGGGCGGTGCTGAGGGCGAGCCGCTCCTCTTTGAGTTGGCCATCGGCGTAGGCGCGGGCGGTCGCGTCGTCCGCCGACTCCGCCGCGAGGAACGCCGTGATCTCGCCCGTGACGACGCCCAGCGCCGTCCCCCCGTCCTTCACGATCTTGCGGAAGACGAGGTCGAGGCTCTGGATCGCGGTCGTGCCCTCGTAGAGTGCGTCGATCTTGGCGTCGCGGACGTACTGCTCGAGCGGGTAATCCTGCAGGTAGCCCGAACCGCCGAAGGTCTGCAGCGACTCATGACCGAGCAGCTCGTACGCCCGCTCCGAGCCGCAGCCCTTGACCAGCGGGAGGAGCAGGTCGTTGACCCGTTCGGCCACCCTCGCCGCCTCGGCGTCGCCCGCGTGCTCGGCCATGCGCGCCTTGTCCTGGAAGCTCGCGGTGTACGCCACCAACGCGCGCAGCCCTTCGGCGTACGCCTTCTGGAGCGCGAGTGAGCGGCGTACGTCCGGGTGGTGGGTGATCGTGACGCGGGGGGCTCTCTTGTCCGCCTGCTCGAGCAGGTCCGCGCCCTGCACGCGGGTCTTGGCGTACTCACGTGCGTTGAGGTAGCCCGTCGAGAGCGTGGCGATCGCCTTGGTGCCGACCATCATCCGGGCGTACTCGATGACCAGGAACATCTGCCGGATGCCGTCGTGCACGTCGCCGAGCAGCCAGCCCTTGGCCGGGATGCCCTGTCCGCCGAAGGTCAGCTCGCACGTGTTGGAGACCTTGATGCCCATCTTGTGCTCGACGTTGGTGGTGAACACGCCGTTGCGCTCGCCGAGTTCGCCGGTCTGCGGGTCGAAGTGGAACTTCGGCACGATGAACAGGGACAAGCCCTTGGTGCCGGGGCCGCCCGCGCCGGGCACGCCCACCGGGCGGGCGAGCACGTAGTGGACGATGTTCTCGCTCAGGTCATGTTCGGCGCTGGTGATGAAGCGCTTAACACCCTCGATGTGCCAGGAGCCGTCCGGCTGCGGGATGGCGCGGGTGCGGCCGGCGCCGACATCCGAGCCCGCATCCGGTTCGGTGAGCACCATGGTCGCGCCCCAGCCCCGGGCGATGATGAGCTTCGCCCACTGCTTCTGCTCGGGCGTGCCCTCGCGGAACAGCGTGTGGGCGAATGACGGGCCCGACGCGTACATCCATACCGGGGCGTTGGCGCCGAGGACGAGCTCGGCGAGCAGCCACCAGAGCATCCGCGGAGCGTTGGTCCCGCCGAGGGCGGCGGGCAGGTCGAGGCGCCAGAACTCGGCGTCCATGAATGCGCGGTATGACCGGTGGAACTCCGGTGGCAGGGGTGCGGTCTGCGTGGCCGGGTCGAAGACCGGTGGCTCACGATCGCCGACCTCGTAGCTGCTGGCGAGATCCTCCCGGGCGAGCCGGTCCACCTCGGCCAGGACGCTGCGGGCGGTCTGCTCGTCGACCTCGGCGAATGGGCCCTGGCCGAACGTCGACTGGTCGGGGCCGCCGAAGACCTCGAACAGGTTGAACTCGATGTCGCGCAGGTTGCTCCGATAGTGGCTCATCTGGGTCCGCTCCCGTGGTGGTCCGCCTGGTTACTCGGCAGTAACCAAGACTATTACCCGGCAGTAACCACGGCAACCACAACGCTGACGGACACTCCGGCATCACCGAACTACAGACCTGTCGTTTCTCCGAGGGAGTACCAAACCCCGTTCCCTGGACATCACCCCGAGGAGGTGAGGACCCGTGCTCGCCACGCTGCAGGAGCTCGTCGCGCGCCGGTACGTCTACATCGGCCGTCACCGAGTCCCGGAAGAGCCGGAGCTTGTCGAGGACCGATCAGGGCTGGTCGACCCTGGTTCCGCCGATGCGCCAACTCGGCACCGCTGGCTCCGCCTCGGGCGCGGCTCCGGTGTACTCGAGCAGCAGCAGGGCGATGTCGTCCTCGAACTGACCCCGGGGGACCCACTCGACGAGCGCGCTCTCCAGTGAGGCGAGGCCGTGCTCGACCGTACCGTGGCCGAGCAGGGCCCAGGCCCGCTCCCGGGTCGGGAAGAACTCGCCCGAGCGGCGAGCCTCGGCGAGCCCGTCGGTGTACAGGAGCAGGCGGTCTCCGGGTTCGAGATGCTCGACCCGGGGCACCACGGTGGGCGTCAAGCCCAGCGGCGGCGCGGTTCGTGGTGGGTCGAGCGCGATCACCCGCCCCTGCCTCAGCAGCAGCGGGCCGGGGTGACCGCAGTTCAACACCGTCAATGTGCCGCCCCGCTCTTCGACGAGCGCCGCGGTGACGAACTCCTCGTCGCCGGCGGAGCGGCTCACGACCCGGTCCAGGTCGGCGACGATGTCGCGCAGGTCGGAGCGCTCGTACGCGACGTGCCGATAGGCGCCGAGCAGGACGCTCGCCGTCCGCACGGCATCGATGCCCTTGCCGGTCACATCGCCGATGATCATTCGAACGCCGAACGGGGTGTCCAGCGCCTCGTAGAGATCCCCGCCGATGTCAGCCGCGGCGCTCGCGGAGACGTAGCGGCCGGCCACGGCGAACTGCCCGACCTGGGGGCCGAGTGGCCGCAGCACCGCCTCCTGCGCCACGTTGGCGAGCTTGACCAGGTCCGCGTAGCGCTGGGTCTGCGTCTGGCGGAACACGCTCACCGCCACGGCGACCGTGGTCGACAGGGCCAAGCCGACGACCGTCGCGAGCGCCGGCTGGGCGAAGCGGTGGGGCCCCTGAGCGGCGACCGCGATCGCGATCGCGGTCGCCAGCGCGCCGACGCCCACGACATGGCGCCACGGGGCGAACGCGGCCGCGAGGAAGGGCGCGATCACCAGCCATGCGGTCGCCGGTGGGCCCTCGATGACCTCGACCCCGGCGACGACGAGCACGACCGCCACCGCGGCGCCGAGTCCGGTCGCGGCCTCGGCGCTGAGCGCGTGTCGTCGCGGACCGTGTCCGGTCGCGCTGCGCCCACTCATGGGTACACAGCATGCCGCATACCCGTCACCCTTCGGACCTCCCGGTTCGCCATCGTGACCACGCGGCGGGTGCTTCGACCCGTTCGGACACCCCACCGAAACGCCGCAGCGGCCGCCGTTGCCGGCGACCGCTGCATGCCCGTCCGTACGGGTTGTGGGGGTCAGGTCGCGTCCTGCGCCAGGACCTCGTACCTGACGTTGACCACACCCTGCGACAACTTCGCGATCGAGGCGAACGCCGCCTCACTCAGGTTCAGGCAACGGTCGCCGTTGCCTGGCCCGCGGTCGTTGATGCGGACGACCACGGACTCGCCGTTGGCCGGGTTCGTTACCCGCACCATCGTGTCGAAGGGCAGGGACTTGTGCCCCGCGGTGAGAGCGTTCGGGTCGAACGTTTCGCCGCTGGCCGTCTTCCCGCCCGCCGACATGTACGAGACCTTGCACGAGCCGGCCGCGACGATTTCAGCGTTCGTTGCGTCATCGGCCTGTGTCGCCAGCGGAGCCGGTGCCGCGTTGGGGGCTTGCATCGCCTCGCCGGCGGCGGGGTCGGGCGGCGGGATATCGGCCGGATCGAAGGCGGGCAGCTTCGACACGTTGCTCGCCGGGCTCAGGCCGATCGCCGCGCTCGCGCCGCCCACCAGAAGCCCGGCGACGGTGACGGCGGCAGCGGCCGGCAAGAGGTGCGTGGGCGGTCTGCGCGTACGCGTCCGTGTCTTATTGACCCAGGCGCCGTGGCGGGCCTGGCGGACGTGGCGGCCGGTATACCGGGCAGCCAAGACAGTCACCCTTCGTGAGGAAGTAGGGACAAGCGGACCGGGTCCGATGATCAGGGCGAACGCGTCGCGGTGTCGGACTTCCGAATCGCCGGACCCACCGTAGACGAATCACAACGGTGTGAGTCAAGCTGACTCATGCCTCGTGCCCCGTATCGCCTGGTTTATCCGGCCATTCGGATGATCGTCTGGTCGACGCTCGGCCGATTCCGAGCCGGTCGTCGCCCGCTATGGCCACCGTCCGAGAGTGTCGGATCCGATACTCAGAACGGCGTTGTTCGATCACGCAGTGTAAACGCGGGCGCCGCCCTCACCGGACGCGACACGCCGACACGACTCGCCGACTGGGCACGACTCGCCGATCGTGGCAGCCACGGGATCGCGGCCATTCGGGCGAGGATGTCAGACCCGGGGGCAAGACTTCTTCCTGGGTGGGGGACGTGCCGGGGGCTCGGAACGCGTGCGGCGCGGCGGTCAGGGGACGGTGGGCTGATGGTGTCGGCGACGCACTCTGTCGGGCTGGCGACAGCCGCGACTGGTGGAGGACCATTGACACCCCAAACCCAACATGTAGTAGTTTCACCGGTGTAATTCACCTAGACCTTGGGCCTCCAGGCGGAGGGGACCCAATCTGGGCGCCGACCAATGAGGAGAGCAGATGACTCGGGCAGTGGGGACTCCATCCGGCGACGGCTCGCCTAGCCGCACCGTGCGGACGGCAGCGGGGACAGGGGAGTCGGCACGCACGCGTCGGGCCGGCGGGCTGCATCTGGACCGCGTCTGGACCACGCCCGGCGTGCACCCCTACGACGAGGTGACCTGGGAGCGCCGCGATGTCGTGATGACCAACTGGCGTGACGGTTCGGTCGTCTTCGAGCAGCGTGGCGTCGAGTTCCCCAGCTTCTGGTCGGTCAACGCGACGAACATCGTCACCACGAAGTACTTCCGCGGCGCGGTCGGCACCCCACAGCGCGAGTCGTCGCTGCGCCAGCTCATCGACCGGGTGGTGACCGCCTACCGCGGGGCCGGGGTCGAGCACGGCTACTTCGCCACGGACGCCGACGCCGAGGTCTTCGACCACGAGTTGACGTGGATGCTGCTGCACCAGGTGTTCAGCTTCAACTCACCGGTCTGGTTCAACGTGGGTACGCCCTCAAGCCAGCAGGTCAGCGCGTGCCAGCCGTACCACGCCCTCGTGAGCACACCCGCCGGCCTGCGGCCCATCGGCGAACTGGTGGAGGGCAACGCTGTGGGCGAGAAGGTCTTCGACGCCCATGGCGTGACCCGGATCATTGCCGTGAAGGCGAACGGGGTCAAGGAGGTCCTGCGGCTGCACACCAAGGCCGGTTACACCCTCGACGTCACGCCGGACCATCTTGTCTGGCGCTGCTCGGGTGCCGCGGGTGGCCGCTATGTTCCGGCCGGCGAGCTGAAGCCGGGCGACCAGCTCGCCTGGCACCGGCGGGACGCGTACGGAGAGGAAGACTTCGACGGCCGCCAACTCGCCGAGGCTGCGGTGGCCGGCTGGCTGCAGTCCGACGGGTTCGTCGGGCAGTACGACAAGGGGACCAACCGATCGCTGACCATCGAGGCGATGACCGTCAACGCCGCGGAGTTCTCCTGGGTCACGCACCACCTCAACGTCCTGTTCCCGGACGCTCACCGGCACGAGCGACGTGTCGAGACGAAGGACGAAAAGCTTGACTGCCGTCGCACCCGGATCTACGGCGAGCGTGTGCTCGGTGACCTCGTCGAGCGGTGGGGGCTGCGTGCCCGTGGTGCCGACATGGTGGTGCCGGACGCCCTCTTCACGGCACCGCTGCCCGTTGTCGGCGCCTACCTGCGCAGCATCTTCCAGGCCGAGGGCTACGTGAGCCGGCGTGAGCGGCCCACGCTCGTCGGTGTGGACATGATCTCGGAGCAGTTGATGCGCGGGATCCAGCAGCTACTGCTGCGGTTCGGCATCTTCTCGCGCCTGAGGTACAAGCCGGACACACGCGAGAACCGCCACGGATGCTGGTGCCTGCGCATTCAGAACGCGGGCGATCGGCGCCGGTTCGCCGACGAGATCGGCTTCGTTGACCCGAGGAAGACCGCGAAGCTCGAGGCGAGCTTCGAAATGCCGGGCCGGGGCGCGGCCGATACCAAGCGCATCGAGATCGCTCGCATCGAGTCTCTCGGCGAGATGGACGTCTATGACATCCAAACCGAGAGCGGCGCGTACCTGTCGGGCAATCTACGAGTGCACAACTGCTTCATCCTGTCTGTCGATGATTCGATGGACTCGATCCTCGACTGGTACAAGGAGGAGGGGCTCATCTTCAAGGGTGGCTCCGGCGCGGGCGTGAACCTGTCGCGCATCCGGGGCTCGAAGGAGCTGCTCTCCTCTGGTGGTGAGGCCTCGGGTCCGGTGAGCTTCATGCGCGGCGCGGACGCGAGCGCGGGCACCATCAAGTCCGGCGGGGCGACCCGGCGCGCCGCGAAGATGGTGATCCTCGACGTGGACCACCCCGATGTCGAGGAGTTCATCGACCTCAAGGCGCGCGAGGAGAAGAAGATCCGCGCCCTGCGCGACGCCGGCTTCGACATGGACCTCGGCGGCAAGGACATGACGTCCGTGCAGTACCAGAACGCCAACAACTCGGTCCGGGTCTCGGACGAGTTCATGAGCGCCGTCGAGAGCGGTGGCGCCTTCGACCTGCTCGCCCGCCTCGATGGCCGGAAGCTCAAGACGGTGGACGCGAAGGGGCTCTTCCGTCAGATCGCCCAGGCTGCCTGGGAGTGCGCCGACCCGGGCCTGCAGTACGACGACACCATCAACGACTGGCACACGAACCCGGAGACCGGGCGAATCACCGGGAGCAACCCGTGTAGTGAATTCATGTCCCTCGACAACTCGTCCTGCAACCTGGCATCGCTGAACCTGATGAAGTTCCGTACCGGGTCGGGTGACTTCGACACGGAGAAGTTCGTCAAGTCCGTCGAGCTCGTCATCACCGCGATGGACATCTCGATCTCGTTCGGCGAATTCCCGACTCAGAAGATCACCGAGGTCACTCGGGCGTACCGGCAGCTCGGCATCGGCTACGCCAACCTCGGCGCGCTGCTCATGGCGAGCGGCATGCCGTACGACTCGGAGGCGGGCCGGTCGGTAGCGGGCGCGATCACGTCACTGATGACGGGGGCCGCGTACCGGCGGTCGGCCGAGTTGGCCGGCGTGGTGGGTCCGTACGAGGGGTACGCGCGCAACGCCGAACCGCATCAGCGCGTCATGCGCAAGCACGCCGCCGCCAACGACGGGATCAAGGCGAACCGGCTCGCGACCCCGATCGCCCGTGAGGCGGCGAAGCAGTGGCAGCAGTGCCTGAAGCTCGGCGAGAAGAACGGCTACCGGAACGCGCAGGCGAGCCTTCTCGCGCCCACGGGAACCATAGGCTTGATGATGGACTGCGATACGACGGGAATCGAGCCGGACCTGGCGCTGGTGAAGTTCAAGAAGCTGGTCGGCGGCAGTTCCATGCAGATCGTGAACCAGACCGTGCCGTTGGCGCTGCGCACCCTGGGCTACCAGGAGGAGCAGGTCGAGGCGGTGACGGAGTACATCAACGATCACGGCCACGTGGTGAACGCTCCCGGGCTGCGCACCGAGCACTACCCGGTATTCGACTGCGCCATGGGCGAACGCTCCATCGCCCCGATGGGGCATGTGCGGATGATGGCGGCGGTCCAGCCGTTCCTGTCAGGGGCGATCAGCAAGACCGTGAACATGCCCGAGTCGGCGACCGTCGAGGACATTGAGCACGTCTACTTCCAGGGTTGGAAGCTGGGGCTCAAGGCGATCGCCGTGTACCGCGACAACTGCAAGGTCGGCCAGGCGCTCAACGTGGGCGGCAAGAGGAAGGACGCGGAGAGGGCGGAGAAGGCCGAGCCCGAGAAGGTGATCGAGTACCGGCCCACCCGCAAGCGGCTGCCGAAGAAGCGGCCGTCGGAGACGGTGTCGTTCTCCGTGGCCGGTGCCGAGGGCTACATGACCGCATCGTCCTACCCGGACGACGGCCTCGGCGAGGTGTTCCTCAAGATGTCCAAGCAGGGATCGACGCTCGCCGGTGTCATGGACGCTTTCTCGATCGCGATCTCGGTGGGTCTGCAGTACGGCGTGCCGTTGGAGACCTATCTGTCGAAGTTCACGAACATGCGCTTCGAGCCGGCCGGCATGACCGACGACCCGGACATCCGGATGGCCACCTCGGTCGTGGACTACATCTTCCGGCGCCTGGCGTTGGATTTCCTGCCGCTGGAGCGTCGGGCCGAACTCGGCATCTTCACCGCGAAGGAGCGTGCCGCCCAGGCGCGCGCCGAGGCGGCCGGCGAGGAGCTCGACCTGGCCGCGCTGGCTGCCAGCGCACCGGTCGAGACCAGGCCCGCGCTGCCTGCGAAGGCCGAGGCCAAGCCGGCCGAGAAGCCCGTGGAACGGGCTGCCGGCTCGTCGATGGAGCTGCTGGAGCGGGTGGCGAGCAAGGAGTCCGATGCCCCGCTCTGCTTCACGTGCGGTACGAAGATGCGGCCCGCCGGAAGCTGCTACGTTTGCGAAGGCTGCGGCTCCACCAGCGGCTGCAGCTGAGGACTCATGAGAACGGGCGCCCCTCGCATGCGAGGGGCGCCCGCCGTTCTTTCGGTGCCCCGGGAGACCGGCCGGGGATGCGCGCCCCTCCGCGCTGGACCAGTGGGTCGACGTTGTCGGCGATCACCACTGGGCGGGGTGGATGAACGTGGCGGCGGGTTGACGCAGCCATTGCGTGACGCGCATGGCGAGGTCCATGTCTGCCAGACGAGCGGTACGCAGACCCGTGAGTCGAGGTGGCGTGCAGTCGATCTCATGGGCAACGTCAGCCCACGTGAGATCACGCTCCTGGCGCCGCTCGTTCAGCGCTGCGTGTGCCTGCTCCAGGTTCCATCGAAGTCGACTGTTTGGTCCTGCTTGCGGCAATGCGACGTCGCCAACGTCGACGACCGGACCCGTCAGGAAGTCCTCGGGTGCACGGCGAAGCCAGCGCAGCATGAACAGCGAGTACTGGCAGGAGATCGCGCCGCGCCTCGGCAGCCTCGAGATCGCTCCCGGGCACAGGGGATGGTCCGTCCGCTGTGCGTTGAGTTCTGACGACTGCTGCCACAACTCGACGGCCAGCGCACGCCAGTCCAGGCCCCGATCGCGGCGCTGCGTGTCGAGCGCGCCGAAGAGCGCTCCGCAGTCAAAGGTGGGCAGGGTTCGCATGCGGGCGAGCGTATGGCCGCCTTGCGACATTTTCAGCGCAGGAGCCGTTCGCCGCGTGATCGCCGGTCGGGCGCCCCGGCGCCCGTCATGTCCCAAACCCGAAGGTTCGACTACGCTGCGCGCGGGGGGCGCACATGGAGATGTATCTGGCGGTTGCCACGCTGAGTCGGGGACGCGGGGTGCCCCGGGTCTGCCTCCCACACGCCCGACTGGCTGTCACCTACCGGCCGGCTAGATTCCAGAGTTGGCCCACGCTGTGGATTTGGCCGCTCTTCGTCGGGTGGATCGGGCTCCTGCTGATCGTCCGGAGCACCCATGCAGAGACCTTCTGGCAGCTGGTCGTTGGCCTGGGCGGCGTCGGGCTCCTGACACCGGTCTATGCGATGACCACCAAGACGGTGCGGGTGCCGCGGTGGCCGCTGTGCGACAAGTGCGTAGCGCGATCCCGCCGCTGGACGATCGTCGGCTCGACGCTCGCCGCCCTCGGTCTGGCCGGTATGTTGAGCGCGCTCTTCGCGAACGGTCCCGGCGCTTGGCGCGGTGTCGCGTTCCTTTTCGGCGCGCTCACGCTGCCGGCCGGTTCGATCCTGCAGGTCATCGCACGCTATGTCTGGCTGCCCCACGGCATCGTCGACCAGCGGGGCGAGTACGTCCGCTTCCGCCGCGTCTCCGAGGAGTTCCCTGAGGCGGACAGGCAGACCCGGAGCCAGCCACCCAAGCGGCGCAGCACGGGTACGGCTGCAAGCTGAGAATCTACAGTGGACGGACTGGCTTGACCGTGATGTCGGGGTTCGGAGCGGGTGACGAGAATCGAACTCGCACTGTCAGCTTGGGAAGCTGATGTTCTGCCATTGAACTACACCCGCGACGCCATGCTTGCCGGCAGAGGTCATCACTGTACCTGACGCGCCTCGGTCCGTGCCCGCGGCAAGGTCGGCTTCCGCGCGCGCCGGGTCAGCGGGTCGCTCGCCAGACGTGGTGCTGGGGCGGTGCCATGGCGTGGGGGCGGGTCGTGACGACGGCGACCGCGATGGTGAGCTCGAAGAGGCGCCAGTCGCTCGCGTCGTCCGCCCCGTGCGCCTGCGCGAGGCCGGCCCGCTGCTCCTCGTCGGCCACGGGCACCGCCTGCCCGGCGAGATACGCCTCGTCATCGGACTGCTCTGCCGGGTAGGCGTGCAGGGCGTACCTGCCGTCGCGTTCCAGGTCGCGCCGCTTCGGTGAGGCAAGCACGAAACAGTAGAGCCCGTCGTCCGTGATGACCGGGGAGACCGGGTGCACCCGTGGGCCGCCGTCCCGGCGTACGGTCGCCAAGTATCCGAACGCCCGTCCGTACTGCTCGAAGAGGGCTCTGACCTGCGCGGACAGCTCGGGGATGGCGCCCCGGAAGGCTCCCCAGGAGACGCCTTCCGGGATCAGGATAGTACGCACGTTCGTCAGGATACAGAACGTGCGTACGAGATCGGAAGGCCCGTCACACCATCACCACTGGCATCGCCAAGACGGGAAATGCCGTCCGGGAGGCAGGGCCCTACGCCGTACCCTGTTGCCCATGAGCGCTGCAGCGGGGCCTGTCTCGGGCGCGAAGGCGCCGTCCCTGATCTCGTTCGCGCGCGGGGCACCGAGCCTCGACATCGTCGACGTACCGGGTCTCAAGGCGGCGGCGGCTCGGGCGTTCGACGCGGACCCGGCGGCGGTCACGGGCTACGGGCCGGCCACCGGCTACGCCCCGCTGCGGGAGTGGATCGCGACCCGGCACGGTGTCAGCGCCGACCAGGTGATGGTGACCAACGGGAGCCTGCAGGCCGACGCGTTCCTCTTCCAGCACCTGGTGAATCCCGGCGACGACGTGATCGTCGAGAAGCCCACCTATGACCGGACGCTGCTCAGCCTGCGCACGCTCGGCGCCAAGGTGCACCAGGTGACGCTCGACGAGGACGGCATCGTCGTCGATGAGCTGCGCGAGCTGCTGGAGTCGGGCCTGCGCCCGAGGCTGGCGCACATCATCCCGAACTTCCAGAACCCGGCCGGCGTCACCCTGAGCCTTGAGCGCCGTCGGGCGCTGATCGCGCTCGCCCGTGAGTACGCATTCACGATCTTCGAGGACGATCCGTACGTCGACATCCGGTTCCGCGGCCAGCCCCTGCCGACCATGCTCAGCCTCGCCGGGCAGACCGGTGGCGAGGGCACGGTGGTGCTCGCGGGCTCGTTCACCAAGACGGTCTGCCCCGGCGTACGCGTGGGCTACCTCATCGGTCCGGTCGCGACGATCGCCGCCATCACCAAGGTTGCCCTCAATACGTACATCTCGCCGAACATGCTCGCCGAGGCGACCGTGCACCAGTTCTGCGTCTCCGGCGACATCGAGCGATCGATCGTCAAGGTCCGGGCAGCGCTCGGGGAGCGGGCCGGGCTGCTGGCGGCCGCGCTGCGCCGGGAGATTCCTGGTGTGCGCTTCAACGAGCCGGATGGCGGCTATTTCCTCTGGGTCGACCTGCCCGAGGACATCGACGTCGAGCGACTCGCTGCTGCCGCGTCCGCGCGGGGGGTCGCGGTGGTCAAGGGCACCGACTTCCTGCTCGGAGGCGGTCACCACTCCCTGCGCCTCGCGTACTCGGCCGTCACGAGCGACCTCATCGACGAGGGCATCCGCCGTCTGGCCGCGGCGATCGGCGAGGTGCGTGGCTGACCCAGGTGGCACGCGGCAAAGGTCGCGATTCTGGCATCTCAGGGTGGCATCCGACATTGGGGACGTATAAACCTGGACAAACGTGCAAGTTGCAAGGCGGCCCTGTCAGAAATACGACAGTTGCCTCGCACTTGGCCCTCGCGTCTTCCCACTTGAGCGTTTCTCTGGTCACATAGCGGCCAACACCCCGGCGATTGTGAGCCGGGTGTCTCAGACCTTGCCCCCCGCCCCCCACTGGGCACCGGGCGAGCCGGCCGCTCCACCCCCACCCCCCGCTGCGGCCGGCTCGCCCGGTGCCCTATAACGGGCCGGCTACGCTGCCTATGTCGTGGCCGCCGTCGCGCTCTGCGCAGCGGCCCGCCCTGGCCCGCTCTGATGAGCCAGCTCCGTACCGCGGGAGGAGGCGTTCGCCCATGGCCGAGTCCGAAAACCCCGCCACCCCACAGCCGACCGTACGGTCCGGCCGCCCAGGCGCCACCCCGGCGCAGGCGAGCGGTCTGGGACGGCGCGCGATCTCTGGCCCGATGCGTGCCGTGACGCGGATCTTCGCACCCTCCGGGCCCGGCCAGGCCACGGACGCTGCGCCGAGGACCGGGCGTGCCGTGGTCGACTGCGGCTACTACATCGCAGGCGAGCGGCAACCGGGCGACCTCGACTATGCCGCGGCGCTGCGGGACGCCCGCGAGCGCGACGACGCGTTCGTCTGGCTGGGGCTCCACGAGCCGACCCACGCGGACCTCGCCGACATCGCCTCCGTCTTCGAGCTCGACGAGTTCGCGGTCGAGGACGCGGCGAAGGGCGGGCAGCGGGCCAAGCTCGAGCACTACGGCACGATGACCTTCCTCGTGGTCCGTACGGCCCGCTACGTCGAGCACGCGAACCGGACGGAGGCGAGCGGGTCCCTTGGGCACCCCGCCGACCGCGCGAGCGTCGCCGAGAGCGTCGGCCCGGACGGGGAGCAGCGCGCCCCCCTGAGCCCCGTCCCGGGCAGCAAGGCCAGCTCGGTACGGGGAGCACGCCGTCAGGAGCCCGAACTGGAGCTGGTGCAGACCGGCGACCTGATGATGTTCGTGGGCGAGCACTTCGTGATCACGGTCCGCCACGGCGACGTGAACCCGCTCGCCCCCATCCGCGCCGACCTCGAGCGCAAGCCCGACCTGCTGCAGTTCGGGCCGTGGTCGGTGGTCTACGCGATTCTGGACCGGGCCGTCGACGCCTACATCCATGTCGCCCGCCAGCTCGAGGACGACATCGACGCCGCTGAGTCCCAGGTCTTCGCCCGCCACGTGCACGGCAGGATCGCGCGCATCTACCAGCTCAAGCGCGAGGTCGTCGAGTTCAAGCGGGCCGTCCTGCCCGCCCAGCGGCCACTCGCGCTGCTGATGGAGGGCCGGCCGGGCACGATGCCCAAGAAGATCACCCGGTACTTCCGGGACGTCCACGACCATCTCGTGCGTACGGTCGAGCAGGTCGTCTCCTACGACGACCTGCTCAACTCGATCCTGCAGGCGCGGCTGGCCCAGGTCACGGTCGATCAGAACAATGACATGCGCAAGATCGCCTCATGGGCCGCGATCTTCGCCGTGCAGACCGCCATCGCCGGCATCTACGGGATGAACTTCAAGTACATGCCCGAGCTCTACTGGCGCTACGGCTACGTCTTCGCGCTCGTGCTGATGTTCGGCTCGGCCTTCGGCATGTACCGAGGATTCCGGCGCTCGGGCTGGCTGTGAACGCGCCGGAAGGCTCCGCAGACAAAGAAGAGCACCCATCCCGCCGCCCTGGGGCGCAGGAGGGTGCCCTTCCTGGTAGTGATCGGCGGCAGCGTCAGGGCTCTTCAGGAAAACCCAGTGCCGGGTCGCCGAGTCGATCGGGGCGTGGTCCGGCGACCGGGCCCGGTGGTACCGGACCAGTCCCGCTCGGGCCGGTCATCGGCCCGGCTGACCGAGGCTCGTTCATGGCGTGCGCGCCGGTGGGTGAGGGCGGCCCCTCGTCGTGCATGGCCGCGGAGCGCTCGTGCAGGTTGTCGGCGATCCGCCCCGCCCGCGACGAGAGGGTGTCGGCGACGGAGGCGGCGCCTGCCGCCACACGCTCCTTCGTCGACCGGCGCCCGTACGCGCTCTCCTCGGCGTACCGGCTGTCCATGTAGCGGGTCTCGCCGGTCATGGGGTCGTACTCCTCCCATTCGGCCTGCTGTGCCCGCCGCCGGCGAGCCACCGCCGCGCCCGCGGCGCCCACGGCCGCGCCGGCCGCGAGCAGGCTCGCGAGACCCCGCATCTTTCCGTGCTGGGCCGGCTTACCGCCCTTGTGCTGGTGCATGCCCATGCGCGCGTTGCCGGCCTTGGCCGCGCTCGCCCGGACCTGCCGGTAGACCGGCGTCAAGGACTCGCGGGTGGAGTCCCAGCCGCGCCCAGCGGCGTACCGGGCCCGGTCATAGGTCGGGGTGAGCCGCTCCGCCGTGCCGAGGGCGAAGTGGCCGGCGGCCCGACGCAGGGCGCCGACGCTCTCGCCGAGCTCGTTCATGAACTGCTGCCTGTGGGTCTGCTGCATGTGCTTGTGACCGAACACCAGGTTCACCTCCGTCGACCGGTGTGGCCCATGAACCATCCCGTGGGGCCCTATCCAGACCCCGAGGTCGCATCCATGGTGGTGCCGAAATGGCGCGCTCCGGTCCGCTGCGACACGGCCAGGCCGTCGCGCAATCCCGGGTCTATTGCTCATTCTGGACCTATCGGCCAGGGCACAGGCCCCGAACCGCCAGATGGTCCGCGTGCGCGCCAGGCGAACTTCCGGATGGCATGATGAGCCGCGCGGCAGGTGAGCTCCGGCGAGATGGGCTTGCACGAACGACAGGAGTGACGCATGGGATCGATCTTTGCGACCCTGCATACGACGGCTGGGCCGATCCGGATCGAGCTGTTCGGCAATCACGCCCCCAAGACTGTGGAGAACTTCATCGGGCTCGCCGAGGGAACCAAGCCGTACACGGATCCCCGTACCGGGGCGCCGGGCTCCGCGCCGTACTACAACGGTGTGACGTTCCACCGCGTGATCGCGAACTTCATGATCCAGGGCGGCGACCCCACTGGCCGCGGTAGCGGAGGTCCGGGCTACACGATCCCTGACGAGTTCCACCCCGAGCTGGTCTTCACCCGGCCGTATCTGCTCGCGATGGCCAACACCGGGCGCCCCGACAGCGGCAGCGCACAGTTCTTCATCACGGTCAGCAACACCACGCACCTCAACTACAAGCACACGATCTTCGGGGAGGTCGTCGACGAGGCGTCCAAGCGCGTCGTGGACTCGATCGCGACCGCGCCCACGTCGGGCTCGGACCGCCCAGTGCAGGACGTGGTCATCGAGCGGGTGGAGATCCAGCGGACCTGACCGGGCCGGCGCGGATTCCGGGGTAGCGCCGCTGGCCCGCTAATGTTGGCGCCATGTCGCAGGTGCCCCCCTCCACCACGCCAGAGGAGAGTGCATCCCCCGTGGTGCCGGTCTGCTACCGGCACCCGAAGCGGGAGACCTACCTGCGCTGCGTGCGCTGTGATCGGCCGATCTGCCCGGAGTGCCTGCGCGAGGCCCCGGTCGGGTTCCAGTGCCCGGAGTGTGTCGCCCAGGGCCGCCGGACGGTGCGCCAGACCCGTACGGTCTTCGGCGGCTCGAGCCGCGGGGTGCTCGGATACGTCACCAAGGCGCTGATCTTCATCAATGTCGTGATGTTGGTCGTCTCCGCCAGCACCGGCGGTGTGGGCGGCCTGTTCGGCGGTGGCCTGGGCGGACTGCTCGGTGGCACGACTCCGCTGACCAACTGGGGGTCGGTCTGGGGCGTCGCGCAGTTCGAGGTCCGCGGGCGCGTGGTCTCGCAGGCCCCGGCCGGTATCGCCACGGGTGAGTACTACCGCCTGTTCACCTCGATGTTCCTCCACTATGGACTGTTGCACCTCGCGCTGAACATGTGGGCGCTGTGGGTGCTCGGCCGGGAGCTGGAGGCACGGCTCGGGCCGGCCCGGTTCCTGTCCCTCTATCTGGTGGCGGGGTTGGGCGGCAGCGTCGCCTGCTACATCTTCACTCCCGCCGTGCAGGCCGCCGGCGCCTCGGGCGCGCTCTACGGCCTGTTCGGAGCGCTCTTCGTGGTCTTCCGCAAGCTGAACCTGAGCACGTCCTCGATCATCACGGTGCTCGTGATCAACCTGGTCTTCTCGATCACGGTGCCCGGCATTTCGATCGCCGCGCACATCGGCGGCCTCATCGTCGGCACGTTGGTGGGCGTGGCGCTCACCTACCCGCCGAGAGAGATCCGCAACCGGGTCGCCATCGCCACCGTGGTCGGACTGCTCCTCTTCCTCGGCGCCGCGACCGTCGCCCAGACCGTGCATATCAACGCGGTCTACGGGGCGCTCGGCCGCTGATCGCGCCGCCGGTTCGTACCCAACCCTTACATGGGCGTGACGCCGGGCGTGGCACGCTTGCGCCTGTGATGCAGGAGGGCGGGCGCGGGCTGGTTCTCGTCATCGAGGATGAGCGCCCGATCGCCGACCTCGTTCGCATGTACCTGAGCCGGGATGGGTTCGGCGTGCACGTCGAGACGACCGGTGACGGCGGTCTGGCCGCGGCCCGACGGCTGCGCCCGGTCGCCTGCATCGTCGACATAGGACTGCCGGCGATGGACGGCACCGAGGTGTGCCGGCGCCTGCGCGAGCAGGGCGACTGGACGCCGGTCATCTTCCTCACCGCACGCGACGACGAAGTCGACCGCGTCGTCGGCCTCGAGCTCGGCGCCGACGACTACGTGACGAAGCCGTTCAGTCCACGGGAGCTCGTGGCCCGGGTGAAGGCCGTGCTGCGCCGCGGCAGTGGGCTCCCCGATGCCGCGCAGGCTCCGCGTCGCGTCGGGGTGGTGACGCTCGACCCGGGACGGCGCCGGGTTCAGGTTGACGGATCTGGGGTCGAGGGCGGGCCAGGGCAGGGGGTCGCCGAGGTGGCGCTCACCAGCACCGAGTTCGATCTGCTCGCCCACCTGATGTCGCGACCGGGGCGGGTCTTCACCCGGGAGGAGCTGCTCGCCTCCGTCTGGGGGTACGCCGCCCACGGCGGCACTCGCACCGTCGACGTCCACGTGGCCCAGGTGCGAGCCAAGCTCGAGGCGGCGAGCCCGCTGGCCCGCGACGTGATCCGTACGGTGCGGGGCGTCGGCTACACCGCCGACGACGCCGGGCCGGGCGAGTGGTCGGCTGACGGGCCATGACCCGCACGCTGACCGGCCGAGCCGTGCTCGTGACCGTGCTCGTCGCTGTCGTCTCCGTACTCATTACGGCGGCCGTCGCGCTGCCGGTGACACTGCGATCGGCGAACGCCGATGCCCGACGGGACCTTGCCGGCCGGGCGAACCTGGCAGCGCGCTTGGTCGGCGCCGCGCTCGACTCTGCGGCCGCCGACACGCCCGCCGAACGCGTACCGCAGGATTCCCGCGTCCGCGCGGTGGTGGACGGTCTGTCCGACGAGGGCATCGACGCGGTGGTCATTCGCGGTGGTCAGCCGGATCGGGAGGGCCTGCCGGCACGCGTGGTCAACGAGATCGCGGCCGGGCGTTCGGTGAGTCAGCGCGTGCTCTGGGGCGGTCGCGTGGTCCTGGCCGAGGGCCGGCCGGTTCCCGCGAGCTCGGGCCGCGCGCGCGGCGACGGCATCGTCCTGCTCGCGCCCGGCGTACCCGTCAATGCCCGTACGGTCCTCGGCCGGCTCTGGCTCGCGCTGCTCGCCGGGCTCGCCGCCGGTGCCATCGCCGGTGCCCTGCTCGCGCGACGCCTGGGCCGGCCGTTGCGCCAGGCCGCCACGGCGGCCCGGCGGATCTCCGCGGGAGACCGGACCGTACGGCTCGCGACGGACGCCCCAGCGGAGGTCTCGGCCGTCTCCGCCGCCCTCAACGACCTCGCTGCCGCGCTCGCCACGAGCGAGGGCCGGCAGCGCACGTTCCTCACCTCCATCTCGCACGAGCTGCGGACCCCGCTCACGACCATGAAGGGGTATGCGGAGGCGCTGGCTGACGGCGTGGTCGATGGCGAGGGGGCGCGCCAGGCCGGGGTCACGATCCTCGCTGAGGCGGAGCGGCTCGACCGGCTCGTCGAGGATCTGCTCGCCCTCGCGCGGCTCGAAGCCGATGACTTCCCGCTGGCGCCGGTACGGGTCGACCTCGTCGGGATCGCCACCGACGCGGGCGCGTCCTGGGCTCCGCGCTGCGCCGCGCTCGGCGTCCGGCTCACCGTCGACGTGCCGCCGTACCCGGTCGTCGTGGAGACCGATCCCGGTCGGATCCGCCAGGTCCTCGACGGACTGCTGGAGAACGCGCTGCGGGCAGCGCCGCAGGGTGCCCCCGTTGTCGTGGCCGTCTCCACCGAGCGGGCATCGGGGGTCGTCGAAGTGCGCGACGGCGGTCCCGGCCTCACCGACGACGACCTCGCGGTGGCGTTCCAACGCGGCGCGCTCTACGAGCGGTACAAGGGCGTACGCAAGGTCGGCAGTGGCCTTGGCCTCGCCCTGGCGCATCGCCTCATCGGTCGCCTCGGCGGGCACATCGAAGCGGGTCACGCCCGCGAGGGCGGCGCTCGGATGAGCGTGCTCCTGCCACTGGCCGGCGTGGTGAGCGAGCCGTCTTACCGGATCCGTACCGCGACCTGACCGGGGTCTGCCCGACGCGGGCCATGCTGGATCGCGAACAGGGAGGTTGTCATGATCAACTCTGCACGGCTCTGGCGGCGCGTTCTGGGCCTCGGCCTCGCCGCCGCCCTCGCGCTGACCGCGGTCGCCGGATGTGGCCGCCTGCGCGACCGCGTCGGCGGTGACGACACCACCGACATGCCCTGGGACGCGCAGGCGCTCGCGTCGGTGGGGATCGCGAGCCCGGACCTCGCCGCGGCCAGCGACGGCTTGGCCAGCGACGGCTCGGCTAGCGACACCGCAGCGACCGACGCCTCAGCCGGCCCGGACCGGCCGCGGGTGCGCCACCCCCGACTGCGCTTCGTGTTCCGCAACACCCTGCACGGCGAGGCGACCGTGCAGACCGAGGACGGCCTGCTGACCGTGGTCGCGCAGCGCGGCACGGTCACCGCGGTGAGCGCCACCTCGCTGACCGTGCGGTCGACGGACGGGTACGAGCTCACCTGGGCCATCGGGGCGAACACCGTGGTCGTCGTCGATCGGGCGAGGTCGCAGATCTCCGCCGTCCCGAGCGGGACCGAGGTCGGCGTCGCCGGTTCCCGGGACGGGCAGACCGTCACCGCCCGACTGGTGGTGGTGCCCAAGCACTGACCTTCGACACCGATGCCGCTAGGTGGGGCGGCCGGCTCCCCGTCGTGCTTGCGTGTGGCAGACTCAACTCCGGTTTGACATTGGGCAGGGCCGTGGCAGCATTGAGCGCGGCCCGCTCAAGTGTGACGTGGACCGGCGTTCGGCATGCGGACGCAAGATGCATACCGCGCGGCATCCTCAGGGGTGCAACGCGGTACAGACGTGGAGGAACAAGACATGGCACGTGCGGTCGGCATCGACCTGGGTACCACCAACTCCGTGGTGAGCGTGCTCGAGGGTGGCGAGCCGAGGGTCATCGAGAACGCCGAGGGATCCCGCACCACGCCCTCGATCGTCGCTTTCGCCAAGAACGGCGAGGTGCTCGTCGGCGAGGTGGCCAAGCGCCAGGCAGTGACCAACCCCGAGCGGACGATTCGCTCCGTCAAGCGTGAGATGGGCACCCACTGGACCGTCGACATCGACGGCAAGAAGTACACCCCGCAGGAGATCTCGGCGCGGGTGCTGATGAAGCTCAAGCGCGACGCCGAGGCATACCTCGGCGAGACCATCGCCGACGCGGTGATCACGGTTCCGGCGTACTTCAACGACGCGCAACGGCAGGCCACCAAGGAGGCCGGCGAGATCGCGGGCTTCAACGTCCTGCGGATCATCAACGAGCCGACGGCCGCCGCGCTGGCCTACGGGCTGGACAAGGGTGCCAAGGAGCAGACCGTCCTCGTCTTCGACCTCGGTGGCGGCACCTTCGACGTCAGCCTGCTCGAGCTGGCCGAGGGTGTGATCGAGGTCAAGGCGACCAGCGGTGATAACCACCTCGGTGGCGACGACTGGGATGAGCGGGTCATCGACCACCTGGTCAAGACCTTCCGCGGGCAGTACGGCATCGACCTGTCACAGGACAAGATGGCGATGCAGCGCCTTAAGGAGGCGGCCGAGAAGTCGAAGATCGAGCTCTCCGCGGCCACGACCAGCAACATCAACCTGCCCTACATCACGGCTGGGCCCTCGGGCCCGCTGCACCTGGACGTCAACCTGACCCGGGCCGAGTTCCAGCGCATGACGCAGGACCTGCTCGACCGCTGCAAGGGCCCGTTCGAGGCGGCGATCCGTGATGCCGGCATCAAGGTGAGCCAGATCGACCACGTGATCCTGGTCGGCGGCTCGACCCGGATGCCGGCCGTCACCGATCTGGTCAAGCAGCTCATCGGCCGGGATCCGCACAAGGGCGTGAACCCGGACGAGGTCGTCGCGGTGGGTGCCGCGCTGCAGGCCGGCGTGCTCAAGGGTGAGGTCAAGGACGTCCTGCTGCTGGACGTGACGCCGCTGAGCTTGGGCATCGAGACCAAGGGCGGCATCTTCACCAAGCTCATCGAGCGCAACACGACGATCCCCACCAAGCGCTCGGAGATCTTCACGACGGCCGACGACAACCAGCCGTCGGTGCTGATCCAGGTCTTCCAGGGCGAGCGGGATATCGCGGCCTACAACAAGAAGCTGGGCACGTTCGAGCTCACCGGCATCCCACCGGCGCCGCGCGGCGTGCCCCAGATCGAGGTCACGTTCGACATCGACGCCAACGGCATCGTGCACGTCTCGGCGAAGGACCTCGGCACCGGCAAGCAGCAGTCGATGACGATTACCGGCGGCTCGGCCCTGCCCAAGGATGACATCGAGCGGATGATGCGCGACGCGCAGGAACACGCCGACGAGGACCGGCAGCGGCGCGATGACGCGGAGGCCCGCAACCTGGCCGAGGCGCTGCAGTGGCAGACCGAGAAGTTCCTCGCCGAGAGCGGCGACAAGCTGCCGCAGGCGACGAAGGATGAGGTCAACGAGGGTCTGTCGGACCTGCGTGGAGCGCTGGGAGGTTCCGACATCGCCCGCATCAAGGCGGCGCACGAGAAGCTCGCCGCGACGGCGCAGAAGGCCGGCTCGATGCTCTACAGCAGCACGACGCCGACCGCGGGTCCCGGTGATGAGCCGGGCGCGCCCGGCGGGGAGGATGTCGTCGACGCCGAGGTTGTTGACGACGAGAACAAGAAGTGACGATCGTGCCGGTTCGACGGGGCCGCCTCGCGGGCGGCACCGCCGGATCGGCGCACGCACAGATGGACGGCAATCGTTGTGAGTGGGAACCAGACCCCGGAGATGGCGGAGGCGACGATGTCAGAGCCGGTACCCCCGGCGACCGGCGAGGCAGCCGGGCCGACGAGTGTGCCGACAGAGACCGAGGTGGTAGTCGGCGAGCCGGTACCGTCCGCGGGTGGCGTGACGGGTAGCGCTCAGGTGCCAGGAGACGCTGCGAGCGCCGCGGCGCCCACCGAGGTCGGCGCGGGTGAGGCCGCAGCGCCGGACCCGACGGCGCCCGGACCCCTCGGTGCCGAGCTCGAAGCGCTCCGCGCGGCTCTCGACGAGCGCACGAACGACCTGCAGCGCGTGGGCGCCGAGTACGCCAATTACCGCAAGCGTGTCGAGCGCGATCGCTCGCTGGTCGCGGAGCAGGCGACGGCACAGGTGGCCGCCGCGCTGCTGCCGGTGCTCGACGACCTCGACCGGGCCCGTGAGCACGGGGATCTGACCGGTCCGTCGGCCGTGATGGCCGAGCAGCTCAACGCGACTCTCGCCAAGTTCGGGCTCAGCGGGTTCGGCGAGGTGGGTGACGCCTTCGATCCCGCCCGACATGAGGCGGTGACACACCAGACGTCATCGGAGGTCACGGTGCCGACGTGCGTCACGGTGATGCGCCGGGGCTACCTGCTCGGCGACCGGTTGCTGCGACCCGCGCTGGTCGCGGTCGCGGACCCCGAATCACAATGATCTGACGGCCGGCCGCGGACGCGGCCGGCGAGCGCGGACGGCTTGGCTCGAGCCGGCGGTACCCGGACGTGGTGGGAGGTGACGTCGTGAGTTCCAAGGACTGGTTGGAGAAGGACTTCTACGCGGTCCTTGGCGTCACCAAGAACGCCTCCCAGGACGACATCAAGAAGGCCTACCGCAGGCTGGCCCGGGAGTTGCACCCGGATCACAACCCGGGCAACAGGGACGCCGAGGAGCGGTTCAAGTCCGTCTCCGAGGCGTACGACGTGCTCTCCGACGAGCGCAAGCGGCGTGAGTACGACGAGCTACGCTCGCTCTTCGGCGCAGGTGCGTTCCGCCGCAACGCCCGGGAGCAGACGAGTCCGTTCGACCTCAACGACTTCATGGGCCGGACCGGAACGCCACCGATGGGAGACGATCAGCGCTTCGGGGGCGCGGGCTTCACCGACCTGTTCGGCACGATCTTCGGTGGCGGCAGTGGCACCCGCGGCGGTCGCCGGGGGCCGCAGAAGGGGCGCGATGTCGAAGCCGAGGTGACCCTCGACTTCTCCGACGCGGTGCACGGCGCGACGCTGCCGATCACGCTTCGGGCGCCGGGAGTCTGCGACACCTGTCACGGCAACGGAGCCCGCCCGGGAACACAGCCCCGACAGTGCCCGGTCTGCCACGGTGCCGGGCTCATCACCAGCAACCAGGGCGCCTTCTCGTTCACCGAGCCGTGCCGGGAGTGCCAGGGCGTCGGCACCGTTGTCGACGAGAAGTGCCCGGAGTGTCGGGGCACTGGCGGTGTCACCAAGACGCGGACGCTCAACGTGCGCGTCCCGGCCGGCGTCTCCGACGGGCAGAAGATCCGCCTCGCTGGACGGGGCGAGCCCGGTGAGCGCGGTGGGCCCGCGGGCGACCTGCACCTGCTCGTGAAGGTGCGACCCGACACGCTCTTCGGGCGGGAGGGCGACGACCTCACGATCACCGTGCCGATCAGCTACGCCGAGGCCGTGCTCGGCACCGACCTGCGGGTGCCGACGCTGGACGGGTCGGTCACGGTACGGGTCGCCGCGGGGACCCCGAGCGGACGCACGCTGCGGGTACGCGGACGCGGTGTCACCCGGCGCGACGGGGGCAGCGGTGATCTGTTGGTGACGCTTGAGGTCGACGTGCCGACCGGACTGTCGGCGGAGGCCCGCAAGGCGCTGGACGAGTACATCCTGCAGGCCCCGCTGCCGAACCGCGGCACGATTGACGAGGCTGTGCGGCGCAACGAGTTCCGGGGCAGCCACGCCCGTCCTGATTAGGGGAGGCGACGTGAGCGCCGACTACTTCTTTGCCGAGGTCACCTCCGACGACGCCAAAGTGCTGATCATCTCGGTGGCCGCGCGCATGGCCGGCATGCATCCGCAGACGCTGCGCCAGTACGACCGGCTCGGGCTGGTCCAACCCGGTCGGGCTTCGGGCGGCGGTCGCCGCTACAGCGTGCGCGACGTCGAGCTGCTGCGCGAGGTGCAGCGCCTGTCCCAGGACGATGGCGTGAACCTCGCGGGCATCAAGCGGATCATCGAGCTGGAGCAGGCCACCTTCGAGCTGCAGCGGCGGCTCGACGAGGTGCACGCGCAGCTTGAGCAGACTCGGGCGCGCTTGGCCGAGATCGAGGCCCTTGGCTATGCACGGCGCGAACTCGTCCCCGCGCGTCCTCAGGCGACCACCGCGCTGGTGGTCTGGAAGCCGCGCGGTAGCCACGCCTGACCGGCGGATCGCGCGCCGCTACTTGCGGCTGACCGTCAGCGCGTCACCGGTGCCCGAGCGATCGACCAGGACCGTCTCGCCGTCACGGATCTCTCCGGCGAGCAGGGCCTTGGCGAGGCGGTCGCCGATCGCGGTCTGGACGAGCCGGCGCAGTGGCCGTGCTCCGTAGACCGGATCGAAGCCGTGGCTCGCCAGCCAGGCCCGGGCCGCGGGGCTGACCTCGAGCTGCAGGCGCCGTTCGCCGAGGCGCTGCCGGAGCCGGGCGAGCTGGATGTCCACAATGGATGCCAGGTCGTCGGGCGAGAGTGCGTGGAAGACCACGATGTCGTCGAGCCGGTTGAGGAACTCGGGCTTGAACGACGTCCGTACCGCGGCCATCACCGAGTCGCGGCGCTGCTCGTCGGAGAGCGTGGGATCGGCGATCGCCAACGAGCCGATGTTCGACGTGAGGATCAGGATGGCGTTGTGGAAGTCGACCGTGCGCCCCTGGCCGTCGGTGAGGCGGCCGTCGTCGAGCACCTGGAGCAGGATGTCGAAGACCTCGGGGTGAGCCTTCTCAATCTCGTCCAGGAGGATGACCGAGTACGGCCTGCGCCGCACGGTCTCGGTGAGCTGTCCGCCCTCCTCGTAACCGACGTAGCCGGGCGGAGCCCCGACGAGCCGGGCGACCGAGTGCTTCTCGCCGTACTCCGACATGTCGATGCGTACCATCGCCCGTTCGTCGTCGAACAGGAACTCGGCCAGCGCCTTGGCGAGTTCGGTCTTGCCGACTCCCGTCGGGCCGAGGAACAGGAAGCTGCCGGTCGGTCGGTCCGGATCGGCGATGCCGGCCCGCACCCGCCGTACGGCGTCGGAGACCGCCGCGACCGCCTCGGGCTGGCCGACCACCCGCTCGCGGAGTGACTCCTCCATCCGCAACAGCTTGGCGGTCTCGCCCTCCATCAACCTCCCGGCCGGAATGCCCGTCCACGCCGAGACCACCTCGGCGATGTCGTCGGGTCCGACCTCCTCCTTGAGCATCGCCCCGCTGTGCTGGACCGCGAGGAGCTCCTTCTCCGCGTCGGCGAGCTGCCGCTCCAGTTCGGGGATACGGCCGTAGCGCAGTTCCGACGCGCGCGCCAGGTCGGCGTCGCGTTCGGCCCGTTCGGCCTCGCGGCGCAACGTCTCGAGCTGCTCCTTTGCTGCGGAGATCTTCGATATATGCTCCTTCTCGGTGCGCCACCGGTCACCCAGGGCGGCGAGTTGCTCACGGCGGTCGGCGAGTTCGCGGCGCAGCGCCGCCAACCGGTCTGCGCTCGCCGAATCCTCGCCGGGCTCCTTGGCCAGGGCCATCTCCTCGATCTCCAGGCGCCGTACCGCGCGCTCGACCTCGTCCACCTCGACCGGTCGTGAGTCGATCTCCATGCGCAGCCGCGAGGCGGCCTCGTCGACCAGGTCGATCGCCTTGTCGGGCAGGAACCGGTCCGCGATGTACCGGTCCGAGAGCGTCGCCGCCGCGACGAGCGCCGAGTCGGTTATCCGCACGCCGTGGTGCACCTCATAGCGCTCCTTGAGCCCGCGCAGGATGCCGATGGTGTCCGCGACGGTCGGCTCACCCACGAGCACCGGCTGGAAGCGCCGCTCCAACGCGGGGTCCTTCTCGATGTGCTCGCGGTATTCGTCCAATGTGGTCGCCCCGACCATGCGCAGCTCGCCGCGGGCCAGCATCGGCTTGAGCATGTTGCCGGCGTCCATCGACCCCTCGCCCTTGCCGGCGCCGACAACGGTGTGCAGCTCATCGATGAAGGTGACGATCTGGCCGTCGCTGCCCTGGATCTCCTCCAGGACGCTCTTCAGCCGCTCTTCGAACTGCCCCCGGTACTGCGCACCGGCCACCATCGCGGCCAGGTCGAGGCTGACCAATCGCTTGCCCCGCAACGATTCCGGCACGTCGCCGGCCACGATCCGTTGGGCCAGGCCCTCCACGATCGCGGTCTTGCCGACGCCAGGCTCACCGATGAGGACCGGGTTGTTCTTCGTACGACGCGAGAGGACCTGCATGACGCGGCGGATCTCTTCGTCGCGACCAATGACCGGGTCAAGTTTGCCTTCCTGAGCCAGCGCGGTGAGATCGCGGCCGTATTTCTCCAGTGCCTGATATTTGTCTTCCGGATTGGCGTCCGTCACTCGCTGCCCCCCTCGAATCTGCGAAAGTGCCTCGAAGACGCG
>DATBGZ010000069.1:0-62231 GCA_036557785.1 Micromonosporaceae bacterium
GGTTCGCTGACCATCATCGCCAACGCGTTGGTGGAGACCGGTTCCATGATGGACACGGTCATCTTCGAGGAGTTCAAGGGCACGGGTAACGCCGAGCTCAAGCTCGACCGCAAGATCGCCGACAAGCGGGTCTTCCCGGCCATCGACATCGACCCCTCGGGCACCCGCAAGGAGGAGATCCTGCTCGCGCCCGATGAGTACGCGATCATCATCAAGTTGCGCAAGGTGCTCCACTCGCTGGAGTCCCAGGCGGCCCTGGATCTGCTGCTCGACAAGCTCAAGCAGACCCGGACCAATGTGGACTTCCTCATGCAGATCGCCAAGACCACGCCGGGCGACTAGCCCCAGGGCCGCAGCGGGGGTGGTGGCCGGCACACCGCACGTGACGTGTGCCACGATCATCAGGCTTCCCAAGGAGACCTGATGTCCGACAGCCCCACCCCCCAGGCCGGCAGCGCGGCCGCATCCCTCGTCGACCCGGCCGTACCCGCTCCCGCGGCACAGCCGGACCCGGCACAGCCGGCCCCGGCACGGGCGCGCGGCCGGGAGAGCTGGGTCGACGTGATCGCCCACCTCGTCGCCGCCGTGAGCATCGGCTCGGTCGCGCCGTTCCTCGTGCTCTTCGCCGCACCGGCGTACGAGTTCGGGGTGGCGCCGGACGGGTTCGAGCTGGCCGACCTCGCGGCCGAGCTGGTCGCGTTGGCCTGCATCAGCCTCGCCCTGATCGCGCAGCTGCGCCCCTTCGCTTGGCTCGTCGCCGCCGTCGGGCTGCTCGGCTTCGCCGGGCTCTACTTCCAGGGCGACGCCCTCGACGGGCAGACGCTGACCATCCTGCTGGTCGTGGTCATCTCCCTGCAGTTCGCCGGAGCGCTGCTCGCCTTCGCACGCGCTGCTGGGCGCAGCCGGTGGGCGGTCGCGGTCGGGTTCGCGGCGGGCATCGCGGGTGGCCGTGACGCGGTGTCCCTGCTGGTCCGCTCGGTCCGGGAGACGTTCTTCGACAACGGCCAGCACGGTGACGACGCGGTCTTCGCCGCGCTCGGCGTCCTCGTCGCCATCGCCGGTCTGGTGCTGCTCGTCCGCGGCGGCGTCCGTACGGCTGCGCCGTCGGTCTCCTGGCCGGCGGTGCACTGGTCGCTCGGCGCGGTGGCGGTCGCCGGCGTCGTCGCGGTCGTGCTCACGCGGGTGTGGGACAGCCGGCTGGACGCGATCACCCGTTCCTATATCGGCGGAATGAGCGACGACGATGCCCTGCGGCTGCAGACCTGGGATCAGCTCGCCCGGGTCGGCATCGCGGCGCTGACCGCGGCGATCCTCGTGGTCGCCGCCCAGCGCTGGGGTGGGCCGGGCGTGGCCCGCTGGGTGCTCGTGTCCTTCGGCACCGCCCTGCTCGTGGCCGGCGTTCAGCTCTTCGTCCCGTACGCGCCCGGCTGGACGACCGCGCTACCCGCCGTGGCCGGAGCCGTCGTCGCGGCCGTGCTCGTGCGGTACTACGACCGGATCGTGCCGTGGGAGGCGCCGGGACTGGTGCTCGCGACCGGTCTGGTGGTCTTCGATGACCCCTCGTCGGCGGCGCTCGCCGTGGGCGCGTTCGGGTTCGGGCTCGCGGTCACGGCCGGTGCCCTGCGGCTCGCCGGTGCCACGAGGACCTCGACCAACCCGTCCGCCGATCAGCAGGGCTCCCCGGGTCAGGCCGCCGGGGGCCCGATCGGCATCGCCGTCGCGGCCGGGCTGGGTCTGGCCGCGTGGGTGCTCGGGCACCAGGTCGTGGTCCCCGCGGCCACGGACACGCGGCCCGATCTCGGCGGGGTGGACATCCTGACCTTCGGGGTGCTGCTCGCCGCCCTGGTATCGGTGGTCTTCTTCGTGCTCGAGCGTCGTCGGGTCCGCTGACAGATGGAATGCTCCGGCGTGGCAGACTGTTGAGGCATCCCAGGTACCGGTTCACGCCACGCTCGGCACCGGCCGAGACAGCGAACGTGGCGACCCGGCGACCGATCAGAGAGGACACCCAGGCATGAAGCCGGACATCCACCCGCAGTACGACGTGACCCAGGTCACCTGTTCCTGCGGCAACACCTTCACCACGCGCAGCACATCGCGCAGCGGGCAGATCCACGTCGAGACGTGCAACGTCTGCCACCCCTTCTACACCGGAAAGCAGCGCGTGCTCGATACCGCTGGCCGGGTGGCCAAGTTCCAGCAGAAGTACGCCAACGTGGCGAAGCCTGCTGGCAAGAAGGCCCAGGGATCCAAGTAACTCAATTTGCGGCGTCCCCCTGACCCTTCGGTCGGGTGGGCGCCGCTTCGTTTGTGCATCTGTCGATCTACTGGAGGCGAAGACCGTGAGCGAGGACCGGCTCGCGTCGCTGCTGCGGGAGTACACCGAGCTCGAGCAGCGGCTGGCCGACCCCGCGATCCACGCCGACGCGACGTCCGCCCGGCGGGTGGGGCGGCGCTTCGCGGAGCTCTCCGGCATCCACAAGACTGCCGCGGAGCTGGCGCAGGCGCGCGCGGATCTCGTGGCCGCGCAGGAGCTCGCCGCCGAGGACGCCGGGTTCGCGATCGAGGCGGAGCAGATCGCGGTCCGCATTCCCCTCCTGGAAGAGCGCCTGGCCGAGCTGCTCGCGCCACGCGACCCCAACGACGGCAAGGATGTCCTTCTCGAGATCAAGGCCGGCGAGGGCGGGGAGGAGTCGGCGCTGTTCGCCGCGGACCTGATGCGGATGTACCTGCGCTATGCCGAGCGCCGCGGCTGGGTGACCGAGATTCTCGACACGCAGGACTCCGAGCTCGGTGGAATCAAGGATGTCGCCATAGCGATCAAGACCCGTGGCGTGCCCGAGGGCGGGTACGGCGTGTGGTCGAGGCTGAAGTGGGAGGGCGGCGTGCACCGCGTGCAGCGGGTGCCGGCCACGGAGTCGCAGGGACGCATCCACACCTCGGCCGCGGGGGTGCTGGTCACCCCGGAGGCGGAGGAGGCCGAGGTCGAGATCGACGCTGGCGATCTGCGGGTGGATGTCTTCCGTTCCTCCGGTCCGGGCGGGCAGTCCGTGAACACCACCGACTCGGCGGTACGCATCACCCACCTGCCCACGGGCATCGTGGTGACGTGCCAGAACGAGCGCTCCCAACTGCAGAACAAGGATCGTGCCATGCGCATGCTTCGGGCCAAGCTCGCGGCGCTCGCGGAGGAGCAGGCGGCTGCCGCCGCGTCGGATGCCCGCAAGGCGCAGATCCGGACCGTTGATCGCTCGGAGCGCATCCGTACCTATAACTTCCCGCAGAACCGGATCTCCGACCATCGCATCGGCTACACGGCGTACAACCTCGACCTCGTGGTCGGCGGAGACCTCGACGGCGTCCTGGACGCCCTCACCGAGGCCGACCGCACCGCGCGCCTGGCCGGGCAGACCGACCTGCGTCGCTCGTGAGCCCGGCCAGGTTCGGGCGCCCGGCGTGACCGAGGTCTCCCTGATCCGGGCGCTTCGGCCCGCCCGGTACTGGACTTCACCGGACAGAATTGACGCCGGCTTCATGACCCGGTAACAACCGGCGGGCACGCTGGCGAGCGGTGGGCATGGCGGGCATGGTTTGGAGAGCGAGATGGCCAGTGGTATGCGGCGTGCGCCCGCACCCTTCGACCTGACCGCGCCTGGTCGGGCGGTACTGCGCGAGTCGGTGCGGCTGCTGCAGCGGGTGCTCGGCGAACAGCGCATGGGCGACGCCGAGGCCAACGCCCGGTCGGCGATGCGGGCCGACCGCGAGCGGGCGCTGGCCCGCGCCGAGGTCGCCCGGATGCTCGATGCCGCGCGCCGCACGGGCTGAGGCTGCGCGCGCTCGTTTGTGAGCGGGTCGAACCGCGGGCCACGATAGCGGGGTGCGACTGGCCCGGTTGTTGGCACAGGCGACCGCGACGCTGGCGGCCGCGCATGTCGCCTCCCCTCGCGCCGACGCCGAGTTGCTCGCCGCGCACGTGCTGGGCATCGCCCGGGGTCGGCTGGCCACGGCGCCCGATCCCGACCGCACCCAGGAGAAGGCGTACCGGGACCTCGTGGCCCGGCGAGCGGCGCGCGAGCCGTTGCAGCACCTGACCGGCGTCGCCCCCTTCCGGTACGAACTGCTGCGGGTCGGGCCGGGGGTCTTCATCCCTCGCCCGGAGACCGAGCAGCTCGTCATGTGGGGCCTGTCCTGGCTTCGCGCGAACGACATCGCCCAGCCCCGCGTGGTCGACCTCTGTGCCGGGTCGGGCGCGATCGCGATCGCGGTCGCGGCGGAGAAGCCCGGCGCGACGATCGTCGCCGTCGAGGCCTCTGCCCAGGCCCTGCCGTGGCTGCGCCACAACGCCGAGGCTGGCCGATACGCCACGGGCAGCCGGGTCCTCGTGGTCGCCGGCGACGCGACCGACCCCGGGGCGCTCGCGGACCTGGACGGCACGGTCGACCTCGTCCTGACGAACCCGCCGTACGTACCACTGGTTGCCCGCCCCGCGCTGCCCCCCGAGGTCACCGACCACGACCCGGCCGACGCGCTCTTCGCCGGCGAGGATGGCCTCGCGGTGATCCGCCCGCTGATCGGTCGCATCGCGACGCTGCTGCGCCCCGGCGGCGCCTTCGCGATCGAGCACGACGAGACCCACGTGCATGTCGTGCCCTCGCTCGTCGTCGCCGATGGCCGCTTTGAGCAGGTCGAGGCGCACCTCGACCTCACGCGCCGCCCGCGTTTCACGACCGCCGTTAGGGTCGGTGCGCCGTCGCGGGTGGCAGACTGAGCCGCGTGATGCTCTACGACTGCCGGACCGTGGCCGAGCGCGACTGGGGACTGCACGCCGCGATCGAGGCGATCTCCCGGGGCGAGCTCGTCGTCCTGCCGACCGACACCGTCTATGGGATCGCCGCCGACGCGTTCAAGCCATGGGCGGTCACCGCTCTGCTCAACGCCAAGGGCCGGGGCCGGCACATGCCGCCGCCGGTGCTCGTGGGCTCCCGCTCGGTGCTGGACGGGCTCGTGCACCAGCTACCCACCGAGGCTCGGGATCTGGTCGAAGCGTTCTGGCCCGGCGCGCTGACCATCGTGGTCGAGCAGGCGCCGACGCTGCAGTGGGACCTGGGCGACACCTACGGCACGGTCGCGGTACGGATGCCGCTGCACCCGGTCGCGCTCGAGGTGCTCGCGCACACCGGCCCACTCGCGGTCTCCAGCGCCAACCGGACCGGCTCCCCGCCGGCGCTGACCGCGCACGCGGCGCGGGAGCAGCTCGGCTACGACGTGAGCACCTACCTGGAGGCCGGCCCGTGCCCAGACCCCGTGCCATCGACTATCGTCGACTGCACCGGGTCGGTGCCGCGGGTCCTGCGCGACGGCGCGATCCCGTTCGAGAAGCTGCGCGACGTGGTGCCGTCGATGGAGCCGGCCGCGAACGCGCGCGCCGAGGCCCATCTGCCCGAGGCGTGACGCGGGCGTAGTCATGTCGGTATTCACGATCCTGCATGTATGCGTGGGCAACATCCGCCGCTCGCCGATGGCGGAACGCCTGCTCGTCGCGGCCTTGCGCTCGCATGTGGGCGACCGGGTCGACGAGCTGTACCGCAGTCATGGCGCGGGCACCGGCACCTGGCACGTCGGCGAGGCGATGCAGGTTCGCGCGGCGGTCGAGGTCCGCCAGCGCGGCGGCGACCCGAGTGGCTTCGCGGCCCGCCACCTGACCGCCGATCTCATCGACGAGTCCGACCTGGTGCTCTGCGCGACGCGCGAGCAGGTGGCGCGGGTGCTCGAGCTGCGGCCGACGGCCCGTGGCCGTTGCTATGTGCTCGGTGAGTTGGGGCGGTTGCTGACCTCGGTCGCGGCAGACCCGGCGGGCACGCCAGCGGATCCGGCGACCGCCCACGAACGAGGCGTCGCGCTCGTGGCGGCGCTGGACGCGGTGCGCGCCGGAGAGCTGCCCTGGTCGGATGACGACCTCGACGACCCGTACGGCCAGCCGCAGCGGGAGTACGCCCGCGCAGCCGACACGATCGAAGCGACGGTCATCCCGTTGGCAGCCGCGCTGGTCGGTCGGTACGCTGCGGCGCGATGAACGACGCGCCACCAAAGAGTGGGTCGCGTCACCATGAGTAAGAACCGCGCCGCGTTTGCGTGATCGAAACTGACGGAATCCTGTAAGTTTCGCGTCCGTATGGACAGACGCCCCGCCACGCGGAGTAGCGTGACGCTTTCCGGTACACCCTGGACGACCTGCCGTGAGTTGCCCACCTGAGGCACGCACGGGGCTGGTTGCTGGCATCATCCGTCCGGCTGATATGGTTTGCCCGTCGCTGTCGAGGAGTTGTTCGGCAGACGGCGATTCCGCCTCTCGGCCCGAAGGAGCGTGCGAGTGTGTAACGTCCGCGTACGAGCGCAGAGGACCAGCTAACTGGCCAGCGACCGGCAGACTCCCGGTGGCGCCCCGGGCTGGCTGAGCCTGGTCGGTATGGGTGGCATTTGTGCGCTGCTCCTGGTCGGCCCGATGGTCCTGGGCTGGGTCGTCGACACGCATCTGCAGACGCTGCCGGTCTTCACACTGATCGGCCTGTTGGTGGGCATCCTCGCGGCCGCCCGCTATACATACGTCGCATTCCGTCGATTCTTACGAGACTGACTGGAGACCTCAGGTCGTGCAAACAGCTCCAACCGTCCCCGAGGTGGCGAAGGGCAACCTGCGCCGGTCGATCTTCATGGCGTCCGGCATGGGTATCGCCGCGGTGGTGGTGGCCGGGCTTCTCGGCCACGTCCTGGCTGGCCTGTTCGTGTGCGCCGGCCTCGGTTTGGGCGCACTGAACACCCGGATGGTCCAGCGCGCCGTCGTGCGCTACGCGGCGAGTGAGGCGCCGAACAAGAAGGGTCGGTTCGCGTGGTCGGTCCTCGGCCGCCTCGCGCTGATCACCGTGGTCGCGGTCGGGATGGCGGTCCTGGTGCGTCCCGACGGGGTCTGGGTCTTCGCCGGCCTCGCCTTCTTCCAGCTGCTCCTGCTCGGTGGTTCGTCCGTGACCGTGTACAAGCAACTCATGAACCCATGAGCACCACGACCGTCGCGGTGGGCGAGATCGACATCGGCCACCACATCACCGTCGTCATCTTCGGCCTGACGTTCAACGTTGACACGATCCTCTCGACCGTGGTCGCGGGCGCGATCGTGATCGGCCTTGGCCTACTCGTGAGCAGGAAGATCTCCGCGCGGACGCCGAACCGCGTCCAGCTCGTGTTCGAGACCGTGACCACCGCGGTGCGCAACCAGGTGGAGAGCACGATGGGGATCCAGACCGCGCCGTTCGTGGTGCCGCTCGCGATCGCCCTCTTCATGTTCATCCTGATCGCGAACTGGCTGGCGATCATCCCGACCGGGCACAATCCCGAGTACCTGCCGCCGCCGGCGTCCGACGTGAACCTCGCCTATGCCCTGGCCCTGCTCGTCATCGTCTGGATGCACGTGACCGGGGTACGCAAGAAGGGCTTCCGGGCGTACTACCACCACCTGGCCCAGCCGAGCTGGTTGCTCTTCCCGATCAACCTGGTCGAGGAGATCGCTCGCCCGATCACCTTGTCGCTGCGGCTCTTCGGCAACATATTCTCCGGTGTGATCATGCTTTCGCTGATCGCGCTCTTCCCCGCCTACATCCTGTGGGCGCCCAACGTTATATGGAAGCTGTTCGATCTTTTCATCGGCTTGATCCAGGCGTTCATCTTCGCACTGCTGACCATCTTGTACTTCGGCTCCGTAGCACCGTCGGAGGACGAAGCACACTGACCCGGCCCGTAAGGCCGCGAACCATCTGCGGGCCGACCCACCGTCGACCTGTGACTGCCCAGCACGCGGGCAACACCAGTGAATTGAGGAGAGAAATGGCTAACACAACGGAGCAGGCCATCGAACTCGCGGGCGCGTTCGTCGGCGGTGGCCTGGCGCTCGGTGGCGGCGCCATCGGCGCAGCAGTCGGTGATGGTCTCGCGGGCAGCGCGACGATCGCGGGTGTGGCCCGCCAGCCGGAAGCTCGGAGCCGGCTGTTTACCATCTTCTTCCTGACGGTCGGCCTGGTCGAGGCGATGTACTTCATCAACCTCGCGTTCATGGCTCTGTTCGTCTTCGTACTCTCCAGCAGGTAAGGAACCAGGCGTCATGGCACCCACCGAGACCGTGCTCGCCGAGGGCAGCAACTTCCTCGTGCCCAATGCCACCTTCTTCGCGGAGCTCATCGCCTTCCTGATCATCCTGGCCATCCTGTGGCGCTACGTGCTTCCGCGGGTGACGCAGGCCCTGGACGAGCGGCAGCAGATCATCCGCACCCAGATGGAGGAGGCCGACGCGACAAAGGCCAAGCTCGCGGCGACCGAGGCCGACTACAAGGCACGGATGCAGGAGGCCGGCACCTTGGCCGCCCAGATCCGCGACGAGGCGCGAACCGACGCCACCGCGATCCGCGATGAGATCCTCGCCAAGGCCCGGGAGGAGTCCGACCGGATCATCGCGGCCGGTCGCAGCCAGCTCGAGGCCGAGCGCGCCGCGGTCGTGCGTCAGCTTCGCAACGAGGTCGGCACCCTGGCCGTCGATCTTGCCGGCCGCATCGTGGGTGAGTCGCTGCAGGACGAGGCTCGCCAGCGCGGCACGATCGATCGGTTCATGAGCGAGATCAATGCCGGCGCACCGGCTCGGGGAGGCTCCTAAGTGGACCCGAGCCGCGTGACGTACCTTGCCGCGGTGGAGCGTCTCAACTCCCTTGCCCGGAGCGTGGGGGCGGCGCGGTTGGCGAGCATCGCCGACGACCTGCTCGCCGTGGCCATGCTGCTGGAGAAGCAGCCCGGGCTGCGGCGTGCGCTCACCGATCCGTCCCGATCCGGTGAGGACCGCGCTGGCCTGCTCGACTCGCTGCTGGAGAGCCGGATGGCCGAGGACGCCCGGTCGCCGCTGAGGGTTCTCGTGGCTGGGCGCTGGTCGAGCGGGAGCGAGTTGCTGACCACGGTGGAACGGCTCGCTGTCGAGGCGCTGCTCGCCAGCGCGGACGCGGCACACGAGCTCATCGACGTCGAGGATGAGCTGTTCCGCTTTGGCCAAGTGGTCGAGGGCAACCCCGGTCTGTCGGCCGCGCTCGGTTCGTCGACGACCCCTGCCGAGCAGCGCTCCCGCCTGGTGCACTCGCTCCTCGCCAACAAGGCCCGCCCGGTCACGACGCGGCTGGTGGACGTCGCCCTGCGTGGGTTCGGCGGGCGCAGCTTCGACGCCGGCCTGGCGCGCCTCGTCGAGCTCGCCGCCGACCGGCGCGATCGCGCGATCGCCTACGTCACGGTGGCGAGGACGCTGAGCCAGGAGCAGCAGCGCCGGCTCGCCGACCAGCTCTCCTCGATCTACGGCCGGACCGTCGACCTCAAGATCTCGGTCTCCCCCGAGGTCGTCGGCGGCCTGCGCGTCCGGATCGGCGACGACCTCTACGACGCGACCATCCTGCGGCGCCTGGCCGAGGCGAGAGTCCGACTCGTTGGCCGCGCGTCATGACCCGCACACCTCCGATGACCCGCACATCTGTCCGCACTGACGTAAGGATGTCTTGATGGCCGAGTTGACCATCTCCGCCGGTGAGATCCAGTCCGCCCTCCAGCAGTACGTCGCGTCATTCAAGCCCGGCGTCTCCCGGGAGGAGATCGGTGTCGTCGCCGACGCGGGTGACGGCATCGCCCATGTCGAGGGTCTGCCGTCGGCGCAGGCCAACGAGCTGCTGGAGTTCGAGGACGGCACGCTCGGCGTGTCGCTCAACCTCGACGTGCGGGAGATCGGCGTCGTCATCCTCGGCGAGTTCGGCGGCATCGAGGAGGGCCAGCAGGTCAAGCGCACGGGCCGCGTGCTCTCGGTCCCGGTGGGCGATCACTTCCTGGGCCGGGTCGTCAACCCGCTCGGCCAGCCGCTCGACGGGCTTGGCGAGATCGAGGCCGAAAGCTACCGCGAGCTCGAGCTGCAGGCCCCCAACGTCATGGCTCGCCAGCCGGTCAAGGAGGCGTTGCTCACCGGCATCAAGGCGATCGACGCGATGACCGCGATCGGGCGGGGCCAGCGCCAGCTGATCATCGGCGACCGCCGCACCGGCAAGACGACCATCGCCATCGACACGATCCTCAACCAGAAGGCGAACTGGGAATCCGGCGACCCGGCGCAGCAGGTCCGCTGCATCTACGTCGCGATCGGACAGAAGGCCTCGACCGTCGCGGCGGTGAAGGGGACGCTCGAGGAACGCGGCGCGATGGCGTACACCACGATCGTCACCGCCCCCGCCTCCGACCCGGCCGGCTTCAAGTACCTCGCTCCGTATACCGGCTCGGCGATCGGCCAGCACTGGATGTACGCCGGCAAGCACGTCCTGATCGTCTTCGACGACCTGACCAAGCAGGCAGAGGCGTACCGGGCCATCTCGCTGCTGCTGCGCCGCCCGCCGGGTCGCGAGGCGTACCCGGGCGACGTGTTCTACCTGCACTCCCGGCTCCTCGAGCGCTGCGCCAAGCTCAGCGACGCGTTGGGCGGGGGCTCGATGACCGGCTTGCCGATCATCGAGACGAAGGCGAACGACATCGCCGCGTTCATCCCCACCAACGTCATCTCGATCACTGACGGCCAGATCTTCCTCGAAGCCGACCTGTTCAACCAGGGCGTACGACCGGCGATCAACGTCGGCACCTCGGTCTCCCGGGTCGGCGGGGCGGCCCAGGGCAAGCCGATGAAGCGGGTCGCCGGCCGGCTCCGTCTCGACCTGGCCCAATACCGTGAGCTGGAGGCATTCGCGGCCTTCGCTTCCGACCTCGACCGGGCATCGCGGGCGCAGCTCGAGCGGGGCGGTCGCCTGGTGGAGCTGCTCAAGCAGCCCAACTACTCGCCGTTCCCGGTCCAGGAGGAGGTCGTGTCCGTCTGGGCTGGAACCGAGGGCAAGCTCGACGACATCCCGGTCGGCGACGTCGGCCGGTTCGAAACCGAGTTTCTGGGCTACCTGCGCCACTCCCACCCGGGCGTGCTCGCCTCCATCGCCGACGGCGACTGGGACGACGACATCGTCGCCACCCTGACCGACGCCATCGAGCACTTCAAGGCGATGTTCCTGGCCAAGGACCGGGGGCTCGTGCCCCACGAGGAGGCGGCCGAGGCGATGGGCGAGGGCGTCGAGCGGCAGGAGACCGTGAAGCGGCTCAAGCGGACCCCACCGCAGGCACGGAGGTAGCGCGGTGCCCGCGTCCGTACGAGTCCTGCGTCGCCGCATCCGGACGACCAAGTCGACCAAGAAGATCACGAAGGCGATGGAGCTGGTCGCCACCAGCCGGATCGCCAAGGCGCAGGAGCGCGTCGCGGCGTCGGCGCCGTACGCCACCGCCATCACGACGGTGCTCACCGCGCTGGCGAGCTCCGCCAGCCTGGACCACCCGCTGCTGCAGGCCCGGCCGACGATCCGCCGGGCCGGAGTGCTGCTGATCACCAGTGACCGGGGACTGTGCGGCAGCTACAACGCCAACGTGATCCGCACGGCGGAGCAGCTCATCGCGAAGCTGGTCGAGGACAACAAGCAGGTCGTGCTCTACGTGGTCGGGCGTAAGGGGGTCACCTTCTACCGGTTCCGCAACCGACCGATGGAGGCGAACTGGACCGGCTTCTCCGAGCAACCCACGTACGCCGACGCGCGCGCGGTCGCGCAGACCCTGATCGACGCGTTCGTCGCCGGAGCCGACGATCTCGACGAGGGCGAGGGGCAGGCGCGTGCGGGCGCCGACGGCGTGCTCGGCGTGGACGAGCTGCACATCGTGCACACCCAGTTCCGGTCGCTCATGACGCAGCAGCCGGGGGCCAACTTCCTCGCGCCGATGCACGTCGTCGAGACAGAAGTCGACGAGGCCGGCCTGCCGCCCGCGTACGAGTTCGAGCCGGACGAGGAGACGCTGCTCGCCGCGCTGCTGCCCAAGTACATCAGCACGCGCGTCTATGCGGCGCTCATCGATGCCGCCGCGAGTGAGTCGGCCGCCCGGCGCCGGGCGATGAAGGCCGCGACGGACAACGCGGAAGACTTGATCCAGAAGTACACGCGGGAGATGAACTCCGCGCGGCAGGCCGCCATCACCCAAGAGATCAGTGAAATCGTCGGTGGCGCGAACGCGCTCGCCGCGTCGGGGAGTGAGATCTGATGACTGCAACTCTCAGCAACGAGGCGGCGGCCCGAGTCGGCGCCGGCCGAGTCGTCCGGGTGATCGGCCCGGTCGTCGACGCCGAGTTCCCGCGCGACGCCATGCCGGACATCTTCAACGCACTGCATGTCGATGTCACGCTCGCCGGGGTGACGAAGACGCTGACCCTGGAGGTCGCCCTGCACCTCGGCGACAACATGGTGCGGGCCATCTCGATGCAGCCGACCGACGGTCTGGTCCGCGGTGCCGAGGTGCGCGACACCGGTCAGGGAATCACCGTGCCCGTCGGTGACGTGACCAAGGGCCATGTCTTCAACGTGATCGGTGAGTGCCTCAACCTCAAGGAGGGCGAGCGCCTCGAGGTCAAGGACCGGTGGGAGATCCACCGGCCGCCACCGGCCTTCGCCGACCTCGAGCCGAAGACCGAGATGCTGGAGACCGGCATCAAGGTGCTCGACCTGCTCGCGCCCTACGTCAAGGGCGGCAAGATCGGGCTGTTCGGTGGTGCCGGCGTGGGCAAGACGGTGCTCATCCAGGAAATGATCATCCGGGTGGCGCGCAACTTCGGCGGTACCTCGGTCTTCGCGGGCGTCGGCGAGCGTACCCGCGAGGGCAACGACCTCATCCTGGAGATGGGCGAGTCCAACGTGCTCCCGCAGACGGCGCTCGTCTTCGGCCAGATGGACGAGCCGCCGGGCACGCGTCTGCGCGTCGCTCTCGCCGCGCTGACCATGGCCGAGTACTTCCGCGACGTCCAGAAGCAGGAGGTGCTGCTCTTCATCGACAACATCTTCCGGTTCACCCAGGCCGGCTCGGAGGTCTCCACCCTGCTCGGCCGGATGCCCTCGGCGGTCGGCTACCAGCCGACGCTCGCCGATGAGATGGGCCAACTGCAGGAGCGGATCACGTCGGTGCGGGGCCAGGCCATCACCTCCATGCAGGCGATCTACGTGCCCGCGGACGACTACACCGACCCGGCGCCCTCGACCACGTTCGCCCACCTCGACGCGACGACGAACTTGGAGCGGTCGATCTCGGACAAGGGCATCTACCCGGCCGTGGACCCACTCGCCTCGTCGTCGCGGATCCTCGCTCCCGAGTACGTGGGCCAGGAGCACTACACGGTCGCCTCGGAGGTGAAGCGGATCCTGCAGCGCTACAAGGACCTGCAGGACATCATCGCCATCCTCGGCATGGACGAGCTCTCCGAAGAGGACAAGATCACCGTGGGACGCGCCCGCCGGATCGAGCGGTTCCTCTCCCAGAACACCTATGCCGCGACGGTCTTCACCGGCATCGAGGGATCGTTCGTACCGGTCAAGGACACGGTCGAGGCCTTCAAGAAGATCTCCGAGGGGGAGTACGACACCTACCCGGAGCAGGCGTTCTTCATGTGCGGTGGTCTCGACGACCTCGAGCGTAAGGCCCAGGCCCTGCGCAACGAGTGAGCGTGGTCAATGTTAGGAGGGGCACCTTGCTAACGCCTGAGCGTTCGCAAGGTGCCCCTCCTAACATGCGCGGTCAGTTGGCGCGGACGCGGACGAGCTTGACGGGCAACACGCCGCCGACGCGGGCCCACGCCTGGTAGACGACGAGCCCGGCCAGCGCCGCGAGCCCCAGCCGGCCGAGTCCCAGCACGACGAAGCCGATCGCGTCGAATGCGGCCTTGACGCTGCCGCCGCCGAGCGAGCCGAGCCCGATCAGGAACGCGAGCGTGCCGAAGAACACCGCGAACGCGTACTCGATCAGCGCCACGGTCGCGATGACCCTCGTCTGCTTGAGCGGCGACGCGACGCCGGCGCCGCTGGCGAACAACAGCCCCGCGAGCGGCAGGGCGAGCTCCACCAGCGTGGTGAATCCGGCACCGGCGGAGCGGACCCCGAACGTGCCGCCCCCCGGCAGCACCCAGTCGAGGAACGTGAACGCCAGATACAGCCCCGCGTAGCCGACGAGTCCCCACGCGGCGAGCAGCCGCGGCGTGGCGACGAGGGTGCGGATGGAGAGGTTGGGGGTGGTCATACGGACTCCCTTGAGCCGGTTTCCGCCGTTGTGCGAAAGATCGTAGCCCTGTGATCTTCGTCCGGCATCCGGTGCCGCCGCGGGGCGCGCCGGGCCGTGGCCTAGACTCAGGTCAACCCAAGGGGCCGCCGCCCGACGTGCCCGTTAGTTCCGCGCCCCCGCTCTCGAGGAGAAGCCGTGGCGAACCCGTTCCGCGTCGAGATCGTCTCCGTCGAGTCCATGGTGTGGCGGGGCGAGGCGGACATGCTGGTGGCCCGCACCACGGAGGGTGAGCTCGCGGTGCTCGCCGGCCACGCTCCGCTGCTCGGTGAGCTCCATGAGCCCAGCCGGGTGCGGGTGCAGACCCCATCGGGCGAGGAGATCGCCTACGACATCACCGGTGGTTTCCTCTCGGTGACCGCGGATCTGGTCTCCGTGCTCGCCGAGAGCGCCGAACCAGCGCACGGCGACGACCCGGCCCGGGCCCCGGTCGCGAGCCACTAGGCCTGCTCGCGATGAGGTACGTGGAAGCTCTCGGCGTCGCGTTCCTCATCCTGCTGGGCCTGCTCGTCCTGCTCTTCACCCGGCGGGAGTTCATCGCCCGCGGGCCGGGCACGATCGGCATGAGCATGCGCCTGTCCACGCTCCTGCCCGGCCGTGGCTGGGCCTCGGGGCTCGGCCGCTTCACCGGCGATGAGCTGCGCTGGTACCGCCTGTTCAGCCTCGCCCCGCGCCCTCGCCGGGTGCTGGTGCGCCACCACCTGAGGGTCGAGCAGCAGCGACCGCCGCAGGGCCCGGAGCGGCTGGCCATGCCCGACGGTTGGGTGGTGCTGCGCTGCAACGCCGTCGCCCGCTCCGCCTACTCGCGCAAGCCCGAGGACGGCGGCGTCGAGCTCGCGCTCGCCGCCTCGGCCGTCACGGGCTTCCTCTCCTGGATCGAGTCCGCCCCGCCCAAGGCCCTGCGGCGCTCCTGAGCCGAGGGCGCCCCGGCCCGTACGGTCGGGCGCGGCGCGTCACCGGGAGCCGCCCGGCACCCAGCGCACATCGGCGCCCCGGTTAGCGACCCGGGCGAGGATGAAGAGCAGATCCGAGAGGCGGTTGAGGTACGTCACCGCGAGCGGGTTGGTGTGCTCGCGGTCGTGTTCGACGAGCGTCCAGGCCCGGCGCTCGGCCCGGCGGCAGACCGTACGGGCGACGTGCAGCAGCGCCGCCGGCGGCGTGCCGCCCGGCAGGATGAACGAGTCCAGCGCGGGCAGGTCGGCGTTGAACTCGTCGCACCACGCCTCAAGACGGCTGACGTACGAGGCGGTGATCCGCAACCGGCTCGGGCGCTCGCCGTCATCCGCGGTCACGGGAGCCGAGAGGTCCGCGCCGACGTCGAAGAGGTCGTTCTGGACCGCGGTGAGCACCCGTGCCACCGGTTCGGGCAGGTCGCTGAGCGCGAGCACCGCGCCGATGGCCGCGTTCGTCTCATCGGTGTCGGCATAGGCTTCGATGCGAGGATCGGTCTTCGACACGCGTGAGCCGTCGCCCAGCGCGGTGCTGCCCGCATCACCGGTGCGGGTGTAGATCCGGGTCAGGTGCACGGCCATACGTCCCACCCTAGGTCAGGCGGACCTACGATGACCGCGATGAACCCTTCCCCACCCGCGAACCCGTCCGACGCCTCCGGCGGCATGGGTGTGGTCACCGCGACGGCGGCCGATCCGCGCAGCGCGCCCGGCGGTGGCGCGACCGACGTCATCCGGGTGCCGGGGCCGGGACGCCTCGCCGGCGAGGTCCACGTCACGGGTGCGAAGAACGCCGCGCTCAAGCTCATGGCGGCTGCCCTGCTCGCCCCCGGCCGTACCGTGATCGGCAACGTTCCTCGCATCACGGACATCGCCATCATGGCCGAGGTGCTGCGGCGGCTGGGCTGCGACGTCCGTACGGCTGAGCCCGGCGGGGTGGCGGAGGGCACCGGGAGTGAGCTGGTCATCGACGTGCCCACCGAACCCGGTACGGAGACCGACTACGACCTGGTGCGGCGGCTACGGGCCTCGATCTGCGTGCTCGGGCCGCTGCTGGCCCGGCGGGGGCGAGTGCGGGTCGCGCTGCCTGGCGGGGACGCGATCGGCTCGCGCGGACTCGACTGGCATGTCGCCGGGCTGACCCGGATGGGTGCCGAGTTCTCCGGCGAGCACGGGCTGCTCGAAGCGACCGCGCCGGATGGGCTGACCGGCGCCAAGGTCTGGCTCGACTTTCCCAGCGTCGGCGCCACCGAGAACCTGCTGATGGCCTCGGTGCTCGCCAAGGGAGTCACCGAGATCGATAACGCGGCCCGGGAACCGGAGATCGTCGACATCTGCGCCATGCTCGCCGCGATGGGTGCCCGCATCTCGGGCGCGGGCACGTCACGGCTGGAGATCGAGGGCGTGCCGGAGCTTCGCCCGGTCACCCACCAGACGATCGGCGACCGGATCGTGGGCGGCACATGGGCGCTCGCGGCGGCCATGACCCGGGGGGACGTGACCGTGCACGGTGTCGATCCCGGCTTCCTGGAGATCGCCCTGGACAAGGTGGCGACCAGTGGTGCGACCGTGCAGGGGCAGGGCAGCGGCTTCCGCGTGGTCATGGAGCGTCGTCCCCGCGGCGTCGACGTGGTGACGCTGCCGTTTCCGGGGTTCGCGACCGACCTGCTGCCGATGGCGCTCGGGCTCGCCGCGGTCAGCGACGGTGCGTCGCTCATCACGGAGAACATCTTCGATGGGCGCTTCATGTTCGTGCAGGAGCTCGCGAGGCTCGGCGCCGACATCCGTACGGACGGCAAGCACGCCGTGGTCCGCGGTCGGGAGCGGCTCTCCGGCGCTCCCGTGCGCGCCACCGACATTCGTGCCGGTGCGGGACTCGTCATCGCCGCGCTCTGCGCCGACGGGGTCACCGAGGTCAGCAACGTGCATCACATCGACCGTGGTTACCCCGACTTCGTCGCCGACCTGCGCCGCCTCGGCGTCACGGTAGAGCGGGAGGCCGCGCCGCCCGAGCCCACCTTCAACCTCTGAGGTCACCCACTCCGACCGGTGTCGGGCGGGTTCAGTTCCCGCCGCTGCCGGTGGCTCCGCCGCCCGCGCCCTGCGATCCTCCCGCGACCCGACGGGCGCGGATGAGCTCGTCGCCGAAGACCAGCACCTTGTGCCGACCGTCGGCGGCCACGGCGTGGGTGTTCCGTATTCCCGCCGCGGAGAGCAGCCGCCGCACCTTGCCCGCCTCGTCAGCGCTGCCCGCCTCCGCGGCGACCGCGAGCAGGCCGTAGTCCTCCGGCCCGGGGCCGGCCGTCGCCGGGCCGCGGCTGGGGCTCGACGCGGCGGACGGTGGCTCGTCCCGTGGCGTCCCGGAGCTGCCCGCAGTACCGACACCGGGGGTCGCGGGGTCGCGCCCGCCCGGCTGGTCGGCCTTACCGGCGTCCTTCTGTGCGCGGCGCTTGCCGTCCTTGCGACCGGCGTCTTTGCCGTCCGTGCGACCGGCGTCTTTGCCGTTGCGCGGGCCGCCGGCGTCCGTGGAGCCCCCCGCTGCCCCGGACGCTGCCCCGGGCGCTGCGGTGGCGTTCGCGCTCGCCGGGGCGGCCGGCGCGGTGGTGGCTGGCGGCGGGGCGGCGGAGGAGGGGGTGGCCGAGGACGCGGCGGGCGGGTCCGGGCGGGGTGGCGTGGATGGCGGAGTGACCTCGCTGGCATCCGGCTCGGGGCGTCGCCGACGCGGTCCCAGCCGTCGCAGCGCCCGGGACAGGCCCGAGCGCTCCTCGGGCGCGCTGCCGGGGGCCGGCGGCTGCACCGTGTCACGGCGGAACGTCCAGCGCAGCACGAGACCGAGCAGGCCGATCAGTCCGAAGACCAGCGCGACCTGCAGGAATACCTGTCCCTGGACGACGGGCACCTCGTCAGTCTGCCACCGACGCGGGGTCGCTCCGGCCGGTTCGCCTGTGAAGGCCGGGCATCCTCGGCCGCTGCCGCAAGATCCTCTATCGGCGAGGGTTTGGGCCAATCAAGCGTGCGGAAACGTCCGAGAACAGACAATGAGCGGCGAAGGGGGTAAACGACATGCTTGGCACTATCTTGTGGGCCATCATCGGGGGCACCATCCTCGGGTACCTCGCGAAGCTGATCCTGCCCGGGCGCCAGAACATCCCCGCGTGGGCGACGATCGGGGCAGGCATCGTCGCCGCGTTGATCGGCGGCCTGATCGCGGACTGGCTGGGCGTGGGCAACACGCGCGGCATCGACTGGATCAAGCACATCATCCAGATCGGCCTGGCCATCCTCGCGGTCTGGTTCGTGGCGCGGCTCTTCGCGGGCCGGGGTGGGGGCACCACCGACCGGAGAACCTCGGCGGGTTACTGACGGCGCGCGAGCCCTCCGGTCGACCGGTGCGGCCGGAGGGCTCAGCCGTCGCGCCGCAGGGCTCAGCCGTCGCGCCGGCTGGCCCAGCGGAACGTAGTCAGGCACAGGATCAGGCCGCCCACGCACCACGCACCGAGCACGAGCGCGACCCGGCCCAACTCGTACCCGCCCGCGGGCTCCTGGGTGCCGAACGCGTCGGGCAGGAAGACCGACCGCATGCCCTGGCACATCCACTTGAGCGGGAAGAGGGCCGCCACCTGCTGCATCCAGGAGGGGAGGTCCGTGAAGATGAAGAAGACGCCCGAGATGAACTGCATCACGAGCGCGACCGGGGTCACGACCGCGGTGGCGCCCCGGGCGGAGCGCGGGACGGATGAGAAGGCGATGCCGGCCAGCGTGCAGGCCATGGCGCCGAGCACGATGACCCACACCAGCGTCAGCCAGCGCTGCGGGGTGGTCGGTAGCGCGACGCCGAACGCCGGGACGGCGATCACGAGCAGGACCACGACCTCCGTGACGGCGATCGTGAAGACCATGCCGACCTTGCCGATGAAGTAGACCGACCGTGGCATCGGCGTACCGCGGAACCGTTTGAGCACGCCGCGGTCGCGCTCGATCGGGATCTGGATGGCGAGTGCCTGGAAGCCGGTGACCATGAGCCCGGAGGCGACCATGCCGGTGACGAAGTACTGGGTGTACCTGACGCCGGCACCGAGGTCGCCGCTGAAGATCGAGCCGAAGATCACCAACATGATCACCGGGAAACCGAGGGTGAAGACGACCTGCTCGCGGCTACGGAGGAACTGGCGCAGCTCCATGACGATCTGGTGCGCCCCCAGCCGCACCAGACCCGGTCGGGTCCCGGCGGCCGGCCTGGTCGCGGCGGGGGCGGCGGTGGTCGCGGTGGTCGTCATGCCAGCTCTCCCCGGTTCGCGCCAATCATCGAAAGGTAGACATCTTCCAGGGAGGGGCGGGTGACCGTGAGCCCCGGAACCTCCCCGCCACCGAACTGCCCCTGCAGGGTCGCGACGAGCTCGGTCGGTTTCGCGGTACGGGCACTCTGCGGGCCGTCCGGGCCCAGCCAGCTCACCGTCGCCTCCTGCTCGGCCCGCCCGCCCAGCTCACTCGGGGCGGCGACGGCGACCATCGTGCCGCCGGCGATGACCCCGACCCGGTCGGCGAGCTCCTCGGCCTCGTTGAGGTAGTGCGTGGTGAGCAGGATCGTGGTCCCGGAACTCGCGAGGTCGCGCACCAGCTCCCAGAACTCCCGGCGCGCCTCAGGATCGAAGCCCGTGGTGGGCTCGTCGAGGAAGAGCAGGTCGGGGCGGCCGATGATCCCGAGCGCGACGTCAAGGCGGCGCTTCTGCCCGCCGGAGAGCGTGTGGGTCAGGGCACGGCGCTTGCTCGCCAGCCCGACCCGGTCGATCACCGCGTCGGGGTCGTCGGCGTTGGGGTAGAAGTGCGCGAAATGGGCGACGACCTCGCCGACCCGGAGGTTCTCGAACTCGCCGGTGCCCTGCAGCACGATGCCGACCCTGCCCCGCCACGCGGCATCGGGATGGCCCGGGTCCCGGTCGAGGACCCGTACCTCGCCGGCGTCCCGGTGACGATGACCCTCCAGGATCTCCACGGTCGTGGTCTTGCCCGCGCCGTTCGGCCCGAGCAGGGCGAAGACCTCGCCGCGGCGCACGGCCAGGTCCAGCCCGGCCACGGCCGCCACACCGCCGTATGACTTGCGCAGCCCGGTCACCGCGATCGCGGCGTCGTCAGTCGACATGGCGTCTACTATGGCCCACTCCCACGACGCCGGCGCGCCAGACCGTTCGCGGCGGGTCAGCGTCGCTGCACGACGCCGGTGCGCGCGGCTCGGGCCGCCGCCTTCTCGGCCTTGCGACGTTTGCGCCGGCGGCGCATCACGACGAACAGGAACACCAACAAGATGAGGAAACCGAGGATCAGGAACGGGAAGACGATCGCGAAGAAGGACATGGTGATGCTGAACGCGTCCTCGGCGACGCTCGCGACGGGCGCGCCGACGCCCGCGGTGGAGACGTTCACCACCGGCCGGGCGGTCGCCTTCATGCTGTGCACGGCCAGACCGATGACCGCGCCGATGACCACCGGGACCCACTGTTTGGACTCGAAGAACTGACCCGGGTCCTTCACCTCGACGGTCTGCGAGCTCGTGGCCGCCCCGAAGGCGATGCCGCCCGCGCTGGGCCGGATGAAGGTCTGGATGACGTCGTTGATGTGGTCGACGACGGGGATCTTGTCGGCGACGAACTCGATGGCGAGCAGGACGCCCAGAATCGTGAGCACCCACCCGTTCTCGAGCCAGGCCCACGACGACGGCAACGTGATCAGGTCGGTGTAGCGGGCGAGCAGGCCGATCATCATCAGCGGGATGTAGGCGTTGAGTCCCGCTGAGGTGGCCAGACCGATTCCCGTCAGCAGTTCCAGCACGCCACACAGCATTGCATCGCCGCGCTACCACCCCCCGCCTCTCCCGAGTTGATCTAGGGCTGCGGCACGTGGTCGGAGATCCACACACGTGCCTATGCCCTAGATCAACTCAGGAGGGGGGGCTCAGAAGAGGGTGAGCTCGTCGCGCTCCACGCCGCGCAGCGCGTCGTAGTCCAGCGTCACGCAGCGGATGCCCCGATCCGTCGCGAGCACCCGGGCCTGTGGCTTGATCTCCTGCGCCGCCAGGATCCCGGCGACCGGAGCGAGCAGCGGGTCCCGGCCCAGCAGCTCGAGGTAGCGGCTCAACTGTTCAACTCCGTCGATCTCGCCGCGGCGCTTCACCTCGACGGCGACCGTGGCGCCCGAGGCGTCGCGGCAGAGCAGGTCTACGGGCCCGATCGCGGTCGGGTACTCGCGGCGCACGAGCGTGAAGCCCTCGCCGAGGATCTGGGGCGCGGCGGCGAGCAGCTCCTGCAGGTGCGCCTCGACGCCGTCCTTGACCAGCCCGGGGTCGACCCCGAGCTCGTGCGAGCTGTCGTGGAAGATCTCCTCCAGCGTGATCCGCAGCTCCTCGCCGGCCCGGTTGACCACCCGCCAGACTCCCGGCGCCTCCTCGATGCGGCACGGCGGACTCATCCAGTTCAGCGGCTTGTACGCGCGGTCGTCGGCGTGGATCGAGACCGAGCCGTCGGCCTTCACCATCACCAGGCGTACCGCCGCGGGCAGATGGGCGGTGAGCCGCCCGACGTACTCCACCGAGCAGCGGGCCACCACGAGACGCACCCGCCCACCCTAGCCGTCGCCGGCGGCGGTCAGCGGTTGACGAACCGGATGAACCGCTCGCCCAGACGCACGTGGCGGGGCTTGCGCGTGAAGCTCATCAGCGGCAACGGAGCGGGCAGGCGTCGGCGCACGATCGACTTCGGCACCGACATCTCCCGCAGGCCCTCATCGCCGTGGATACGTCCGAAGCCGGAGTCCCCGACACCACCGAAGGGCAGCGACGCGAAGCCAGCGAAGGCGAGCGTGCCGTTGACCGAGACCATGCCCGAGCGCATTGCCCGGGCCAGCGCCATGGCTCGCGCCCGGCCGAAGACCGCTCCGCCCAAGCCGTACGAGCTCGCGTTGGCAAGCCGTACGGCCTCGTCGGCATTCTCCACTTTGGTCACCGTGAGCGTCGGGCCGAAGGTCTCCTCGCGCACCGCCGCGGAGTCCTCGGGCACGTCGACGAGGACGGTCGGATGGACGAACGGCGGCCGTACGGCATCGCGGCCGCCGACGACCGCGCGCCCACCCCGCGCCAGGGCGTCGTCGATGTGTCGGCGGATCACCGCGACCTGCGACGGCATGGTGATCGGCCCGACGTCGGCTCCTGGCTCCATGCCCACGTGCAGGGCTCGCGCCTTCGCCGCCACCTTCGCCACGAAGGAGTCATAGACCGGGGCGGCCACATAGACGCGCTCGATGCCGATGCAGGTCTGGCCCGCGTTGGTCATGCCGCCCCAGACCGCGGCATCGGCGGCGGCTTCGACGTCCGCGTCCGCATCGACGATCATCGCGTCCTTGCCGCCACCCTCGATGAGCACGGGGGTCAGCGTCTCGGCGCAGGCCGCCATGATCGCGCGGGCCGTGCGCGGTGAGCCGGTGAACGCGACCTTGTCCACGCCGGAGCGGACCAGGTGCGATCCGGTCTCGCCGAGGCCGAAGACGATCTGCAGCACGGGCTGCTCGGGCACCACCTCGGCGAAGCGGTCCACATACCACTTGCCGACCGCCGGCGTGTACTCGCTCGGTTTGAAGACCACGGCGTTGCCGGCGGCGAGCGCATAGGCGATCGAGCCCATCGGCGTGTTGATCGGGTAGTTCCATGGACCGATGACCGCGATGACCCCGTACGGCCGGTACTCCACCGAGGCGGCGAAGTCCGCCATGACGAGGTTCCCCTTCACCCGGCGCGACCGCAGCACGCGCTTGGCGTTGCGGGCCGACCAATGGACGTGCTCCAGGGCCGGAGCGAGCTCGACGAGCGCGTCGGCCCGGGGCTTGCCGGCCTCGGCGTGCATCAGGTCGATGAGCTCGTCCAGGCGCTTGGTCATCAGCGACCGCCAGGCCAGCAGACGCTGGCGCCGCCCGGCGAAGCCCAGGTCCCGCCACCACCCGGCCGCGGCGTGGGCCCGCTGCACCGCGGTCGCCACGGCCTGCGCGTCGGCCACCGGGAACCGGCCGATCTCGACGCCCGTGGCAGGGCCCGTCGAGATGAGCTGCCCGTCGATCACGACGGGTACCCCCGGTTCGATCGCGGGTGAGGGCGACGCGACGGTCGTGGTCATCGGGGCTCCCGGGACGGGCAGGGCGAGCGGCTTACCGGCCGGTAACCGCATGGTGGCGAGTGTATGGCCACTTGGATACGGTCGCACCGTGCCACGGAAGAACAACCGGCGCGATGAGGCCGTCGAGCTCGACCCGGAGCGGGTCCGCCGCGGCGCGGCGTGGGTCGTCGCCGCCGCGGACGGGACGTGGCATGTCCGTACGGTGACCGCGGACGGGGCCGTGAAGGTCTACCGCTGCCCGGGATGCGACCACGAGATCGGCCTGCGCATGCCGCACGTCGTGGCGTGGCCGGCCGACGATCACGCACCCGTGCCGTACGGCCTCGGTCGGGTCGCGGAGCGCCGGCACTGGCACACCGCCTGCTGGAACGCCCGCGCGCGCCGCCACCGCTGACCGTCTCTTTCCCGCGATCTTGGGCTAATCGTCGCGATTGGAGATCCACTCACGTCGTTAACCCCAAGATCGCGGGATGGTAGGGTTGGTCCGATCCGGGAGAAGGGGTGCGCAGGTGGCCGTGTCGGTCTCGCCGATCCTCGAACCGGACCTGCCCCGGGTCGCCGAGTTCCTGCACCGCGAGCTGAACGGACGGCTGAGCCCGCAGGCGTGGCAGGCCTCGATGCGCGTGCCGTGGTCGGTCGACGCCCCGAACTTCGGCTACCTGCTGGAGTCCGACTCGGCGGTCGTCGGGGCGTACCTGGCGTTCTACTCCTCGCGCCTGATCGACGGCGCGGTCGAGCGGTTCTGCAACCTCGGGGCGTGGTGCGTGCTGCCGCCGTACCGGTTCTCCGGTCTTCGGCTGCTCAAGGCCCTGCTCGACCAGCCCGGCTACCACTTCACCGACCTGTCGCCGAGCGGCTCGGTGGTGCCGCTGAACCAGCGGCTTGGTTTCGCGTTCCTGGAGACCGAGACCGCGTTGGCGCCCAACCTGCCGTGGCCGACGCTGCCGGGAGGACCGCGCGTGAGCAGCGATCCGCGCGTCATCGAGGCATCGCTGTCCGGCGAGGACCTGCGGCGCTACCGCGACCACGTGGGCACCGCGGCGGCGCGGCACCTGGTGGTCACCGACGCCGCCGCGGCCTGCCACGTCGTGTTCCGCCGGGACCGGCGCCGCAACCTACCCCTGTTCGCGACGATTCTCTATGTCTCCGACCGTGATCTCTTCGGTCGCGCGTGGCCCGCGGTGAGCCGGCATCTGCTTGTGCGGCACGCGATCCCGGTGACGCTGGCCGAGACGCGCGTCGTCGGCCGCCGTCCGCGGGCGTCGCTGTCGCTGGCGGCGCATCGCCGCAAGATGTACCGCAGCACCGGGCTCAAGCCCGACCAGATCGACTACCTCTACAGCGAACTGGTGTGTGTGGACTGGTGAGGCCCGGCTGTCGGCTGCGCGACCCGCGGGCGAGAACGCCACGCCCGGCGACGCGTTGACGGAAACTGGACTCCGGCACGCGGAGCGGTTCCTTGCTCGCCATGCCCGTACGGGCGACCATTCGTACGTCTGGCGCAGATCGGCCGCTGCGCCCGGATTCCGCGTTCTCTGGCAACTCGTCCGCGTCCACGTCCGTGTCCACGATCGGGAGGGACCGCCCCCATGCGCATCCGGTTACACGACCTGGTCGACCGGTCGGCGGCGCGCACGCCGGAGGCGCCCGCGCTGACATACAAGGACGTGACGCTCTCCTATGCCGAGCTCGCCGAGGCCGTCGGCACGGTCGCCGCCGGCCTGACCGGGCTCGGGCTGCGCCGCGGGGAGCGGGTCGCCATCTACCTGGACAAGCGCATCGAGACGGTGACCTGCGTCTTCGGGACCTCGGCCGCCGGCGGTGTCTTCGTGCCGGTCAACCCGTTGCTGCGCGCCAAGCAGGTGGGCTACATCCTCGGTGACTGCTCGGTGCGTGTGCTCATCACCTCGGCCGACCGGCTGGACCTGCTGCGCACCGAACTCGCCGAGTGCAAGTCGCTCGAGCATGTCGTGGTGGTCGGAGACGTCAGCGCGAGCGCCGTCTCCGAGCAGGCCCACTACGCCGTGCACGACGCGTCGGCGCTCATGGGCACGGGCGCGCCCCGGCCCGCGATAGGCACGATCGACGCGGACCTGGCCGCGATCTTCTACACCTCCGGCAGTACCGGCAAGCCCAAGGGTGTCGTGCTCTCGCACCGCAACCTCATCGTGGGTGGCGAGAGCGTGAGTTCCTACCTGGACAATCGCCGGCACGACGTGATCCTCGCCGCGCTGCCGCTGAGCTTCGACGCCGGCTTCAGCCAGCTCACCACCGCGTTCACGGCCGGCGCGCACGTGGTGCTGATGAACTACCTGGTCGCCGGGGATGTCGTGAAGCTCTGCGCCCGGCACCGGGTGACCGGCCTGACCTGCGTGCCTCCACTGTGGATCCAGCTCGCGGACCAGAACTGGCCGGCCGAGGCGACGGGCGCGCTGCGCTACTTCGCGAACACCGGCGGCCGGATGCCCCGCACCACGCTCGCGCGGCTGCGCGAGATCTTCCCGCAGGCCAAGCCGTACCTGATGTACGGCCTCACCGAGGCGTTCCGCTCCACGTACCTGGACCCCGCCGAGGTGGATCGGCGGCCCGACTCGATCGGCAAGGCGATCCCGAACGCGGAGATCCTCGTGGTGCGGCCCGACGGGACCGAGTGCGACCCGGGTGAGGAGGGCGAGCTGGTCCACCGCGGTCCGCTGGTCTCGCTGGGGTACTGGAACGACCCGGAACGTACGGCCGAGCGGTTCCGGCCGGTGCCGGGCCGGGATGCCGGCCTGTGCCTGCCGGAGCTCGCGGTCTGGTCCGGCGACGCGGTCGTCCGCGACGACGACGGCTTCCTCTACTTCGTCGGTCGCCGAGACGAGATGATCAAGACGTCCGGCTACCGGGTGAGCCCCACCGAGATCGAGGAGGCCGCCTACGACACCGGCCTGGTTCGTGATGCGGTCGCGCTCGGTGTCGACGATCCGACGTTGGGGCAGGCCATCCTGCTCGTGGTGAGCCCTGTCGATGCGACGAGCTTCGACGAGGCCGCGCTGCACGCGCAGCTGCGGCGCAACCTGCCCCTCTACATGCTGCCGCGCCAGATAGCCGTACGCTCGGCGCTGCCGCGCTCGCCCAACGGCAAGTTCGATCGCACCCTGCTGCGCCAGGAGCACGCGTCGTGACCACACCGTCGTTCGCGGCACACTCCACTGTGGCCGCATTCGGCCGGACGGCCGGGGAGCTGAGCGTCGGCGGCGTCGCGGTGTCGCGGCTGGCGCAACGGGTCGGCAGCACACCGTTCTTCGCCTACGACCGAGCCCTGCTGACCGCCCGGGTCGCCCTGCTGCGCGCGACACTGCCGGCGGGGATCGAGCTGAAGTACGCCGTGAAGGCGAACCCGATGCCGGCCGTGGTCCAGCACCTCGCGGGTCTGGTCGACTCGTTCGACGTCGCCTCGGCCGGAGAGCTACGCGTCGCGCTGGACACGCCGACGCAGCCCGAGCGGATCACCTTCGCCGGTCCCGGCAAGACCGAGGCCGAGCTCACCCAGGCGGTCGCGGCGGGGGTGACCATCGAGCTGGAGTCGCCGACCGAGGCTCGGCGGGTGGTCGCCGTCGGCGATCGCCTCGGCCTGCGTCCCCGGGTCGCGATCCGGGTCAACCCGGACTTTCAGGTGAAGGGCTCGGGCATGCGCATGGGCGGCGGCCCACAGCAGTTCGGCATCGACGCCGAGCGCGTGCCGGTGCTGCTCAAGGAGCTCGGCTCGTCCGATGTGGACGTCCTCGGGTTCCACGTCTTCGCCGGTTCGCAGAACCTGCGCGCCGAGATCCTCTGCGAAGCTCAGCGCAACACCGTCGAGCTCGTGCTGCGGCTCGCCGCCGACGCACCCAACGAGGTCCGCTACCTCAACCTCGGCGGTGGGTTCGGCATCCCGTACCACGAGAACGACACCCCGCTCGACCTGCAAGCGATCGGGGCGAACCTCGCGACCCTGCTCGCCGACTCGATCCGACCCGCCCTGCCGGCGGCGCGCGTGGTGATCGAGCTGGGTCGCTACCTCGTGGGGGAGTGCGGCGTCTACGTGACGCGGGTCGTGGACCGCAAGGAGTCGCGCGGCAAGACGTTCCTGGTGGTCGATGGCGGGCTGCATCACCAGCTCGCCGCCTCGGGCAACTTCGGCCAGGTGATCCGGCGCAACTACCCGCTCGCGATCGGCAACCGCATCGAGGAGCCGTCCGCCGGACCGGTGACCGTGGTCGGCTGTCTGTGCACCCCGCTGGACCTGCTCGGCGAGAGCGTGACGCTGCCCGACGCGCAGATCGGCGACCTCGTGGTGCTCTTCCAGGCCGGCGCCTACGGCTACACGGCGAGCCCGACCGCGTTCCTCGGCCACCCGAGCCCGGCCGAGGTCCTGCTGTAGTGTCGTTGCGCCCGTACGCCCGCGAGTGAAGGGACTCTCATGAGCACCAGCGCCACCATCGAGGACGTCAAGTCCGTGCTCGGCACCGTGCTGGGCATCGAGGATCGGGTCGGCGGCCTGCACGCCGACACCCAGCTCTTCGGCGCGTTGCCCGAGCTCGACTCGATGGCGGTCGTGGAGCTCGTGGTCGCGCTGGAGCAGAAGTTCGGCGTGAAGTTCGACGACGACGAGGTGACCGGCGAGGTCTTCGAGACCCTCGGCTCGCTCTCCGCGCTCATCGACGCCAAGCGCGGCTGACCCGCGCGGGCAGCAGGCGGGCGGGGTTCCTGCTCGGTGAGCCCGGCGGGGTGGGAAGAATGAGGACGTGGCCGACATCAGGGCGAACTCGATCCTGCCGGCGCGGCGTGCGGAGATCGAGCTGCACACCGCGGACGAGCTGAGGCTGGTCGGAGAGCTCGCCCTGCCCGTCGATCGCGAGCCCGTGGCGAGCCTGGTCTGCCTGCACCCGCTGCCGACCCACGGCGGCATGATGGACAGCCACCTGCTGCGCAAGGCGGCGTGGCGTCTGCCGGCGCTCGCGGGCCTGGCGGTACTGCGGTTCAACACGCGCGGCACGTCCAGCGTGCGCGGCACCAGCGAGGGCGCCTATGACCACGGGGTCGGCGAGCGCCACGACGTCGCGGCCGCGATCGAGTACGCGGTCGGCCATCGGCTGCCGGACATCTGGCTGCTCGGCTGGTCGTTCGGCACCGACCTCGTGCTGCGCTACGGGTGCGACCCGCGCATCACCGGAGCGCTCCTCCTCTCGCCACCGCTGCGCAAGGCCACTGTGGACGATCTGCGGCTCTGGGCACGGTCGGGCAAGCGCGTGACCGCGCTGGTCCCGGAGTTCGACGACTACCTGCGTCCGGACGAGGCCCGGCAGCGCTTCGCGCCCCTGACCCAGGCCGAGGTGGTCGGTATCGCCGGCGCCAAGCACCTGTGGGTGGGCCTGGCCGACCGGGTGCTGGACGAGGTGGTGGCGCGGGTGGCGCCAGCGGTGCCGACGCCGTTGCCACGTACGTGGGATGGGCCCATGCGCGCCGGCGACGCCAGCGCCTACGCCGACCGTACAGTTGCCGCCTTCGCGGACCCACCGCAGCTCTAGCGCCTGTCGGAACCCGGACGCCCGATGCTCCTCAGGTGTGCCGCGTCCGGGCGATAGCGTAATGCCCGTCCTTCCGTGCTGGAGAGGTGTGTGTCGATGCCAGGCGAGGCTCCGCTGGTCACGATCGGTCTGCCCGTGCGCAACGGCGCCGCGACGATCGGGGCCGTCGCTGAGTCCGTGTTGGCCCAGAAGTACGGCGACCTCGAGTTCCTCATCTCCGACAACGCCTCGACCGACGACACCGAGGCGGTGTGCCGCGACCTGATGCGGGCCGACTCCCGGGTCCGCTACCAGCGCAATCCCGAAAACGTCGGCGTACTCAACAATTTCATGGCGACGATGCGAGCCGGCCGGGGCACCTACTTCCGGTGGATCAGCGACGCGGACCGGTTGGAGCCGCAGTACGTGGATCGCTGCCTGGACGCCCTTGCCGCCGATCCCCGCGTCATCCTCGTCACCACCGGCATGGCCTACCTGACCCAGGACGGCCAGGTCACCAGCGAGCAGTACACGGGCACCGGGCTGGGGTCCGACGACCCGGCCGACCGGGTGGCCGAGATGCTGCGCCTGCTCACCTCGAGCTACCGCCAGCTCGACCCCCTCTACGGGATGATGCGCCGCGAGCGCGTGCTCGCGATCGCCCGCCGCAACATGCTGCGCGAGGACGAGGTCTTCGCCGTGAAGCTGGCGCTGGCCGGCCCGTGGGCGCACGTCGGCGAGGTGCTCGCGATGCGGGAGTGGCGTGCCGGCAACACGAACGCGATGGCGCGGCTGCTCTCGGTCCCCGCATGGCAGGCCCGCTTCGCGAACACGCTGCAGACCGCTGAGCTGCTGCGGGTGGTGCGCGAGGCGCAGGTCACTCCGGAGCAGCGGCGGCGCATGCGGGCAGACGTCTACCGCCTCTACGTACGGGGTCAGCGCATCGAGCTCGCGCGTCGCTCGCGCAAGCTCATGCGCCTGGCGCTGCGCGGCACGCGGGGCTGAGGCGCCGGCGGCCCCGGGCCGTACCTCCTCAGCGCCAGCGCTTCACCGTACGGGCAGCGATGCCCCGGGCGACCCGAACCGGCGAGGGCCTTGGGTCGAGCACACGGGCGATCCACGCCGCGTCGAGGTCGTGGCGCAGGCTCGTGCGCGCCTGGAGCCAGGTCCGCGGCCGAGCCCGGCCCCCGTCGCTGGTGTAGGCGCGGGAGACGTTCGCGCGGCGCAGGCGGCCGATCACGTGCCGGTCGTACGAACCGAAGGGGATCGCCACGCGCGACACCTCGTGCCCGACGAGCTCGGAGAGCACCCGGTGCGCGTCGGCCAGTTCCTGGTCCGCCTGCGCGTCGGTGATGCGGCGCCAGTCGCGGTGGGCCCACCCGTGTGAGCCGATCGCCATGCCGGCACCGAGCAGCTCCCGTACGCCGGAGCGGTCCAGGCGGCCCGGCTCGCCGAGCAGCCCCGCGAGCACGAAGAACTCAGCGCGCAGGCCACGCTCGAGCAGTCGCGGCAGCGCGATCTCGACGTCCGAGGCGTTGCCGTCGTCGAACGTGAGGCGCACATCGTCGCGGCCGACCGCTGCGTCGAGCACCAGCTCGAGCTGCGCCACCGAGACCCAGGTCTGGTCCTCACCGGGGTCCATGGCATGCGCCGGCGTGCCCACGCCATGCACGGTCAGGTTGGCGATGGTTCCCGTCGAGAGACCCGGAACCGTCGCGGTGCGAAGAGCCTGCCACCTGGGCATCGGCTCACCTCCCTTGTGGAATGGGGTGCGTTGAGTCGGGATGCGTTGAGTCGGGATGCGCTGGGACGGGATGCGCTGGGACGGGATGCGCTGGGACGGGATCGGCGGACGCGGGTCGGTAGGAACGGCGGCGTTGCCCACCGCGGGCGCCAGGGCCACGATGCGGCGGTAGCGTCCCTCGATGGCCGCGCGGAGCTCCGGCCAGGTGCGATGCCGCGTGAACGGGATCTCGAAGAGCGCCGCGAAGCCGCGGGCGAACAGGATCGACACCGGAACCGCGATCGCCAGCATGAGGCCGAAGCGCGCGAGCGGGTCGGCGACCAGGGGGGCCACCAGCTTCACCGAGACCGCGGTGACGATCGGCGCGTGGACCAGGTAGAGGCTGTAGGAGAACGTGCCGAGACTGCGTACCGGTGCCGTGTCCAGCAGCCGCAGCAGCGGCGCGGGGCGATGGTTGGCGAGGGCGGCGAGCAGGCAGCAGACGGCCGGGGCGAGAGCCATGTCGACCCAGAGGAAGTTCGCGACGACCCAGACCGAGCCCTGCACGGCGGCCAGCGCGATGACCGGCACGAGCGCGGCACCGGCGAGCCAGTGCCATGGCAGCGCCTGGGCTCTGGGCGTGGCGCGCAGGACGCCGGCGGCGACGATGCCACCGGCGAAGAGCACCGCGAACTGGGGCGTGAAGCGCATCAGCTTGTCCACGATGGACATGTGCGGAGCGAGGATGCCCATGCTGGTGACGACGACCGTCACGCCGGCGAGCATGAGCAGCGATCCCGCCCGGCGGCACACGAGCAGCAGCAGCGGGAAGACGAGGTAGAGCTGGGCCTCGATGGCGATGGACCAGAAGGCGCCGTTGGGCGTGTTCGAGCCGATGACGTCCTGCAGCAGCAGGCCGTGCACGACGACCGAGCGCAGGTTGGGCAGACCCACACCCGGCTGCGCCACCACCGTCCAGGCGATGATGAGGCTGAATGCCAGCGCGGCCCAGTACGGCGGCAGGATCCGCCAGGCCCGGCGGTGCGCGAACCGGGCGCGGCTGCCGAGGCGCCAGTCGCGGCGGGCCGGCGAGACCGCGAGCGAGAAGCCCGACAGCGCGATGAAGACGACCACCGCGAAGTGGCCGTAGAGCAGCCATCCGAGCACCACCGGGCCGGTGTTGCGCGGGTACCCGCTGAAGGAGAGCAACCAGCAGTGATGCAGCACCACGAAGGTCGCGGCGAGCCCGCGAACGCCGTCGAGCCCGGCCAGACGCGCGGGCGATATCCGTTCGGGAGTGGTGAGCGACGGTCGTGGCGCGACGCGGGGTGACGTCATCGCGCTCGATAGCCCTGTCCGGGGCACGCTGCCCCCATCGGTCCACGCCTTCGCAGGCGTACATTGGTCGATATCGTGGCGTGAACTTCGCCGACAAGCAGATTGCCTGAGTTCGCAGACGCTATCACACCCGTTCGTGACGACCCGGCGCGCGCGTTATCCGTTAGGCGACAAGGCTCGGGCGCTCACGCCGGCTCGACCGCCACCAGCGTCTCATCCCAGATGTTGCCGCGGTTCTCGTCGATGCTCGCGCAGTCGGTCCAGGGGCCGTAGGTGGCGGTCCGAATGAACCTGTTGTCGAGCACCCGGAAATCGACGCTGCCCGGCTGGTCGGGACAGTAGAGCGTGTAGGCCCCGCCGCCGAGCAGGTTGTTCTCGATGGTCACGCCGTTGAACGGCCCGCCATGGCCGGTGATGATCGCCGATGTGCCGTCCGGGATCTCGATCGTGTTGTGCGCGATGACGGCATTCCCCTCGCCGCCAAACTGGATGCCGTCGGCGTGCCCGCCGCCGACCTCGACCATGTCGTGGATGTAGGAATCCTCCACCGTGACGCCGTGGCCGATGTCGACCCCGTTCTCACAGCCGTGCAGGTTCACCCGCCGGGCGACCAGGCCGTCGGAGCCGAGAGCGGTGCCGCCAGTTCCCTGGCAGTCGACCTCGACGTCCTCCACCACCAGACCCCCGTCGTTGTCGTCGGCGAAGCTGCCGATGCCCCAGTTGCTGGTGCAGCTGATCTTCGAGCTCCGGATCGTCACGTTGTCGGCCAGGACGCTGACGCAACCACGGATGTCCAGGTTCGCCACGACCGTGCCGGCGGTACGGATCTGCAGGTCGCCCTCATGGACCGCCAGCGCCGTCCCCGCGGGCACGCCGGTGTTCGTCGCGTCGGGGTACCCGCACGCGCTCGGCCGGCTGGCGCAGTCCCGCTTACCCGCGGCCGAGGCGGAGGCCGAGCTCGAGCCGGCGCGTGCGGGTGAGGGATGATCGGTCGTGGTCGCGGTGGGCAACGGAGGCAGCGGGAAACCGAGCGACGAGCAGGAGACCGCCCCGAACGCCGCGACCACGGTGGCGACGGCGAGCGACACGCCGATCGTCCACATGCGACGGTTGGACATCCGGTCCTCCTTGTGGCGCGTATGCGATGTCTGGATTCTGACATGCGTTCGGTTGCGTCACGTTGGCCCCGGGCCGAGGAAGATGAGACGCTACGCGGGTGAGGGCGGACGCCCCACCTTGGCCGGTGTGCTGTCCGGGGCGACGGTCCGGCGGAGCTTGCAGCCGACTGTACACGGCGCGTCCGGTGCCGACGTCGCAGCCTGGGCTGGAGCCCACGAAACTGGCGTGTTCGTGACGGTCCGCTTCGGACGAAGGGATTGCGGTGGACTTCTGGGATCTGACGAGGGTGCTGTTCCGGCGCTGGTACCTGTCGGTGCCTGGCCTGGTGCTGACCATCATCGCCTCGGCCGGGATGCTCGTGACGGGACACCCGAAGTACGTCGCGACATCGTACGTGCAGGTGGCGCCACCGGTCGCGCGGAAGACCACGGCGGGCGAGCCTTCGCTGGCCGAGCGGAACCCGTGGATGGGCCTGGGCGCCCAGACTCTCGCCAACACCGCCATGGTCACCGTCACCGAGCCCTCCGTCCTCGCCTCGCTGCGGGCTGCCGGCTACAGCGACACGTTCACCGCGACGCTGGACAACTACTCCCCACTGGTCACCTTTGAGGTCACCGGCGCCACCCGGGAACAGGCCATCGCCACGACCGACGAGGTCATCCGCCGGTTCACCGCCAGCGTCACCGACCTCCAGGTCAACGTGTACGGCGTGGCGCCCGAGGATCAGGCGAGCGCGAAGCGTCTTGACACAGGTAACAACATCACCGAGTCGACCTCGAGCATCCTGCGCGCCGCGGTCGCGGTCGGCGGTGTGTTCCTGCTGCTCACGCTCGGCCTCACCATCGGCGTGGACGCGCTGGCCACCCGGCGCATCCGCCGCCGGGCCAGCGGCTCGCCCGGCCTGTCGATCGAGGACCTTTCGCCGCTGCCCGCCGGCCCTGCGCCCGTACCCGCGGCACCGCCGCGCATGCCGGTGACGCCGGCGATCTCGAGCGTCGCGTCCTCGGTGCTGGACCGGGGACCGGTCACCGAGCCCAGCGGCCCACGCCTCGACGACACCGACGGCGGTGCGACATCGGCCGGTACCGCGAACCCGGACTCCACCGTGGTACTCCCGCTCGCGTACCGGTCCAGCCGCCGGCTGCCGGAGGACCGGGGGGCGGGTCGGCGGTGACCACGGCCGAGGTGGCGCAGACCGACCTCGAGCCGACGCGTGTCGCGAGCCGTACCTATGTGACCCGACGCCGAGCGTCCCGGCTGGACGCATCGACGATGCTCTGTATTCTGGTGGGGCTTCTGCTGCTTGTCCCGAGCCGGTACATCCTGCCCGGGATGAGCGACCTCGGGCGGCCCAGCCTGGTGATGGGCATGCTGCTCATCGCCTGGTGGCTCTCCGCCCGGGCCACACCGCACCTCGTCCAGCCCGGCCCGCAGCCGATCCGCTGGGCACTGCTCGGGTTCACCCTCACGATGCTCATCTCGTACACGGTCGCCCAACTGCGGGAGATGACCAGCCTCGAGGCCGGTGGCGCCGATCGGGCCATGCTCTCGCTGGCCATCTTCGCCGGTGTCGCGCTCGCCGCCGCCGATGGCATCCGCAACTGGCAGCGCCTGAACAAGCTGGTGACTGTGCTCGTCGCCTGCGGCGCGGTGGTGGCCGCCATCGGGGTGATCGAGTTCCTGTTCCGGTTCGACGTGACCCGGTTCATGGTGATCCCCGGGTTGCAGCAGAAGGAGGAGGCGCTCGGCTTCGAGCTGCGCGGCGGCGACTACCGGGTCGCGAGCACGACCTCCCATTACATCGAGCTCGCGACCACGCTCGCCACGATCCTTCCGTTCGCCCTGCAGCTCGCCATCCATCCGACCAATCCCCGCCGACGCTGGCTCGCCATCGTCGCGTCGATGCTCATCGCGGTCGGGACGGTCATGACGATCTCCCGATCCGGCATCCTCGCTATGGTGATCGTGGCGCTGATGCTCATCCCGGTCTGGAGTTGGCGTCTGCGCTACAACATGATCTGGGTCGGCGCCCTGATGTTCGCGTGTCTCGTCGTGGCGAAGCCGTCGCTCGTAGCGACCTTCAAATCCCTGATCGTCGATGCTGGCGGCGACACGTCCGTGCAGGCCCGCGAGCAGGACTACCCGATCGTGTGGGCGTTGGTGCGCCAGCACCCCTGGCTCGGTCGGGGCACGGGCACCTACCTGCCGCCGCAGTACGAGATCCTCGATAACCAGTGGCTGATGTTCCTCATCACCAACGGCATTCTCGGCGTGATGCTCTTCGCCGCCATGCACCTCACGGGTGCGATCGTGGCCCTGCAGGCCGCGCGGCGGGCGGCGACGCCGGAGATCCGCCACCTCTGTGTGGGTCTCGCCGCGACGCAGGTCATCGCGCTGGCGGTGGCGGCGACCTACGACTCCATGTCGTTCGACACCTACGCCACGACCGTGGCGCTCACGCTCGGCATGTGTGGCACGGTGTGGCGACTCACCCACCCCGCGGCGGTGATCCGTACGGCGACACCACGGTGGTTCGCCGCAGACGGCCCGAGCGCGTTCCTGCGCCAGTACATCCGGCCCGAACGAGCGTCGAGCTAGTCCGCCTCGGCGGGCCCGGACTCGCTCAGCTGAGAGCGCATCCGGCGGCGCAGAGCCGCGATGCGCTCTCCGCCGAGCAGGCGCTTCGCCGCGGCGACGCACGCTGCCGCGCCGCCCCGGGCCGCGTTGAGGACCAGCGCCCGCGGTCGTGGCGCGAAGACGAACAGGTCGACCTCGTCCCAGCTCTCGTCGCCCAGCGACTGCTTGTACTGCGCGTCGCCGAACGCGAAGTCGAACGCGTCGATGTCCGGGTCACCCGCGAGTGCCTGCAGCACCGCGGCCATGAGGATGCCGCCCGGCTCGTCGTCGGAGAACGTGGGGTCGAAGGCGGTGTCGAAGAGGAAGAAGGTCCTGGCGTGGACCAGCCCGCTCAGGTACGCCGCGGGTACGCCCCGCACAGACAGGATCCAGATCCGGAACGGTCCACCCTCGACCGCCCAGGAGACGAGCGTGCGATGCAGGTCGTCGAGCGCGAACCCTGCGCCGATGCCCCGCTGGTAGCTGTGGGCGGTGATCTCGTCCAGCGTCTTGGCAACGACCGCGGAGTCGTCGTCGGACCCGACCCGGCGGACCTCCATCCGCGCCGACGCGTCCTCGAGGCGCCGTAGCCGCCGGCGCGTACGCTGCCTGGTGTTGCGCGAGCGAGCCGCCTGGTACGCCTCGAAGCCGTCCGCGAGGCCGGCCCGGTGGTGGCCCTGGGGCGGACCCGCCTGGCCGCGCCGGTACCACGGCACGTGCGCGAGGACGGCACGGTGCTCGGGCCCGTCCACGGCGATCTTCCCGAACTCGATGACGTCGACGTCGCGGCGCAGGGCCCTCTGCAGCGCGGCCACGACGGATGCGTGATCGTCGGCCGTACGGGCGCCGAGGATGCCGCCCGCGACAATCGTCAGCCAACGCGCCGGCACGCTCAGGAGCGTGCGGTAGCCCGCCTTCACGAGCAACGGCCGACGCTCCACCCGCCCCACGACGACGATCGGGTCGCGGGCAGGGTCCTCGAGGACAGCGACGTAGCCGGAGGTGCCGGCGTCGCGTTGCGTGCGCGTCACCAGGGTGAACAGGCCCCGCGACGCGTGGGGGGACTCTGGCGCGGCCCTGTCCCACAGTTCCGCGATGCGGTCGAGCTCCTCCGGCGAGGAGTACACAGAGACGTTCACGGCTTCACCGTCCACCCAGTTTCCCCGTACGGATGCGACTGTCCAGGATGGACGGTCGCGGCCCAGGTCACGCCGACGCCTCGGCGTCGCTGCGCCGTGGCCGGGCGAGCCGCGCCGCCAGCGGGCGCAGCTTGTCCAGCGCGAAGCGCCGGTCCGTCGCGGCGACGCCGGTGGTGAGGTACACCCCGAGGCCGGCGAGGCCGGCGACCACGAGCGGTACGGCCGCGGGACCCGGGACCTGTCCGAGGAGCAGGCACACGGGCACGGTCAGCACCCCGCCGAGCAGCGGCCGGACCGAGCGGCGCCCCACGGCCCGCAGCCGCACCCCTGCCCGGTGCAGCGCGAACCCGGTCAGCGGCAACGCGATCGCCAGCCCGATGATCACGTGGGCGACCGCGGTGCCGACCGCGCCCCCCCAGTGGGCGCCGAGCACGAGGGCCGGCACCAGGGTCAGGGCCCAGCACAGGTTGATCCACAGCGTCGCCCGCGTCGCACCCGCGCCGATGAGGATGTCCGCGGCGAAGTCGGTGAGCATCTTGATGGCGGTCAGCACCATGAGCACGCTCAGCACGCCCGCGGAGGGGAGCCACTGGGCCCCGAACACGACCTCGATGAGCGGCCGGGCCAGCGTGCTCAGCAGGACCGCGGCCGGCACCAGACCGGTGAGCAGCAAGGGGATAGTGCGCTCGACCCCGGCCGAGAGTTGGGCGGAGTCCTTCTCGGCGAGGCGCGAAAAGCCTGCCACCGAGACGTAGCGGACCGCCGTGGTGACGATGGTGGGGATCCAACTGGAGATGTTGAAGGCCATCAAATAGAAGCCGAGCACCGTGGCGCCGAGCACGTGGCCCACGACCACGTAGTCGGCGTTCAGCACGACCGCCTCGACACCCAGGCCGGCGGCGAGCGGCAGGCCGAAGACGAGCAGGCGTCGGGCGATGGCGCGATCCAGCCCGTACCGCAGCGGCACCCGTCCCCACACCATCACGAGCACGCCGGTCACGACGGCGCCGGCGATGTTGCCCCAGGCGAAGCTGTACGGTCCGCCCATCGATGCGGCGAGCCCGATCGTCACCGCCGCGCCGACCACGAACCCGGCGGCGTTGGCCTTGATGAGCTTGTCCTGACGGAACTCGCGCATGATGACGCCCGCCCGGACCGCGGTGGCGCCGTCGATGAGGATCGCGATGGTGACCACGCGGACCACGCCGGCGGCCTGCGGCACACCGGCGAGCCGGGCGAACGGCTCCGCCAGGAACCAGAACGCCGCGAACACGGCGACGCTGAACGCCAACGCCATGGCCGACGCGGTGGCGGCCATGTCTTCGATCCGGCCGCGCCACTGCACCGTCGCCGCGATGATCCCGACATCGTTGACGTGCATGACGAAGTGCAGTGCGGCGAGCGCCACCGCGTAGACGCCGTAGTCGGAGGGTAGGAGCAGCCGCGCGATGACGATCGAGACCGCGAAGTTGCCGAGCTTGACGGCCACCGTGCCGATCAGGCTCCAGCTCAGCCCGCGACCCGCCTTGGCCGCGATCTCGGCCGTGGCGTCGCCAGGCGTGAGGTTGGCGTCGGCGCCGTCCGGGGTGGTTGGCGAGGCGACGGTCACTCGGCGACCCGCTCCAGCCAGATCTCGCGCCAGTACGGCGGGATGGCCCGGGGGCAGCTCACGTTGTACGCGCCCTCGCAGACGATGCCCTCCAGCACCACGCACGGACTCTTCATCGTCAGCATCTTCCCGGTCCGCTCGTCGATGATCCGATTGACCCGACGGGCCACCCGGGCGGTGCGGCCGCAGAAGCGGGACATCTCCCCATCGAAACCCATACCGCGGTTGAGCTGGTCCGCGTCGAGGGTCCGCATGATCTCCTCCTTGGAGCGGATGCGGACCAGCTCGCCGGGCTGCAGGTTCTTGACCTCGGTGGGGGTTGGCCGTGCCGCCAAGCCCTTGATGAACGGCCAGTCCAGGCCCTCGCGGAAGCGCAACCGCCGAGGAAGGCGGTAGCGGCTGAACCGCTGCAGGCGGTTGAAGAAGCCGACCAGGAACGTGCCGAGGACCCAGAGCGGGCGCCGGTTGCCGGACCGGACGTCCTGCACGTACTGGCCGAACTCGAGCAGGCGCAACATCTCCGGTGCCGCACGCGGCATCTCCGTCGCCTGGCACACATGGCGCTCGGCGCCATCCTCGGCGGGCTCGCGCCGGCTGTGCGCCAGCAGCAGGGGCAGCAGGCGCGGCCCGTCCTCATCGGCGCCCGGTGCGGGGACCACCGCGTTGTGGGTGCCCTCGACGCGCTTGAGCCAGGCCGTCTTCCAGTACATGAGGCACGCGGCCTGACACCCGTCGTGCGCGCTGCCGTCGCACCGGGACGCCGCGCCGACGAGGTGCACGGCGTCGGTCATCTTGTACATGCCGCTCTTGTTGACCGTGTCGCAGACCTTGTGCGCGACGCTCGCGACCGTGAACTGATATCCGCAGTAGCGCAGCATCTCCGGCATGAACGGCAGTCCGTCGAGCTCGCCCTGATCGTCGAGGCTCGCCATGATCTCGGCTGCGGAGCGGACCTCGACCAGCTCGCCTGCCCGCAGGCGCACCGGCCGTGCGGCCGCCGCGCGCGCAAGTGCCTGGGTGCTCACGTGTCTCCTCTCCGGTGCTGGCTCAGGCGACCGGGACCTCGTCCCCGGGCCAACCGGTGGTGCCGGTCCAGCGCAACTTCTCGTCCAGCGCCCCCGACTCGCGCAGTGCCGCGATCCGCAGCAGCCGCTGGTGTCGCTCGCCCATCAGGTCCTCGAGCAACAGCCCGTACCGCCGGTAGTACTCGACGAGCTGCTCGATCCCCTTCGCAACCGTCCACTGAGGACGGAACTCCGGCACCTCCGCGGCGATGAGGTCGCAGGAGACCCGGTAGTTGCGGGCATCTGCCCCGCTGCCCTCGGCGAAGGTGACCGTGCCGCCGACGAGGTCGGCGACCATCTGGGCGACGTCGCGGATCAGGTAGTTCTCGCTGGTCTGGCCGACGTTGAAGGCGCGGCCGTGCACCGTCTCGCGCGGCGCGACCAGCAGGGCCTCGAACGCGGCACAGATGTCCTCGGCGTGCACCAGTGGCCGCCAGGCCATGCCATCGCTGCGCAGCCGGACCTCACCGAGCAGCAGCGCGTGCCCGACCAGGTCGTTGACGACGATGTCGCCGCGGAGCCGGGGCGAGAAGCCGTACGCCGTGGCGTTGCGGAGGAAGACGGGGGAGAAGTCGTCGTCGGCGAGCGGCGCGAGGTCGCGTTCGGCGAGGATCTTCGACTCACCGTACGGCGTCAGCGGGTTGAAGCTCGCGTGCTCGTCCAGTGGCGCGTCGTCGTCGCCCGCGCCGTACAGGCTGCACGACGAGGAGAACAGGAACCGCGGGACGCCCGCGTCCTTCGCCGCCTGGGCGAGCCGCACGGTGGACCGGTGGTTGACGTCGTAGGTCAGATCCGGGTCGAGGTTCCCGAGCGGGTCGTTGCAGAGCGCGGCCAGGTGGATCACGGCGTCTGGGGCGACCTCGGCGAGGTCCGCGGCGGTGACGTCGCGCAGGTCCACCCGCAGCGATGGCATCGGGTCGGGGACCGGCCCGAGCGTGTTCGCGGCGAAGTAGCCGTTGTCGAGGCCGACCACGTCGTGTCCGGCGTCGCGCAGGCGCGGGACGAGAACACTGCCGAGGTAACCCTCATGGCCGGTGACGAGAACGCGCATGACTCCTACCCTGCCGGAAGATGAGAGGCCTCCACCCGTCAGAACGTGGCGTGACGAGGCCATGAGGCGAGCGATGCGAGACAGCACGTACTGTACGGGAACCCCGGTTCGGGACACCGCATGACACCGCTGACGGATTCCTTACAAGCCATACCTGCTGTTTCATGACAGCGCTATAGGGTCTTTCCGCTAACGTGCGGGCGGGAGGTGACGCGGTGGTCGTGATGCGCGCGGGACGCGGTGATGCGGTGGTGTGCCGGCTCTGCGGACAGCCATTGACGCGTACTTTTGTCGACCTCGGTATGTCGCCCCTGTGCGAGAGCTACCTGTCCGCGCCCGACCTCGACGCAGCCGAGACGTTCTATCCGCTGCATGTGCGCATCTGCACGCAGTGCCTGCTCGTCCAATTGCCGGCGTATGTGCCCGGCGAGGACATCTTCTCCGACTACGCCTACTTCTCGTCCTACTCGGACTCGTGGGTCGCGCATGCCAAGCGCTACGCCGAAGCGATGACCGCGCGCCTCGGGCTCGGTGCCGAGTCGCTCGTAGTCGAGGTGGCGAGCAATGACGGCTATCTGCTGCAGCATTTCGTGGCGGCGGGCATCCCGGTCGTGGGCATCGAGCCAGCGGCGAACATCGCCGAGGTGGCACAGGCCAAAGGGATCCGCACCGAGGTCGAGTTCCTCGGCGCGGCCACCGGAGCCGACCTCGCCGAGCGCTACGGCCGGGCCGACCTCGTCGCCGGCAACAACGTCTATGCCCATGTGCCCGACCTGGTCGGCTTCACGGCCGGGCTCGCGGCGCTGGTGAAGCCAACCGGACTGGTGACCCTGGAGTTCCCGCACCTGCTGCGCCTCATCGAGGGTCGCCAGTACGACACGATCTATCACGAGCACTACCAGTACCTGTCGCTGCTCACGGCATCGCGCGCCCTGGCAACCGCCGAACTCGTGGTCACCGACGTCGACGAGTTGCCCACGCACGGGGGATCGTTGCGCGTGTACGCCCGGCCGGCCGCCGTCGCGGGCGAGCCGTCCTCGGCCGTGGCCGCGGTGCTGGCGGCCGAGCAGGCCGCGGGACTCCACACAGTGGACGGCCACGCCGGCTTCGCCGAGGCGGTGTTCCAGATCCGGGCAGACCTCGTCTCTTTCCTGCTCGCGGCACGGGCCGAGGGCAAGACGGTCGTCGGCTACGGCGCCCCGGGTAAGGGCAACACGCTGCTCAACCACTGCGGCGTACGGGCCGACCTGCTCGCGTACACGACCGACCGCAGCCCATACAAGCAGGGCCGGTTCCTGCCCGGCACGCACATCCCGATCCACCATCCCGACCGCATCGCGGCCGACCGGCCCGACTATGTGTTCGTGCTGCCCTGGAACCTGCGTACGGAGATCACCGCGCAACTCGCCTATGTCGCCGACTGGGGCGGGCAACTCGTCTATCCCATTCCCCGCCTGGAGGTCGTGAAGCCGTGAAGGTCGTGCTCTTCTGTGGTGGCCTCGGCATGCGGATGCGCGAGGGCAGCCAGAGCGTGCCGAAACCCATGACCATGATCGGCGACCGACCACTGGTGTGGCACGTGATGCGCTACTACGCCGCATTCGGCCATACGGACTTCGTGCTCTGCCTCGGCTACGGTGCCGCCGCCGTGAAGGAGTACTTCCTGCACTACGACGAGACGGAGTCGAACGACTTCACGATCCTCAGCGGTGGCCGCGAGATCAAGATGCACAGCACCGACATCGCGAACTGGAACATCGCGTTCATCGACACGGGGCTCTCCTCGACCATCGGCGAGCGTCTGATGCGCGTGCGCGAGCACGTCGAAGGCGAGGAGGTGTTCCTCGCCAACTACGCCGACACCCTCACCGACGCCCCGCTGAACCAGATGATCGAGGTGTTCCGGGCGAGCACGGCCACGGTGAGCATGCTGGCGGTGCCCCCGGTCTCCACCCACCACGTGGTGGAGATCGACGACGCGGGCCAGGTCACTGCCGTGCGCGAGGTGCACGAGCTGATGCAGTTCGAGAACGGCGGCTACTTCGTCATGCGCCCCGGCGTCTTCGACGCGCTCGTGGCGGGCGAGGACCTCGTGCCCGATGCCTTCGGCCGGCTGCTCAAGGAGAGTCGGCTGCTGGCCCAGCGGTACTTCGGCTTCTGGCGCGCGGCCGACACCTTCAAGGACCGGGTGGAGCTGGAGGAGATGTTCCGCCGGCGTCAGTGCCCCTGGATGGTGTGGGACCCGTCCCACGGTGGCGCGGTCGGCGACGGCCTTGCCCAGCCGCGGCCCGTCGGGGCACCGGCCGCCACGCCATGACTACTCTGTCGCTTGTGGACGTACGGTCGGTGGTGGCCATTGGGGCCCATCCCGACGACATCGAGATCGGGGCCGGTGGCCTGCTGCTCAGCCTGGCCGAGGCCGTGCCCGAGCTGACCGTCCACTATGTCCTGCTGACCGGCTCGGCGGTACGGCAGGACGAGGCGCGCACCGCCGCGTCGGCGTTCCTGCCCGGCGCACGCCTCTCGTACGGTCTGCACACGCTGCCCGACGGTCGGCTGCCTGGGCACTGGGGCGAGGTCAAGCAACTCCTGCACGACGAGGCCGCCGTTGTCGAACGCTCCGACCGAGAGGCCGGGCTTGACCGCTCTGGCCGCGGGGCCGGTGGCCCCGATCTCGTGCTCTGCCCGTCCGCCCACGACGCCCACCAGGATCACCGCCTCATCGCCGAGCTGGCCACGACCGTGTTCCGCGACGCGTTCCTCGTCGGCTACGAGATCCCGAAGTGGGACGGCGACCTGGGCCGGCCCAACGTCTACCTGCCACTGACGGATGAGGTGGCGCGCCGCAAGGCGGAGCTGCTCAACACCTCGTTCCCCTCGCAGAAGCACCACGACTGGTGGGACGACGAGGTGTTCCTCGGCCTCGCCCGGCTGCGCGGGATGGAGTGCCGATCCCGGTACGCCGAGGCCTTCTTCTGCACCAAGGCCGTGCTGCGACTGTCCTGAAGGGAGCGTCGTGACCGCTGTCAGCGCCGTCGAGCAGCCCGTAGCCCGTGCCCAAACCGGGCTCTCCCGCGTCTGTGACGCCTGCGGGGAGGCGACGCTGGTCCCGTTCGCCGACCTCGGCGAGATCCCGGTGCTCTGCGGCGTGCACTGGGCCGACGAGGCGGCCGCGGCTGCCAGCCCGGTCGGCACGATGCAGCTCGCCGTCTGCCCCGGCTGCGCGTACGTCCGCAACATCGCCTTCGACCCGGCCGTCATGGTCTACGACACGACCATGGACACCAACCTGCACTTCTCCCCGGCGTTCCAGCAGTTCTCCGCGCAACTGGTGTCGCATCTGGCTGAGCGTTTCGATCTCTCGGGCCGGCTCGTCCTGGACATCGGCTGCGGACAGGGGGAGTTCCTGCGCGAGCTCTGCCACGTCGGCGGCTGCCGCGGGGTCGGCTACGACGCCATGTACGCGGGCACGCAGGGCCCCGACCCGTCGGGCGCTACCTTCCACAGTGGATTCGCCCCGCGCGGTTCGGACCTGCCCGCCTTCGACGTGGTGACGTCGCGGCACTGGTTCGAGCACATCGACGATCCGTACGACTTTCTGCGCGACCTTCGGGACCAGGCGGGGGACCGGCACGTGCGGGGCTACCTCGAGGTGCCTGACGCCTGCTATGACCTGGCCACCGCCGGCTGGGAGGTCATCTACCCGCACGTCTCGTACTTCGACGCGTCCTCGTTGCGCCGGATCGTCGAGCGCGCCGGCTGGCGACCTGACGCCACCGGTACCTACTTCAACGGCATGTTTCGCTTCATCGAGTTCTCCGCGAACGCTCCCGACCGGTCCGAGGACGCGCCGCGCGATGCGGGCCTGCCCGGCGCCGCCGACCGCGACCGTCAGCTCGCCGCGGTGGCCGGGTTCCCGGGACGTCACTTCGGCGAACGGGAGCGGTGGCGCGCCACGATCGCCTCGCTCGACGAGGCGGGGGCGCGACCCGTGCTGTGGGGCGCGGGGTCGCGGGGCGTGCAGTTCCTGACCTTCGGCGACCCGGATCGGCGCTTGGCGGCAGTGGTCGACCTCAACCCCCGCAAGTGGGGACGGTACCTGCCGGTGACGGCACACCGGGTCGACCCACCCGCCACCCTGACCGAGTTGCAGCCGCGCGCCGTGATCATCACCAATCCGGCGTACCGCAGTGAGATCGCCGCCCAGCTCGCGGACCTCGGGGTAACCGCCGAGATCCTCGTCGCCTGACCCGGCAGGCGGCCTGAGGCGACATCGGCCCTGGCCGATACTTCTGCACGCCACCGACGGGCCGCGGCCTGCCCTCGGTCGCTAGGCGGCTTCCCGCGTGAGCGGTCGAGCGCGTACCGCAAACAGCGGCTACCCTGATTCAATGTCAGACGCCGGCAGCACGGTTGCGCGCTATGACGAGTTGGCGGAGTTCTATGTTGCTGAGGTCGGCGATTCGGTCAGCGACCCCGGTACCGCGGCCCTGCTGGACCTGGCCGGCTCGGTGGCCGGCCTCCGGGTGCTCGACCTCGCATGCGGCCATGGTCGGGTCAGCCGGGAACTGGCCCGCCGCGGCGCGACCGTCACCGGTCTCGACCTGTCTGCCGCCCTGTTGGCGAAGGCACGCATTGCTGAACGCGAAGCGCCACTGGGCATCGCTTACATCGAGGGCGATGTGGCCACAGTGGACAGCCGCCGCACTGGGCCGTTCGACGGCGTGGTGTGCAACTACGGGCTGGCGGACATCGACGACCTCCGGGGTGCGCTGGACAGGGTGGTACGCGCGCTGAAGCCCGGCGCGTGGTTCGTCTTCTCTCTACTGCACCCCTGCTTCCCCGGCTGGGGCCCGGACATCTCCAGCGCCTGGCCACCCGCTGGGTACTTCTCGGAGGGCTGGTGGCTCGCCGACGCGCACTCGTCCGCGCTGCGCCGCCGCGTCGGAGCCAACCACCGGACGTTGTCGACCTACCTGAACGAACTCGCCGGCCACGGGCTGATCGTCGCGCGGGTGGTGGAGCCGCATCCGCCGGCGGCCTGGCTCACCGACCGGCCGCTCTCCGAGCCGGTCCCCACCTTTCTCACCATGCGCTGCACGGCGTCCAGCGCCAATGTCGCGAAGCGTCCCGGATAGAGTCGGGTCGTGTCTGAGACCGTGGCGCAGAGCCGGGGAGAACGTCGCGGCCGGCACGACGATGCGATCACCGCCGTCACCTCGGCTTCTTCGCCAGCGCCTGGTTCGGTTGGCCGCAGGCCGAGCCACCGGCGTGGCTCGCGCTTGATCGCCCGCGCTCGATCGCGCGCTTGATTGCTCGCGCTAGATCGCCTCGACGTTGGGTCCGGCAGGCAGGCGCCTGCGGGTATCGAGCACGAAATGAGCCTGCCCGCCGATCATGTCGTAGTCGAACTCGTCGTGGTCGGCGAGCAGGACGACCGCATCGGCGGCGGCCACCTCCTCAGTGGTCAGGACGACCCGGGTCAGGTCGTCGAGACCGTGGACGGCCTCCAGGACGTGCGGGTCGGCCGCGCGCACATCGGCGCCGAGCGTGGTGAGCAACTGGGCCACCCGCACCGCGGGGGACTCCCGAGCGTCGCCGGTGTTCTTCTTGTACGCCAAGCCGAGCAGCAGGATGCGTGAGCCGTTGACGGCCTGCCGGCGCCGGTTGAGCGCGTCCGCCAAGCGGCGTACGACGTAGTCCGGCATGTGGTTGTTGACGTCGTTGGCGAGCTCGACGAATCGGAAGGTCTGGCCGAGTTTGCGCTCGACCCGCCAGGACAGGTACGAGGGGTCGATAGGCAGGCAGTGCCCGCCCACGCCAGGCCCCGGGGTGAACCGCATGAACCCGAACGGCTTGCTCGATGCCGCGTCGATGGCCTGCCACACATCGATGTCCAGATCGTGCGCCAGCATGGCGACCTCGTTGATCAGGGCGATGTTGACGTGCCGGAACGTGTTCTCCAGCAGCTTGGCCAGCTCCGCCTCCCGCGGCGAGTTGACCACCACCGTCGTCTCGACGACCCCGTCGTAGAACTCCCGGACGGCTCGCAGCGAAGCATCATCGATGCCCGAGACGATCTTCGGAGTGTTGGTCACGTTCCAGACCGGGTTGCCCGGGTCGATCCGCTCCGGGCTGAAGCCGAGATGGAAGTCCGGTCCGGCGACAAGCCCCGACGCCTTCTCGAGGATCGGCGCGACGACCTCCTGCGTGGTCCCGGGGTACGTGGTGGACTCCAGCACGACCGTCGCGCCGGGACGCAGGTAGCGTCCGAGGGTCGCGGCCGACTGCTCGACGTACGACAGGTCGGGCGCGCCGTCGCGCAACGGTGTGGGCACGGTGATGATCGCGATGTCAAAGTCCGCGCAGTCGTCCGGGTTGGTCGTGGCCCGGTACCGGCCTGACTCGTGGGCCTGCTTCAGCCTCGCTGCCGGCACGTCCTCCACATAGGAGTCTCCCGCCACGAGACGGCCGACGCGGGCGGTGTCCACGTCGTACCCGATGACGTCGTGTCCACATTCGGCCGCGCGAACGGCGAGCGGCAGGCCGACGTAGCCCTGACCAGCGATGACGACACGCACCGTGCCTCCTTTAGCGTTCGGCCTCGCGGCCGGGGCGCGCAGGCACCGCCTTGGCAGCCCAGGCGAGTCGCTCCCGCGCGACGATCGTGAGGAAGGCGACGTTGGTCGTGAGGTATCTCCCGCCGAGTCGCCGCGGCTCCTGCGCCGCCCGGTAGAGCCACTCCAGGCCCAGCCGCTGCCACGTCCTTGGTGCCCGTCGAACCACTCCGGCGAGCACATCGAACGATCCACCGACGCCGTGCACCACGCTGGCGCCGGTCCGCTGCCCGTACGTAGCGACGAAGGTCTCCTTCTTCGGCGACGTCATGCCCAGGAACAGCAGCTTGGCGCCGGACTCGGCGATCTCGTCCGCGATCCCCGGCGCCTCGTCGTCGCCGAAGTAGCCGTGCCGGCCCCCCGCGATCTTCAGGCCGGGCAGGTCGACCCGCAGCCGGCGGGTCATCTCCGCGAGCACCTCGGGTCGGGCACCGAGGAAGTAGACGGGCAGTCCGCGCTTCTCCGCTTCGGCGAGCAGCCGCTGGAACAGGTCGATCCCCGCCACGCGTTCGGTGAGCGGCGCGCGCAGCAGTCGGCTGGCCCAGACGACGGACTGTCCGTCGGCGACGATCACGCCGCATCCGGCGACGGCCTCCCGGAGCGTGGCGTCCTGCTGCATCTTGACGATCTTGGCAGCGTTCACGACGCCGATCTCGAGCAGCTCGCCGGAGTCGGTGGCGGCCAGGCAGCGCTGCACGGTCTGCTCCATCGTCAGGTTGTCAATGCGCAGACCGAACAGGTCACGGAACTCGGCCGCTCGGTCGGGGCCTTCCGCCTGGTGCGGGACGCGCGCGACGGGCACGGCCCTCACCCCGCTGCCCGGTCGATGCCGCCGAGCCAGGCGAACAGCAACCAACCGAACTCGTACGGCCGGCACTCGCGGTCGACGGCCTCGGGTGGGTAGACCCGGTCGAGGCCGGGCACCCGCAGGCCGGGCGAGGCCAGGCTCGCTATCGAGTTCAGGCCTCGGACGACCTTCTTGGGGTCACCGCGGAACACCTTCCGCCACGTGACGCCCTCCTCGTCGTGGATCATCGGCTCGCCGCCCTCGCCGAGCTCGCTCGGTCCGGCGATCCAGCGCAGGCCCCGCAGGATCGGCTCGCAGAAGTCGTCGCCGGCCGCCTCGGCGAGGTCCAGCAGCGCCATGGGCGCCATCGCGTGCTGGTGCACGGTGTAGACGGGGTAGCCCTCGATCACGTCGCCGGTCCGCGCGTCGTAGTGCCACCACCACTGGCCGTCGGCGCCCTGCACCTGGCAGATCTGGCGGGCACAGGCCCCGGCCGCGGCCAGGGCTGCGCGATCGTCGCCGCTCGCATGGAGACGGGCCAGGGCCTGGATCGGGTACACCTGGTCGGCGAAGCAGGCAACGTGGGCACGGTAGCCACGAACCAGGCCCGGGCCGGTCACGTGCGGGAAGATCGGGCTACCCGGGCGCCGGGAGCCGAGCAGGCGCTCCCTCGCAGCATCGAGATATTCTTCGACATCAATCTGATCCCGCGCCGCCGCGAGCGCGGCCACGACCCAGGCGATCTCAACGACGTACTCCGCGGCGCTCAGGCGGTCCAGCGCGCGCAGGCGGCCGAGCGCCAGCGGGAGCATCGGGTGGTGCGACTGAGCCGCGGCCCAGGCGACCAGGGCCGCGTCGCCGAGGTTCGTGTCATCACTCAGGCGCTTGATCAGGTTGGCGATCAAGTCCTCGAGCGGCTGCCCGCCCAGCGCCCGGCTCTGCTCGGACGGCGGCAGCCAGTGCACGCCGAGGGCGACGATGGCGCTGTAGCGCAGGCTGATGCCGCGGACCTCGCCATCGAGCTCCCCGGCCGGGCTTCGAGTGAAGGCACGGGTGAAGCAGAAGCTGTCCTCCTGCGCGACATACATCCGGGGAAGGCCGTCTATCGCCAAGCGCGTCAGCCGGTCCAGCAGCGACGCGTCCCTCGGGTCGTCCAGCGTCAGCCGCCGCGTTGGTACTGCCACGTGACCCCTCTCGTGCCCTGCTCGACAAATCGCCGGTCAACGAATTGCCGCGCGATGAATCGCCGCGCCGCGATGTGATCGCAGGCTACCGATCGCGGTTGCCGACGAGAAAGCGATTCGGCTGACATCTAGCTGACATGCCCCCGTGTGACGGATCCAGGACGTGCCCACCGGTTCTCCACAGTGGACTACGCGCGGCTGCTGTCGTCGCGTAACCAGGTCGAGAAGTCGCCACGCCGGATGGGCCGCCGCGCCCGCTGCCGCGCGACGATGGTGACCGCCAGGAACACGGCCAACTGGGGGGCGAGGACCGGTCGGCGACGCAGGATCCCGACCAGATCGGCGCGCGACGTGCGGGCTGCGGCCGCCGCCGGGGTGACCCCAGCCAGTTGGCTCACGGCGGTCTGTGACCGCACTCGCCGCCGGATGAGGTCGCCGACCGTACGCGGCGCGTGCACCACGACCATGGCCGCCGAGACGACCTTCCGCTCCGCGTCGCTGAAGGCCACCGACGCGGCGAGATCGTCGCCCATCACCTCGGGCATCGAGACGATGCGGTGGTGGCCCGCCTCGCTGACCCCGATCACCCCCCGGCCGTAGAGTCCCGAGCGGACAGAGGGCAACTGGTCCCAGATGTCGTAGTACCACCGGACCGGCCAGGCGCTGCTGTCGCGCACGACGAGGCGACGCGGGCCCACGGCCAGGACACCCGGCTCTTCGAGGGCGTCGGCGAGCGCGCGGGCGGCGCCCGCGGTGAGCTCGATATCGGCATCGACGTAGAGACGCGGAAAGCCCTTCGCGTGCTCGTCGCCGAGCCGCAGTGCTGCGTGCTTCGATGCCGTGGGCGACTCCACGACCCGCACATCCGGGCCGTGGTCGGCAGCGATGCTCGCGGTGTCGTCGGTGCAGCCATTGGGAACGACCACGATGTCGAACTCGCCCGGTTCCGCGCCGGCCAGCAGGCCATCGAGCAACCGACCGATGACCCGGGCCTCATTGTGCGCCGGGATCACGACGCTGATCACCGGATGAGTATGGACGAAGCCGGCCGCACTGACCGGGCGTCTTGCCCTGACGGGTCGCGCTATGTCGGGATGCCGACCGGGAACTCGTTCGTTCCTGACCCGGAGACCGACGCCGTGCCCGCGTCATCTATCGCTGCCTTCGGCTCAACCGAGACCTCGGCCTCGGCCGCCAGGCCAGGCTCCGCCGCCTCAGGCTCAACCGCGGCGTCGGTCGCCACCATCGCTCCGGGCTCCGGCAGGGCTTCGGGCCCTGGCAGAGCCTCGGGCAGAGCGGCGAGGCCGGGTTCGGGGTCAGCGCCGGTCGCGACATCGTCCACTCTGGACTCTGTCGGCGCCGGTTCCGCCACGATGGTGGCGGGCGACTCCGCGGTCGCGGGCTCGGGGGTCTCGGGCTCTGCGATAGCAGGCTCTGCGGTCATGGACTCTGCGGTCATGGACTCTGCGGTGCCGGCCCGCTGCACCGGCAGCACCGGCAGCACCGGCTCCCAGGCGGGAGCCGCACTGAGCTGTGCCGCGCCCCATCCGTTGGTCTCGTGCGAGGTGTGACCGTTGGTCGGGACGGACACGGGCTCGGACGAGGCGGCCGGTTCCGCCACCACCTCGTCACCGCGGAAAGGGTCCACACCCTCCTGGGCCGACGCCTCGGCCGGCACGACGGTATCGCTGGACTGGTCGGTCGTCGCCCTCTCACCGCTGTCCCCGTGCCGGACCGCGCCGGCCTCGGCCAGCGCCGCGCCGGCGGCCTCGAGCGCCGCGTCGGTGGAGGCGAGCCGGGCGGCGTCCTCCCGGGCCCGCGCCAGCAGCTGCTCTGCCTGTTCGCGGGCTCGCGTGATGAGCTCCTGCGCCTCGGCGTGTGCCCGCGCCCGAGCCTGCTCGGCCTCGGTCGCCGCCTGGTGCGCGTTGAAGACCTGCTCGTCGATCTGCGCCCGCAGCCCGCTCGCGTAGGCCTCGGCGTCGGCCCGCACTTCGCGCACCGTCGCGGCCGCCGTGGCCTCCGCCTCCGCGAGCTCACGCTCCACAGTGGTGCGTCGCTGGGCGTGCTCCTGCTCGGACTCGACGCGCCGCCGGGTCAGCTCCGCCTCGAGCTCGGCCGCGCGGGCCGCGGCGATCGCCTCGACCTCACCCAACCGAGCGGTCACGACTGCCTCGACCTCGGCGTGCTGGTTGGCGAAGGTCTGGTCGGCGGACTCGCGTGCCGACCGGATCTCCGCCTCGACGGTCTCGCGCGCGGTGCGGATCTCGGCCTCGGCGGCGGCCCGACGCTCCTCCAGCTCACGGGCGAGGGATGCCCGCTGACCGGCGGCCTCGTCCTCGACCTGCTTGCGTACCGCCGCGGCGTGCGCCTCGGTCTCGGCACGGACCTTGTCCGCGTACGCCTTGGTGGCATCGCCGACCCGGGTCGACTCCTGCAGCGCCGCGGTGTAGAGAGCGTCCACATCGGACCGAACCCGGGTGGCGTAGGCCTTGGCCGCCTCGACCTCCTTCGCCAGCTCCTCGCGACGATTCGCGGCCGCCGCCTCCTCGTCGGCGCGGCGCGTCGCGAACGTGGACTCGAAGTTGTTCGCCGCCTCGGCCGCGCGTGCGTCGAGCTCGGCGCGGGCACGCGCGATCGCCGCCTCGCGCTCGGCGAGCTCGCGGGTGACCCGGTCGCGGATGTCGGCCGCCTGCTCCTCGGCGAGGGCGAGGATCTGCTCCGCCCGCGCGCCGAGATGACGGAAGTTGGCCGACTCCCCGGGCGCGCCCATCAGCCGCCGCGCGGTCGACAGCTCGAGCTGCAGTTGCTGGAGCTGCTGGTTGAGCAGGTTGACCTGGGTGGCCAGCTCGTTGCGCTCGGCGACGAGCGCGGCAACCTCGGCCTCGATCTGCTGGACGTACCGGTCGACCTGCCGCTTGTCGTAGCCGCGCAGGGCGAGCTCGAAGGTGGGCTCGGTCGAGGCGCCGAAGGGGAACGAATCGCCCGAAGACATGCCCTACATCCTCACACGTCTGGACGCGACACGCATGCGCGGATTCCTGACTGCGCCGGCGTGTCGCGCGATTTCTGTCCACTGTGGTGTAAAGCGGTACGGCCGGCGCTGGCCGGCCGTACGGTCGTGCTGATCTGTGTGCATGTCTCTCGGCACGCGCCGATGCCCCTGCGTGACCTGCAGAGCACCCTGCGTCGACTCGGCCGGGAATCAGCCCTTCTGTTGCGGCTGCCCGCCACCGGGCTGGCCCGGCACGATGCCGGCGAGGCCCGAGAGCATCTGCCCGAGCTGTGCGGTGACCGCGTTCTTCTGGCGGGTGAGGTCCTCCAGTTCCCGGCGGGCGGCGTTCGTGGTGAGCTCGGCCTCGGACCTGGCCTCGGTGAGCACCCGGTGCGCCTCGGCGCGGGCGTCGTTGACGGTCTTGTCCGCCAGCGCCTTCGCCTTCTCGATGGTCTCCGTGGCCGTGCGCTCCGAGTCGACGCGCCGCACCTCCGCGCGCTGTTCGATCTCGCGCGCGCGCTCCTCGGCTGCCCGGGCGCGACCCTCGGCCTCGCCCACGAGCTTGTTGGTGTTCGCGACCGCGGCCGCGTGGCGCTGCGACTCCTCGCGCTCGGCCTTCTCCCGGCGCTCGGCGAGTTCGAGCGAGAGCGCCTGCAGCTCCTTGTCCCGGCGGTCCTTCGCCTCGGCGTGCAGCTTCGCGGCCTCGGCGCGCTTCTCCTCGGCCTCGCGGGCGGCCTTCGCCCGCAGCTGGGTGATCTCGCGCTCGGCGGTGGCACGCATCGTGGCGACCTCGCGCTCGATGGTCGCCTTGAGCTCGGCCACCTCGTGGGCCGTGGCGGCGCGCAGGGCCTTGGTCTCGCGGTCGGCGTCCGTACGCAGGGTGTCCGCCTCGCGGCGCACCTGCATGCGCAGCTCGGCGACCTCACGCTCGGCGACGGCCCGCAGGTTGCTGGCGTCACGTTCCGCGGACGCCTTCATGGCGGCGGCCTCGGCCCGGGCCTTGTCGGTGATCTCGCGGGCCTCCAGCCGCGCGCCGGAGATGATCCCCTCGGAGTCGCGCTTGGACTCGCCGCGGTGCTCGTTCGCCTGCTCCTCGGCGAGGCGCAGGATCTGCTCCACCCGGGTGCCCAGGCCCGACAGCGTCGGCCGGCCCTGCTCCTCGAGCTGCTTGGACTGGTCGGACAGCTTCTGCTGCGCCGATGTCAGCGCCTGCTCGGCCTGCTTGGCCCGCCGTACAGACTCGGCGAGCCGCTGCTCGGCCTCGGCCCGCGCAGCCTCCGACTGCGCCAGAGCTGCGTTGAGGCGCTGGACGAAGTCGTCAACCTGAGGCCGGTCGTAGCCACGGAGGACGACCGTGAAGTCAGGCTGTGAGTTGGCGTTCTCGAAGAACGTCACCGAAGACTGCGAAGCCATGCCGCACATACTTCCAGACCACCCCGGTGCCTCCGCAAGGCCGGGGGCCTCACCAATCCCGCCAAAATGGGCTCGCCGGGGAGTCGACGGCCTTCCCGTGCGTGCCCGACCGAAGGCGACATAAGCGATCCAGCCGGACGGAAAGTGACGGAACACAACGAATCCATCGGCCCCAGCGAATCGCTTTGTCCGTCATTGTCCGGTGCAGTGGCGAGCCGTCAACCTCGCGACAGGGACGGCCGGTCGGCTCAGGCGAGGCGCGCCACGAGTGGTGCGGCCGCCTCGAGATTCGAGCCGAGGTGCACGTAGCTGATCCCGAACCGCTCGCGCAGCTCGACCAGGGAGTCGACGCACTCATCGACGCAGCCGTGCAGGACCGCGAGCGAGGTGGCGAGCTGCTCCGGGCTGGCGTGCTGCGCGTGGCTGGAGACGCAGCGGTGCTCGGTCGCGCCGACACGTACGCGCAGGTCCAGGATGCGGGTCTGGTACTCCAGGCCGTCCGGGTCGCGCCCGGCCTCGATCGCCGCCGCCCGCGCCCACGAGACCCGCTGCGCGACCCGCTGCGGGGTCAGGTCGGCGACCGCGGCCAGCGGGTCGGCCGCCTGGGTGAGCACGGGGTTGATGCCCGCGATGTCGGCGCTGCGACCGGCGAGCTCCAGGACCCGCCGGCCGCCGCCTCCGATCAGCAGCGGCGGGTGTGGGCGCTGCACCGGCGCGGGCAGCCCGACCAGCTCGGTCACCTGGTAATGCTTGCCGAGATACGTCACGGGCCTGACGCCGAAGAGCTCGGTGATGACGTCGACGGCCTCGGCGAGGCGGTCGATGCGCACCCCCGGGGAGTCGAAGGGGAGCCCCGCGGCGTCATGGTCGTCGCTGCGCCAGCCCGCACCGATGCCGAACTCGACGCGCCCGCCGGAGAAGACGTCGAGGTTGGCGATCGCCTTGTGCAGCAGGACCGGGTGGCGAAAGTCGTTGCAGAAGACCATGCCGGTCACGTGCAACCGGGTGGTCGCCTCGGCCGCGACGGTCATCGCGACGATCGGGTCCATCGCCCAGCCATGGGTGAAGTGGTCGGAGACCGCGGCCGCGTGGAACCCGAGATCTTCGATGCGACGCAACTCGTCGCGCCACCGTGCCCCTGGCCGGTCGAGGCCCGGCATGGACAGGGAGAACTTGAATGGGCGGATCAGCCTGCTCCTGCACGTTTCCTATCAAAACAGTCCTTACCAGGGCAACCCGCAGGGACCCCGGGTGGCGACGGCATGGGCGAGTCGGCTTGGTGACAGGAGACGGGCGTCGATCGGGTTTCTGGCCGAACTGGGTTCGCGCCGGCCGTACGGTTGGCCGCGGTTGCACCGGTGCGTACCCACAGGAGATCGCCATGACCGTCGTCTACTTCGACTCGCCCCTCTCCGATGACGAGCGTCGCGAGAAGCTCTTCGCCGGCGACCTGTTCGTCTACTCACCGACGCCGGCCACGAAGGCGCTCGTGGCCTTTGCCCGGCAGATGAGCGAGGAGGCGTTCGCCCCGCACTTCCCGCCGGACGCCCAGCATCACCTCGGCGGTCAGGCGTACGTCGATATCCTGGCCACGCTCAAGCCGACGTTCATCAACCACGGGCGGAGCAAGGAGCTCGTCGCCGCCGTGCTCGCCGAGCTCGGGGCCCGGCCGACGGACACGTACTTCGACGTGCCGCGGCTGCGCTCGATGACCAGCGAGTACCTCAACGCCGGCCTCACCCTGCAGTTCGAGAGCCACCGCGACACCTGGTTCTCCGCCCCGTTCTGCCAGGTCAACTGGTGGATGCCGGTCTATGACGTGGTCGAGAGCAACGTGATGGCCTTCCACCCGCGCTACTTCGAGGGCGCGACCCGCAACACCTCCCGTGACTACGACTACTTCGAGTGGGTACGGACGGGTCGGACCATGGCCGCGCAGAACGTGGACATGGAGACCCGCAAGCAGCCGGAACTGGAGGAGCCGGTGGAGCTGACGCCGGACATCCGGCTGATCACGCCGCCCGGTGGCTTGATCGTCTTCTCCGGCGCGCAACTGCACACCACCGTGCCGAACACGTCGGGGCGCACCAGGTTCTCGATCGACTTCCGTACGGTCAACGTCCTCGATGTCGAGACCGGCCGGGGTGCGCGCAACGTCGACTCGTTCTGCACCGGGACCAACCTCGGCGACTTCCTGCGCACCACCGACCACGCCACGCTGCCGCAGGAGCTTATCGACGCGTACGTGAACAAGGTGTCGAGCCCGGCGGGGGTGTAGCGACCGTCCCGTGCCGCAGGGCCGGGCCGCGCTCAGTGCCCCGGCGGTTGCACCAGCTCGACGAGCACGCCGCCGGCGTCCTTGGGGTGCACGAAGTTGATCAGCGAGCCGGCCGTACCCCGGCGCGGGCTCTCGTAGAGCAGGCGCATGCCCCGATCGCGCAGGGCCACGCAGGTCGCCTCGATGTCCTCGACGGTGTACGCGACCTGCTGGAGGCCGGGGCCGGACCGATCCAGGAACTTGGCGATCGTCGAGTCGGGGCTGGTTGGGGCGAGCAACTGCACGCACCCGCCGTCGGGGGTCGGGCCGACCGAGAGCATGGCCTCGCGCACGCCCTGCTCCTCGTTCGTCTCCACGTGCAGGCAGCGCATGCCGAAGACCCGCGCGTAGAACTCGATCGCGTCGTCGAGATCGGCGACCGCGATCCCGACGTGGTCGATGCGCCGCAGTCCCACGGAGGTGAGGGAATCGGCCCGGTCCGGTGGAAGATCATCGCTCGTCATGGCGCTAGTCTGACTGAGCGATCGTTCAGGTTTCCACAGGAGGCGTCATGGCGTCGGTGATCGTCGGCGGAGCGCGAACCCCGATGGGGCGGTTGTCGGGCAATCTGCGCGATCTCAGCGGCACGCAGCTCGGCAGCGCCGCGATCGCGGCGGCACTGGCGCGAGCCGGGGTGGCACCCGAGCTGGTGCAGTACGTCATCATGGGCCAGGTGCTGCAGGCCGGAGCTGGCCAGATGCCGGCGCGCCAGGCCGCGGTCGGGGCAGGGATCCCCATGACGGTGCCGTCATTGACGATCAACAAGGTGTGCCTGTCCGGGCTGGACGCGATCGCGCTCGCCGACCAACTGATCCGGGCGGGCGAGGTCGAGATCGTGGTGGCCGGCGGCATGGAGTCGACGACGAACGCGCCACACCTGCTGCGCGGCGCTCGCAACGGCTACAAGTACGGCGACGTGACGCTGGTCGACCACGCCGCCTACGACGGGCTCACCGACGCCTACCTACAGGTTTCGATGGGTGAAGCCACCGACCGCGGCAACGCCGCCCGAGGCATCGCCCGGGCTGAGCAGGACGCGTTCGGCGCCCGCAGCCATCAGCTCGCGGCGGCCGCACAGAAGAACGGCGCGTTCGCCGAGGAGATCGCGCCCGTGTCGATACCCCAGCGCAAGGGCGAGGCCGTGGTGATCAGCGAGGACGAGGGCGTACGGCCGGAGACCTCCGTGGAGGCGCTGGCGAAGCTGCGCCCGGCGTTCCTTCCCGATGGCACGATCACCGCCGGAACCTCCTCACCGATCTCGGACGGGGCGGCGGCGGTGGTCGTCATGAGCAGCCAAAAGGCGTCCGAGCTCGGCGTGGCACCGATCGCCGAGATCGGGGCGCACGGCAACGTCGCCGGCCCGGACAGCTCGCTGCACAGCCAGCCGAGCAACGCGATCCGCCACGCGCTGGGTAGGCAGGGGCTCAGCGTGTCGGACCTGTCGCTCATCGAGATCAATGAGGCGTTCGCCGCGGTCGCCATCCAGTCGATCCGCGACCTCGGGGTGCCACCCGAGATCGTCAACGTCAACGGCGGCGCGATCGCCCTCGGGCATCCGATCGGGATGTCCGGTGCCCGGCTCGCGCTCACCCTGGCACTCGAGCTGCGTCGCCGCGGTGGTGGCATCGGCGCGGCGGCGCTCTGTGGTGGCGGCGGCCAGGGCGATGCCCTGATCCTCACGGTTCCCGCGGCCCGGTCCGCGCAGGCCCCCGCCGCGCTGCCCCTCGCGGCATGAATCGGTCGGTCGGAGCACTCGTCACGGCGGCCCGCGACGGGGACGCCCGGGCGGTGGCTCGTCTGGTGAGCCTGGTCGAGGACGGCGACGAGCGGCTCGGTGAGATCGCGGCGGCGCTGGCCCCGTACGCGGGCCGGGCCCAGGTCATCGGCCTCACCGGGGCCCCGGGCGTCGGCAAGTCCACGCTCACCAACGCGCTCGTCGCCGGGTACCGCGGCCAGGGGCGCAAGGTCGGCGTCCTGGCGGTCGACCCGAGCAGCCCGTTCACCGGCGGCGCGATCCTCGGTGACCGGGTACGGATGCAGGACCACGCGACCGACCCCGGCGTCTTCATCCGCTCGATGTCCAGCCGGGGCCACCTCGGCGGGCTCGCGGCCGCCACCCCACAGGCGGCGCGCGTGCTGGAGGCGGCGGGCTGCGAGATCATCCTCGTCGAGACGGTCGGCGTCGGCCAGGCGGAGGTCGAGGTCGCCGCGCTCGCCGACACGACCGTGGTGCTGCTCGCCCCGGGGATGGGCGACGCGATCCAGGCCGCGAAGGCCGGCATCCTCGAGGTCGCCGATCTCTTCGTCGTGAACAAGGCCGACCGGGACGGCGCCGACGCCACGGTCCGGGACATCCGCGGCATGTTGGCGCTGGCCGAGCGTCCCGTGGACGGGGACGAGGGCCGGTGGCGGCCGCCGGTGCTGAAGACGGCGGCCGAGCGCGGCGAGGGGATCGACCAGGTCGTCGCCGGGATCGCCGCCCACCACGACTTCCTCGCCGCCCATGGTCAGCTCACCGCGCGTCGCGAGCGCCGTGCGGCTGCCGAGGTGGAGCATCTCGCGCTCGGCATGCTGCGCACCCGTCTGGCTTCGGTCCATGGCGGCGCTACCCTGTCGGCCCTCGCCGCGGACGTGGCCGCCGGCCGCGTCGATGCCCATGCCGCGGCGGCGAGACTCGTGGCCGGCCTGGATACCGCGTGACGGACGCGGGGTCGACTTCTGCGCGACGGGATGGAATCTTGGCTGGCATGACTGCGGCAGGCGCGACGACAGCACCCCGACCCCGTACGGGCTCCGATACGGCGGCGGGCAGGACCCTGGTGGTCGAGGCGGTGAGCGTCGCCTACAGCGGCAGGGTGGTGTTGCGCGACGTCAGCGTGACCGCACGCCCGGGCCGGATCCTCGCCGTGACGGGACCTTCGGGTGCCGGCAAGACGACCCTGCTCTCGGTGATGGCCGGGCTGGTCAAGCCGGTCGAGGGGATCGTGCGGCTCGACCAGACCCCGCTGCGGTCCCGCGACCACGCGGTCGGGCTCAACATCGTCATCGTGCCGCAGGACAACGGATTGGCCCCGATCCTCACCGCGGCCGAGAACGTTCAGGTCGCCCTCGTCGCGGGACGGGTCAGGCCGCCGGAGGCGCGCCGACGTACGGCCGAGGCGCTCGACCGGGTCGGCCTGGCCGACCAGGGCGCGCAACTGGTCGAGGAGCTCTCCGGTGGCCAGCAGCAGCGCACGGCGCTGGCCCGGGGCCTGGCGCTGCGCGGGGATGTGCTGCTCGCCGACGAGGTCACCAGCGAACTCGACGCGCAGAGCCGGCAACGGGTGCTCGACCTGCTGCGGGCCGAGGCGAACCGCGGCGCGGTGGTCGTCTTCGCCACCCACGACCCTGATGCGGCCGCGACCTGTGATGGCGAGATCCACCTCAGCGACGGCGCGGCGACCATCGTCCGCTGACTCACCGGACCCGACCGCACACCAAGGGCCCGCGTGACCACGACCCAAACGGTCGTTAAGGTTGTCCCCATGAATGCCGGGGAGATCGAGGCGGGTCGCGGGCGCTGGCGGGAACGCTATGCGGCCTCGCGACTGCGTGACGCGGACTTCACCACGCTGTCGGGCACCGAGGTCGAGCCGGCCTACGGGCCGCCGCCGGGCGACGCGGTCGATGGATTCGAGCGCATCGGATGGCCGGGGGAGTACCCGTACACCCGGGGCCTTTACCCGACCGGATACCGGGGGCGGGCCTGGACGATCCGCCAGTTCGCCGGCTTCGGCAACGCGAGGCAGACCAACGAGCGCTACCGCATGCTGCTCGCGGCGGGCGGCGGAGGACTGAGCGTCGCGTTCGACATGCCAACCCTGATGGGGCGCGACTCGGACGACCCGCGGTGTATCGGCGAGGTCGGGCATTGCGGTGTCGCGATCGACTCGGCCGCCGACATGGAGGTCCTGTTCGACGGCATCCCACTCGCGTCCACGACGACGAGCATGACCATCTCCGGCCCGGCCGTGCCGATCTTCTGCATGTATGTGGTCGCCGCCGAGCGACAGGGCGCGGATGTGTCCACACTGGACGGCACGCTGCAGACCGACATCTTCAAGGAGTACACGGCCCAGAAGGAGTGGCTGTTCGCCCCCGAGCCACACCTGCGCCTCATCGGCGACCTGATGGCGTACTGCGCGACCAACCTGCCCCGGTACAAGCCGCTGTCGGTCTCCGGTTACCACATCCGGGAGGCGGGCTCGACCGCCGCGCAGGAGCTCGCCTTCACCCTCGCCGATGGCTTCGCCTACGTCGAGCTGGGCCTGTCCCGTGGCCTGGACATCAACACCTTCGCGCCCGGCCTGTCCTTCTTCTTCGACTCGCATGTGGACTTCTTCGAGGAGATCGCGAAGTTCCGCGCGGCGCGGCGCATCTGGGCCCGGTGGCTGCGCGAGCGCTACGGCGCCACCAGCGAGAAGGCGCTGTGGCTGCGCTTCCATACGCAGACGGCCGGGGTCAGCCTCACCGCTCAGCAGCCGGTCAACAACGTCGTACGGACCGCGATCGAGGCGCTCGCCGCCGTCCTGGGCGGCACCAACTCCCTGCACACCAATGCCCTCGACGAGACCCTGGCTCTGCCCACCGAGGAGGCGGCCGAGATCGCGCTGCGCACCCAGCAGGTGATCCTCGAGGAGACCGGGGTCGCGAACGTGGCCGACCCACTCGGAGGTTCCTGGTACGTGGAGGCGCTCACCGATCGCATCGAGGCGCAGGCCGAGGAGATCTTCGCCCGCATCCTCGCCATGGCCAGCGACCGGCAGCACGCCACGATGACCGACGGCATCCTGAAGGGCATCGAGGGGGGTTGGTTTGTCGGGGAGATCGCCGACGCGGCGTTCGCGTACCAGCAGGCGCTGGAGAAGGGGACCAAGAAGGTCGTCGGCGTCAACACCCACACCGCCACGGTCACGAAGGACCTGGAGATCCTGCGGGTGTCCCACGAGGTCGAGACCCGGCAGCGCGAGGTGCTGGGCGAGCGTCGGGCGCTCCGCGACAACGCGGTGGTCACGGCGACGCTGGCCGCGTTGACGGAGGCGGCCCGCGGCGAGGCGAACCTCGTGCCACCGATGCTCGAGGCGGTCCGGGCAGAGGCAACACTCGGCGAGATATGTGGTGCCCTGCGCGAGGTGTGGGGCAGCTACCGCGAGCCGGTCCGGTTCTGAAACGCGGGCCTGCGGGCACCAGACGGGCCCTGCCGCCGGCCGGATACGCGGTGTCCGTCAAGCGGAACCGGGGTCGACTTCCTGACCAGACAGCGACTACCCTCCGCTGAGCCGGCGGTCGTCACCACCCTGCTGCCTTCGTGGAGAACGTTGACGATCCGGCTTGCCCCGAATGTAGCCAAGGACGGGACGGGCTGTGCTCTCTCTGGTGTTCCATGCCCTGCGGGCACGCCGTGCGCAGAGCCTGGTCATGTTCGTGCTCGCGATGCTCGCCGCGCTGGGCGCCTCGGCCGCGCCGTGGTTTCTTGCCTGGGGCGGCGATGCGGTCGCCCGGGCCAACCTCGTGTCGGCGCCGTTCTCGGACCGTGTCGTCATCGGCAACGGGTCGATCCAGTACCAGGCGGCCGGGCCGAGCCCGGTCCAGTTCACCCGGGAACAGGTGGCGCAGCACCTTGCGGTGCCGGGCGTCCAGACGCAGGTCGGGGCGCGGGTGCTCGCCTCGGTCAGCCCCGAACAGCCGGCAGGCTCCGCTCCCATCCCTCCGGCCGATGTCGTCTCCGCGGCGCTGTACCTGGTTTATCACGACGACGTATGTGAGCACGTGGTTTTCGTAGCAGGCGCCTGCCCGAACGGCCAGGGCGAGGTAGTGATCGCGCGGGCGGTCGCCGACCAGTTGGGTGTTGGCGTGGGCGACCCGGTGGTCTTCAAGGCCTTCCGACTGACCCACGACGCGGCGCTGCGAGTCGCCGGCATCTATGAGCTGCCCGACCCGTACGAGGCGTACTGGAGCGGGACACAACTGCTGCCGGAGGTCGTGGGCGACCGGAGCACGGCCGATCCGGCGTTCGTGAGCGAGCAGACGTTGCTGGGCCTGCCGCTGGACGGCATGGACGTCGAGGCCCACATCCTGCTGCCCGACAGCGCCTTCACCGACGAGTCCGCGGGGCTGGGGCGGACGCTGCGGCAGGCGGCGGCCGAACTGCACCAGCAGGGCATCGAACTGACGAGCAGCGCCACGAACCTCCTCAACCAGATCGCCGATGACCGATGGTTCGTGATGATCGGGGTTCAGGTCGCGGCGGTCCAGTTGGTGTTGCTCTGTTGGGTGGGGTTGTTCCTGGCGGTGCGGCATACCTCGCAGGAGCGGCGGTTGGATATCGGGTTGTTCAAGTTGCGGGGTGCGCGG
>DATBGZ010000070.1:0-1633 GCA_036557785.1 Micromonosporaceae bacterium
CGTACCGAGTCGCTGATCGCCCCGCCGTCCTGGCACGACGTGGACCTGGCGAGCGGCGAGTGGCGGCTGCGCAAGCGACAGCTGGTGCCGGGCTACGACGCGGCGCGGTACCGGACCGCGCGGTTCGCCGTGCCCGCGGAGGACGGCACGCAGATCCCGGTCACGGTCGCCTACCGGGCCGGGTTCGGCCGTGACGGCACCGCCCCTTGCCTGCTCTACGGCTACGGCGCCTACGAGGCGTGCTCGTGGCCCGAGTTCAGCCTGCCGGTGGCCAGCCTGCTCGACCGCGGCTACCTGTACGCGGTCGCGCACGTCCGCGGCGGTGGCGAGGGCGGCCGGACGTGGTGGCTCGACGGGCGGTTGAACCGCAAGCGGAACACGTTCACCGACTTCATCGCGGTCGCGGACGCGCTGGCCGCGGAGGGCTGGGCCGCCCCGGACAAGATCGTCTCCCGCGGCCTGTCCGCCGGCGGCCTGCTCCAGGGCGCGGTGTTCTCGATGGCCCCGCGGCGGTGGCGGGCGGTGGTCGCCGAGGTCCCGTTCGTCGACTGCGTCACGACCATGCTGGATCCCGGCATTCCGCTGACGGCCAGCGAGTGGGACGAATGGGGCGACCCCCGGGACCCGTCGGCGCGCGCGTACCTGGCCTCGTACAGCCCTTACGACAACGTTCCTGACGGGGTGCGCCCGAGCCTGCTGGTCACCGGGAGCCTGCATGACCCGCGCGTGCTGGTCCACGAGCCGGCCAAGTGGGTGGCGCGCCTGCGCGCCACCGCGGCGCCGGGCGGCCGGCTGCTGTTCCGTCCCGAGCTGGGCGCGGGCGCTCACGTCGGCCCGGCCGGACGTTACGACCATCTACGGTACGAGGCCGAGATCCTCGCCTTCATCCTGGATGAAGCCGACACCGGGCCAGCCGGAACGCTATGAAACCCCGGATCCAGTGCGTTCTGGCGCAGTGAATGCCCGGTTTCACTGCGTCCGGCGGGCCGCCCACTCGTGGTCGAGGATGGACATCAGCACCTCGTCGTACCAGCGCCCGTCGTGCAGGACCGACTCGCGATAGCGGCCCTCCTCGACGAATCCCGCCTTCTCGTAGGCGCGGATCCCGGCGGGGTTGAACGGAGCCACGCCGAGCTGTATGCGGTGCAGGCCCATCTCGCGGAACCCGTAGTCGACGATGACGCGCATCGCGTCCGTGCCGTAGCCCCGGCCGATATAGTCGCGGCCGAGGGCGATCCCGATCGTCCCGCACCGGTCCTTGGCGTGTACGCCGAACAATCCGATGTTGCCGACCAGCACCGGCGGATCGCCGAGCGTCTCGATGGCGAAGCCGAGGTCGTCCTTCTCGTTCGCGCTCCACTTCGCGATGCGCTCCTTGGCCGCGGCCTCCGACGGCGGAGCCACCTTGTTCGACAGCGTGGTCAGGCGCCCGGGATCCATCTCCCACTTCGCGAGCGTGGGCAAGTCCTCGTCACGCACGCCGCGCAGTCGTACCAGCTCGCCGACGAGGATCGAGTCGCCGTAGCCGAATGCGCCGGAAACATCGCTGAGTTCGGTCATGTGCCTGATACTGCCGCATGCCAGGCCCGCGACGTAACCCGGTCCTAACCGGGGACGGTGTCAGGACGCCCGG
>DATBGZ010000071.1:0-26755 GCA_036557785.1 Micromonosporaceae bacterium
CGCCCACGGCGGTCCGACCGCGGACTGGAATCTCGCCCACGCCTGCCGGGCCGACCACCTGCTGCGCCACACCGGGGGCTGGAGCGTCCAGCAGCCGCGGTCCGGAACGATCATCTGGACCAGCCCGCTGGGCCACACCTATCCATCCGTGCCGCAACCGGGACCGATGCACGCCCTCGACCCGCTACCCAACCCCACCACACCACAGGCAGACCCCGAGGACGACGAACCCATCTACTCACCCCACGACACCTGCACCTACGACCTGCCCTACCCACGACACCGCACACCCACCCAGCCACCACCACAACCCCAACCACCACCGGCCAACACCGACGAGATCCCACCGTTCTAACGCGTAGGCTTGGCCTGCTCCACGGTGGCATCGAGCATCGCCTCTATGTCTGTTGCGGCGCGGGACTGGTCGGCGGACTTGCCGGTGGCGGCGGCCCAGTTCCACAGCTCCACGGCGTGGTGAAGCTGGTAGATGGCGAGGCGGGTGGCCCCGTCCGCGGGCAGGGCCCCGTACCCGTCGAGGAACGCGGCACGGCGCGCCGGCTCGTCACGCAGTGCGTAGTAGTCGGTCCGGGCCAGGTCGAAGAGCGGGTCGGCGGCGATCGCGCCCTCGACGTCGACGAAGCCCGTGACCCGCCAGTCCACGGGGGAGACGAGCACATTGCTGTCGTGGAAGTCGTTGTGGCACAACACGGGTGCCGTGCACGCGGCGAAGGCGTCGGTGCTGGCGGCGACGCGGCGGGCGATGGCGCTCGCCAGGGCCGGGTCGCCACCGAGGTCGGCGAACTCACGCAGCCGGCGGGCGAACTGGTCGCTCATGTACGCGGTGTTGGTCGGCCGGGTGTCCACGACGCGGGTGGTGAGGTAGCCCCACTGCTCCTGGCCGATCCGGTGCACAGCGGCGAGCAACGCGCCCATCTGCCGGTACACGTGGGCGAGGTCATCGCCGGTGAGCTCGTCGCGAAACTCGGCCACGGGCGCTCCGGGCAGCAGCGTCATCACGGTGTGCGCCATCGGGAGTGCCGGTATGCCGAAGGGCGAGGCGTGCAGCACCCGTGGGATCTGCCGGACGCCGTGGCGGGCCAGCAGCCGGTAGACATAGACCTCTTTGACGAGCTTGGGTCGCCACTGCGGCGCGTAGACCTTGACGATGAGCGGCCGTGCGTCCCCGGCGCCGCGGATCTCGAAGACCGTACTGACCTCGCCACCGGTACGGCGTACCACCTCCGTGACCGGGTACTCCGGCCGGACCGGTTCGAGGATCGCCCGAGCCGTCGCGGCGTCGAGGACCAGGTTCATGGCGTGGCGGGCGTCAGGGTGTCCGGGGCTTCGCGCTGGGCCGGCGTCGGGGAGTCGGCGCCGAGCGCGACCGTGAACCCGGGCGGCAGCACGAGATCGCCGCGACCGAGCTCAGCGACGCTGGCGTGGCCCAGGCCGAGCAGCGCCGAGTCGATGCCCGCGCGCAGGATGTCGAGGACGTTCTGCACGCCGGCCTGCCCGTTGGCGGCGAGCCCCCACAGGTACGCCCGCCCGATCATCACGGCCCGCGCCCCGAGCGCGAGCGCCTTGACGACGTCGCCGCCCCGGCGGATCCCGCCGTCGAGCAGCACCTCGACCTGGTCGCCAACCGCGTCGACGATCGCCGGCAGGGCCCGGATGGTCGCGGGCGTGCCATCGAGGTTGTTACCACCGTGGTTGGAGACCGAGATGGCGCTGACTCCGGCGTCCACGGCTCGCCGAGCCTCGTCGATCCGCATGATCCCCTTGAGCAGGAACGGGCCGTCCCACTGGGAACGCAGCCAGGCCACGTCCGCCCAGGAGGGTGGTGGCGTGCCCATCCACGCCCCGTACGCACCGAAGAACGTCGGAGCCCTCCCACCCGGCTCGGCCATGTTGGGCACCTTGAACCCCGGGAGCCGGCCGGTGCGTGCGTAGCTCAGCAGCCAGCGGGGGCGACTGAACCCTTGCGGCGCCAGGCGAATCAGTTCGGCGGGCGTGAGCCGGTCCGGGATGCGGGGGCTGCCCCAGTCGCGGCTGTGCGAGAACGACCAGTCGAGGGTGAGGATCAGCCCGACCACGCCCGCGGCCCGGGCCCGTTCGAGGCGGCGGAGCATCGCGTCGCGGTCGCCGATCCAGTACAGCTGCAGCAGTGTCTTCGGGTTGGCCGCGACCACCTTCTCGACCGGCTTGCTGGCGAACGAGCTCAGGCCCATCGCCGTGCCGCGGGCCGCGGCGGCCCGGGCCACCGCGAGCTCCCCCTGTGGGTGGACCGCCTGGACCCCGGTGGGCGAGATGATGACCGGTAACTTGATCCGCTGACCCAGCACGGTCGTGGAGAGGCTGCGTGTCGCCGCAAGGCCGGCGGTCCGTGGGGCGAAGCGGATCTCGTCGAAGGCCTCGACGTTCTCCCGCAGCGTGAGGCCCTTCTCCGAGCCGGCCAGCAGCGCGGCGTACACGGAGCTGGGCAGTCGCCGTTCGGCGCGGCGCTGCGCCTCGGCGACGGACTCGAACCAGGGGCTACTCATGACTGCTCGCCTCCGCGCTCGCTCCGCTCCTCGGGCCTGGCGGCCCTGCGATGCTCACTCGCTGTCGGCTCGCTCATGCCCGTCCTCGCTTTCGGTTGTGCCCCATGACGATGGGACGCAGCGGCCGGATCGTGCGGTGCTTGACGCAGCCCGCCCACACACCCGCGCCATAGGCGACGTCGTCGGCGATCGTCGCCGCGACATAACGGAATGGATCAATGCCCGGACGGCGCGTGGCCCAGGCGACCAGGCCCGGGCCGGCGAGCAGGCTCGCCAGGGCCGCGCGCCGTCCCCATCGGCGTCGCCCGCCGGCGAGCAGGCCGGCCAGCAGCAGCGGCGCGGCGTACTGGGTGGCGTAGCGACCGGCGCCGAGCCAGGTCTTCGCGCAGGCGCCGGCGCTGTGGCTCCACATCCCCTCGGTGGGCAGGTCGTGTGCCCCGAGCATGCTCCTGGTGCTGCGCGCCGAGGCGGCGAACGCCGTAGCCGCGGCGAGCGGGCGGCGACCCAGCAGGGCCGCCACCGTCGCGGCCGGCCACGGGTCCACCACGAGCGCCGGGATGTTGCGCGGATGGCGCAACGCCAGGGGTGCCGCGGAGGTGCCGTAGCGCGCACGCCGGGACAGCAGCGCGGGCCAGGTCGACGGCGCGGTGTGGCCGACCCGTACGGTCGGGTCGTAGCGCACGCGCCATCCCGCGGCGTGCAGGCGCCACACCAGATCGACGTCCTCGCCGAAGCGCAGCGCGGGGTCGAAGACGCCGGCCGGGCCCGCCACCTCGTCCAGGGCACTGCGCCGGGCGACGAGCGCGGCAGTGGGCACATAGGAGAGTCGCGTCTTCGGCGCCACCCGCGCCGGCGCCGGACCCAGGTCGAGGCTCTCCGCCGCTCGCGCGTAGCGTCCCACCACAGTGGACTCAGCCAGGGTGGTGATGCGAGGGGCGACCGCGGCGAGGCTGGGATCGGCGAAGTGCCCGGCCAGCGCGTCGATCCAGCCGGGGCTCGGCACGCAGTCACTGTCCACAAAGGCCACCAGCTCGCTGGTCACCTTCTCCAGAGCGGTGTTGCGGGCCGCGGCCGGACCGCCGTTGACGGTCCGGTGCAGGACGGTCGCGTCGTGGGCGCTGGCCACGGCGGCGACGGCGTCCGGGTCGTGCGAGGCGTCGTCGACGACGATGACCGGATAGGTGTTGCCGAGCGCGGTCAGGCACCGGTCGAGGAGCGCGGCGCGGTCGCGGACCGGAACCACGATCGTCGCGTCCGCCATGCCGGGCACGATCGGGGACGGGCACGGGTGGGCGAGCCCGGCGTCGGTGAGCCGGCGGGCCAGCAGCGCGGCCGCGGCCGAGTCGACCGGCCCGTCGAGCAACCGCTGCCACACAACGCGCCCCGCCTCGCTCAGCCGAACCACGCGCGCGGGCGACCCGCCCGACCAGACACCGGGCGCCAGTTCGCGCGAGCCGGGGTCGAGGGCGATGCGCCAACCCATAGGTAGGGGAGTCGCTGGGCGTGCCGAAGGCGTGGGCGGGAAAAGAGTCACAGCGCGAGCCCTCCGTCCACGGGGACTGCGGCACCGGTCATGGCGCTGCTCGATGGCCCGGCCAGGAACGCGAGCACCGCGGCGATCTCGGCCGGCTCGAGCATCCGGCCAAGCGGTTGCTGTTCCCCGAGGGCACGAGCATCCGGCAGCCCATACAGGCGCGCACTCTGCGCCAGCATCGCCGTCTGCGTCGACCCGGGGCTCACCGCGTTGGCGGTGACGCCACTGCCGGCCAGCTCCACGGCGAGTGACCGGATGAGCCCGGCGACCCCGGCCTTGGCCGTGCAGTAGGCGGCGAGCATCGGCAGGCCCCGGGTCGCGGCGGCGGACGCGACGGCGAGGAATCGACCCGAACGGGGCTTCGGCCGGCGCAGCAGGGCCGGGATCGCGGCGTGGGCCAGGTTCAGGACACCGCCGAGGTCGACCTCGAGCACGGCCCGTTCCTGATCCTCGGGCAACTCCCACAGCGGCACGCCGCCAGCGATCACCCCCGCCACCGCGATCGCCGCGTCGAGGCCACCCCAGCATTCTTCGGCGTACTGGACGGCCGAGCGTACGGCGTCCCGGTCCCGCACGTCGGCGACCCGGGCCCGCACCTGGTCGCCGTCGGAACCGGTTCGCTGGTTCGCCTCCGTGACCACAGTGGAGAGTTCGGCTCCAGTGCCCATGGGGTAGGGCAGCGCGGGGTCGTCGGCGGCCACGTCGACCGCGAGCACGGCCCACCCCTGCTCGGCGAGCGCCAGCACGGTGGCCGCGCCGATGCCCCGGGCGGCGCCCGTCACCACCGCGACCCGGGTGCTCATCCTGCGTCCCCGAGCCAGGTCTGCACGTGCCGGACCAGGGTGGCGCCCAGCTCGTCGAGCAGCGCCGCGCCGTCGGCCTGTGTCGCGCGGGTCGGGTCGCCGAGCACGCCCGTGGCGCTGACCGCGCGTACGCCGTTGGCGGCGAGCTCGGGCATCAGCATTGCCAGCGCGCGGGTATCGCCGGTCACGGCGCGCCCCATCTGGACCCGTACCGGGTCGAGCGCGAGCTGCATCGACGTCTCGTGATGCCCGGCGTGCGGGTCGCCCGCCCACCGGGGCTGGTACACGCTCACGTCCCTCGCACGGGCACGCAGCCGCGAGACCGCCCGGGCGACCGGGGCCGCGTTGCCGCCGTGGGCGCTGACGAACAGGACGTGCCGGAACGTCCGCGTCGCCGACCGACCCAGCTCCAGGACGACCTGCTCGACGGCGTCCTGGCCGATCGACAGCGTGCCGGCGAAGCCGTCGTGCTCTCCGCTGGAGCCGTACGCCAGCGCCGGCGCGACCAGCACGTCGGAGCGCACCGACGCCAGACGCCGGCACAGCTCGACCGCGATGTCGGTGTCGGTGGAGAGCGGCAGGTGCGGCCCGTGCTGCTCGGTCGAGCCCAGCGGTACCGCCAGGAAGGCGCCCGCGGCCGCCTGCCGCTCGACCTCGGGCCAGGCCAGATCAGCCAGCCACATCGACCGGCATCTCGCTGTGGCCGAGTTCGAGGTCCGCCAGCGGGTTCGTGTCGCAGGCGCGGTCCGGCGGCCGGCGCGGTATCGCGTTTGGGCCCGAAAGAGGGCGCGGGACCACGCTTGCGGGCGAAAGAGGGCGCGGGCCGATCGTCACGGGGACCGGACCGGTGCGGTGCTGCCGGTGCGAGTGGTCCTGCGATGGCCTCGGCGCGGTACCGGCGGCCACGCTCGCCAGCGGGGCGTCGCCGTGGCCGTGCACGCACTCCGGGTCCGGGCCGTCCAGCGGCAGGCCAGTGAAGAACTTCGCTGCCATGCAGCCGCCCCGGCAGGCGTCGTACGCCGAGCAGGCCGTGCACGCGCCGCCGCTGCTGGGCCGGCGCAGGTCGGCGAAGAGCTCGGAGGTCCGCCACACCTGGGCGAACCCACCGTCGCGGCACACGTTGCCGGCGAGGAACGCGTCGTGGATCGCGAACGGGCACGCGTACACGTCGCCGACCGGGTCGATCAGGCACACGACCCGTCCGGCCCCGCAGAGGTTCAGCCCCGGCAGGGACTGGCCGTACCCGGCGAGGTGGAAGAACGAGTCGCCGGTGAGCACCCGCTCGCCATGCCCGAGCAGCCACTCGTACAGGGCGCGCTGTTGCTGTGCGGTGGGGTGCAGGTCGTCCCAGACGTCTGCGCCGCGTCCCGAGGGCCGCAGCCGGGTCAGCCGCAGTTGAGCGTCGAAACGATCCGCGATCGCCTGAAACGCGTCGAGCTGGCCCGCGTTGTCGCGGGTCACCACGACCGACACCTTGAAGCCCGCGAAGCCCGCCGCCTTCAGCCGCCGCATCGCCCGCATGGCCGTGGCGTACGAGCCCGGCCCACGGACCCGGTCGTTGACCTCCGCGGTCGCGCCGTCGAGCGAGATCTGGACGTCCACGTAGTCGCTGGCCGCCAGGCGGCGCGCCGCCTCGTCGGTGATCGTGATGCCGTTGGTGGAGAACTTGACCCCGACGTGATGGGCCGTGGCGTACTCGACGAGCTCCCAGAAGTCCGGCCGCACGGTCGGCTCGCCACCGCCGATGTTGACGTAGAAGACCTGCATCCGTTCGAACTCGTCGATCAGTTCCCGGCACTGGTCCGTGCTCAGCTCGTCCGGGTCACGCCGGCCCGAGGAGGACAGGCAGTGCACGCACGAGAGGTTGCAGGCGTAGGTCAGTTCCCAGGTCAGGCAGATCGGCGCGTCCAGGCCGTACTGAAACTCCTCGAGCAGAGACGTCATGGGCTCCTCCGCAGGATCATGCGTGACTCAGCGAGGGCCGCGAGCGCGGCGTGGTACCGCGGCAGCTCCGTGCCGCTCACCCCGGCCTCGGCGCAGGCCGCCCGGGCGCTGGGCTGCTCGGCGAGTCCGCGCACCACGTCGAGCAGGACCCGGCTCTTCAGGAAGGAGAGTCGACGGGTGCCGAAGTGGTAGAGCAGCGCGCCGAATCGCTCGGGCCGTATCGATACCCGCTCGTCCAGGGTCCAGGCGCCGTCCAGGTCGAACCGACCGTCCTCAGTAGACACCGCACATGCCGTCGATCGAGACCTCCTCGACCAGGAGGTTCTCCAGCAGTGCCTCGTCCGCCTGCTCATCCGCGACAGAAACGTCGGCCGTTTCGGTCACGGTCTCGGCGACCATGATGTCGTCACTCATCGTGACTCCCTTCCGTACGAATTTCGGCACCGCGTGCCGAATATCGGCAGAGTAACGTCCGGGAATGACGCAGACAAGGGATCCGACCTGATGAACACCGAGCTGACCGGCCCCGCGGCCAGAGCGTCCGGGCCCGGCCCCGCGGCCAGAGCGTCCAAGCCCGGCCCAGACCCCCGACGCCGCGGCCGGCCGCGCGGGACCAGCGCCCGCGCCATGGAGGTGATCGCGCTTCGGTTGTTCAGCGAGCAGGGCTTCGAGGAGACCACCGTCGACCAGATCGCGGCCGCCGCGGGGGTCAGCCGGCGTACGTTCTTCCGCTACTTCGACACCAAGTCCGACGTGCTCTGGAACTCCTTCGACGCCGAAGTCGAGACCATCCGCGAGTTGCTCGCGCAGACCCCCGACGACCTGCCCGTCATGGAGGGCGTACGCCGTGCCGTGCTCGCCGCCAACCGCTACCGGGCAGCGGATGTGCCGGAACTGCGCATGCGGATGAACCTGCTCGGCGCGGTGCCCGAGCTCGTCGCCAGCGCCGCGATCCACTACGACGCCTGGGAGCGCGCGGTCGTGGACTTCGTCGCCCGGCGTACGGGTCAGCCGGCCGCCTCGCTCTACCCGCTCGCGGTCGGGCGTGCCGTGCTCGCGGCGTGCCGGGCGGGGTACGACCGGTGGGCGGCACGAGCCGATGCCGACCTGGGCGTCTACCTCGACGCGGCGCTGCGCGCGCTCGCCGCGGGCTTCCGGGATGAGGTACTAACTGATGAGCCCATTGTCATCAGTTCTTTTGTCAACTAGATTGTCGACAAGTCGCGAGGAGGGTGCACGGTGTCCGATCGCTCGATGCTCGTCCTGTCGGCGCACCCAGGCGACTTCGTCTGGCGCTGCGCGGGAGCGATCGCCTTGGCGGTCTCGCGGGGCGAGCGGGTCGTGATCGGTTGCATGAGCTTCGGCGAGCGAGGCGAGTCCGCCTCGTTGTGGCTGAAGGGCTACACGCTGGACCAGGTCAAGGCTCATCGTCGCACCGAGGCGGAGGAGGCCGCGAAGGTCCTCGGGGCCGAGGTCCGCTTCTACGACGCCGGGGACTACCCCTTGGTCGAGACACCGGGGCTGCGCGACGAGCTGGTGAGCCTGTACCGCGAGGTGCAGCCCTCGGTCGTGCTCACCCACGCCGACCGGGACCCCTACAACGACGACCACGCGGTCGCGCACGGCATCGCGATGCGTACCCGGGTCTTCGCGCAGGCGCCGGGATTCGACGCTCCGGGCGAGGTGCTCGCCGCTCCGCCCGTCTTCTGCTTCGAGCCGCACCAGCCGGAGCAGTGCGGGTTCGTGCCCAACGTGCTGCTCGACATCACCCCGGTGTGGGAGCGCAAGGTGGAGGCGATGCGGATCCTCGGCGCGCAGGGCCATCTGGTCTCGTACTACACCGAGCTCGGCAAGCGCCGGGGCACTCAGGCGGCCCGCAACTCCGGTCCGAACCTGGGCCTGCCCACCAATGTCTATGCCGAGGCGTACCAGCGCATGTACCCGCAGGTGACGCAGGAGCTGTCGTGAGTGCAAACGTGGTCGTGCGGGACTTCGACCGCACGGATGCGGCGGTCGTGGCCGGGCTGGCGGAGCTGGGCGTCGCCACGGTCCACGAGGCCGACGGCCGGCGCGGCGCGCTGGACCCGGCGATCCGCCCCATCCAGACAGGGGCACGCGTCGCGGGAACCGCCGTCACGGTGTCGTGCCACCCCGGGGACAACCTGATGATCCACGCGGCAGTGGAGACCTGCCGCGCCGGCGACATCCTCGTCGTGGCCACCACGTCGCCGTCGACCGACGGGATGATCGGCGAGCTGCTCGCCACCTCGTTGCGCGCGCACGGCGTGATCGGCGTCGTCACCGCGGCCGGGGTCCGGGACGCGGCCGAGCTGCGGGCCATGGGCTTCCCGGTCTGGGCCCGCGCGATCAGTCCACAGGGGACGGTCAAGGCCACGCCGGGCTCAGTCAACGTGCCCATCGTCTGCGGCGGGCAGCTCGTCGGGCCGGGCGACGCGGTCGTGGCCGACGACGACGGCGTGGTCGTGGTGCCCCGCGAGCGCTCCGCCGAGGTGTTGGCCGCAGGCTGGGCCCGGGCCACCAACGAGGACGGCAAGCGGGCCCGCCTCGCGGCCGGCGAGCTCGGGGTGGACATGTACGGGCTGCGGGTGCTGTTGAAGGAACTCGGCGTGACCTATGTGGACGGTGCCGCATGAGCGAGCGTGGCATAGCGGTCATGATGCTGCGGGGTGGGACCTCGAAGGGCGCCTACTTCCTCGCCGATGACCTGCCCTCCGATACGGCCGAACGCGACGACCTGCTGCTGCGTGTGATGGGCTCGCCCGACCCGCGCCAGATCGACGGCATCGGCGGCGCCCACCCGTTGACCAGCAAGGTGGCGGTCATCTCGCCCTCCACCGCCGACGAGTCCGATGTGGACTACCTGTTCCTGCAGGTGCAGGTGGACGCGCCCCGGGTCAGTGCCGAGCAGCCGTGCGGCAACATCCTCGCCGGCGTCGGCCCGTTCGCCATCGAGCGCGGCCTGGTCAAGCCGAACGGGGAGGTGACGCCGGTACGGATCCGGATGGTGAACACCGGTGCGATCGCGGTCGTGCACGTGCCCACGCCGGATGGGCAGGTCGAGTACGCCGGGAACACGGCCATCGACGGCGTACCGGGCACCGCCGCCCGCCTGGTCATCGACCTGCACGACACGGCCGGGTCGGTGGCGCCGGCACTGCTGCCGACCGGCAACATCGTCGACGTGGTCGACGGTCTGAGCACCACGCTCATCGACAACGGCATGCCGGTGGCCATCGTGGCCGCGTCGGACCTCGGTGTGACCGGGTACGAGACCCCGGCCGTGCTCGAGGCCGATGGCCCGCTGCGCGAGCGGGTCGAGGCGTTCCGGCTCAAGGCCGGCGTCCTCATGGGACTCGGCGACGTCGCGGCCACCACGGTTCCGAAGATCTGTCTTGTCGCACCACCGAATGCGGGTGGCAGCGTCGCCACCAGGATGTTCATCCCCCATCGAGTGCACACCTCGATCGGCGTGCTCGCCGCCATCACGGTCGCCACGGCGGCCGTGATCGACGGCAGCGTCGCGGCCCCGGCGTACCGGCCGCTCGAGGACAACGTCGTCCGGCTGGAGCACCCCACGGGGTGGTTCGACGCGGTCGTCGACGTCGTGACCGGCCCGGACGGTGTCCAGGTTGGACGATCGGCGATCGTGAGCACCGCCCGCCTCCTGCTGGACGGCACCGTCTATCCCCGAGCCCGAGGGCAGCACCTGCCCTCCGCCCCCGCCCAGCCAACCGTGAAAGGTACGCCCGCATGACCCGAGACATCGCCCACGTCTCGGCGGTGGAGCTCTACTCCGCCGTGCCCGAGCAGACCGTGGGCTTCTTCCAAGACTTCATGGCGATGGAGGTGGTCGGCCGCCGCGGCGACTCCGTCTACCTGCACGCCTGGGACGACTACGAGCGCTTCACCGTGAAGGTCACCGGCCACGAGACGTCCGGCCTGGGCTGCACCTGGCTGCGGGCGAGCAGCCCGGATGCCCTCGAGCGCCGGGTCAAGGCCATCGAGGCGGCCGGGCTCGGCCTCGGCTGGACCACGGAGGAGCCCGACTACGGCAAGGTCTTCCAGTTCGCCGACCCGGACGGGCACCCGTTCGGGATCTACTGGGACACGCACCGTTATGTCCCGACCCCGGAGCAGCGCCCCTCCCTGAAGAACCAGGCGGCCCGCTTCCCCGGGCGTGGCGCCAACATCCGTCGCCTCGACCACGTCAACTACCTCGCGGCCGAGATAGCACCCGTGGACACGTTCCTCGGCGACGTGCTCGCGGCCCGCAAGAGCGAGCAGATCCAGCTCGACGACGGCTCGATCTCCGCGGTCTGGTTCACGGTCTCGGACAAGTCGTACGACCTCGTCTACACCAACGACTGGACCGGTACCCCCGGTCGCCTGCACCACGTGGCGTTCGCGGCGGACACCCGCGGCGACATCCTGCGGGCGGCCGACTGTGCCCTCGAGGCCGGCATCCACATCGAGACCGGGCCGCACAAGCACGCGATCCAGCAGACGTTCTTCCTCTACGTCTGGGAACCCGGTGGCAACCGGATCGAGCTGTGCAACGCCGGTGCGCGCCTGCTGCTCGCCCCCGACCACCAGGCCGTCACGTGGACTCAGGCCGAGCGGGCCAAGGGGCAGGCGTGGGGCCTGAAGACGATCGAGACGTTCCACACCCATGGCACACCTCCGGTCCCGGCACCGACGGAGGGCGCGAAGTGATGGCGCAGATCACGACCCAGGCGCAGATCGACCAGGAGATGGCCGCGCTGCGAGCCGTCGACTCGAAGACCGCGCAGGCGCTGCGGGACTATCCGCCCTATCGCAGCAGCATCCTGCGCCACCCCAAGCAGTCGCTGATCCCGATCCACGACCCCGAAGCAATCGAGCTGACCACGCCGGTCTTCGGCATCACCGACGTCACGGAGCTGGAGCGCGACCTCACCAAGCAGCACGTCAGTGACCCGATCGGCGAGCGGATCACGGTCAGCGGCCGATTGGTGGACCGCCAGGGCCGGCCCGTGCGGGGCCAGCTCATCGAGATCTGGCAGGCGAACGCGGCGGGACGCTACGCGCACCAGCGCGAGCAGCACCCGGCTCCGCTCGACCCGAACTTCACCGGCTACGGCCGTTGCCTCACCGACGCCGACGGCCGCTACGCGTTCACGACGATCCAGCCCGGCCCGTACCCCTGGGGCAACCACCTCAACGCCTGGCGACCGGCGCATATCCACTTCTCGATCTTCGGCACCGCGTTCACCCAGCGGCTGATCACCCAGATGTACTTCCCGAACGACCCGCTCTTCCCGTACGACCCGATCTTCAACGCGATTCCCGACGAGGCGGCGCGGCAACGGCTGATCTGCGCGTACGACCATGACCTCAGTCAGCCCGAGTTCTCGCTGGGGTACCGCTGGGACATCGTCCTCGATGGACCGTCGGCCACCTGGATCGAGGAGGGGAGATGACCGTCCTGGAGCCGACGCCATCGCAGACGATCGGGCCGTTCTACGGCTACGCGTTGCCCTTCGCCGGCGGTGGGGAGATCGCGCCGTTCGGGCACCCCGACACGATCACGGTGCACGGTTGCGTCTACGACGGTGCGGGTGCGCCGATCCCGGACGCGCTGCTGGAGTTCTGGCACGGGGGACCGGGCGCGCCAGGGTCGCTGCGGCACGATCCGGTCAGCGGCAAGGTGATCGGACGCCACGGCGTCCACTTCACCGGCTTCGGCCGGGTGCCGACCGACGCCGACGGTCACTACGCGATCCGCACGTTGCCGGCGCCGTACCTCTCGGTCTGCTTCTTCGCCCGCGGGCTGCTCCATCACCTGTTCACGCGGATCTATTTCTCGGCGCAGGATGCCTTCTTGGAGACGTTGGAGCCGGCGCGGCGTGCGACGCTCATCGCCACGCCGGAGCGCGACCGCGTCTACCGCTTCGACATCCACCTGCAGGGCGGCGCGGACCACGACGAGACGGTCTTCCTGGAGTTCCCGTCCTCGGCAACCTAGGCCTGCGCGACACCGTTGACCGCGCCGAGCACGGCGTTGGCCTTGAGCACGACCTCGCGCCACTCGGCCTCGGGGTCCGAGAGGATCGTCACCGCGCCGCCGGCGCCGACACTGGCCATGCCATGCCGGCACACGACCGTACGGATGACGATGTTGAGGTCGGCGGCGCCGTCGACGCCGAGGTAGCCGATCGTGCCCGAGTAGACGCCGCGGGCACCGGTCTCGATCTGGTCGATGATCTCCATCGTCCTGATCTTGGGGGCACCCGTCATGGATCCGCCCGGGAACACCGCCCGCAGGCGGTCGCCGACGCTGCGATCCTCGCGCAGGGCCCCGGTGACGGTCGAGACCATCTGGTGGACCGTCTGAAATGATTCGATGGCCATGAGCGAGGGGACCCGGACGCTTCCGGTGACGCAGATCTTGCCGAGGTCGTTGCGTAACAGGTCCACGATCATCAGGTTCTCGGCCCGCTCCTTCTCGCTGCCCGCGAGGTGCTCCCGGTATCGGCGGTCCGCCCGCCGGTCGGTGTCGCGAGCGGTGGTCCCCTTGACCGGCTTGGCGCGGACGGTCCCGTCCCGACCGATCGTCAGGAAACTCTCCGGCGACGAGCAGCAGACCTCCGTGCCATCGAGGGACAGGAATGCACCGTACGGCGCGGGATTCGTTCGGCGCAGGCGCCGGTAGACCTCGAAGCCGGGCTCGCTGACCGGCACCCGGAACTGGTTGGTCAGGCACACCTCGTAGGTCTCCCCGTCGGCGAGCAGGCGCCGGCAGCGCTCGATGTCCGCCAGGTACTGCTCGCGCGACCGGTCCGGGATCGCGGGCGTCACTGCGGCGGGCAACGGCGCCGGCGGTGGCGCACACCGGCCGCGCAGGCCGGCGAGCGTCGCGCTGATGCCGGTGAGCCAACGCCGGCCGTCCGGCTCGCGGCCGGGCGGGCAGAGGGCGCAGGCGTACACCGACCCCGACGCGTGGTCGAAGGCGAGCACCCGGTCCGCGAAGATCATCGCGGCGTCGGCGGTCGGCGCGGTGTGCCGGCTGCGGGTGCCGAGCTCGGCCCTGGCCTCGTACCCGATCCAGCCGACATACCCGCCGACGAACGCGAACGGCACCTCCGGCGCGGGAGCGCATGCCCGCGCCCGCAGTTGCTCGCCCAGATAGTCGAAGAGGCTGCCGTCGGGGTAGTTCGTCTTGTTCCCATTGCCGTCGATGACGATGAGCTCGCCCGCGGACACGTCGAGCAGGACGGACTGCGCGTACCCGCCGGCCGCCATGGCAAGGTAGGACCAGCGCCCCGTGTCGACGCCCTCGGCCGCGCTGTCGAGCCAGACCGAGGGGGATCGGTGGCGCAGGGCATCGAAGACGACCTCGGCCTCGAGCGGGCCATCGAGGCGCTCCCAGACCAGGGTCGGGCCGTCCTCGCCCGTGCCGCTGACCCCGGGCCTGACCCCTGGCCTGACCCCGGGCCCGCCCCCTGGCCTGACCCCGGGCCCGACCCCGGAAAGTGACTTCCTGGGGCCCGAACCCGCCCGCATGGCCCCGGAAAGTGACTTCCTGGGGCGCGCCGAGCCCCGCCGGTGCCACCAGTCGATCGACAGATCACGGAAGTTCGCGATCACGCGGTCGCCGTACTCGGTCAGGATCGACTCCGGGTGAAACTGCACGCCGTAGACCGGGCGGTCGATCGCATCGAGCCCCATCACCGTACCGTCGTCGGCCCATGCGGTGGCCCGCAGCCCGGGCGGGAGTGGCTGCGCCACGGCCAACGAGTGGTAACGGACCACCGCGAAGTTCTGCGGTATACCGGCGAACAGGGGCCCGTCGTGGCGCACCTGGCTCAGCCGACCGTGCATCACCACGGCCGCGTGTGTGGTGCGACCGCCCGCCGCGACCACGATCCCCTGATGCCCCAGGCAGACACCGAGGATCGGCAGCTGCGCCCGGCGCAGCAGGTCGAGGCAGACGTGGAAGTCCGCGGGGTTCTCCGGCCGCCCCGGCCCGGGGGAGATGACGATGTTGTCGACATCCAGCGACAGCAGCTCGTCGGCCGACGCCTCGTCGTTGGTGACCACGACCGGCTCCCGCCCGTTGATCACGGCGAGCAACTGGAACAGGTTGTAGGTGTACGAGTCGTAGTTGTCGACGAGCAGGGTCCGCAGCGGGCTCATGGCACCGCGACTCTACTGCGCGCTCCCGCCCTCATGCCCCGATGATCCGTCCAGCGGAAGCCAGGCTGGACGCGGGTCACCGGCGCGGCGACGCCCCCCGCTGGGGTCTGCACTCACGCAGCTGTGCCGTGCGGCGCTCAAGCGCTGTCCAGAACTCGTCACCGGGCCGCTCCGGGGCGAAGAGCCACATGAGGTTCTGGTACTTGCGGTCGCCGCGAATGCGCCCAGCCTCCCGGTAGGGCGCCGGCACTTCGATCGGATACCAGTGGTAGCGGTGCGGCGCGAGCGTCTGCTCCAGGCGCGGTTCGACCCGCCGGGCAAGGACCTCGCAGAGGATCCATGGCCGGTGCGTGGCGATGGTCGCGGCGCTACCGGCGAGGACGTCGGGCTCGGTCGTCTCCGTATCGACCTTCATGACCGCGGGCACGAGGCCGGTGCGCTCGACATATGAGTCCAGCGTCTCAACCGGCACCTGGATCTGGTTACTCGATGGCCGGAAGCCTGCGGCTAGCGAGTTGGAGGCATCGCTGCGATCGGAGAGATAGAACGTCGCTGTCCCGCTCTCGGCGCCGAGCGCGATCATCTCGGCGCGGAACTCAAGGTGGTTCTCGTCGCTGAACGTGCTCGCCACCGCGGCCAACGACGGCGTGGGCTCGAACGCGACCACCTGGCGCGGCGACATGGCGGCGGCGATGGCCGCATAGATTCCTATGTTTGCCCCGATGTCGAGCACGGCACCCGGCCCCGCCACGTCCAGAGCGGCGAGGTAACACGCCATCGCCGAGGGCTCGTACCCGCCCAGCCCAGTCTCGGCAAGCATCCGGGGGACGAGGAGGTCGGCCGGAGCGTGCAGGAGGAGCTGGTGACGGCTGCCGCCGACGGGTAGCTCGATCGGTACGGCGCGACGGCCCTCCTGCGCTGGTTCGTGGCGACGGACGGCCCGGTAGGCCCGCAGCAGGTCGGCGGGGAGCGACAGGGCGGCGCGGCCAGGATGGCGGACGCCAGCAACGACGGCGCGGCCCACTCGCTGGGCTGTGGAGCGCTCAAGCTGCCGCAGCGCTGCCTGTGCCTTCCGCGCGGCGGCCTCGGACCGGTTGAGGTCGTGCTCGAGCTCTCGCATGTGCATCGCCATCGTGGCGATCTGGGCCGCGACCACCTCAGCCATCCCGTGCCCGGGCCCGACCGGTGCCGTGTCTTCGACCGTGCCGCCATCCTGCGCCGGCCGGCGCGCGACCACTACGGCGAGATCCGCGCCGCCGACCGGCGAGGCCTCCACGGAGACGGCGGTGACCACACGGGCGCCAGCGCGGCAGATGGCGTCGCAGACGTCGGCCGCGGGCAGGGCGTCGACCGGCCACGCGAGGAGCACGATGGCCTGGGACGCCACGGTGAGCAGTTGCGGAAGGTCTTCCAGACCGGCGTGCAGCGGTGCGTTCGGCCCGGCGAGGAGCAGCACGAGGTCCGCGGGACCGAGGGTCAGCTCGCTGAGGTGGGCCCGATCGACGTGGCGCACGACGTCCGCCAGGTCCTGGGAGAGGTCAAGCGTGGCCGCCGTCGCATCGACGATCATCCCCGACGGGCTGCGGTGGGCGGCAACAAGATCGACAAGTCGCATGTGCGTCCGTTCTGCCGGCGCATCTCAGGTAACGCCTGAATCGGGAATGGCGCGACGTGATACCCTACCGTCCCCTGTGGAAGCGCGTCACCAGCGCCGGCCGGGGGCCCCCACGGCCTCCCCCGTTCGCATCGCGTTCACAACCGGTCTACGCCGGTCGGCGCAGCACCGGTTTATTGTCGGCTCCACGACAAGGCGGTGAGGGTCGGGGAGGGCCGGGTAGCTCGCCGCAGCGGGGCGTGCTTGCCGGCAGCCCGCCGGCACTGGTTGGTGTGTCGCCACCCACCCGCAATGGCGACGAGGAGATGGCGACGAGGAGTTGGGGATCTATGGCAGCGGCGGACTTTCCCGTGACGCGGGCGCTGAGTTCCGCCCTGACCGAGCTCTACCAGCTCGAGCCCCCCGATTGGGAGGGGCTGCCCAAGCTCCGGTTTCCCCAGGTGCCGGACGGGCCGCTGGGCGAGGCCATCTCCGCCGACCTGGGCACGCGCCACTGGCTCACCATGCTCGGCGAGCTGGAGTTGCCCTGGGGTGCCGGGGTGCTCGAGTTCGGTTGCGGCGCGTCGACCACGCGCGAACTCGTCGAGCAGCACGGCCTCGGGTGGCACGGCCTTGACATACCTGAATCGATGGAAGCCCGGCAGCGCGAGGACCAGGAGTCGGTCACCTACTACGACGGGCGGCACATTCCCTTCCCGGATGCCAGTTATGACGTGGTGCTCTCGGTCCAGGTATTCGAGCACGTGCCAGACCCGGCGCTCACGTTCGGGGAGGTCGCCCGGATCATCCGACCGGGTGGTTACCTGCTCGGGTCGACCTCGCACATCGAGTCGTTCCACAGCGACAGCACCTTCACCTATACCCCCGCTGTCTTCGCCAGACTCGTGACGGACGGTGGACTTCGTCTCCTGTCGATATCTGCGGGCATCGACGGCATGGCGCTGCTCATGCGGCGGATGGTGCGGCAGTTCGGCGCGATGACCGAGCCGAAACAGTGGCCGTTCTTCCAGCGGCACTCACCGCTGAACCAGATGATCGAGGCCTGCGGCGCGCGCCAGGGCGTGGAGCCGCGCCGGATCAACGCGCTCAAGCTCGAGGTGGTCGGGCACTTCCACTTCCTGGCCCAGAAGCCGGACGCGGCCGGGGGTTCTTGACAGCCCACATATCCTCATTGCCCTATGGGAGACATGTGGGCGGATGGTGCGGCGTACGAGGCGTACGTCGGGCGGTGGAGTCGCCGCGTGGCGGCGCAGTTCGTCGGCTGGTTGGCCGTCGCGCCGGGTCGTCGGTGGCTCGACGTCGGCTGCGGTACCGGGGCGCTCACGGCACAGATCCTCGCGACCGCTGACCCGTCTGAGGTGATCGGCGTCGATGCCTCGGAGGGTTTCCTGGCTAGCGCCCGAGCGCAGGTCGAGGACCGGCGGGTGACGTTCCACCAGGCCGATGCGCGCTCGCTGCCAGTGCCGGATCACCATTGCGACGCGATCGTCAGCGGACTGGCCATCAACTTCGTCCCCGAGCCCGAGCGGGCCCTGGCCGAGTTCGTCAGGGTCGCGGCCGGCGGCGCGATGGTCGCGGCGTACGTCTGGGACTACGCCGAGGGCATGGCGATGATGCGCTACTTCTGGGACGCCGTGGCGCAACTCGATCCAGCCGCGGCAGAACTCGACGAGGGCCCGCGCTTCCCGTTGTGCCGCCCCGACGCCCTGCGCGACCTGTGGATCGCCACGAGCATCGCCGAGGTCTCCGTCCAGGCGATCGAGATACCAACTCTCTTCGATAGCTTCGAGGACTACTGGCGGCCGTTCCTCGGCGGGCAGGGCCCGGGCCCCGCCTACACGATGTCCTTGTCGCCCGAGCATCGCGAGGCGCTGCGGGACCTGGTGCGCAGCCGGCTGCCGGTCGGCGCGGACGGGACCGTGGCGCTATCGGCGCGCGCGTGGGCGGTCCGGGGGATCGCGGGACACGCCTGAGCTCTGGCCCCGGGTCTGCGACACCTGTGCCCTCGCGGGCGATGCTGGGCGCCCTCCGGGGCACGGTACGCTGCGACCCAACGTGAGCGAGGGGACGGACGGGTTGGACCAGACGCGCACCGCACCGGTCGCGGCACCGGCCCGGCATGCCCGTCCCGACTTCCCCCACGGGCGGCTGCCGATCCTGGCCATGGTCGTCACCGCCGCCGCGTTGCTGCTCGTGGTTCTCGCGAGCATCGGTGTGCACATTCCGTACGGCCTGTTCTATCGGCTACCGCTGTACGGGGTCTTCCAGCCGGTCGCGAGCCCCTGGGCGCTGACGGTCGTGCCCGCCGGCGCCCTGCTGGCGTTCCTGGCCTGGTACGCGACCACGAGCACGCGCCCGCGTACGCCGGTGGCACTTGCGCTGCTGGTCTTCGGTGGCGTCGTGACCGCCGCGTCGATCGCGCTGGTCCGCGGGCACCGGTACGACCTGGTCCGCGGCGTCTCTACCGCCCCCGGTGCGCGGTACCTCACCAGTGACGTGCATCTGGTCGACCAGTTCGGCATACGCGGGTTCGTTGAGCACTACACCGCGCTGTTCCCATTGATGCATGTCTACAACGCCCGGACCCACCCGCCGGGGCTGATTCTGCTCCTGCACACCATCATGTCCGTCGTCGGTTCGGCACACCTGCTGCGGGTCAGCACGGTGATGGCGGTCATCGCCATGTCCGGCGCGGTCGCGGCCTGGCTCATGGGTCGCGAGGGCGCCGGCCCGCGCTCCGGCATGACCGCGGCCATCCTGTTCGTCGCGTCGCCCGGCCCACTCGTGATGACATATACCAGCGTGGATGCCGTGATCGCCGTGCCGCTCGCCCTGGGTGCCGCGCTGGTCATGGTGGCGGTCCACCGCGACGACCTTCGATGGGCGGCGGCCGGCGGAGCCGTCCTCGGGGTGGCCGCCCTGCTCACGTACGCCGTCGCGTTCGTCGCCCTGGCCGCGACCATCGCCATCGCCATCGAGGCGGGCGGGTGGCGGCGGGCCGTACGGCTGCTGGGCGGCACGGCCGCCGGGGGCGTCGCCGTGCTTCTGCTCGCGTGGCTGACGCTCGGGTTCAACCTGCTGACGACCTACCGAGCCACGCCGAACGTGTCGAACGCGCGGTACGACCCGTACTGGATCATCGGGTCGCCGGCCGCGGTGCTGATCTTCGCGGGGATCCCGGTCGCAGCGCTGGGGCTGGTGGGTTTGGTCCGACCGCCATCGGGTACCCGCCGGGCCGTGCTGCCGCTCACGCTCGTGGTGATCATGCTGGTCTGGGTGAACCTGCCGCCGTCGGTCACCGGCCTGCGCCCAGGCGAGACCGAGCGCACCTGGGCATTCCTCTACCCGATGCTCGCCGCAGCCGCGGCTGCGGTGGTCACCCGATGGCTCGACCGGGCGAGCCCTGCACGCCGGGGGACGGCCATCGCGACGCTCGTCGTCATCGGCGTCGCCCAGACGGTCCTCATCCAGTCCTTGTGGGACACCCTCTTCTGACTCACCTGTCCCGGCCCGGCCCGGTTTCGATGGCCGGGGCGGCTGAGTCCACCCGGTGAACTGGGTAGCGTTGGTGCCCCCAAAGGTGCACTCGCGCAACCCAGTGAACTTCCCGGATGATCACTGGGTTGCGGTGGTGCACAAGATAATGCAAACGCGCCACCCAGCTCGGCGAGGATTAGCCAGGGGCGCGATTTCGGCCCGATCCGTTCGGCCCGGCGGCCACGACCGCGTCCCGCTGGTACCGCGAGGGTTGGCGTGACCCGGCTCCGGGCGGCCGTGCGAGGCGCCCGGTCCGCAGGAACGCCGCATGGAGATCCTCAAGTGTCTCCTCGAGCGGGCGTGGCCGGTGGCCCAGCTCACGGCGGGCCTTGGTGCTGTCCACCGCGGGGAACGAGGCGAGTGCGTGCAGGCTCTCCCGCGTAGGCAGCAACGCGGTGCCGGTAAGGCGGGTCAGCACATCCGCGAGGGGTGCGATGGCTCGCGCGGCCCGGATCGGGACGATCCGCGCGGTGACGCGTTCCCCGCTCACACTCGCGGCCGCCTGCGCCAACGCGGCGATGCTGCGCCGGTGGCCCGCGGCGAGGTAGTTCTCACCCGTACGGCCATGGACAGCGGCCGCGCGGAGGGCGGCCACGACGTCACGCACATCGACCCAGTCGAAGCCGCCACCGGTCAGCAGCGGCAGGCGTCGCCGCCACATCGCGAGCAGCACCGAGCCCATCCGGGAGGGTGCCTCGTCGACGGGTCCGATCACGGCCGTGGGGTTGACGATCACCGCATCGAGCCCGCGAGCCACGATCCGACGCAGCTCGACCTCACCGGCCGCCTTCGACCTGTCGTAGGCGGGTAGCTCGGGCCCCAGCGAGCGGACAGCGGTCTCGTCGACGGCTCGTCCGGCCATCGCGGCGAGGTCGAAGGCGTGCACCGAGCTGCAGTGCACGAGACGCCGCACACCGCGGTCGAGGGCTGCCTGTGCCAGCACCCGAACGCCGTCGACGTTGACCGAGCGCACCAGCCCGCCCCGATCCCCGACGACCGATATGACCGCCGCCGTGTGGTAGATGATGTCACATCCGTCGATAGCCGCGGCGATCGCCTCGGGATCGCGGATGTCGGCCCGCACCCAGCGCGCGCCGTGCCGGATCGCCGCAACCGGCTCGCGCAGGTCTATCGCCCGTACCGGATGACCGTCGGCCCGCAGGGCGGCGCAGAGGTTCGAGCCCACGTGACCCGCGGCGCCCGTGACCACTGCTGCATCGGCCACGGTCACCACCACCCTTCGCCCCTGAAGGACTGCCAGACCTCCCAGTCTCGCGCTGCGTCGCCCGCGCGTCGTCAACCCACGGGAGTGCTCTGCCTACCGCAGCCGCGGTATCCGGGCCGCCACTACCAGAGGTGGAACGCGAGCTCGGCGGCGAACACGACAATCAGGAGCACGCCGAGGCCGACCGGCGCCCGCAGCGAGGGCCGGTCGACGGTGGTGCCCGCGCCGGCCCGTCCGACCAGACCGCCCAGCGCGCCGAGACCCGCGCCGAGCAGGGGGAAGAGCAGCCAGTCGCTGGCCATCGTGCCGAGCGAGTCGCCGATCTCGCAGGCGGCGAGCGTGTCGCCGGTCTGGTTGTTGCAGGTGGCGTCACCGAAGTGGTCCGTCAGCCAGGCACCCGCGACGAGGCGGTCGGCGAAGACCACGTCTCGAGTGACGAGCGCGAATCCCGCGACCAGCCCCATGGTCAGGCCGAACCACAGGCCGGCGAGGGCGCCACTGGCGGCACGTCCGGTCGCGTGCGCGGCCAGGCCACCGACGACCGGAGGCCCGAGCAGGGCGCCGAGGTAGGCGAGCAACACCGGCGCGGTGAGCAGGGCGACGGCGGTTGCGGTGGGCCCGGTGATGATGGTGAGGATGCCGATCGCGGCACCCGTGGCACCGCCGAGACCGCCGCCGCGTCGCCATGGCCGGGCCGCGACGTCGCTCCGGCCGGCGTGTGCCGTGCCCACCAGGGCGAACGCGATGAACCCGGCGGCCAGCACCGCCACGAAGCCCAGGTAGAGCCAGGCGGCGGTGGTGGGATCGACCCAGCGCTGCAGGTTCGCATCCCCGGTGCGCACCAGATTGCGTCGGGAGACGAAGAGCAGGTAGGCCAGCAGCGCGACGCTGGCGAGGCTGAAGGTGGCCACGGTGCCGACGACAAGGACGCGGGTACGCATCGCCGAACCGTACCGCACTATAACCATAGTGGCTATAGCCGGAACGGAAGATCATGGTAGGGTGAGCCGGTGGCAGGGCTGAGCGACGCGGGTTTCCAGATCCTCCTCACCTTGGCGGACGGCGAACGGCACGGGTACGAGATCCTCCAGGCGCTCGGCCGTGCCGGCACGTCACGGATCGGGCCCACGACCCTGTACCGCACGGTGCGTGCGCTGCGGGAGAGCGGGTTCATCGAGGAGTCCGACCAGCGGCGCGATCCGACCGAGGACGACATCCGGCGGCGCTACTACCGCATCACGGCACTGGGCCGCCAGGCGGCACAGGACGAACTGCAACGCCTGCGCAGCCTCATCGCCATGGCGGACCAGACCACGCTCGCCCGCCGCTCCCGGCCGAGGACGGCGACCTGACGATGAGCGCGCCGCGCAGTATTGCCACATCGCGATATCTCTACGCGCGGCTGCTTCGACTGCTCCCCGGCGAGTTCCGGTCGCAGTACGGCCAACCCGCGCTGCAGACCTTCCTGGACCTGCTGACGGCGGAGGTGAACCGGCGGGGCATGCGTGGCGCCCTCGCCGTGTGGCGCGCGGCGCTCCCGGATCTGGTTTACACCGCCACCTGCGAATACGCCGTACGGCTGCGGCGCGACGGCGTCGGCGGCCGCCCACCCGTCGGCGCCCGACTCGCCGCGGCGTTGGTCCCCGCAGCCGCCGTGCTGGTCGTGGCCTCCAGCCAGGCGCTCTATCCGGCGAACCTGGCCCTTCCCGAGTACGCGATCGGCTACGCGGTACTGGCGGCCGCGCTCGGCGTGCTGGCGGTGGTGCTGGCCACCAGCCGCGTGGCCACGCCGACCGTCGTGGTGTGCGGGCTCGCCACGGCGCCAGGATGGGTGCTGGCCTTTCACGCCGGGCGCCCGGGCGCCCTCGTCGTCGGCGTGCTGCCCGCCGTGAGCCTGATCGTCATCGCCAGCGTCTCGGCGGCACGTGGCGTGGGCGAGGCCGTGCGGGCTGGTGCGGTGACCGGCACGCTCGGGGGCATCATCGTGGTCGTTGTGACAGTGCTCGATGGCCTGCTCACCATGCGCTCCGTCGGCCAGGACCGGATCTACGTCGCCGAGTTCCAGCACTCGGGCCAGCACAGCCTCGCGGCATATGTCCTGGGCGAACGCATCTTCGGCGGCGTGATGATGACCGTCATGGCGGTCGTGCTCGGCACCCTGCTCGGTTTCGCCGTCGCGGTCGCCACGGCCCGGCGGCGTCGTGCCCGCGCCACCAGCGCATAGTCGCCCGCCCCGCCGCGCGGTCCTCAGATGCTCCAGTCCTCCCAGTTCAGGCCGCTGACCCTGCCGAACTCGGCGCCATTGGCAGTGATGACTGTCAGTCCACGCCGCAACGCCTGACCGGCGATCAGCAGATCGTAGGCGCCGATGGGTGTTCCCCGGATCTCGAGGGCTGCGCGCACCTGACCCGCGACTCGGGCATCCTCGTCATCGAAATCGAGTAGGTCCAGTTCGCCGGAGAGGAGATGCCAGCCGCGGACATCCCCGAAGCGGTGCAGCGGGCGATCGACCGCGTCGGCCTGACCGATCGCGCCGACCACCGGATCAAGACCCTCTCGGGTGGCATGTGCGTCGGGCGGGGATCGCCCAGGCCATCGTCAACGACCCCCGGCTGCTGCTGGACGAGCCGACCGCTGGACTGGACCCGGAGCAGCGGCTGCAGTTCCGGGCGCTACTGCGAGATCTGGGCAGCGATACCTGCGTCCTGGTCTCCACGCACCTGGTCGAGGATGTCGCGGCCGCCTGCACCGATGTTGTACTCATCGATGCTGGCGCCCTGGTCTTTCAAGGAGTATCTGCCGACCTCGCCGCTGCCGCGGACAAGGACACCGGCGAGGGTGACAGCGCGGCCGAGCGGGGTTACTCATCCATTCTGCGTCGCCACCGGCAGGCACGACCGTGATCCGGATTCTCCGCATCGAACTTCTCAGATCCACGGCGCCGTGGGCCGCGACCGGTCTGGCCGCATTCGGCATCTTCGTGCTCTTCGCGAGCAACGGCCCGTACCGGTCCTGGATGGAGCTGGCCATCGTCCAGCGCGACATTATGCAGCTCACCTGGCCACTCGCGCTGGCTGCGGGCGCCTGGCAGGGCATCCGCGAGCGCCGATCCCACGCCGAGAAGCTGCTGGGCACCACGCCCCGGCCGCGGCACCGGCGCGTGCTGCCGGTTGCGGTGGCGATGGCGGTCGCGGCGGCCGTCGCGGGACGTGGTGACGTTCGCGGCCGGTGCCGGCCACCTGCGCCACCCGGGGGCGTACTTCTCCGTCGGCGCGATCGCGCTCATCGCCGTCGGTGCGTTGGCCATGGTGGCCGCGGTCTGGGTGGCCCAGGCTCTCGGCGCACTGCTGCCGTCACCGCTCACCCCGCCCATCGTCGCCGTGGTGGGCGTCGTGGCCGTTTCGCTGCTGCCTGCCCTCATCTCGGATCAGGATCATCGACCCGGTGTCGTGCTGCTCTTCCCCGCGCTGCAGGGTCCGCGAGACCACGGATTCGCGGTGCAGATGCTCTCGACCCAGGTGGTCGCGCTACAGGTCGCGTGGCTGGCAGCCGTGGCCGCGGCCGGGCTGGCCCTGTTCGCCGCGGGCGGGACGCGGGCCCGATTGGCGGCGCTCCTGCCAGTCGCGCTCGGTGCCGCCATCGTCGCGCCCGCCCTGCCCGATCGGCTCTCGGATGCCTGGGTGGAAGACCCCACCGCGACCGCGGTCGTCTGCTCGGCCGGCGACCCACAGGTCTGCATCTCGCGTGCGCATGCCTACGCCCTGGCATATGTCGTCGGGCCGGCGCATGAGGCGCTGTCCGTCATGGCCACCAAGCTGGCGCTGACGGCGAACCGGGTGGTGGTGCGGGACGCGGACTCTCGGCTCGCGCCCGATCCCCAGCCAGCCGATGAGATTCTCACCTCTATTCCGATCTTTGACGATCTGATGACCGACTACACCCCGGACAACCTGCTGCACAGCATGCTCGCGGGTGCGGGCACGCGACCGTGTGGGAACCAGGCGGGTTACGACCCGGCGAAGTACGGCGAGTCGCAGCCGAACATCCGGTACCCGGCGGCACGGGAGGTCGCGGCCGAGTGGCTGCTGGACACCACGCCGCGGCCGGCCTCGAAGCCCGACGACGACCCCGCCTCCGCGCTGGTGACGCAGACATTGGCGGCACTGCACGCCCTGCCCCTGACCGAACAGCGGGACCGGATCGCGGCCCTGCGCGCGGCCGAGCTCACGTGCGTCGCGGGCGATCGGCTCGACCTGCTCACGGGTGGCGGGTCACGGTGAGACTGCTGGTGCTCTACCTCCGGAGCCGTGCCGTGCCATCGATCGCCGTGACGGTACTAGGGTGTGCGGTGGCGTTGTGGGCACTCGGCCTCGCGATCCACAGCCCCGCGGGCCGTACCCTGGCCGCGTTGCTCGTCGCGGTCGCCGCCATCGGTGCCATCGGACCGAGCCTCGCCGGAGCGGACCACGACCTGGACCGGGCCGGGGCCATCGCCTGGCCCGCGTGGCGAACCGTGCACATATTCGCGTCCGGGGCTGCAATCTTCGGACTGCTCGCCGCGACCGCGCTCGCGGGGCAGCGGATGACCCAGGTGGGCCAGCTCGCGCGCAACGTCGCCGGGCTCGCCGGGTTGCTGGCGCTCGGCGCGGTGCTGTTCGGCGCCGCCGGGGCGGCGCTGCTCCCGGTGCTCTGGATCGTGCCGGTGCTCTGGTGGGCGCCCCCGCTGGGCGAGCCCCCCACTCGGCCGGCGTACCGGGTGATGCTCACCTGGATGGTGCAGCCCGTCGAGGCTCGCGCGGCCACGGTCACGGCCGGTGTCCTCGCCGCTGTCGGGATCACCGCGTACGCGGCGTTCGGCAGCCGACGCTGAGCGGGCAACCGGCGGTGGGCGTGGCCGCGGACCGCGCGGCGGATGCCGGCCCACGTTCGATCCGTTGCGCTACACGTAACGCAACGTCGCAAGGCGCTCCGAGCGGTCGCCAGCCGCTACGACAAACGCGCATACGTGTTTCGCCGGCACCGTCGACGTCGCCTCGATCAGGATCTGGCTCCGGGCCCGGTCACATGACTCAGCAGAGCGTGCGGAGCGGACATCAGGGCGGGGAGCCGACCGGCCCCCCAAGAACTCACTTTCCGGGCACCGCGCGGAACCCCGGCCCCCCAAGAACTCACTTCTTGGGCACCGCGCGGGTCCAACGGGTGCAGGGGTCAGCAGACACGCTAGCCCGAAGTTAAGGCACCGATAGAGCCGCCTTCCGTTGTGTCGCGTGGGAAGGCGGCCTCTTTCGGCTCAATCATGTAGCCAGTAAAATGCTGGCGTGTCGCGTTGACGTCGCGCAGAGACCAGCGCAATATCGGGGT
>DATBGZ010000072.1:0-56977 GCA_036557785.1 Micromonosporaceae bacterium
CGCCCACGGCGGTCCGACCGCGGACTGGAATCTCGCCCACGCCTGCCGGGCCGACCACCTGCTGCGCCACACCGGGGGCTGGAGCGTCCAGCAGCCGCGGTCCGGAACGATCATCTGGACCAGCCCGCTGGGCCACACCTACCCACCCGTTCCGCAACCGGGACCGATGCACGCCCTCGACCCACTACCCAACCCCACCACACCACAGGCAGACCCCGAGGACGACGAACCCATCTACTCACCCCACGACACCTGCACCTACGACCTGCCCTACCCACGACACCGCACACCCACCCAGCCACCACCACGACCCCAACCACCACGACCCCAACCACCACCGGCCAACACCGACGAGATCCCACCGTTCTAACGCAGACCGGCCTCGTAGGCGAAGATAACTGCTTGGATGCGGTCGCGGAGTCCGAGCTTGTGCAGGATGTGCTTGACGTGGGTACGGATGGTGGATTCCTCCACGACGAGAGTGGCCGCGATCTCCCGGTTGGACAGGCCGCTCGCCACCAGCCCCAGCACCTCCCGTTCCCGGGCCGTGAGGGCGGAGAGTTGGCTCTGGTCTGGCCGTTGCGGTGCCGGCTGTTGTGCCAGCCGGTCGATGACCCGCCGGGTGACCGAAGGCGAGAGCAGGCTGTCACCATCGGCGATGGTGTGGACGGCGGCGATGAGGTCCTCGGGGCGGGTTCGTTTGAGGAGGAACCCGGATGCGCCGGCACGCAGCGCGCCGAAGACGTAGTCGTCGAGTTCGAAGGTGGTCAGGATGAGCACCTTCGTCCGCGGTTGCGTGGCGACGAGCTCGCGGGTGGCGGCGATGCCGTCGAGGTCCGGCATGCGTACGTCCATGAGCACGACGTCGGGTGACAGGCGCCGCGTCAGGTCGACGGCCTGGCGGCCGGTTGCCGCCTGCCCGATGATCTGGATGTCGGGGTCGACGGTGAGCAGTTCGGCCAGCCCGGCCCGCATCAGGTGGTCGTCGTCGGCGACCAGGACGCTGGTCACGGTCGGCGGCTGTGGTAGGGCAGGCGGGCCTGGACGACGAAGCGCCCACTGACCGGTCCGGCGGCCAGCTCGCCGCCGAGAGACGCGGCACGTTCACGCATGCCGATCACGCCATGGCCGCCGCCGGGTTTGGTGACCACGGCGTGCTGAAGGCCGCTGCTGACGGTGAGCTCCAGGGCGTCCAGGTCGTGGGCCACCCGTACGTGCGTGGTGCCGCGGCCGTACCGCGCCGCGTTGGTCAGCGCCTCCTGCAGGATCCGGTAGACACCGTGGTCTATGGCCACCGCGAGCGGGCGGGACTGACCCGTCCAGGCCAACTCCACGCAGTGGCCCGTCGCCGCGTGCTGCGCGATGAGGGTGTCGAGGGCCGCGAGGCCCGGTGGGGGCTCCACGGCCCCTGCGGGCGTACGCAGGGTACCGACGAACTGATCGATGTCGTTCATCGTGTGGCGGGCGAGCTCCTCGATCGCGGTTAGGGCAGCGAGATCGCGCTCGGGTTCGCGCCGCAGGCGTGCCGCGCCAGCGCGTACGGCGATGACGTTCAACGCGTGGGCCGCGGAGTCATGCAGGTCGCGGGCGATCCGGTTCCGTTCCTCGGCGACGGCGAGGTCACGCTCGCGAGCGGCATCGCGTTCGGCGCGCTCGGCCCGGGCGGCGAGTTCCGCGATGTGGGCGTGGTGCAGGCGAGTGCGTTCGCCGGCGAACCAGGCCGCGGCGAAGGTGACCGCGCCATGGAACAGGTCCCCCGCACCGAGCCGCCCGGTACTTCCGGCGACCGCGAGGTACGCGGACACGACGCCGAGGACGGCCGCGATGCTGGCCGGCGGCCAGGGCGTGTTCTCGTCCCGGCCGACCGTCAGGAGATAGAGCGCGACCGCTGGGCCGAGGGGCAGCCACGCGGCCTCCCCGAGGGCGACGAACACCGTGGTGCATGCCCCGACAGCGAGGAACGTCATCAGCGGCCAGCGCCGCCACAGCAGGATTGGCACCGCCGGCAGGACCGCCGCCGAGACCTGTGGCACGGCGGGAACATGCGGGGGCAGCCCCGGCCCGAGATGCGACAGCAGCGCCAGCGTGACCGCCGCGGTCGCCGCCGCCACCGCGCCGTCCCGCACGGCGGCCCATGGCCAGTGGCGACGCCGCGCGGCCGTCCTGGCCCCCCAAGCCGAGCGCGGGTACACGGTGCTCGGTGCTGACACGAGCCGAGGCTAGCCGACCGTGGCCGCGTGGCGAGTCCCCCCGCGGGGGGAGACGTATCCCGGTGGCGTGGAGGAGAACCTCCTCCCGTGGGGCGTTTCGGGCCCAGCCGCCGATGCCTAGCGTCGGCGCTGTGCTCACCTCCACACCACCGATGGCCACGCCCGCGCACATCGCGGACGATCTGGGCCCGCACCTGACCCTGCTGGCCGTGCTCGTTCTGGCCGGCGCGGCGGTCCTGGCGTACCGCCGCCTCCGCCGCAACAAGGATGGTCGATGATGGCAACCCTCGCTACGACCGCGCCTGTCGTGGTCGACCGGCTGACCAAGACCTACGGCGCGACGAGCGCGGTGACCGACCTCTCGTTCACGCTCTCGGCCGGCTCGATCACCGGATTCCTGGGCCCCAACGGCGCCGGCAAGTCGACAACCCTGCGCGTCCTGCTCGGACTGGCCGCGCCCACCTCGGGCACCGCGCTGGTGTTCGGCCGACCGTACGCGGCGCTGCCGTCGCCCTCGGCCGTGGTGGGGGCGATCCTGGAGTCCAACGACTTCCACCCCGCTCGTTCCGGACGGGCGCACCTGCGCATGCTCGCGCTCGCCGCCGGGATCGGCTGGGACCGCGTCGAGGAGGTCCTGGCCCAGGTCGACCTCACCGGCGCGGCACAGCGCCCGGTGCGCACCTACTCGCTGGGCATGCGGCAGCGACTGGGCCTGGCCGCCGCGTCGCTCGGCCGGCCGTCCCTGCTCGTGTTGGACGAGCCCGCCAACGGTCTTGATCCGGCCGGCGTGCGCTGGCTGCGCGACGCGTTGACCGACTTCGCCGCGAGCGGGGGCACGGTTCTCCTGTCCAGCCACATCCTCGCCGAGGTCTCCAAGACCGTCGACCGCGTCCTGATCGTCCATCGTGGACGGCTGCTCGTCGATGCGGCCATCGATGAGTTCTCCGACAGCAGTGACCTGGAAGCCACCTACCTGAGGCTGACCGCCGAGGTGACGTCATGATCGCACAGCTACGCAGCGAGGTCTACAAATGGCTCACCACGCGGACACACATCGGTGTCCTGGTCAGCATGGTCGTGCTGATCATGGCGGCGGTCCTGGTGCACGCCTTCGGACTTCCGGTAGCGCGGTTGCAGACCGATGACCAGCAGTACGGCATCCTCCTCGACGTGGGAGCCAACATCGGGGCGCTCTTCTCGGCACTGCTCGGCGCGCTCTGTATCACCAGCGAGTTCCGCACCGGCACGATCCGGCCAACCGTGCTGGTCCGGCCGCGCCGGCCGCGGGTGTTCGCCGCCAAGGTGGTCTGCTCCTTGGCGGCCGGCGCGATCGCGGGTGTCCTTGCGGCCGGCAGCGCGGTCGCTGGCGGCTGGCTCGGCCTGACCATCAGGGGCGTCTCCGTCCAGGTCGCCACGGGTGAGGTGGGCCGACTCCTGGTCGGGGCGCTCGTCGGTGGCGCCCTGTGGGCCGCCCTCGGGCTCGCGGTCGGTGCGATCGCGCGGTCCCAGGTCCCGACCGTCGTCGGCCTGGTCGTCTGGCTGCTCTTCGTCGAGAACCTGCTCGCCGGCGACCTGCCGACCGCCCACCAGTACACCCCGGGCGGGCTCGCCCAAGCCCTCGCCGGATCGACCCGGGACGCGGTGCTGACCTCGGTACCGCTGGCCGCCACGCTGTTGCTCGCCTACGCGGCCGCAGGCGCCCTCCTCGGTGCCGCTGCGCTCTCGCGCCGCGACGTCAGCTGACCGTCCACAAAGGAGGGCATGACGCCCACTTCACCGCAGGCCGAGGTCCACGCCCGCCCAACGGCCGACCTCACGGCGGATCGAGCCATCGATGTCCTGCACGTCGAAGGCGCTGTAGAGCCGGTGCAGGACGTCCGCGTGCAGGCTCGGCAGGCCGCGGTCCTTGAGGATCAGAGTGCGCTTGCGTCGCCCGATCATGTAGCCCAGCTCCAACCCAACATTCGGGTTGTAGTTGGCGTTCTCGACGTCCTCGAACACCGCGATCCCGTACTTGCAGCCGGTGAGGTAAACCTCCACATTGGACCAGAGCTCGCCCGTGTAGTCGCGGTCGTCGGCCCGGATGCCGCGCAGGCCGTTCTCGGCCAGGGCGGCCTTGATCGACTCGTGAATCTGCTTGACGGCCGGTGCGTCGCTGAACCGCATCATGATGAACACGTTGCGCTCGTACACCGGGTGGTCGCTCATGAACGTGCGCAGGTAGGGCACGAGATGGCCGATTCCGGTCAGGTCGCCGAGCTTGCCGAGCACCTGCTCGTCCTCGACCACCCGTACGTGCGCCTGCGCTGCGGCGTCGATCATCGCCCGGCGCTCCGGGGAGTAGGGCAGTGGGAGCGTCACCACGGACGTCACGGTGCCCGCGAGGCGGTTGCGGACGAAGTCCACGAAGTCCTCGGTGGACAACGCCTCGCCCGGGCGATCGAACCAGTCGATGTTCGCCGTGCCCACCGCCGCGGAGAAGCAGGCCAGCATCTTCTCGCGGTCCCGGACCAGGACCATCGAGAACGGCTTGAACACCGGCGATGCGTGGCGCGGCAGGCCGCGCTGCGCCAGGTAGTGCGCGACCGCGTCGCCGAACTCATCGAGCAGCGCCTCGACGGCCTCCTCGTCCTGCTCGGCCAGATTGCCGCCCATGTTGCGTATTCCGGGCCATGCCAGGCTCATCGCGCCCTCCTCTCTCGCAGTGAAGATCTTGGTATGAAAGTGTCGCTATAACAACACCTTCCTACCAAGATCTTCGCAGCTTAGAGTGGTCGCGTGACGAGCGCGCTGAGCACCCTCGACGAGCTGGCGACGACCGTGGACCTCGTGGCGCTGCATGGCGTCGCGGTACGCACGAGCATCGATGTCGTAAGCCGAGTCGACGCGACCACGGATCTGGGCCGGCTCACGCCATGTCCCGCCTGGACCCTCTACGGCCTGCTCGCGCACATGATCACCCAACATCACGGCTTCACGGCGTCCGCACGCGGCGCGACCTCGCTCTCCGATTGGCTGACGGTACGGCTGGAGCCGGACCCGGTCGGCCAGTACCGGACGGCCGCCGAGAGCCTTCTCGCCGAGTTCGCCCGGGACGATGTTCTGGGTCGCGCGTTCGTGCTGCCAGAACTCAGCACGACGCAACAGTTCACCGGCGCTCAGGCCGTGAGCTTCCACCTCATCGACTACGTGGTCCACGCCTGGGATGTCGCCCGCGCCCTCGGCACGACAGTGACCTTCGACCCGGACGTTCTCGACGCGGCTCTGGTCGTCGCGAGGTCCGTGCCGCAGGGGCCGGCTCGCACCCGGCCGGGGGCAGCGTTCGGGCCGGCCATCGCCTGGCCGGCGGGCGGCCTGGACGAGATCCTCGCGATGCTCGGCCGGGCCCCGAACTGGCCACAGTGAGGGGCGAGCGGCACAACGCCCGTGCACGGGGGTACGACCTGAGGCGTACGGACCGGTTCCGCCCGAGAGGCGATGCGCGCAGGCGTCCCCAGACAATAGCGTCGCGATCGTGACCGCACAGACCACTGCCTCGGCGCACGGGACGCTCGGGGAGTAGCCATGCTGCGCGTCATGCTCGCGGGGTTCCGGGCGCACCTGGCGAGGTTCGTAGGGACCGCCATCGCCGTCCTGCTCGGCGTCGGCTTCATCTGCGGCACCCTCGTCTTCAACGACACCGCGAGCGCCGCCTACTACGACACCTTTGCCCGTACGGCGAAGGGGATCGATGTCGCGGTGGAACGGACGCGTGGCACGGAGATCACCCGGCAGCAGTTGGACGCGGTCTCCCGTCTCGCCGTCGTCGACGCGGTCGTCGGCCGCATGGTGGTCTCGTTGCCGATGCTGGACGCGCACGGCCGTACCATCGCCAACTTCGGCGTGAGCGGCGTCGGTGTCAACACCGACGGCGATCCGCGACTGCGCCCCTTCTCGATGACCGGCGCGGTGCCGGCCGCTCCCGACGAAGCGATGCTCGACGTCAACACCGCGTCCAAGCAACATCTCGGGATCGGAGGCACCATCACGGTGCTCGATGCCAGCGGTCGCCGCCACAGTGAACGCGTCGTCGGGCTCATGGATTTCGGCACGTCGACCCGGTTCTCCGATGTCAGCGTGGTCGGCATGGCCTCGGCCCAGCTCAGGGCCCTGAGCGCGGACACCGGCTATGACGAGATCGTGATCACCGCGCGAGCAGGCGTGAGCCAGGCCGACGCCGCAGCCGCGGTGCGCGGGGCGCTCGGCGGCGCCCTGACGGTCGAGACCGGTGACGATCGCCGGTCACAGCTGGCCGACGACGCGACCTCGGTGGCGAGCCAGTTCACCACGATCGTGCTGATCTTCGGCGTGATCTCACTGATCGTCGCCGCATTCGTCATCTACAACACGTTCGCCATCCTCATCACCCAGCGCATGCGGGAGACCGCGCTGCTGCGCTGCGTCGGCGCCTCTCGCGGTCAGATCTTCCGTACCACTCTCGGTGAGGCATTCCTCGTCGGCCTGCTCGGCTCCGGTGTCGGGGTCGTCGCGGGAATCGGGATGACGGCCGGCCTTCCGGCGCTGCTCAACACCGCCCTGCACGCGGACATCCCGGCTCACACGATCGTGGTGCGGCCCCCGAGCATCCTCGTCGGTCTCGCCGTCGGCATCGTCGTGACGCTCGTCTCGGCACTCGTGCCGGCGGTGCGCGCCACCCTGGCCGCGCCCGTGGCCGCGCTACGAGAAGAGCCGACGGCGCCCGTGGCGAGCCGGGTACGACAGGCCGTACGGCTGGCTTTCGCCCTGCTGATCGGTGGTCTCGGTTTGCTGCTGACCTACCAGGGCTCGCGCGCCACCGACGCCCAGACCGGCACACTCATCGTCGTCGCTGGTGGCGTGGTCACCTTCCTCGGCATCCTCATCGCCGCACCGCTCTACATTGGACCGTTGACGTCACTCGTCGGGTACGGGCCCGCGTTGGCCTTGGGGGCGCCGGCGAAACTCGCGGTGGCGAACTCGCGACGCAACCCCGGCCGAGCCGCCGTGACCAGCGCGACCCTGATGATCGGCATCGGCCTGATGGCGTTGTTCGCCACGCTCATCGCGAGCATCAGTGAGACGGCGAACAGCAAGCTGGTCGGACACTACCCGGTCGACTACGTGATGGTGGGCATCACGCCGGCGGAGAAGCAGAGCCAGAACGCCCAGAACACCGGCGTGCCCATCGGTTACGCCCAGGCGCTGCGCGCCCGACCCGAGTTCAGCGGCGTGGCCGAGACGCGCCTCGTGCCGGCCTCGGTGGACGGTACGAGCGGCACGATCGCGGCCATCGACCCCGCGTCCCTCGGCACCCTCGTCAAGCCGGAGTTGGCGACGGGTAACGTCGGCGACCTGGCGACGGGCACCGCGATCGTCTCGGCCACCCGCCCGAGCACGCGGGGGCTCAAGGTCGGCGACACGGTCACGGTGAGGGTGAGCGGGCACACGACCCAGGTACGGGTCATCGGTACCGGCGACACCACGATCCCGGCGGCCAGCGAGGTGGACGTCGTGGTCTCGTGGGACCAGCTCACCGCGCTGGCGGGGCCGGGCGAGGACAGCACGGTGATGGCGAAGCTGGCGGCCGGGGTAACCCCCACCGAGGGCAGCGACGCTCTCGACGCGCTGAGCGAGGCATATCCACTGGTGCAGGTGAGCAGCATCGCCGACCTCAGCACCGAGCTCACCCGCCAGGTCAACGGCCTCATCGGCCTCTTCGCCGGACTGCTCGGGACCGCGGTGCTCATCTCGCTCTTCGGTATCGCCAACACCCTGGCGCTGTCGGTGATCGAGCGCCGGCGGGAGTCGGCGGTCGTGCGGGCGCTGGGCCTGACCAAGGGGCAATTGCGCAGGACCCTGTTCATCGAGGCGGTGCTCATGGCCGTGGTCGGCGCGCTGGTCGGCGTCATATTTGGCCTGCTCTATGGACGGTTGGTGGTGCAGGAGGCGTTCTCGGAGATCGGCCCGATCGTCGTCGTGCCGTGGGGATGGCTCGGCGGCCTCATCGTGCTCGCCGCGGCGGCCGCTACCGGAGCCGCGGTGCTGCCGGCCCGGCGCGCCGCGAAGGCCTCGCTCGTCGCCGAGATGGCGCAACAGTAGTGTGATCAGGGCGCCGACGCGCCCGGGCGGACCAGGCCGGACTCGTAGGCCAGGACCACGATCTGGACCCGGTCGCGTAGCCCGAGCTTGCCCAGGATGCGGCCCACGTGGGTCTTCACGGTCGCCTCCGCCACGACGAGACGTGTCGATATCTCGGCGTTCGAGAGTCCCTCCGCGACGAGGAGTGCGACCTCCCGCTCGCGCTCGGTGAGGCAGGCGAGCGCGGCGCCAGGGGGTGGGGCGGCGAGCTTGCCGGCGAACCGGTCGAGCAGGCGGCGGGTCACGCGCGGCGCGACGACGGCATCGCCGCCCGCGACGGCCCGGATCGCGGCGAGCAACTCCTCGGGCGGCGCGTTCTTCAACAGGAAGCCACTCGCGCCGGCCTCCAGCGAAGCGAAGGCCTCCTCGTCGTTGTCGAACGTGGTGAGCACGATGACGCGCGGCGTCGACCCCTGTGCGCACAGCCGCCGGGTCGCCTCGATGCCGTCGAGCACGGGCATTCGGATGTCCATCACCACGACGTCCGGTGGCGATCCGCTGCCGTGCAGGGCGTCGACCACGTGCAGCGCCTGCTCACCGTCGCCCGCCTCGCCGAGGACCTCGATCTCCGGTTGCGAGGAGAGGATCATGCGGATCCGGCCCGTACCAGCGGCTGGTCGTCGACGATCACCACGCCGATGCGGCTCACGCCGCCACCCCGCTGATCGCGGGCGCCTGCACCAGGGCGTGGCCCGAGAGCGGGATCCGGGCGACCACGCTCCAGCCACCTTCCAACCGGCGACCGGCGCTCAACGTTCCACTGTGGACATTGATCCGCTCGCGCATGCCGAGCAGGCCGTGCCCCGAGCCCTCAGCGCCGTCCTGGCCGGGGCGCGGGCCCGTACCGTCATCCAGGCACGACACGAGGAGAGTGTCGTCGTCGATGCTGAGGCTCACCTGAGCCCGCGCGCCCGGACCGGCGTGGCGCAGCGTGTTGGTCAGCGCCTCTTGCACGACCCGTACCGCGGTCAGCCCGACCGCTGGTGGGATGTCGGCGTCGGTCGCCCGCAGCGACACCTCCACGGCGAGGCCGGCCGAGCGGGCGCGGTCGGCGAAGGTCGCGATCTGGCCCAGCCCGGTCCGGCGCCGCGCTGGGTCGGCGCTGCCGACGGGGCCCGATCCACGCAGCACGCCGACGAGCCGACGCATGTCCGCCAACGCCTCGCGCCCGGTGCTGGCGACGACCTCCAGCGCGGCGCGGGCCTGGGCGGGTTCGGTATCGAACGCGTACCGGCCGCCGTCGGCCTGCACGATCATCACGGCGAGGCTGTGTGCCACGACATCGTGCAGTTCGCGGGCGATCTCAGCGCGCTCCTCGGCGACCGCGATCCGGGCGAGGTGGTCGCGCTCCCGTTCGAGGCTCGTGGCGCGCTCCTCGAGGCTCGCCAGATAGCGCTGGCGATTGCGTACCACGAACGCGGTAAGCCAGGCCGCCACGCTGAAACCACCGTAGAACAGCACCACCACGACCCAGCTCTGTGCCGGGCTCTTGAATACCTCGATGCCGATGCCGATGGCCACGGCGCCGCCGGCGAGAATGGCGTCGCGCAGCCGGCGGCCGTACTTCACCACGCTGTACATGGCGACCTCGACCGCGACGTCGAAGGGCCGGGGCGACACGATCGAGGCGTAGAACACGACCTGGGCGAGCGCGGCGAGCGACACGACCGCCATGACGGCAATCGGGTACCTGCGCCGTACCAGCAACGCGAGGACCATCACGACGCCGGTCGCCATGAAGCCGGCCGGCACCATGGCGTGGTCGGCGACGACCAGCACGCAGAGCAGGCCACAGACCATCGCGTCGAAGAGAATCGACGCGGTCCGAGGGCTAGGACGGCGCAGCACAAACGAGAGGGTACTGCGCGGGCACGTCACGCCCGGTGCTGGTGAGTCGGCTGCTAGTTCGCGCGGCCCCGCCCATGACGCCACGGACCGATTCGGCGCCAGACGGCGCCGTTGCCCGACCGGTCAGGCACACCAGCGGTGCGACTCAGGACCGTGGACATGGCGTCGACTTGAGCCACCGCGTGCCACTGCGCAGCCTCGGGTCCCGGCGCTTGCTCCACGTACTGCCGCGTGCCGCCCAGCGGTACGAATCGGCCGGCCGCCGTCCACGCGCGACCAGCGAATCGGCTCGCAGCCGACTGGGCTCTCGCCTGCACCGCCCGCCGGGCCCGGTCGACCGCCTCCTGCGCCGCGACGGCGTTGTCGATCCAGTCGAACAACTGCACGCCGATCTCCGGCCCGATGAACGCCAGCTCCGGCCGCGACAGCATCCGCAAGCTCCAGAGCGTCATGTGCGCGCGCATCCGGTCGGCGCGGTTGCCGCTCTGCCCTTGCAGCTGGCGCTGGAAGGTGTAGCAGGGCCATTCCTGGCCGCACGCCGCGCAGGCCTTCGGCCAGGCGCGCGTTCCGTCGTTGACCGGCACGTGGTCGCTGACCACTCGCACGAGCTCTCCAGCCATGGCGCTCACCCTTCTCGCCTGCACCGAACGCCGGCACAGCCTCCCCTGGCGTGGGCCGCGCTCGGCCCAGTGGGATAAACGAGACAGCCACGGCGGCGGTTAGCCCCACGCGCGTGGCAATGCGGATCGGCAGCGTGGCGGGCGGGTCAGGCACCTGGACGACGTTCGCGACACCCGACGTACCCGGGGACGCACCGTGTCGCTGGGCGCCCACCGATACCCTCCGGCGAATCTGCGGCCAGCCAACCACACGCGCCACGGCGAGCTACCGACGGCACGTTCACCGCGTTCGACACGGCCGCGACGCGATCGGCTGGATCCCCCGCGCGGCGACGGTTTCCATCACCAAGTCGCGGCACACGACCGGTTCCCCTGCGTACGGTGAGGTGTGTCGCAGGGAGGCTGGGACCGGCTGCGGCGGACGCGACTGGCGTTCTCGGCCGTGGTGGCGGCTGCCGCCGGTGTGTTCGTGTGGGCCATGCCCGGGGCGGTCCGCTTCATGGCGCACGCACCGGGCGGGTTCTGGGCCATGGCTCTGGCCGCGCTCGTCGTGGATATCCCGCTGTTCGGAGTGGCCGGCCGCGAGGACTTTCGCATCCGCTCGACGCTCTCGGTCTGCTTCACGTTCGCGATCTTCGTACTCTGGGGGGCCGCGACGGCGATCGTGGTGCAGGCGGTTGCCGGTGCGGTGAGCGTGGCCGGCCAGCGCTACCAGCCCAGTGCCGGGCTCTTCTTCGTGTCCCGCCTCGTGCTCGGCGCGGCGGCCGCAGAGGTCGTGGTGAACGCCAGCGGCCTGCGTCCGATGACCGCGCAGGGCGCCGGGCTCACCGGTGCGGACCTGCTCTCGTTTACCCTGCTCGCCCTCGTCTGGCTCGCGGTCAGCTACGCGATCCTCGCGGTCGCCCGCTCGACGGTGACCCCGCGTGGGCTGTGGCAGGCGGTCACGGACATGCGTTTCGATCTCATCAGCACCACCTCATCGATTCTGGTGGTGGCGCCCTTCCTCACCACGATCGGGGGCTGGTGGAGCCTGCTGGTCGCGGTCCCGCTGATCCTGTGGAACCAGCTCACCCGCGAGCAGTTGCGTCACGAGCAGCAGTTGAGCCGTGAGCCGGTCAGCGGGCTGCTCAACCGGCAAGGGCTGGCCGCGGGGATGCGCTCGATCACCGCCACGGACCTCATCACCCCGCAGGGGCCCCGACCATTCGGCATCATCCTCGTCGATGTGGAGTCGGTGCTCGACATCAACCGGACGCTCGGCCGCGACCTCTACGAGAAGGTCATCGGCGTGGCCGCCCGCCGTCTGATCGACGCGTACGGCGACGATCTGGCCGCGCGCCTGTCCGGCGAGGGCATCGTCATGCTGGTGCCGGACCTCACCGAGGAGAACGCCCTGGCCGAGACGCAGACAGCACTTTCGCTCCTTGAACCGCTCGTCGAGGCCGACAACATCCCGTTCGCCCTCGACCCGGCCGCGGGCGTGGCGCTCTCGCCCCAGCACGGCCGGGACCTCGGCACGCTGCTCATGCGGGCCGAGCTCGCAGCCGGCGACGCCCGCCGCACCGGCCGCCGGGCAGCGCTCTACCTGCCCCGAGCGGCCGAACTGGCGGAACGGCGCATCACCCTGCTGCGCGAGCTGCACAGCGTGTTCCAGGACCCAGCCCGCCACCGCGAGATCACCGTGCTGTACCAGCCCCAGGTCGACCTCGACACCGGCCGGCTCGCCGCCGTGGAGGCGTTGGTGCGGTGGACGCACCCGCAGTGGGGACCCATCCCCACCGACGAACTCATCGAGGCCATCGAACCGAGCGAGATCATGCATATGCTCACGTGGCACGTGCTGGAGACGGTGGCGGCCCAGGTCCGGCGCTGGCACGACCAGGGCGACCAGTTCCGGGTATCGGTGAACGTCAGCGTCCAGGATCTGCACAAGCCCGACTTCATCGACCAGCTCGGGGAGTTGGTCCGTCGGCACGGCATCGCGCCGCGCCGGTTCATCATCGAGATCACGGAACGCATGTTCATCTCGGACCCGGAACGGGTCAGGGAGGTCGCCGGCAGGCTGGCCGGGCAGGGCGTCGGCCTGTCGCTGGACGACTTCGGCACCGGACACGCCTCCCTGCAGCAGCTCCGCGAGCTTCCCCTGACCGAGGTGAAGGTGGACAAGGCGTACGTCGGCAACATGGTCGACAACCCCGCCGACGAGGCGATCGTGACCAGCGTGCACCTGCTCACCCGGGCGCTCGGTGTGGACGTGGTGGCCGAGGGCGTCGAGGACCAACGCACCGCGGACGCCCTGGCGAAACTGCCCGGCGTCATCGGCCAGGGCTGGCACTTCGGTCGGCCGATGACCGTCGATGACTTCCAGGGCTGGCGCCAGCACGGGCAGCGCCGCCGCGTCAGCCGGGTTCGGTGAGCCGCGGTCAGGGCTGCTCTCGGCCGATGCGCTGAACCTGTGGCTTGTCGATGGCGAGGAGGATGCGGCCCGTACCGATGCTGTCGATGTCGTCCCAGCGCACGATCCAGGATCGGCGCGAGAACCAGCCCATGAGCGCGTGCACCGGCCATGGCCCGGTGATGTCGCCGCGCGTGTAGCCGAGCCGATGGCTCACGCCGACCGCACCGCATTCGAGCGCGGTCACCTCGTAGGCGGGAACGCCGCTGTCCCCCAGGGGCGTCGAACGTTTCTCGATGTGGAGATCCCGCACCGCGCCGAGGTCGACACCGTCGCGGCTGTAGACGCGCAGGCCGAGCAGGTCCGTGGCTCTCACGAGGACGATCCCGGGATCCGGCCGATGATCTGGTCGCGGACCCAGTCGCGCACCCGGTCGGCGTCGAGCTCGTCACGCGAGACCGTGAGCCGTACCTCGCGCCGGTCGACGCCGCCGACCTGGTTCATCGGGATGCGGCTCGGGGCGGCATAGCGGCTGCGTCGGGGTATGAGCCAGGCCCACCAGCGCCCGGCGACCCGGGGCCCGAGGGCCGAGTGTCCGCACAGGATGGCGGTCAGGACCGGTGGTCCGGCATTGGCCTGACTGAGCTCGATGTCGTCCACCCTGCCGACGGCCTCGCCGTCGACGTCGACGATCTGACGATCGAGCAGCAGCTCGGAGAGGGAGAACTGGTCTTCGGTTCGCACGTCACTGACCTGCCTTCGTCACGAAGAGCAAGGGGACCGCCGCGATCGAGGTCGCGGTCATGAGAGCGAGGAAGCCGACGGAGGCCGCGTTGGTCCACCGGCCGTTGATCCGCCCGCTCATATAGCCACGGTCGTTGGCCACGACCAGGACCGGGAAGTAGGTCAGCGGGACGGCGGCGGCACCCAGGACCACCGAGACGACGGTCACCTGCACCGGATCGACGCTCGTCAGGATGAAGGCGGTTGCGATGGCGATCGCGACGAGACAAGCCAGATGGAACCGGGGCGCGTCGCGCGGGTGACGGTCCTTGCCCCACGTCCACCCGAACAGTTGGCCGATGCTGTATCCCACGGAGAGGGCGCACTCGGCCGCGGCCGCGAACATCGCCGCGAGAAACCCGACCAAGCCGACGGCCAGGCCCCAGTTACCCAGTGCCTGGGTCAGTGGCTGCGCGACCTGGCCGAGGGTGGTCACGTCGACGTGTTCCGGCCGCAGGGCCACGCTCGCCGCCGCCATGATCGCGATCGACAGCAGACCGCCCAGCGGAAAGCCGAGCAGCGCGTTGGGCCGCACCTCCGGCAGGCTCGCCGAGGTCCAGTGCTCCTCCCGTCCGCCCGAGGAGAAGAAGACCACCTGGTAGGGCGCCACACAGGCACCGAACAACGAGATCGCGTAGAAGAAATACGTGGATGTGCTCTCGCCCGCCGGCACGCTCGGGTGAAGCGACTCATGCCCCAGCCCACGCCAGTCGGTCGGCAGCACGAACAGCGCGACCACGTAGACCACGAGGCACAGGCCAAGCAGGCCCAGCACGTTCTCCATGACGGAGAACTTCAGCCGCCACACCACGAGCCAGACGGCCGCACCAACGAAGGGAACGAACACCAGATACGTCACGCCCGTGGCGAGCCCCAGCACAAGCGCGATGCCACCGATCTCGGCCGCGAGCGTCAACACGGCCAGGATGACGAAGGCGATCAGGTTCAGCAATGCGGCCCGAACACCCAGCCGCTCCCGCACGACGTCGAACACCGAGCGCTGCGCCACAGCGGTGACCCGCCCGGCCATCTCGCCATAGATGGTCATCCCGATCGTGCCGATCACTACCGCCCAGGTCAGCGACATGCCGAACCGCGCGCCCGTGATGCCACTGGTAACGAGATTGCCGATGTCGACGAACCCGCCGATGGCCGTCATCACGCCAAGGGCGAGCTTGAACATCCGGTTCACGGCGTCGCCGGCCAATCCGGACCTTGCACCTGCGGAGGCTAACGCGTGCGCCACCGCCTCAGCGGCCGAACGGAGGAACCAGCCGGGTGAGCCCAGGTGCCGGAATCAGGATCTGGAGGAGAATCGCCCCGAGCGGTCCTCGGCCCGAAGGAGGTTGGTGTGCGTCGGTTCAAGCCGCACGGGCTCCTCGATAGGACGTTCGAGATCAGCATCATCCTCAAGGGACTCGACGGTGTGGCCGAGATCGTCGGCGCCATCCTGCTTCTCGCCATAGCACCGGAGACGCTCAATGCCTGGCTGCACCGGGTGACCCAGCACGAGCTGTCCGAAGACCCGCATGACTGGATCGCCAGCAGACTGCTCCATCTCGGCGACACCCTGACCGGCCCCACCGTCCGGTTCGCCGCCGCGTACCTGCTCGCTCACGGCGTCGTCAAGGTCGCACTCGTCGCCGCTCTGCTCAGCAACCGGCTCTGGGCATATCCCTGGGCGATCGCCTTCCTGATCATCTTCATCGGCTACCAGCTCTACCGGATCGCGCTCCGACCGACCGCAGGGCTCATTGGGCTGACCATCTTCGATGTCTTCGTGGTCTGGCTGACATGGCGGGAGTGGCGCAAACAGCGCCAGCTCGTGCCCTCCGGCTGAGCCTTGCCTGGTGGCGCGGCCCGGTGCTACCTGCTCCTGCCGGACCGGGTCGGCGCAGCATGAGATCGTTTATCGCGGCGCGGTAGCCGAGAGTCGTCGCTGGTACGCGGCGATGAGCGGAGCTCCCGCAAACGGCAGTGCGACCGCGACCATCACCACTGCCCAGGTGGGCAGCCCGCTGGTGATCATGGTTACGATGAGAGCGCCTTCCCAGAGCGCGACGTAGGTGAAGTATTGGTGGTTCACCAACGATCGTGCGCGATCGACCAGGCCGAGTTCGGCTATGCGCAGGGCGAGGACCGCCCGGACGCACACGAAGGCGGCGAGCGCGCAGAGGGCGCTGAACGTGGCTCGGGTAGCCGCGTCGAGCGTGGGCCAGTCCAGGACGAGGGCGATGATCACGGTGATCGTGAGCACGACCAGCGTGCCGAAGTAGGCGCGGCGGATCCATAGCCATCGGTCGCTGCGCATCGGCCGGCGCATGGCCGGCAGGCCGAGCACTAGCCCGAGTAGTCCGGCAGCGAGATGGACGTCGATCAGAGCAGCACGAGCCATGCCGTTCTCCCTTGGAGCTTGGTGCGCCGCAAGGAGGGCGGCGTACTGATACTTGAACTATCGATAGCTAAGCTATCGTCGGTCAGCGGGGCCCGCAAGCCGAACGTACGGAGCGTGGGGAGACTCGGATGCGCATCGCAGAGCTGAGCCGTCGATCGGGCGTCTCCGCGCCGACGATCAAGTTCTACGTCCGTGAGGGCCTGCTCCCCGCCGGCGAGCGCACAAGCCACAACCAGGTCCGCTACAGCGACACGCACCTGCACCGGCTTCGGCTGGTCCGCGCCCTCATCGACGTTGGCGGGCTCTCCATCGCGGCGACCAAGGCGGCGCTGGCCGAGATCGAGACGCCCGGTCGGCCGTTGCACGGTGTCCTCGGTGTCGTGCATCGCTCCTTGGCTCGCGAGCACCCCGCGCTACCCGAGGAGCAACTCGCTGCGGCTCAACGTGACATCGATCAACTGGCCCAGCGCCGTGGCTGGCGGCTGACCGGCGAGAGCCCCGCGCTGCGCAATGCCGTGGACGCGCTCGCCACCATGCGACAGCTCGGCCTCGACGACCTGGCCGGGATCCTCGACGAGTACGCCGCGGCCGCCGAGCAGATAGCCGCTGCTGAGCTCGACCTCACGGTTCAGCGCGCGCAACAGGGCGACGACGTGCTGGCCGAGAAGACCGCGATCGGCATCGTCGTTGGTGGAGCGCTTGTGCTGTCGCTGCTCGGACTAGCCCAGGAGGACGCCTCGGCGCGCCGCTTCCCGCCCCCCGCCCCGCCCGGTGCCCCGTCCGGCACGCCCCGTTGATCTAGGGCCACGGACCGCGGTTTGATCTCCAACCGCGTGCCGCAGCCCTAGATCAACGAGGGGTGTCGGGCTGCGGCGAGAGCGCGGAGAGGCGCCGTGCCAGGAACGCCTGCTCCTGCTCGTTTTCGGTGAGAGCGAGCGCCGCCCGGTAGGCGGTGGCCGCCTCGCTGTCACGCCCCAACTGCCGTAGCAGGTCGGCCTTTGTCGATGCCAGGTAAGGGTAGCCGGCGAGGCGGCCATCGCGCTCAAGCTCTTCGATGCCCGCCAGCGCGGCTTCGGGGCCGCACACCAGGGACACCGCCACGAGCCGGTTGAGGGCCACCACCGGTGACTGCCAGGCCTGCAGCAACACATCGTAGAGGCTCAGTATCTGACCCCAGTCCGTCTCGGCGTAACTCGGCGCCTCCGCGTGCAGCGCCGCGATCGCGGCCTGCAGCACGAACCGCCCGGGCCGCCCGCCGCGCAGGCCGAGTCGCACCAGAGCCGTACCGTCGGCGATCGCGGTTCGGTTCCACTGTGTACGGTCCTGCTCCTCCAACAGGAGCAGGCGACCGTCGCGTCCGGTACGGGTCGCGCGCCTCGCGTCGTGGAGCGTGAGAAGCGCCAGCAGGCCGAGCACCTCGCGCTCGTCGGGCATCAGCGTGCGCAGCATCCGGGTCAACTCCAGCGAGCGTTCGACCAGATCCGTGCGGACGAGATCCGTCCCGATCGGCGCCGTGTGCCCGGTCGTGAAGACGAGGTGCACCACGGTCAGGACCGCGTCGAGCCGGTCGGGCAGCTCGGCGGGACCCGGCACCCGGTAGGCGATCCGGGCCGCCGAGATCTTCTTCTTCGCGCGGGTGACCCGGGCCGCCATCGTGGACTCGGTGACGAGAAACGCCCGCGCGATCTCGGCGGTCGTCAGCCCGCACACGAGCCGCAGGGTCAGCGCGACCTGAGCCTCGCGGGCCAGCGCCGGATGGCAGCAGGTGAATATCAGCCGAAGTCGATCATCAGGGATCTCCTCCGGCTCTCCTTGGCCGTCGGCCTCATCCGGTACCACGAGCAGCGGCATCTTCTCGCGGGCGGTCCGGGCCCGCCGGTGGGCGTCGAGGGCCTTGCGGCGAGCGGTCACGGTCAGCCAGGCGCCAGGGTTGTCGGGCACGCCCTCGCGCGTCCAGGCTTCGAGGGCGGCGACGTACGCGTCCTGCACGCACTCTTCGGCCAGGTCGATGTCACCGGCAACGCGCGCCGTCGCGGCGAGCACGAGGGCCCACTCGCGACGGTGCGCGTCCGCGACCGCTTTCTCGACGCTCAATCCGGCAGCCCTACTCGAACACCTCGATCGGGCGGACCTCGACGCCTCCGAACCGGGCCGGGCAGTTCTTCGCGATCTTGATCGCCTCGTCCAGGTCGTCTGCCTCGATGAGGTAGTAGCCGCCAAGCGCCTCCTTCGTCTCCACGAACGGGCCGTCGGTGACGACGTCGTCCCGGATAGTGGTGGCGGTGGGCGTCGGCTTGAGCGCGTTGCCGCCGCGCAGCTTGCCCGCGTGCTGCTCGGCGAACCGGTTGTGGGCGTCCATCACCTCGTTGAACACGCTGGGCCCCGCCGACGCGTACTCCTCTTCGCGCTCGTAGATCAGGATCAGGTACTGGGCCATGATGTGCTCCCCTCGCTTGGTTGGGTTCCTACGCCCTCACGACGCGCGGACCCTTGCCGAATCGACAGCTCACCGGACACATTTTCCTGACCGCCGTCGGGCCGCCCGCCGCGGCGCTGGCGTGGGATCGCGGCGGTGAGTCGGGCCGCCAGCGTTCCGATCGCGTCGAGCAGCTCCGGACCGCCCTCGACGCGGTACTCCAGCGGCAGGCCAGCCAACCACTCTTGTGCATACCTCGCTGGGTTGCTGGTGCTGCCGACCAGCACACAGCCTTCGCCGAGGGGTTCGAGGCGGCCCATGGACGGCCGGACCCAGCGCGCCACCTCCGGCAGCGGCGCCCCGAACACCACGCGGGTCGGGTAGTCCCACCCGGTCCCGAGATTCTCTTCGAGCACGACGACCGGGTCGAGGTCACGCGGCATCTCGAAACCGTACGGCGTCTGCTCGACCGTACGGACCCGGTCAAGCCGGTAGGTGCGGACGGCGCCCGCGCGATGGGAGTGGCACAGCAGGTACCAGCGGCCGTACCGGACGACGACCGCCCACGGGTCGGCCTCGGCCTGCCACTCCTCGCCGGCCTCGGTGCAGTAGGTGAGCACCACACGACGGCGCGCCGCAACGGCGGCCACGAGGGCGCTGGTCGTGGCGGGATCGGGTCGGGTCCAGTATCGATCAGACGCCGTCGATGCGTGCTCCCGCAGCGCCGCCGCCTGCCGGCCGACACCCTCGGGCAGTGCCTGGATCACCTTGCCGAGCGCTGAGCCGACCGGATCATCGACATCGGCAGTTGCTGGCTGCCCGTCGAGCACCGCCATGACGAGGCTCAGCGCCTCGACCTCGGTGAAGACGACCGGCGGCAGCCGCACCCCGCGTCCGAGGCGGTAGCCGCCGTGCGGACCACGGGCCGACTCGACGGGGATGCCGGCCTCGCGCAGGATCCCGACGTACCGGCGGGCGGCCCGCTCGGTGACCCCCAGTCGCTCGGCGAGTTGGTCAGCCGTCGTGCCGGGTCGCGTCTGCAGGATCTCCAGGGCACGCAGCGCCCGCGCGGTGGGGCTCAGCTCGGTCGGCACACTCAGAAAGACTAGGCCGCATTCGGCCACGGAACGAGAGGAACCGGAAGTCGATTGACCGGAACTAGCTCTACTGTGACCGTCCAGGACCGAGCTCGCCCCCACCCTCGCGACCGAAGCGGAGGCCTGCATGACATATGTTGTCCGATCCCTCGACGCATCGACATGGGACGCGTTCGCGGACCTCGTCGAGCGCAACAACGGGATCTTCGGCGGCTGCTGGTGCATCGGCTTCCATCCCGAGGGTGGCGTGCGCGGGACCGACCACCGCGCGGCTAAGGAAGAGCGGGTGCGCACCGGTCGGGCGCACGCCGCCCTCGTCCTCGACGACGCGGGCGCCGCCCAGGGCTGGTGCCAGTACGGCGACCCCGCCGAGCTCTCCCGCATCAAGCATCGGCGCGAGTACGACAAGGACGCGCCGCCGCTGCCGAACTGGCGAATCACCTGCTTCTATGTCGACAAGCGTCATCGCGGGCAGGGCATCGCGCGAGCCGCCCTGGGCGGGGCGCTCGACCAGATCGCTCAGGCCGGTGGCGGTCTCGTCGAGGGCATCTCCGAGGTCACGGCAGGGCGGGAGACGCAGGGCCGGTTCCTGTACACGGGCACCGTGGAGCTCTTCGAGGACTTCGGGTTCAGCCGGGTACGGCAGGTGGGCAAGCACGCCTGGATCGTGAGCCGGGTGGTCGAACCCGCCTGATCCTCCACGCGTCGCCCGGCACCGACCTGGCATCGCCGGATGTTGGTGCTTGATTAGGGGACAAACCCCATGTAATGGTATGCACGTGGACCGGCGCCTCCGGCGTATCGGAGAGTGGCTGAACGGGGCGGCACAGTGGCCGGCCCGGGCTTGGACGACAGGGCGGGATCGCCTTGCGTCGGTCGGGTCCGCGGGCCGGCAGCGCATTCGGTCGGCGGCGACGGCCGGGCGCGAACGGGCGCAAACGGCCGCCGCGGCGCGAGCCGAACGGCAGGAGACCAGGCGTACGGCCGCGACGGCGCGGCAAGCGGAGGCGATCGCGCGCCGTGAGGAGGCGGCGGTCCGCCAAGCCGCCGAGCGCGAGGCGGCAACCCGCCGCTACCATCTGCGGCTGGCGCGCAAGGACCGCAGGCGCAAGGCGCGGCGCCTTCGGTTGCTCCTCTTGGTCCTGGTCTCCCCGGTCCTCATCGCGACCAGCCTCGGCGCGGCTTCGTACTACGTGGACACTGTCCCGCTCCCGGCCGAGCTCAAGCTCCCCGAAGCGACCACTGTCTATTACTCCGACGGCGTGACGCCGATCGCCCGGCTCGGCTCGGTGAACCGGACCATCCTGCGGCCCGGCCAGTTCAACGACGCGGTTACCGAGGCCATCGTCGCGGCCGAGGACCGCACCTTCTGGACCAATGACGGCGTCGACCTGGGCAGCGTCCTTCGCGCCGCGTGGAACAACGCGACCGGCGGCGAGATCCAGGGCGGTTCGACCATCACGCAGCAGTACGCCCGTCTGGTGGCGGGGCTGCGCGGGGTCACGTACGGCCGCAAGGCACGCGAGGCCATGCTCGCGTGGAAGATCGACCGGTCGTACTCCAAGGACGAGATCCTCGCCTTCTACCTCAACACGATCCCGTTCGGGCGTGGCGCATACGGCATCGAGGCGGCCGCGCAGACCTTCTTCGGCAAGACGGCACGTCGCGACGCTCCCGTGGCCCAACAGGTGACCGTCGCCGAGGCGATGCTGCTGGCCGCGCTCGTCAAGCAGCCTGAGCCGGACCCGAGCGACCCGGATGGGAAGCCCGGTTACGATCCGGCCCGCGGCGGCGTGGCGGCGGCGAACTCGTTGTCGCGTTGGGAGTACGTCCGCGATGGCATGGTCCAGTTGGGATACCTGACTGCCGCCCAGGCGCGGGCGCTGCGGTACCCCACGACCGTACGGGCGCTCGACCCGGACGCCGACCTGCGCGCGCTGGACCTGCCGACCGGGCTGGCGGTGAGCCATGCGCTGAGCGAGCTGCGCCAACACGAACCGTTCCGGGGCAGACCGGCCGACTACATCGCCAACGGTGGGTTCCACATCGTGACCACATTGGACCCACGGATCCAGGCTGCGGCCGAGGCGGCGGCCGACATCCGGCGAGCGACCGCCCCGGACGTCGTGCGCGGCCAACCCGACGACTGGCAGGCCGCCCTCGTCGCGATCGAGCCCGGCACCGGACGCGTGCTCGCGTACTACGGCGGCAACCAGGGCACGGGAGCAGATCACGCGGGCTGGTTCTCCGACGCGTCCGGCGCGCCGAAGGGGTACGGCCAGCATCCACCCGGTTCCTCGTTCAAGGTGTACGACCTCGCGGAGGCGCTGCGGCAGGGCATCGCCCTCGACTCTGTCTGGGATTCGCCGGCGGTCAAGGAGTTCCCGGCCAGCGGCCGGGTATTCGGATCGCCGGCCGGCCCGGTCCGCAACTCCGCGACCGCGCCCTGCCAGCCACGGTGCACGCTGTGGGAGGCGACCGTCGCGTCGCTGAACGTCACCTTCTTCGATCTGACCGAACGCCTCGGCACGGCCAACGTCATCGCCATGGCACAGCGGGCTGGCGTCGATGCACTGTGGACAGACGACGCCCGCCGCGTCGACCTCACACCGGAGGCAGACCTGAGCCCGTTCACGACCGAGGTTGGCATCGGCCAGTTCGGTCTTACCGTCCTCGACCACGCCAACGGCATGGCGACGTTCGCCGCGGGCGGCACGCGCGCCGAGGCGCACTTCGTGCGCGAGGTGACGCAGGACGGCGTGCGCGTCTATGCCGAGCAGGTGACCCAGGCCGACGTCGGTCTGACCCGCGAGCAGGTCGATGAGCTGACCTGGGTGCTGAGCCAGGTGCCGTCGGCGAAGCTGGGCAACGGCTGGGACTCGGCCGGCAAGACGGGCACCTGGCAGTCCGGCCAGAACAGCAGCCACAACGGGAATACCTGGATGGTCGGCTACACCGGGGCGCTCGCCGCGGCGGTCTGGCTCGGTACCACCGACGGCAAGTCGCTGATCACCACCGATGGTCACGACGTCTACGGCTCGACCCACGCCGCACAGATCTGGCGACAGTTCATGACCCAGGCTCTGGCGGCTTCCGGGCTCAACCCGGACGACTATCGGTTCCCGTCGCCGACGGTCATCCCCGCGCCGGCCGCCAGCCTGTCACCACCGCCGGCTGGATAAGGCGACCGCGCACTCTCCTCGATCAGCTGGCGGCGGTTGGTACCGGCAGGCGGCGGTAGTCGCGCACTCCGACGTAGGCGGTCACGACGGCTACCGTGGCGAGGCCGATCAGTTGGACCGCGATGACGACGACCAGAGGGCTGCGGTGGGCCTCGGCAACCGCGATACCCCGGGTGGCGGCGAGCCAGCGCAGACGCGCGGGAAGCATCGCCGCGGCGGTGATGGCGAGCGCCGTCGCCCAGGCACCGACCCGCAGCCGGTGGCGCAGGAGTGGAAGCATCGCCGCCGCGGCGATGACGGCCCATCCGGGCTCGAAGAAGTAGAGAAGGCTCAACGCGCCGTCGTCGGGCAGCGGGTGCCACGCGACGAGCAGCTCCTGCGCCACGGTCGAGGCGACACCGAGCAGGGCGGCGCCGGCGGCGGCGAGCAGCCACGGAGAGCGCGCAGGCGGGAGTATCTCGGGCGGGAAGCCGACGACCAGGCAGGTCACCGCGACCCAGGTCGAGATGAAGACGGAGGCGTTGACCTGGCCTGAGTGCAACTCATGGGCGAACGCCACGCCCGCGACACTGGTCGCCACCGCGATGCCGCACGATGCCTGGGCCAGCAGCCGACGGCCGATGATCACCGCGACGACAGCGACGCCGGCGGTCACGGAGGCAGCGAGTTGAAGGGTGTCGATCACGTACGGCCACGCCAGCGACATCGGCGGATAGGCGCGCATGAAACCGATGATCCCCGCAGTCGCGTCGGGCACCTGAACGAGCAGGCCCAGCAGCGCGGCACGACGGACCCCGTCCCCGAGCGCTTGGGCGCGCCGGGAGCCGTGCCGCGCGCTCACCCGGGTCGAGACGGCGAGGGCAACCACGGCCCGGAACTCCGCCCAGCCTGGCGACCCGAATTCCCGGTCGTCGGGGTCGCGCCGGCCCGCCATGAAGGTCGTGACCATCTCGTCCTCGCGCTGCGCCCGGTACCAGCGCGGCAGGATCCGCAACAACGCGCGGTAGCGCCGTTCCAGCTCGGTCATGCCGGACCTGCGGACAGAGAAGGGCGACTTCCGATGGAGCGCAGCGCGCTGCGTGCGGCCCGGACGTTCGCGGCGACCCGATCCGCCTCTGCCGCCAGGGCGCCAAGACCGGCCTGGGTGACGCGGTAGTAGCGGCGCAGGCGGCCCCGATGGATCTCCTCGCGGTCCACTTCGACCAGGCCATCCGAAACCAGCCGGTCGAGCAGCGCGTACAGCGTGGCGACCGGCAGCGAGGGTGCCTGCGGGTTCAGCGCCTGCACCGCCTGCATGATCGCGTACCCGTGCCGGGGCCCCCGGGCCAGCACCGTCAGCACAAGGAACCTCTGTTCCTTCATGCCGAAGAGTATATCCGATTCTGATATATGGGGCAGCCACGCCTTGCCGACGCCCCGCCGCACGGACGCCCGCCGCACGGACGCCGCGCCTCCAGCGTCAGGCCGCCGAAGCCGCCGATACCTCTGGCGCGGGCTGTGCCTGGGCCTGCGCGGCGAGCAGTTCCACGGTCTGCACCAGCCAGAACGCGACGAACACCAGCGCCATCACGATCTCGAGCCAGAAGAGGGTGGCGAGATCGAGCAGGTAGAGACTCCCCGTGACCGCGATGCCGCCCACCATGGCCCAGGCAACCCACGCGTACGGATCGAGGGGCCAACGGAACAGCGTGCCGACGGCGGCGCCGATCGTGCTGAGCAGCCCGCCAGGTTCCCGGCGCTGGCGGCGCAGCGCATTGGCCAGGGTGACCGCGAGGAGGCAGATGAACAGACCAGCGCCCGCGATGTAGTGGGCGTGGTGGATGAACCAGTCCTTGTCCAGCAACAGCGCGACCCAGCCGAGCGCCCATAGGACGAAGGTGAGCCCGAACCCCCAGACGACCTTGGCGCCGATCCTGCCACCCTGGGATCTCCGATCGACCAGGGCGAAGCTGATCGTCACGAGCAGACCCAACAGACCCAGCACCAGCAGAGTGACCATGTTGTTCTCCACGTTCGCCCGGGTCGCGTCGGCGAGTGCCTGTACGGTCGGGCAGCTCAGGTCGCCGGAGGCCTGCTGGGTCAGGAGTGGACCGCCGCCCATCTGCTGGCAGGCTCGGACCGCCGTCTCGAAGTCCGCACCGCGCGTGGACGGGACGATCGCGACCACAGCGGCGAAGAAGCCGGCGAGGTTGAGCACGACATCCTCGAACTCCGTCGTTCCCTTCAGCGCCACCATGCACGCGCCGGCGCCGATCAGCGCGCCGACGAAGATGGACTGTGCCGGGGTGTAGTAGTACGCGCTGACGGAGTCGAGCAGGTGGAAGTTCTGGCGCCAGGTCTGGTAAAGCACCGCCACCCCGATGCCGAGGAGCAGGATGACAATCGTGATTCGTAGGTAGCGATACGATTTTGCCTCGATCTCCGACATCTCGTCCTCCTCGCCGATCTCGATGGATGGCAGGATGGCACGGATCCCGTCGAAGGACCACACCCGAGCAGGCCCGGCGAACCGTGGCCGTATCCTTGCCGCGCTGGTGTCGAAGGTTGCTGCGCGGCACGGGTACCCGGACGGGGCACGTGCGGTTCGACGGTCCTCGACACGTCGCCGACGCGCGGGGAGGTCGGGACGCTAGCCGCGGACGGGGCGCGTCCTCGGCATCCCTGGCACATCGCCGCTCCTGATCACCGCGCGGGCATGGCGACCGCGCCCGAGCGGGCCAGCAGGACGACGCCGGCAGCGGCCACCGCGGCGGCGGTGAGGCCGACCGTGGTTACCGCCACCCCCGAGGTGGTCTGCTCCCCGAGGACCAGCACCCCGAGGGCCGCCGACGCGACCGGGTTCGTGACGGTCGCGGTGGCCATGGGAGCGCTGAAGCTGCTCCGATAGGACATCTGGGACAACAGCATGCCGAGCAGGCTGAACGCCACCATCGCCCCGAGCACCGGAGCAGCCGAGCGCCATGCGCCGCCGGCCAGCACAACCTGGGTGAACATCGATGCCGTGGCCGAGGCTGCGCCGGCGGCGAGCGCGAGGCACACGCCCTGCAAGGGGCCTGCCGCGCGGCTGCCGAGCCAGATCGTCGCCAGGAGCCCGAGGACGACAAGGGTGACGACCCCAGTCGTCGCAGCGTCCAGGGTGGGGCCCTGCCCTGTCGGCCGGGTGAGCGCGAGGAAGGTGGTGAGTCCCAGCACCGCGGCGACCACACCGAGCCACTCGGTCCTGGCCAGGCCGCGGCGCTGGCGCCAGGCGGCCAGCGGCACGGCGAAGACGAGCGTCAGCGCGCCGAGCGGCTGGACCAGCGTGATTGCCCCGAAGTGCAGCGCGGCCCCGTGCAGCGCTCCGCCGGCCGAGAGCAGGGCCACGGAGAGCAGCCACTCGGGCCGGCGGAACTGACGCAGCAGTCGGGCATCGGCGACTGCGGCCGTGCGCTGCTGCAGCGCGGCCAACGAGTACGCGATCGCCGACAGGACCGCGAGGACTACCGACGTCATGTCGTGATCGTTGGCTGCGCAGGTGGCCGCGAAGTGGCGCACACGTTGCCGGCCGACCGCGACTTCTCGGCGTGATCGCTCACCGCTGGTGCGGACCGCTCAGCCTGGGACAGCTCACTCACACCCTCCATGGGTTGGCACCTGGTCTTCCAGGATCCGGATAAAACGCCACCAACGGAACACGTCGAGGTGTGGCTTACCTCATGCTGGGCCGCCCGCCCGCCGCCTCTGCTCGCATGGTTCCCAGGCACCAGGGGGCTTCGCAATCCGCCGCCTTCGGCGAAGGCGAAGTGGCATCGGTGGGCCGGTTGCGCCACGAACTCTATATACCTAGAGTCTGCGTCGTTACTGCTCGCTGCGCCCCCGGCCGGATCCGTGCCGATCCGCCGGGAGGTGCTGACCGTGCCCGACTGACGTCGCCGGGTCGGGGCTGTGGCAGCGACGCGGTCGGGTCGAGGGTGGACGAGGTGTGGGTCGTGTGTGCGTCGCAAACCCCTTCCGATTCGCGCGTCATTGACGTGCCGCGAGGCAATAACAGTCGCCTCGAGGTCGGCGACGGACTGGTCCGCAAGGTATCCCGGCAGGTATACCCGGCCGAGGTGGCGTCGCGTATGGCCAGCGCACTCGAGGCGTACGTGCACGCTCTTGCCGGCGAGCCGGTGCGGGTTCCGGCATTACGGCAGGTCGACGTTCTCCCCGAACGAGGCCTCGGTTTCCGGGTACACCATGTCGTCGACTGGTGCCCGGCCCCGAACCTGACCGTGGCAACCGGGCAATGTCGTCTCCGCGCCGTGCAGGACGTCCTGCGCAGCCTCGCTGATATGTCCACAAGGGACAGTCGTGGCACGCTGGCCGTGCCGGTCGATGCGAGCGCCCAGAATTTCCACACCGAGCCCGGCCGGGTCTGGCTCGTGGATGTGTTCCCGCCACTGGTGCGCCACCCGGACGGCCGACTGCCGGTGGAGCTGCTGCAGTACGGCACGGTCGGCGTCCGGCGGCGGTTGGCCGAGTTCGCGAAAGGCACGCTGAGCGGGGCGATCGTGCACACGCTGTTCACCGCGGTCGCCCGCGGCGACCATCCGCTCCGCCAGATTGCCGCGAGCGTTCGTGGCTACCCTGCGTGGTGCTATGACGTGCTGCCGCCACAACTGGCCGGCCGGGCCCGAGACGAGATCCGCGCCGCGCTGCAACGGCGGCTGGCCGCGCACCTGTCCCGCTCGCTGGTATCCAACGCCGTCTGCGTCGCCGGGCAGCTCGGTCGCGTGCCAGCTCACACGTCCGCGAGTCGGACGAGATGACCACGACGATGATTCCGATCTCCGTGGATGCACCCCGGTTGCTGGACGTGCAACTGCACACGGGCGATGGCTTCTTCGACGCCTTCGGCGGGGACGTGGCCGCCTGCGGCCGCGGGGAGCGGATCAGCCTCGCGACCATGAGCATGGATCCGGAAGAGCCGCCCGCAGCGCTGCTGATCGACAGGCTGTGCGACGCCGCTGCGCGAGGTGCCCGGGTCGCACTCGCGATCGATGCCTATACCCTGTTCTATCCGCGCCGGATCGGTCCACTCCTCGCCCCCCGCGGGTGGGCTCGCGGACCGAGCCGCGGACGGGTCGCGGCTATCACACAACTACGCCGCGCCGGGGTGGCCTGTGCGATCGTCAACGAGCACGGCGGTGGCCCGCTACGCATGTACTCCGGCCGATCCCACCTGAAGATCGCCACCGTCGGGGAGCGCGCATTCATCGGCGGCCCCAGCCTGCATGGCTGCGACGGCCTCGACCTCGTCGTCGCCCTGACGGATCCGCAGGTGTGCGACCGGCTCTACCGCCTGGTCGCGGCCATCGTGCGCGCCACCGACACGGTGGCGATCCTCGGGCGTGGGGATCAGGCATGGTCGTTGGACGACCGCACCCAACTACTCCTCGATGCCGGCGTACCGGGCCAGTCACTCATCATGGCGCGGGCGCTGCACGTGATCGCTACCGCGCGAGAAAACCTCACGATCACCTGCCAGTACTTCCCGACCGGCGTGCTCGCGCACCGTCTGCACGCTGCGCATCGTCGCGGCGTTGCGGTGCACATCGCGTTCAACCATCCGTCCCGACACGACCAACTCGCTGGCGTGCACCGGCTGATCCTCGCAGCCGCGCGGCTTCGCCGGCCGAGAGTCTTCTTCGCCCATCAGGTCAGCGTTGATTTCCCGAAGCTGCACGCCAAGGCGATTGCGAGCGAGAACACCGCGATGGTCGGCAGCCACAACCTCGCGGCCGTCGGTGTGCGACTGGGTACGAGTGAGATCGCTGTGCTCCGTGCGGACCCCGTGTTCGCCCGGGCGGTGCGCGCCGCCGTGCTCGAGCAGACCATCCAGCCGCGAGTGGTCGGCGATGACCGGTTGGCTCTGCATGGGACTGCGACGTGAGCCGACTGCTGCCTGCCGTGATCGCTGACACGGCCGCGATCCGCCGACGCGACCCGGCCGACATCCTGACCCAGGACGCCACCTGGATACGTGGCCGGTTCGGCCGCGTGTCGCGTGAGTGTGTCGCGGTGGTCATCCCGGCGCGCGACGAGGAACACGACCTGCCCGCCACGTTGCTCGCCTTGGCGCGGAGCACGGTTAGCGTCGTCCCGATCGTGGTGGACAACGGCTCACAGGACGACACCGGCGCCGTGGCAGCCCACCTCGGGGCACGGGTGGTGTCCGCGGAGTCGGGGGCGAAGATGGCTGCGACCCAGGCCGGCCTGCGCCACGCGATCACCAATCTCGCCACCAAAGATGTGCTATTCACCGACGCGGATACGCTCGTGCTACCCGCGTGGGCGGAAACCATGCGACGCCGGCTCGCGGCAACAGCCCGCCCGGCACACGACCCCGACGCGGGCGGGCTGCTGGCGCCCGGCACACGAGGATGAAGCCGAAAGATATCGACACATCGAACGGGATCATCGGCGGGTACGGTCAGTCTCGGCGACACAGCACATGTCGCACCGCTGCCTCCACGGCGGATGTGGGATCGGCGACGCGATCTGCGGCCGACCACGCGATCACGCCATCGGGCCGCACCAGAATGGCGCCATCGGGGCTGTTGCCGCTGGCCTGGGTGAACGCGTCCTCGTCGGCGATGAGATCCGCTCCCGGGCCCACTCGGTACCCGTGCAGGTTGACGCCGAGTTTCGCCGCGACGATGTCGGCCGCGTCGACCCACGCGCCGCCGTCCTGTCCGGTGAGCAGGGCGAAACCGTGCGGGGCCACGTCCAGCATCGAGGCCGATGCACCCTTCCACGTAACCGGCACGTGCGGCAGCCGGGTTCCGGGCCGGCGGGATGGCGCGAACGGATCGTCCAATGGTGGCTGCCCACCGTCCGCGGGCGACGAGACGATCGCGCCCGATTGATAGATGGCGCCGAGTTCGATACTCGCGTCGTCGAGCGGGGGTGCGAGGTCATCCTGCGGCAGTGTCGGGTCGACCCGCATGACGTACCGCGTGTAGGACTGTTCGGCGGTCAGGGCGCCAATGGGACGCCGTTCCTCGTCGTAGGTCGTGAGCAGGCCCGGCCCAGCGGTCCCGTCCAGTACGGCGGCCAGCTTCCAGGCGAGGTTGTGGGCGTCGCCGATACCCGTGTTTCCGCCGAAGCCGCCGGTGGGCGGCATGACGTGGGCGGCGTCGCCGGCGAGCAGCACCGGCCCATCGACGAACCGCTGCGCCCAGCCCGCCTCGGCGTACCAGGGCTGGATACTATCGATCTCGATAGGTACATCATCGCCGCAGCCCAGCGCGGTGCGCACGTACTCGACGCAGCGCTCGCGGCTGGCGTTCTCGGCGATGTCGGTCGTGCGGTTGCTCCCGTCCGCGTCGCTGGTGACGAACACGGCGAGGAAGCCCGCGTCACCGTTGATGGCGAAGCGGAAGAAGCCCACCAGGGTCGGGTGGTTGACGTAGACCACGCTGAGGTTGCGTTCACCCAGCATGGGCCGCACATCGGCGCGGAAGTAGATGGTGACGCAGTGGGCGAAGCTGCCACGGCCGAGCATCGGAATGCCGAGCGTCTCGCGGATCGTGCTGTGGGCGCCGTCGGCGGCGACCAGGTAGCGCGCGCTGATCAGCTCCTCGTCGCCGCCGTCGCGCGAACGGACCACGGCGCGTACGCCGTCGCCGGATGACTGGAAGCTCACCAGCTCGGTGCCGTACCGGTGTTGCGCACCCATGGATGCCGCGCGCTCGCGGATCAGCGGCTCCAGGCCGACCTGCGTGATGAACAGTCGCGGGGTCGGGCTCAGATCCTCGACGCCCTGGTTGTAGGACCGGTAGAAGTACTTCAACTCCTTGCCGCCCAGGCTCTCCACCGCGACAATCGCACCGCCCTGCATGAACTCGCGTTCCGCGGCCTGCTCGACCTCCTGCTGCAGCCCCACGCTGCGGAAGACCTCCATCGTGCGTTGATGGAACGAGGCCGCGCGGGGATGGATGGCGGTGCCCCTGTGCCGTTCCACGACCAGGTTCGGTACGCCTTGTGCCGACAGGAGCATTGAAGTCGTCAGCCCGACCAGGCTTCCACCGACTATCAGGACCGGGATCTCATGTTCGCGCATGGGAGACTCCTTGGTCGTCGAAGGGCTATCGGGTTCGACGACGTTTCCGATCCGGCGTCGTCCGCGTCCAGGTTATAGGCAGCGAGTGCTATTGAAAATAGACGCGGAGTGGGGAGTTTGGCTGGCCCCGGCACCGAAGGACGACCTGGGTGCCCTGCCCGGGGCCGACGCGACCTACGCCGCCCAGCGCACCAGGTCGGACGCATGGCCAGGCGCGACGAGGTAGTCCTCGAGCAGGGCCGGCGTGATCCCGTCACGATGAAAGGCCTGGAGCGTGGCGACCAGGTTCGCCTTCAGATACTCATCGAAGTGCATGAGCACCATGTCGCCCGGATGGATGCCGCCCGGGCGTTGCCAGGTGACGCTGCCGGTGATCGCGTACTCGTCCCAGAACACATTCGCCCCGATGCCGCAGGACGCCGCCGCCCGGAGTGTGTCGGCGTTGGACAGGCCGTACGGCGCCCGCATGATGGTCGGCGCCCGCCCGTACAGCTTGTCCAGCGTCGCGCGGTTGGTACAGATCTCCTTGCGCTGACGGTCGTAGCTCAGCCCGGTCAGTTGTGGATGCGTGATCGTGTGGTCCTCAATGACGCCGCCGAGCGCCTGCAGTTGCACGAAGTACTGCGGATCGCTCTTGATGGCATCCGAGGTGAGGAACATCGTGAACGGCACTCCCGCCGCCCGCAGCAGGGTCACGACCTGCGGGTCCTTCAGCCAGCCGTCGTCGATGGTGATGAACGCGACGCGTTGCCCGCCTACCGGCACCTGGTTGATCTGCAGGGCGCGCCCGCTCGTCGGCAGCACCGTGACCTTTGTTGGGAGCGGCGGCGGATCGAAGTGAGGCAACTGGCCGATGTACCACTCCAGGGTGCCTCGCTGGGGTGGGGGTCCGGTCGGTGTGGGCGCCGTCGTTGTGGCGATGGCGGGCGAGGTCGCCGAGGCGGGCGCCGAGGTGGTGAATGGTCCTGCCGACGGCATCGGTTGCGCGGATCCGCGGTCGACTGCCCCGGACGCGCCGCACGCCGAGACCAGCAGGCAGCCGATGATGGTGGTGAGCACGGTCAGACGCGCCGGCGGCGATGGCATCCTGCCATGCTGCCGGCACCGGGTACGCAACTCAACCACCGCTGTGTGACGGTACCCGACCAAACACGGTCAACCGGGCCGTGCCCTCGGCGGAGGCTGCCTGCAGGCGGGCCAGCGCCGCCGCTACCTCGGGCCGCGCCAACTCGACCGCCGGCGTCCGGGCAGGGTTGAGCGCGACCGTGTCGGCCCAGGCCTTGACGTCGGGCTCGGCGTTGAAGGCGGCCGTGGCTCGCGCGCCCAGCACCTGCATCCGAGCCCACTGCTCGAGGGTGTCGGAGTACGGGGTTGGCGGGCAGAGCCGGTTCTTCTCCGCGTCGTCGTCGCGGGTCGCCTCGACATAGCCGATGAGCGCGGCGCAGAAGCATGGGAATCCGGCACGGACGTTCTGGATCGTGACCACCTCGGGGCGCCAGATCGGGACCGGCGGCGGATAGCGCAGGCCGGGGGCGGCGCAGTGCGCCACGAGGGTGTCCGCCGGCACCGCGAGATCGCCCTCCGTGCAGGCGACGCGACCCCGCTCGACCCCGGTGATGTGGCCGAGGCGGATCACGTGCCGCACGTTGCGCAGCAGATCGAGCTCCCAGGTCGCGAGCGTGGGTGTCTTCGCCATCGTCGGGGCGATGCTGCGGTCGATACGCAGCAGGACGCCCGCCGCCTCCAGGCGCAGGAACATGTCGTCGACCGAGCTCGCTCCGGCGGCCGCCTCCATCGTGGCGGCGGCAGTGGCGAGGAAGACGGCGGGGTCCGGCTGGATCGCCGCACGGTTGAACATCCACGGTTCCCGCGGCCGGATCCAGTCGACCGCGTCGGCCGCCACGCCATGGCGCAGCAGCCAGACCACGGTGTCGGTGGCGGTCTTGCCGGACCCGGCGACAACGTACCGCGGCGCCGAACCGGCATCGGGTAGCTCACCGACCGGGATCACCCGGGCACCATCGCCCACCGCGAACGGCGGTGGCGTCGTTGCCGGGATCTCTGGCGATAGGTATCGGGCGTCGACGATCCGGCAGCCCGGCCGCACCACGTACTCCGCGGTGCCATCGAGCGAGGCGAACCGGCCCGCGCCCCGGTAGTCGCAGCCACCGTACAGCCGGGCACGCCCGGTTGCCTCCAGCCGGGCCAGCACCCCGGTGTAGTAGGCGACGATCTGTGTGCCGGTGGCCCGCTCGTGCAGCCCCGCTTCCGGTCCTGAGGCCTGGCGCCGGCCGCCGCCGAGCAGCGTGGAGGCCACCCCGTAGAACGCCGAGGCCTGATGCAGCCGGACGAACGGGTAGGCATCGAGCCAGTGGCCGCCCGCGGCCGCGCGGCGATCAACGAGCGCGACGCTCACCTCGGCGTGGCCGGTTAGCGCATCCGCGAACGCCATCCCGGCGGCACCGGCGCCGACGACCAGATAGTCCGCATCGACCACGGTCACCATGCACGGGGCCCCTCTCTGCCTGTCCGACCGGCGAGTGCCGCTCCGAATGATCGGCGGCGGGGGACGCGCGGAGGTGCACCGGGTCAGCTATGCGGCAGTACTCCTCGCCATCGGCTGGCGATTTCCCTGTTGCTGTCGAATACTCCGATGCGTATGCTCGCATCGGAGTAAAGGGAGGTGGGCACTCGTGGCCAAGCGTCGGAAGGTCGCCAACCTGCTCGCGCTTGCCGTCCTGTCTACCGTCATGCATCGGCCCAGACACCCCTACGACATGGCTACGGCCCTTCGTGACTGGGGCAAGGACCAGGACATGAAGATCAGATGGGGATCGCTGTACCGGGTCGTCCAGAACCTGGAGAAGCACGGCTTCATCGCGGCCGTGCAGAGCGAGCGGCGCGGCGGCCGGCCGGAACGCACGGTTTACCAGATCACCGAGGCCGGACGCGCGGAGCTGGCGGACTGGGTGCGCGAGTTGATCGGGGTACCGGAACCGGAGGAACTCCGGTTCAAGGCCGGCCTGTCCCTGCTCGCCGTGCTCTCCCCGGACGAAGTCGTCGACCTGCTCGAACGACGGATCACGACCCTGGAGCAGGAGATCGCCGCGGCAGGCGAACAACTCGCCGCCTACGCCGCCAACGTACCCCGGCTGTTCCTCGTCGAGTCCGAGTACGAACTGGCTATCCGTACGGCCGAAGCGGACTGGGCCCGCGGCCTGCTGCACGAGATCACCGAAGGTTCATTCCCGGGTCTGGCGCAGTGGCGGGACTTCCACCGCACCGGCGAGGCCCCGGCCGAACTCGCCGCACGGCTGGGAAGGAGGACCGACCCGGACTAGCGAGTGCAAGACCCCCGGTGTGGTGCGCCAACACCACACCGGGGACAACCTCGAACCGAACCCGAAGACGGACTCCGGCTACAAGGTGGCAACCGCAACGATAGCCCGGCAGTCTGCACGGGATTCGGTTCGGCCATCCCTGTTATCCGAACCGGAGCAGTCATGCCTGCGCAACAAGTGTCGATACCATCGCAAGATCCGCGGGACGATGCTGCCCCGCGCGCCCGCCTCCGGTGGCTGGTACCCCTGCTGTTCGTCGTCGGCTGGATCGGGCTGCTCGGAGTTGGCGGCGGCTTCGCCGGCAAGCTGGGCACCGTCGTGAAGAACGACAACGCCGCCTTCCTACCCGCCAACGCTGAGTCCACCCGGGTGAACACGATCGCGTCGGGGTTCTTCGGATCCGAGCAGTTGCCGGCCGTGGTCGTTTACCTTCGTGAGCCTGGCATCACCGACGCGGACCGGTCAGCGGTCGCCGCCGACATTCGGGCCATCCAGTCGATGAAAGGCGTCGCTGGCGCGGTGGCCGGCCCATTCCCGTCGGACGATGGCCGAGCGCTGCAGATTGTCGTACCGCTCTCCACCACCGGCGACGCGACCGTCCTGCCAGCCGCGGTCAAGGACATTCGCGCGCGAGCACAGGGTCACCCCGGCCTCGCCGCACACGTGACCGGGCCGGGCGGGATGTCCGGCGACTTCGCCAACATCTTCGACGGCGCCAATGTACGGCTGCTGTTGATCGCCAGTACCGCCGTATTTATCATCCTGATCCTCGTCTACCGCAGTCTCCTCATGCCGGTACTGGTACTGCTGACCGCGCAACTCGCGCAGACCCTCGCGTCCGTCGCGGTCTACGTCCTCGCCCGTGACGGCATCATCAGCCTCAATGGGCAGAGCCAGGGCGCGCTGATCCTGATCTGCCTCGGGGCAGCCACCGACTACGCGCTGCTGATCGTGGGCCGGTACCGCGAGGAGCTACGCGATCACCAGTCGACGTACGCGGCACTTCGCGTATCCATGCGCCGCACCGTGCCGGCGATCGTCGCCTCGGGCCTCACCGTGATCGTCGCCATGCTGTGCCTGCTGCTGTCCCGGCTCAGCTCCAACCGCGGCTACGGCCCCGTGCTGAGTCTCGGCGTCGGCGCCTCACTCATCGCGACGTTGACCTTCCTGCCCGCGGTCCTCGCGCTGCTCGGTCGCGCCGCCTTCTGGCCGGTACGCCCGAGGTACGGGTCAGCGCACAAGGCCGACCGCGGCATCTGGGGACGGATCGCGCGCCTCGTCGCGCGACGCCCGCGAGCGGTCTGGGTCGGTACCGGACTGGTGCTGATCACCGGTGCGGCGTTTCTGCCGACCTTCCGGGCGTCCGGCTCGCCGATGAGCGAACAATTCCTGGGCCACCGGCCGGACTCCGTCATCGGTCTCGATGTGCTCGCCGAGCACTATGCGGCCGGAGCCGGCGCTCCGGCGCTGATCACCGCGACAGCCGCGACCCAGACCGAGCTGACCATGGCCGTCGCGGGAGTCTCCGGGGTGCAGGACGTGACGCCTTACCGGGACACGCCGACCGCACCGCCCAAGGTCGTTGATGGGCGGATCCTGCTGCAGGCCACCCTCTCCGACCCTGCGGACAGCGCCGCGGCGCAGGACACGGTCACCAGGCTGCGCGATGCCGTCCACGCCGTCGATCCCAGCGCCCTGGTCGGCGGGGTCACCGCGACGAACATCGATACCGTGGAGGCCGGCTGGGCGGATCTTCGGATCGTGGTTCCACTCGTCCTGCTCGTGGTGCTGCTGCTGCTCGTCACGCTCCTCCGTGCGGTGGTGGGCCCACTGCTGCTCATCGCAACGGTGGCACTCAGCGTCGCCGCCACCATCGGGCTGGCCGCGATCGCCTTCAACCGGATCCTCGACCTCCCCGCCTCAGACGCGTCGCTGCCCTTGTTCTGCATCGTGTTCCTCATCGCCTTTGGCGTCGACTACAACATCTTCCTGATGACGCGTGTACGCGAGGAGACGGCCCAACACCACGACGCCCGCGGCGGCGTGATACGCGGGCTGACGACTACCGGCGGCGTCATCACCTCGGCCGGCGTGGTCCTCGGCGTGACGTTCGCGATGTTCGCCCTGCTGCCCTTCGTACCGCTGGTACAGATCGCCGTCATCATCGTCAGCGGCATACTGATCGACACCTTCGTGGTCCGAGCGTTGCTCGTACCGGCAGTGACCTACACCGTTGGGCGAGCTGTGTGGTGGCCATCCGCGCTGGCCACTCGGCCTCGCGCGATCCGACAGGAAATCCGATAAATTGAAGCGTGCAGTAACGGCCAGAGGAGGGTGCTATGGCTTTCAGGATCATGCCGCACGGGCGGCTCCACGAGTGGGTGGCCGAGCAGGAGGGCTACTTCGCGAGCGAAGGGCTCGAGTACACCTTCGTCCAGTCGGGCGACTACGGAGTGCGGGTACCCGAGCGCGACGCCGCCGGCGAGATCAGGACCGGGGCCTTCGAGACGTTCCAGGCCGGCCGGGACGGTGCCAACGTCAGTTGCGCCTGCCATTGGGCCACCAACGCCGCCGCCAACGAGGGGTCCGGCCAGCTCATCGCCTCCGTCTACGCGCTCACACCGTGCGCGATCATGGTGCCGCCTGACTCGCCGATCCGGCGGCCCGAGGACCTCGCGGGCGTGCCGATCGGCGTCGGCTACCACTCCGGCAGCCACTTCGCCGCCCTCCAGGCGCTGGAGGCCGTGCTGGCGCCCGAGGACATCACGCTCACCTTCCAAGGTCCGCCCGATGCACGACTCGACGCGCTGTTGGACCGGCAGGTCCCCGCCGGCACGATGTGGGGCGTCCCGCTGTACATCGCCGAGGCGTTCGGCTTCCGCACGGTCCTCGATGTCACGTTCATGATCGGCTTCCTGGTCACGGGGGGCGACGCCGATCCCTCCGATGTGGAGAAATACCTCGCCGCCCTCCGCCGGGCGCAGATGGCGATCGATCTTCATCCGGAGCGGTACAAGCACCACCACCTGCGGGCGGTGCCCGAGAAGTACCGGGACCAGGTCGACGTGCGGGCCTTCGGGACGGGCGAGCGGATCGTCTTCCTGCCCTATACCCGCGAGGCGTTCGGCGAGACCCGGCAATGGACGCAGACCCGGGGGCTGTTCCCACGGGCCGACGTAGTGTCGGTCTCCTATGACGAGGTCACCATCGGCGGTGCTCGCTGACTCCTGCCGGTGCTCCCCGCGATCGTCACCGCCTGGTCTGCGGCGATCCTTCGTGGCAGTAGGGCGCTGACCCTCGGCTTCGCGGCTCATTGTCATCGGCGACCCGGGGCAGATCAGCGAGTGCGGAAACGGTGATCGGCTCCCATGTGTCGTAGTTACGCGCGTCGTACTCGAACCCGGCGATGTCCACCGCGACGAACGACCGGGCGGCCACGGCGAGGTTCCACGCCAGGTCGCGGGCCGCTGCCGCGGTCAGCGGCCAGGCGTAGCTGTGCAGCCAGGTACGCCGACCACGTCTCGGCGCGTCCCATCCCGCGGTCGACAACCAACGCGTCTCCTCGTCGCTGAGCGGGCGGCTGGGCATGAACTCCGCCCTGAGCTCGTCGCGGTTCTGGAGGAGCTGCACCATAGCGCCCCGCGCACGCAGGTTGAAGAAGTCGCCGACCCGCAGGAATGCGAGGTCGGGTGCCAGCCGCTGCGCCAACTCCTCGAACGCGATCACTAGACTAGAGTCGCCCCACGGAGTCGTTGAAGTCCTGGTCCTGCTTGCAGACCCAGGTGATAAACACGACCAACGACACGTCAGCCTCCGGGTCAAGACACGGACGACCCGATCACCGGGTAATACCCCAAACGTTCCTTCTCCTCAAGGATGTGGGACATCGCCATCGTGTAGGCCGTGTCGAACCGGCCGTCCGGCAGCTCCGCCTCCATCGTGCGCTTGTCCAGCACCAGCACGCGATCCAGCCGTCCCCCGGTGCCGAACCGGTACTCCACCAGGGTCTCGTTGTCTCGCGTCTTCTCGTACCTCACCAGCATGGCCATGTGGTCTCCTCCCGTCGCCCGGCTCCGTCAACGATAGGTGCGCATCGAGCCATGTTCGCACCGCCCGCCGCCGCGTGGGCGTCTTCCGCTGTGGATGCTGACGCGTTTCACATGTGAGCGCACCGGGGTCTTCACGTAGGCGCAGCCCGTTTGGCGCGATTAACCCTATTCCACAGTGGATCCGGACGACCCGACGGCCACCCGCCCGATGAGCTGGGTAGCGTTGACGCGGGCCAGGTGCATCTCCGCAACACAGTGATCTTGGCGGATGATCACTGGGTTGCGTTGGTGCCCAAGGGAAAGCAAACGCGCCACCCAGCTCGCGCAGCACCCGGCCGTATGACGCGGGGCCGTGACCTGCACAGCACACCGGTTAAGTGGAGACCCTCTCGGCGCATATGCGCGGCGGGCCCAGCCTGGGCTGCGCGGCGAACGGTACTGTCGTCCCGGCGGGCGGGGGTGCGACTTGACACTGGTGACGGTCGCGAGCGCCGAGGCCGAGCGCCTCTTCGCGTTCTTCCGTGCAGCGTGCACGATGTCGGCGCGGGAATGCGAGGGATCGTGACGGTCGCGGTCGCCAGCCGCCACTTCACGCGCGGCACGGTATCCGGGACACGCGCGGCTGATGGACCCAGCACCCTGGTGGCAATGGCGGTCAGCGAGGCGAACGCGTCCACGACCGCGAGCCTGTCCGTCAGATCGTCGCCGACCCAGCTCGTTGTCCCGATGGTGAACGAGCGCACCTCCGCGTCCTCGTACCTGATCGAGGCGTCCGAGCCGGGCACGCCCGAGCATGTGTCCGCGATCGCACCCTCGCCTGGCAACTCGGTCGTGACGACACAGCCGACCGATGTGGGAGATCGCCATCGTGTAGTTCATGTCGAACCGGCCGTCCGCGAGCTCCACCTCCATCGTGCGCTTGTCCAGCACCAGCACGCGATCCAGCCGTCCCCCGGTGCCGAACCGGTACTCCACCAGGGCCTCGTCCTCTCCCATCTTCTCGTACTCCACTAACCTGGCCATGCGGTCCCCTCCCGTCTCCAGACCTATGAGCGATAGGTGTGCATGGCGCCATGCACGTCGAATAGCGCCGGCGCGAGTCGCGGAACTCTCCCGACGCCACGGTCAAGAATCGTCAGTAGGGCGCGCCGATCTTGCGCCAGCGCCGGCCGGCGGTGCCGGGCTCCGGCGGGCGACGCGCCTGCCGACTTCGGTACACAATGTACGGTCGCCACAGATCGAACAGCGGGGCCGACCACGCGTGGACCAGGCGGCTGAACGGCCAGACCGCGAAGAGGACCCAGGCGGCGGTCGCGTGCACCTGGAAGACGGCTGGTGCATGGGTGATGGCCTCGACATCCGGCCGACCGATGAAGATGCTCCGGAACCACGGCGCCACCGTGGTGCGGTAGTCGTGTTCATTGACCAGGCTGAGTAGCGTGGGCACGATGCCGGTGAGGATGCCGACGAGCAGCAGCACGAGCGCGACCCAGTCCACCACGTCCGTGGTCGCCCGGACCCGGCGAACCATAATGCGCCGCCCGGCGAGCACCACCACCCCGGCGATGACGAGCGCGGCGGCGACCGTGCCGGCCGCGGACGCGAAGCGGTGATACGCGTTTTCGTTGATGCCGATCGCCTCGACCCACGAGGCGGGGATGAGAATCCCGATCACGTGGCCGGCGATGGCGGCGAACGTGCCGTAGTGGAACAGCGGACCACCCCAGCGGAGGAGGCGGCGCTCCTGCAGTTGGGTCGACCGGCTGGTCCAGCCGAACTGGTCGTAGCGCCAGCGCCAGATGTGACCGACCACGAACGTGACGAGCGCGAGGTAGGGAAGGATCACCCACCAGAGCAGCTCGCCGGCGGTTGCCTGGGTCATGGCCGCGTACCTCCGTCCGTCAGGACTTCCGCGCGGCCATGTGGATCGGGGGCCGCGAGAAACTCCGGCGGCGCGAAGGGTTCCAGACCGACCTCCTCGCGCGGAGGCTCGTGGCCCCAGGTCCGCCGGATCAGCGCCAGGTCGCGCGGTCCGGGTCTGGGCAGCTGTGCGCTGACCGCCTCGATGACATCGACGTACGGCGAACCGGTCTGGCGGATCGCGCGCCGCAGCAGCTCAAGGTCCCCACGGTGGCTGGCGAGCAGGCGCTCACCCTGCGGGGACAGCGCGGCGAAGTCGAGCACGAGCGGGAGGTAGTCCGGCAGTTCCGCGTCGGTCGGCTCGAAGCCGGCCGACCGGTACGCCGACTTGAACGCCAGCAACGCCATGCCCCGCTTGCGGGTGTCGCCGTACCGGTAGTACGTGAGGTACAGCGCGCAACTGCGGCGCAGATCGAACGTGCTCACATAGTGCTGCGCGACCTCGGACGGCGAGGTGGTCCGCAGCCAACCCAGGAACCGCCGGAATGCGGTACGGCCGCGCCGGGGGCAGGCGGCGACGGCTGCATCGAGATCCTCGATCCCGTCGATGAGCTCTGTGGTCGGATACTGCAGCAACACCGAGGCGAGCTTGTACGGGTGCACCGCGGCGGTCATCGGCCGCGCTCCGGGAACACGTTGAGGTGCAGGCGGCCGTCGTTGGCCCGGAAGGCGGGGCCGCTGTCGGTGACCCCATGGAAATCCGCCACGGTCGACGGCCCCTGGCCGCCCATGCCCGGCCGGCCCTCGCCCTCGAGGCTGCAGAACAGCTGCTCGTGCTGCGCGACCAGTCGGCCGGCGTCCTCGGCGTGCGCCGCCGGGATGACGTACCGCTCGGGGTACTTGCCGATCGCGAGCAGCCGGTAGAGGTCGGCGAGGTCCTCCAGGCTGGCCCCCACCGAGTCTGCCAGGCCAGGGTCGGCAGGCAGGCCCAGCTGCTCCGCCCTCATGCGGGCCCGGATGGCGACGAGCTTGCGCAGCGCCGCCCGGACCGGCTGCACGTCACCGGCGGTGAAGAGGTTGGCCAGATACTCCACCGGGATCCGCAGCGCGTCGATGGTGGCGAATACGCGGTCGGGCTCGGCGGGGTCGTAGCCGGCGGCATGCACGACGTCGGCGACCGGTGACAGCGGCGGGATGTACCAGACCATCGGCAGGGTGCGGTACTCGGGGTGCAGGGGGAGCGCCACCCTGTGCCGCACCGCCAGCGCGTACACCGGCGAGCGGACCGCGGCGTCGATCCAGTCGGCGGCGATGCCCTGCCGACTCGCCTCGGCCTGCACCCATGGGTCGGCCGGATCGAGGAACACCGACAGTTGCGTCTGGTAGAGGTCGCGCCGGTCCGGTGTGGCCGCCGCGGGCAGCACCGCGTCGGCGTCATAGAGGAACAGCCCGAGGTAGCGTAGCCGGCCGACGCAGGTCTCGGCGCAGATCGTCGGCAGCCCGGCCTCGGTACGCGGGTAGCAGAGCGTGCACTTCTCCGCCTTGCCGGTGCGGTGGTTGAAGTAGACCTTCTTGTACGGGCAGCCCGAGACGCAGAAGCGCCAACCACGGCACCGATCCTGGTCGACCAGGACGATCCCGTCCTCGCTGCGCTTGTACATCGCACCCGACGGGCAGGATGCCACGCAGGACGGATTGAGGCAGTGCTCGCAGATCCTCGGCAGGTAGAACATGAATACCTGCTCGAACTCCATCCGTACCCGGTCCTGCAGGCCGGCCAGATCCGGGTCGTCCGGTGCGATCTGCGGCCCGCCCGCGAGGTCGTCGTCCCAGTTGCTGCCCCACGTGATCGGCATGTCGCGCCCGGTCAGGGCCGAGATCGCATGGGCACTGGGATTCGCTGTTCCCGCGGGCGCATCGATCACAGTCTGATAGTCGTACGTCCATGGATCGCCGTAGTCGTCGATGGTCGGCAGGTCCGGGTTGGCGAAGATGCGCAGCAGCTTGCGCAGCCGACCACCCGCCTTCAGCCGCAACCGGCCTCTGCTGTCGAGCGACCAACCGCCGTGCCACTGTTCCTGGTCCTCGTACCGACGCGGGTAGCCGACGCCCGGTTTGGTCTCGACGTTGTTGAAGTAGACGTACTCGGTGCCGGGCCGGTTGGTCCAGGTCTGCTTACACGTCACCGAGCAGGTGTGGCACCCGATGCACTTGTCGAGATTCATCACCATCGCGACCTGGGCCATCACCCTCATGGGCGGGCTCCATCCGATCGCCGGCTCTCCATCAGAACTGCACCTCCTGCGATCGACGTCGAATGACGACGAGCTCGTCGCGCTGCGAACCGGTCGGCCCGTAGTAGTTGAAGCCGTACGTGAACTGGCCGTAGCCGCCGATGAGATGCGTGGGCTTCACCACGATCCGGGTGATCGAGTTGTCCGACCCCCCGTGCCAGCCCGAGATCTCCGACCGTGGCGTCATCAGGTGCCGGTCCTTGGCGTGGTACATGAACACCGTGCCCGCGGGCATGCGATGGGTCACCACGGCCCGGCATGCCACGACCCCGTTGCGGTTGTACGCCTCGATCCAGTCGTTGTCCGCGACGCCGAGCTTCGCCGCGTCGACCGGGCTCATCCAGATCACCGGGCCACCCCGGAACAACCGGAGCATGTGCAGGTTGTCCTGGTACTCGGAGTGAATCGACCACTTCGAATGCGGAGTCAGATAGCGCAGGGTGAGCTCCCTGACCCCCTCCTCGGCCATGCCCTGTTCGCCGTAGTGGCGCGGATAGTCCAGCGGCGGGCGGTACGTGGGCAGCATCTCGCCGTACTCGGCCATCCAGTCGTGGTCGAGGAAGAAGTGCATCCGGCCCGTGAGGGTGTGCCATGGCTTCTTGTGCTCCACGTTGACGACGAACGGGGAGTAGCGTCGGCCGCCGGTCTCGCTGCCCGACCACTCCGGCGACGTGATGACCGCCCGGGGCTGAACCTGGGTATCGGCGAACGTGATCCGCTCGCCGGCTCGGTCCTCGGCCAGCGCGGCCAGGCCCATCCCGGTACGCCGCTCGAGGGCGCGCCAGCCCTGCAGCGCGAGCCGGCCGTTGGTGGTCCCCGACAGCGCCAGAATCGCCTCGGCCATGTGCACGTCCCGATCCAGCGACGGCCGACCCGCGCCCACACCCTCGCGCACCACGCCGTTGCTGTGGCGCAGGTACTCCACCTCCTCGGTCGGGGTGAAGGTGATGCCCTTCGAGGAAACGCCCAGCGTGTCCACCAGGGGGCCGAGGGCGGCCATCTTCTGCGCCACCGCCGGATAGTCACGCTCCACCACGACCAGCCGGGGCAAGGTCAGGCCGGGCTCCGGCTCGATGTCAGCACTGCGCCAGTCGCGCACGATGCCACCCGGTTGTGCCGTCTCGTCCACAGTGTCGTGCATCAGCGGCGCCGCGATGATGTCGGTGCGGGTGCCGAGGTGCTGCTCGGCGAGCCGGGAGAACTGTTTGGCGATCAGCATGAACGCCTCAAAGTCGGTCCGGGTCTGCCACGGTGGCGCGATCGCGGGATTGAACGAATGCACGAAGGGGTGCATGTCCGTTGTGGACAGATCATGCTTCTCGTACCAGGTGGCGGCCGGCAGAACCACGTCGGCATAGGTACAGGTACTCGTCATCCGGAAATCGATCGTGGTGAGCAGATCCAGCTTGCCGCGGGGCGCCTCATCCCGCCACACCACGCCCTCCGGTCGCTGGTACGGCGGAGATTCTTCCGCCCGCACCGCGTCGTCGGCCCCGAGCAGGTGCCGCATGAAGTACTCCATGCCCTTGCCCGAGGACCCCAGAAGGTTCGCCCGCCAGACCGTCAGCACCCGCGGCCAGTTCTGCGGATCGTCCGGGTCCTCGCACGCGAACCCCAGCGTGCCATCCCGCAACCGCGACACCACATAGTCGGCCGGCGCGACTCCGGCCGAGCGGGCCTCGTCCGCGAGGTCCAACGGATTGCGGTCGAACGCGGGATGAAACGGCGTCCAACCGAGGCGGCTGGCCTGCGCCAGGCAGTCGATGAAGGCCTTGCCGGAGAAGAGACCGCGGCCCAGCGGGCTGGCGAGCTCACCAGGGCCGAAGCGCTCGTAGCGCCACTGGTCGGTGTGGACGTACCAGTACGAGGTGCCCGCCATGAGGCGCGTCGGGCGTTGCCAGTCGAGCGCCATCGCCACCGTCGACCACCCGGTCAGCGGGCGGACCTTCTCCTGCCCGACATAGTGGGCCCAACCGCCGCCGTTCACACCCTGGCAGCCACAGAGCATGATCATCGTGAAGAACGAGCGGTAGATCTGGTCGGAGTGGTACCAGTGGTTGGTGCCCGCACCCATGCAGATCATCGAGCGGCCCCGGGACAGCTCCGCGTTGCGGGCGAACTCCCGCGCCACCCGCACCGCCGCCGCCGCGGGCACCGACGTGATCGTCTCCTGCCAGGCGGGCGTATATGGCTGCGGATCGTCGTACCCGGTTGGCCACTGACCGGGCAGCCCATCGCGCGGCACCGCATACTGTGCCATCAACAGATCGAAGACGGTTGTGACGAGCCGGCCGCCGACGCGGACCGCCGGAACACCCCGGCGTACCGATGAGCCGCCCTCGGTCTGGCCGACGTCGAAGCGCGGCAGGTCCACGGTGACCGCCTCCTCGTGCCGGCCGAGGAGGGTGAGCACCGGGTCGATCGCGCCCAGGTCGAGATTCCACCGGCCCACCCCGGCGTCCGTGTACCGAAAGCCGACAGATCCGTTGGGGATGTGCGGCGCGCCCGTCGCCGCATCGAGCAGCACGGTCCGGTGCGCTGAGCCATCATCCGTCTCGCCGAGATCGGCCGCGGTGAGGAACCGGTCCGGCACGAAGCTGTCCGCGTACTCCCGCAGGGTCACCAGGAACGGCAGATCGGTGTACGTCTTGACGTACTCGTCGAAGTACGGCGTCTGCCGGTCCCGGTAGAACTCGGTCAGGATGACGTGCCCCATCGCCATGGCCAGCGCGCCATCCGTGCCGGGATTGGCCGCCAGCCAGTCGTCCGCGAACTTCGTGTGGTCGGAGAAGTCGGGGGAGACCACGACGACCTTCTGGCCCCGATAGCGGGCCTCCACCATGAAGTGGGCGTCAGGGGTCCGGGTGATCGGCAGGTTCGTGCCCCAGATGATCAGGTACGACGAGTTCCACCAGTCGCCGGACTCCGGCACGTCGGTCTGGTCGCCGAAGACCTGCGGCGAGGCGATCGGCATGTCGGCGTACCAGTCGTAGAACGACAGGATCGTCGCACCGATCATCGACAGGAAGCGGGTCCCGGCCGCGTACGAGACCTGAGACATGGCCGGGATCGGGCTGAAGCCGACCACGCGGTCAGGTCCGTACTCCTTGATGGTGTGCACGTGCGCGGCCGCGACCAGCTCGGTCACCTCGGGCCAGGTCGACCGCACGAAGCCACCCTGCCCGCGGGCGCTCTTGTACTGTGCGGCCCGCTGCGGGTCGTTCGTGATCTCCGCCCAGGCCGCCACCGGGTCACCCAGCCGGTCCCGGGCCTCGCGCCAGAGCCGGAGCAGCTCGCCGCGCACGTACGGGAACCGCACCCGTGAGGGCGAGTACGTGTACCACGAGAACGACGCACCCCGCGGGCACCCGCGTGGCTCATACTCCGGCGAGTCCGGCCCCACCGACGGATAGTCGGTCTGCTGCGTCTCCCAGGTGATGATCCCGTCCTTGACGTACACCTTCCACGAGCAGGAGCCGGTGCAGTTCACGCCGTGAGTGGAGCGCACGACCTTGTCATGCCGCCAACGCTGGCGGTAGAACTCCTCCGCCCCACGCCCGCCGGGGCGATGCAGCTCGCGGTAGTCCGGCGACGGGGTGCCGGGGAAGAAGAACTGTGCCCCGCGCAGGAGCGACTCCACCGACCGCCCGCCGGACAGGAGCGACGGCGACGTGCGGCCGGTGCCGGCGGCCGACTGCGACGCGACCACGACCACCCCCCGGGGTCACTCGGCTGCCCGACGGTACGGCCGGACGCGCTCACCCTTCGCGCGTTCGGCCCAATCTCACTCTTGCGGGGGCAGGGCACCACGAGACCAGTGGCGCCGGATCTCCTTCGCTCTTACCACCACTGTCCATAGTGGAGGCGATGTCCCGCGCGGCCGGCGGCGCGCTCGGCGACTCCCAGCCTCACCCGAGTGCAAGCGGGCCTTGCATGGCGACGGCCGCGAGACGCCGTACGCTGAGCGCGGCCACGGCTAGCCCCGCAGCCGCAGGACCACGACCACAGCCAGGTAGGACAGTCCCGCCACAGCGCCAAGCCACGTGAACGGCGCGCCAGAGTGGCCGCGTGCCAGCTCCACGACGGCGCCAGCGAGAATGGCGATGATCGTAAGGACACCGCTGGCCGCGGTCGCACGTAGATCGATGGATACGATCCGCTCGTCGCGCCGGTCGAGCAGGCCCTTTACCGTCTCACTGCGCCGCGCGGCGACGACGACGCCCGCGGCGACCGCCGCCATGATGGCGAACGCCACGAGCCCCGACACAGGATGGCCGCCCAGCCACGAGCCGGCGAGCAGCGCGGCCCCGGCTCCGAGCGCCACCGCAGACGGCAACCATCGTTCAACGGACTTCGACATGGAAGATCTCCTCTACGGTCAGCCCAAAGAAGCGGGCGAGCCCCACCGCGAGCGCAAGGGACGGCGTGTAGCGCCCGGTCTCGATGGAGTTCACGGTCTGCCGGGAGACACCGAGCGCAGCCGCCAGATCCCCCTGTGACAGCTCCCGGGCCTGCCGCAACTCGCGGACCCGGCTGCCGGTCACCGTGAACTCCAACCCGCTCCTCCTGTCAACCTTCCTTTACATGCTCGCAGCACACCCCGTAGCCTGTCAAGCGTCCTTGACATCCGACCGTACGGCCGGTGCGGTCGGTGAACGGCCCTGGCGGCATAGAGTCAACCCATGGCCGGCACCGACGTCATCTGGCGGGCGATCCGCAAGAACTCCTTCGCCGTTGTGAGTTACGTGACGCCCTCGGGCGAACCGAGATCGAGCGGCGTCGTCTATGCCGAGCACGATCGTCGCCTCTACGTCGCCGTCTCGTCGAACAGCTGGAAAGCTCGCCACATCAGAATCTCCGGGCAGGTGGCGGTGACCGTGACCGTCCGCCGGGGCGGGCTGCTGTCGCTGCTGACCCCGATCCCGCCGGCGACGGTCAGCTTCCATGGCACCGCTACCGTCCATGCGGCGACCTCGCCCGAGGGTAACGAGGCGTTGACATATGTCGCCAGGCTGTTGCCGCCCCGGAGCCGAGCGGCCGGCAGCATCGTCGAGATCCGTCCCGAGGGCCATTTCGTCACCTACGGCATCGGCGTGGCGCTACTTGCCATGCGCGACCCCGCGGCGTCGCGGGGCCGCGTCTCGGTGACCTGACCTACGTCGTGACGCGGCCCGCCGAGATGCCCGTGTGGTCTGTTGTCAGATCTGTAATCTCGTAGCATGAGCTCGCCCGATCGGTCGCTGAGCACCCTGGCCTTTCGTAATCTGAGCATCGATCCATCGTCACCGGTGCCGAGACTGGCCGACTGAGGCGGTCCAGGCGGCCCTGGAGCGGGGCGACCTGGTCGACTGGCATCGGCTCGTCGTCGAGATCCGACGCCGACCGTGGGGTCGAACCGCTCGCCAGGTCGAGGAGGTACTCAGCCACTCCCGACCGTACGGCTTGGCCGAAGCGATGGAGGCGGTCATCGACCGCGCCCGCAAAGCCGCGGAGAGCCGTGAGCGCGCAGAGGTAGCAGACGTTATCCGAAGCGCATTCAGACGGTCGGGGCTCTCCCGTGCCGACTTCGCCTCCGCCATCGGCACATCGACATCGCGCGCCTGTCAACGTATGTGCGTGGCAACGTCGTGCCGTCCGCGGCCATGATGGTCCGGATCGCCAATCTCCTGGACGATCCGGCTCCTCTGCCTTGACATTGGCGCTTGAGGTTGATGTCGTCGCCCGCGAGCTTCATGGACGCGATAGAGATCGATGTGCTCGGTACGGTGCGGGATATGATCGACGCCTCGTCGGACCGCGTCGAGGCATTGCCGCACAGCGGATGGGCGCCAAGGCTCTCGAACGCGCCGGGCCACCGATACATTGGCCCGATGCAGGCAGGCGGCGCCAAGTCCAGCGCGCACGTGTACGACACCATCGGAGTCGCCTACAGCGTGACCCGGCGAACCGAGCCACGGATCGCCGCCCAGGTCTGGGCCGCGCTCGGCGATGCCCGGACGGTGTTGAACGTCGGCGCTGGAACCGGCTCCTACGAGCCGCCCGATCGCGCCGTCACCGCGGTGGAACCCTCGGCGGTCATGCGCGCGCAGCGCCCCGCGGGCGCCGCGCCGTGCGTGGCCGCCACCGCGGAGAGCCTTCCGTTCGAGGACCAGTCCTTCGACGCCGCGATGGCCTTCGCCACCATCGAGCACTGGCGGGACCCGATCGCGGGGCTGCGCGAGATGCGGCGCGTCGCCCGCCGGGTGGTGGTATTCACGAAGGACTTCAGCGACCCCGATCTGTTCTGGCTGAATCGCGACTACCTGCCCGAGTACGCCGGACTCTTCGTTGGTTGGCCTCCGCTGGCCGAGCTCGCCCGCGTGATCGGGGCTCGCGCGGAGGCGGTGCTCCTTCCGTGGGACTGCGCGGACGGCTTCTACGAGGCATACTGGCGCCGGCCCGAGGCATATCTGGATGAGCAGGTCCGACGCGGAATGTCCATCTGGGCCAGAGTCGGGCGGGACGCCGAGCAGAGGGCAGTGCGCAGCCTCGGTGATGACCTTGCATCCGGCCGGTGGGCCGAACGGAACCGCGACCTCGTCGATCTCGACGCGGCCGAGCTTGGCGAGCGCCTCCTTATCGCCTGAGCCCTGCCCCAGCTCGCCGTGCCCTCCGTCACCGTCCAGAGTGGACTGGTTCCGGCGGCGCGGTGGTATCGGGTACCGGTACGGAGGGTCGGACCCGAGCCAGCGCCGCCAGCGCCAGCACGCCCGCCAGCAGATACACCACCGCCTGGCCATTGAGGACCGTGACCACGCCGAGCCTGTCGCCGAGCAGGCCTCCGGCGAGCATGCCGAGCGCCTGCCCGGCGGCGACGGCAACGCCCAGCGCGGCGAATACGCGGCCCCGTTGACCGTCCACCGTGGACTGCTGAAGTACCGTGGTCAACCCGGTGACAATCGCCACCCCCGGTACCCCGACCGCGATGAACAGCGCCAGGTAGGGCCCGGGCGCGGTGGTCAGCCGGGGCCCATTCCAGGTCACCAGGGACAGCGCGCCGAACAGCAGGCAGGACACGCCAACCAGGAGCCCGGGCGGCAGGCGGCCGGGTCCGGTACGGCCGGGAGCGGCCAGCAGCAGCCCGCCAGCGACCGCCCCGATCGCCTGCACGCCGCGCAGCAGACCCGTCTCCCCGGCGTCGCCGTGGAGAGCTCTGGCCACGAACACCACGAACAGGACGGCGAAAAGCCCCTGCGCGACACTGGCCACAACGGCGACGAGCAGACCGGCCCGTACCGCTGGCCGGGTGAAGGGTCGCCCGGTCCGACCGCGATCCGGGGCTGGCGGCGAGGTCGGCCGGGAGAGTGGGCGCCGAGGGAGCCCGACCAGCAGCAGGGCCGTGACCAGGAAGCTGGCGGCGTCGGCGGCCACGATCGCGCGCAGGTCTCCGGCGGCGAGCAACAGCCCACCCAACGGGCCACCGATCAGCCGGCCCAGGTTCTGGTTGAGGCCCACCAGCGAGTTTGCCGACATCAGGTCCTCCGCGCCGACCAGCGTGGGCAGCAGCGCGTTCTTCGCCGGATCGAAGAGCGAGGCGAGCGCCGCCTGCGCCGCGATCACCGCGTACACCACCGGCAACCTGGGCCACGCCGCGAGCGGGACCAGCGCGACCGCCTGGGCGAGCGACACGACGACCAGGAGCCGCCGCCGGTCCAGCCGGTCGGCCAGTACGCCGGCCAGCGGTGCCAGCAGCACGGCCGCGGCCAGCTCCACCAGGAAGGCGTACGCGGTGCCGAGCGTGGACCCGGTCAGTTGGTAGACCAGGATCGGCAGGCTGACCAGCAGCAACCAGTCGCCGGTGTCTGAGACCAGGCCCGCCAACCACAGCCGGCGAAAGTCCCGGTTGCCCAGCGCACTCATCGCGAGCCCTTACGGTCGAGCAGCGGAAAGGCGTGCAGGCCCAGGTGGACCAGGTCGCTGCCGTGCGGCGGGTCCTCCCGGGTAGCCGCCAGATAAGGCCGGATCAATGCGTCCAGTGCCTCCCCGAGTGCATTCAACTCGGCGGGCGTCATCCGCAGCGTGTACGTGCCGTACCCGTCCGCCGCGCGCCAGCGCTTCGGTACCCGGTCCCGGTTGGCCAGGTAGTCGCGGACCAACTGATGGTCGCGTTGTACCGCCACCGCCTGCAGGGCCGCGGCGCCGCGCGCCCGAGGCGAATCCGGCTCGTCCTGGAACCCCTCGACCGAGAACCCGGTGACCAGCGCCCGCCACGGCCGCTCCCGACCGTCGGTCGACTCCTCCGGCCCGACCAGGCCGAGTCGGGCCAGCACACGCAGGTGGTAGCTGCAGTTGGACGGCGTGTCGCCGACCGCACGGGCGCACTGCGAGGCCGTCGCCGCCCCGCTCGCCATCAGGTAGGTGAGCAGGTCGAGGCGGACCGGATGGGTCAGCGCCGCCATCGCCCGCGGCTCGTCGATCGTCACCCGACGCTCGCGCGCCATGCCGCCTCCCGTCGCCGTACGACTCTGAAATGCCCTTTCAGAGTTGTACCACGGGTAGCCGTAGAGTGAAAGCCTCTTTCAGATCGGCCCACCAGGCCTCGAGCCGTCGGTGGGCGGCCGCCGACACGCTCCGCCCAACCCGATGATGGTGGATGTACCCGATGGCATGGCGGTCCCCAAGTTCAGCCGCTACGAGGTCGTTGCCGACGTCGCGAGCCACCACTGGATCGAGAAGACGTACATTCCCTAGTGGACAGTTGGGTGCAGCATGATCGCGGTACATTCGCTCATGAGCTCAGGGATCCCATCCGTGAGCCCCGGGCTAAGCGGCCCGAGAGTTCCGACGCGGGGAGGCGGGGCGCCGATGGCACTATTCGTTGGGTTCGAGAAGGTTCGGGAGGATAGTCGGGAGGTCGAGTACGCGTTCGGAATGAGCGGGGTGATGAGCCGTCGCCTGACGATCACCAAGGAGACCGGGCAGGCGAAACCGGCGACCTGGCTCATCGGACAGGCAGCCTGGGTCGCGTACGCCATTCGCGCCGTCGAGGACGAACCGACGGTCTCCAATATGTCGGTTACCCACGGCCTCGTGGTGACCCGCGACGGGCAGGTGCTGTACCTCAACCAGGTCGCCACGATGCGCGCACTCGGTGCTCGCGTGGGGGTCGACCTCGACCCGATCGCGTACGCCGAGGTGTTGGCCGAGCTCTACTCCGCCTCGCTGGGCGACGGCGAGAAGGCCTTTCCGACGTCGGCGACACCCGAATTCCGATCCGGGGAGCTGATCGACGATGTGGCGCGGTTCCATGCCACGTACGACTTCGTCGACCCGGGGCTGGTCGCGCCGCCGCGGACCCAGCGGGCCGGAAACGGCATCGTCCTCGACTTCTTCTCGTGCCACTACTTCGTCACCCCATTGCGGACGATCGACATCATTCGGTGGAGCGTCACCTGTAAGCCTGGAGAGCCCGCGGTCTGGCAGCGCGACTACGTCGTGAAGCGGCTGGAGTCGCGCTGAGCAGACGGTTCGCGATCACGGCCGCCGCGCCGCGCGTCGTTATCTTGTCTGGCGGATGTCGCGGGACCTCCCTCGGCACCGCCGACCCCACGCCTGAACCCGAACACGGTAGTTTGTAAGGCGTGAATGCGTGGGTGCGACCGGTCGAGATCTGGCGCTTGGCGGCGGGTGTCGTGCTGGCACTCGCCGGCGTCGCCGTGTCAGTGCTGGCGGCGGTCTCGATCGTGCCGGCGCTCCACCGCCTCGACGAGGCCACCCGCGAGCCTGACGCGTGGCCGCGCTACCAGATCGTGGACCATCCCGAGACGGGGTGGCAGCTCGGCGCGGCGGGTCGCGAGGTGGTCGTCGCCGGGGTGATCCTCGCCGTCGTCGGTGTGGTGCTCGCCCTCGATGTCGGCGGTCGCGCCCGCCTGCTCCTCAGCGGTGCGGCGGCGGGGTCGGCGATCTTTCTGCTCGAGGGCGCACAACCATGGATGTCTAGGGCGTTGCCGGCCTGGATCACGCCCGTCATCGCGACACTTCCCGTCCTGCTCGGGGTCGCGGCGGTGCTCCTCGCCATGGCCGTCGCGCCGCTTTCAGACCCGACCCGGCTGCGCGTCGGGGTGATCACAGCAGCGGCAGTCGGTGTGGCCGTCGCCGCGCTGGACTGGTGGCGGTTCCAGTACCCGGGCAGTCCCCTTGGCGTGGCTCTGGCGGCCCTGCTGCTCGTCCCGCCCGTGCTGCTGTCCGGCATCGTGGTCGCCTGCACGTCGGTCGCGGGCCTGCGCTACGAGGCGTGGCGCGGGTGGGCCTATGCCGGGCTCGGTGTCCTGCTGCCAGTTGTCGCGATCCTCGTCGAGGCGGTCGCCACGTTCTATGCCATCAGGAGGGGCTCCGGCTTCTGGCAGGGCGGGGCGATCCTGGGCGCTCTCCTCGCCGCGATCGCGATCCCGTCGCTGCTCGGCCGGCCGGCCGGGGTAGTTGGCGAACTCGCCGATCGCCTGGACTAGCGGCCTGCGACATCGAAGAGGTTCGGGGTGATCCGGCCGATTCCTGCTGGGTCGTCAGAGATCTCGCTTGCGTGCCCGAAGAGATTCGAACTCCGCAGCGCGCCGCTCTTGCCTGGCATTTCCTCAGCATGACCGTATTGGCACGACTTGACGGCACCGGCGGCGAAGCGACACGATCACGACCTGCGCAGCCTCGCCCATTGTGCATATGCATCTGACGCCACTCCCGAGAACACCGAAGACCAGGGGACGTTCCATGACTTACCCGCCCACGGCTGGCTACCAGCCGCCGCAGCAGCACGTTCCTCCGGTCAACTACCACTGCCACAACTGCGGGAACGCACTCAGCAGCGACGCACAGTTCTGCGGGAGGTGTGGAACCCCTCGTCAGGCAACGATCGTGGCGACCGGTCCGTTGACGGCCCCTTACGCCACGACTCCCACCGCAACGGCCGCCAAGACCACCCGGCCCACCGTGGTCAATTGGGCCGTGGTGCTGCTGTTTGCGTACGCTCTATCCGTAGCTGCCAACGGAGTCTTCTGGGGCGTTCGGGACGGGCACGATCCTTCAAAGGGCGTGATTGTCGCGCTTGCAGTTGCCATTCCAGCGATCTTCGTCTACATGGGCAAGCGGGCCGCCCGCATCATTGCATGGGTCGTCGCCGGCCTGTTCCTGCCGACCACTCTTGCCACGATCCTGGATGCTGGGGCGACTTCCGCAATCGCGTACCCGCTTGCGTACCTGCTTGATCTCGTTGCCGTCATCGTCCTGCTCGCCATGCCAGCCTCCAACGCCTACTTTCGCAAAGCGCCCGCGACGGCGACAGCGAGCAGCGTTAGACCGTCATCGCCGGAACCAACACAGCAAGCCCCCGCACCTGGGAAGCCGGCAAGGACGCCCATGTCGGGTGCGCTGAAGCTGCTCATAGTTCTCGGAGCAGTCGTGGTGCTCGTTGCCGTCGCCGCGATTGCCGCGAACTTGAGGAACGCTGGTGGCGGTTCGTCCGAGGCCGGCGCGGGCCAACCCGACTGGACGCCGACCACACCTGAGCAGGTGGCCTGCGCAGCGGTTCGCGACGAGGTGGCCGCCGGGACACTGTTCAACCGCAGTTCCCAGCACGCACGCGATATCCACACGAAGGTGATCGACCCCCTCATGGGGTCAGCAGGCACTAACAGCAACTTCCGTCGTCAACAGCTCATCGTCGCGTTCGCCGATTGGCAGGCCTACGTGGGCAACGACAGCAACCGCCTGACCCCGGCGCAGATCCTGGCGGAACTGGACGGCCAGTGCAGTTCCTACGGTGCCCCGATCGGAGCCTGATACTGCGCCAGGCACGCCCACACAGGCAGAGGCCTCGCGCACGTCGCGACCCGTGCTCGGCGGCATGGTCCACGGCCGCGTCGGAGGTGTGCTCTCCCGCGAACCGGGCGAGCGTGCCCGTCGCCCTGCTGGAGGTGCCAGACCGCCACCCGCCTGAGGTCATCGAGGCAACCGCGTACTTCGTGGCCAGCGAGGCCATGAACAACGTGGTCACGTACGCCGATGTGCGGAGAAGGCACAAGTACGGCTACGGCTCACCGAGGACGCGGTGCAAGCGCAGGCGCCCATGTGGCCGTCGTCACCGCGATGATCGCGGCGGCTTCCAAATCCGATCCGATGGCCACGCTGTCCGACCGCGAATGGGAGGTCCTGGCACAGATGGCCGAAGGTCGATCCAACCAAAGCCAACCTCGTGATCGGCATGCTGGTCCAGCTCCCGCGGTAGTCAAGGCCGTCCGTGCCGTACGTACCGCCTCCCGGCAGAGCAGAACACCAGCCGCCATCGAGCCCGCGCGGCACAAGAGGGCGGGGCGCCGCTGCCGACTCATCGGAAGAGGTAGATCATCTTGTCCGGTCACGTGAACAACCTCGCTGCGTCGGTGCAGGTCAGGGCCGTAGCCGGTTGAGTGAACCAGATAGTTGCGTGATACGTCTTGACGAGTTCGACAACGTTCTCCACACTTTGATTCGGGCCCACCGATAACGTTACACACTCGTACCGCGCACCTCCTGCGTCGATGGCCACCGCACGACGTATGGGCTCTGACCGAGCGCCTGTCCCTCCGCTCCTGATCGACAGGCGTACATCAGCCTATGCCCGTCCGCTCAGCGTCCACACTGGGAACCATCTCCCCAAGGAGTGAAGCATGTCCGAAAGTCCCGACCCCGGCTCTCGCAGGTCAAGAGGCCGGATCGCCCGTGCGCTGGTGAGCATCGGCGTCGCCAGCGGGCTCGTCGCCGGCGCGCTCGTCGCCGTCACTCTTACGGCCGGCCCGGCCGGCGCCGCCACCACCATCACCTCGAACTCGACCGGCACCAACAACGGCTACTTCTACTCGTTCTGGGAGCAGTCCAGCGGAGCCACCATGACTCTGGGGTCAGGCAGCAACTACAGCCTCACCTGGAACACGGGCTCGCAGAACGTCGTGGCCGGCACGGGCTGGAACCCGGGCTCGAACCATACAGTGTCCTATTCGGGCTCATGGAACTGCAACGGCAACTGCTACCTGTCGCTCTATGGCTGGACCACCAACCCGCTCGTCGAGTACTACATCGTCGACAACTACGGCAACTACAACCCGAGTTCCGGCGCCACCAGCCTCGGATCGGTCAGCAGCGACGGCAGTACCTACAACCTGTACGAGTCGACCCGCACCAACGCACCGTCCATCCAGGGCACGGCAACCTTCAACCAGTACTGGGCCATCCGGCAGTCCAAGCGCACCGGCGGCACCATTACGACAGCGAACATCTTCAACGCCTGGGCGAGCCACGGCCTGACCCTGGGCACCCAGAACTACCAGATCCTTGCCACCGAGGGCTACCAGAGCAGCGGCAGCTCCAACATCACCGTCTCCGCTAGTGGTGGTGGCGGCGGTGGCACGACCACGCCTCCGCCGACGACCACGACGACCAGCGGTGGGGGCGGCGGTACCAGCAACGGCTGCACCGCGACCGTGACCGCCGGTCAGTCGTGGCCGGACCGCTTCAATGTGAACGTGTCGGTCAGCGGGTCGAACAACTGGACCGTCACGCTGGGCCTGCACGGTAGCCAGAGCCTGCAGAACCACTGGATGGCCAACGTCAGCGGCTCGACGGGCACGCTCACGGCGACGCCCAACGGGAGCGGTAACAGCTTCGGAATAACGCTCTATAGCAACGGCAATACCACCTTGCCGACCGCAAGCTGCACCGCCTCCGGCGGTGGCGGCGGAGGAGGCGGTGGCGGTTCCTGCACGGCGAGCGTCAGCGCCGGCCAGTCGTGGCCGGACCGGTTCAACGTGAACATCTCCGTCAGCGGGTCGAGCACCTGGACCGTCAGGCTCACCCTCCACGGCAGCCAGAGCCTGCAGAACAGCTGGAGCGCCAACGTCAGCGGCTCGACGGGCACGCTCACCGCGACGCCCAACGGCAGCGGCAACAACTTCGGCATAACGCTCTATAGCAACGGCAACACGACGTTACCGACAGCTACCTGCACGGTGTAGCCGTCCGCGATGTGGTGTGGTGTGTCGACCTTCGTTCGGCACACCACACCATCCGCGCCGCGGCCTTGCGCTACCTGGCGCTGTGCCTAGCCCGAAGTTAAGGCACCGATAGAGCCGCCTTCCGTTGTGTCGCGTGGGAAGGCGGCCTCTTTCGGCTCAATCATGTAGCCAGTAAAATGCTGGCGTGTCGCGTTGACGTCGCGCAGAGACCAGCGCAATATCGGGGT
>DATBGZ010000073.1:0-1678 GCA_036557785.1 Micromonosporaceae bacterium
CATGGTCAGGGCGTCGTCGATGTCCCCGCCTTCCCCGCCGCTGCGGGCCAGCCGGACCCGCCCGGCGGCGGTCTGGACCGACGCAACGTCGCCCGCCACGGTCCGGGCCAGATCGATGTGGTGGCTGCCGCGCTCGAGCAGGTTCCCGCCGCCCGCGCGCATATCCACGAACCACGGGCGGCTCTGGGTCGGCCCGACGCTGGTCCCGAGCAGGAGCCCGATCTGCTGGCCCGCCAGCAGCGGGGGCAGGTCCTCGAGCAGGTCGAGTGCGTGCCACTGGTAACCGACCGCGCAGACGGTGCCGGTGCTCTTGGCCACCGCCACGATCTCCGCCGCGTCCTCGGCGGTGCGGGCGATCGGCTTCTCGAGGTAGACGGGCAGCCCGCGTCCGAGCGCGGTGACCGCCGGTTCCCGGTGGGCCTGCGGCGGCACGCAGACGATGACCGCCCCGAGATCCTCGTTGTCAAGCAGCTCGCGCCAGTCCTGGTAGGTGCGCGCGCCGGTGCCGCTGGCCAGCGCCTCGGCCCGTTCGGCGTCGAGGTCGCAGACGGCCACGAGCTCGGCCTCGGGGAGGGAACCGAGCACGCGCTTGTGGTCCTGCGCGATCCAGCCCGCCCCGATCATGCCCATCCGGATGGTGCCTGCGTTGTCGGCCACGGTCAGCTCCAGGGGAAGGGGGAGTTGCTCACCGGGTGCAGCTCGCCGGTGGCGTACCGGCCGAACCGGAACGGCTCGAGCAGCGGCTGCTGCTCGCCGAGCAGTTCCCTGGCGACCAGGGCCCCGACGCCGATCATCTTGAACCCGTGGTTGGAGTCGGCGATCACGTAGGCGTTCTGCCGGAACACGTCGAAGACCGGGAAGCTGTCCGGTGTGAACGCGCCGATTCCGCCGGTGGGCTCGTGCCGGTAGAGGGGCCGCTTGCCCTCGAACCTCTTGTGGCAGTGCGCCAGCCCCGAGGTCCACATCCGGACGAAGTCTTCCTGCACGGTGAACTCGGGGCTCTCCGGGCCGTACGGGTCGATGGCGATCTCGGCCGCGGGCTTGCCGACGACGTAGGGGGAGGCGCCGCCCTGCAGCCCGGCGAAGTTGAAGTCCGGCTTGTAGTAGATGCCCCACAGCTCGTCGGTGATCAGGTCGCCGCTGATGTCGTCATACAGCGGCGCGTCCGAGTCCACGTGCGTGACGGGCGGCATCGCCCCCGCGTTGTCGGTGAACTCGCTCGGCTCGATCCCGAGCGTGCCCTCCTGCAGCGCCCAGTAGGTCCACATCGGCCGGTCCACCCCCCCGGTGCCACCCGGCTGCGCCACCGTGATCGTCTCGGGCAGGCCCAGCCACGCCCACGGGTCGCGGATCCACGGGCCGACGGCGATCACGAGCTGGTCGCATGCAATCGTGCCCTGATCGGTCTCGACCGAGGTCACCGCGCCCCCGGCGACGCCGAACCCGGTGACGCGGACGCCGGTCTCGATCCGTACCCCCGCGGCCTCGGCCTTCGCGGCCAGGCCGCGGACCGCGCGGATGTTGTTGGCGTAGCCGCCCTTCTTCTCGTGCAGGACGGTGGTGATCCCGGGCGCCTGCCAGTCCGCGAACATGTCGGTCAGGTAGCGGTTGCAGTCGCGCTCCCCCTCGACCAGCACGGACGGGTAGCCGATCGCCTGCTGCTCGGAGAAGATCTTCG
>DATBGZ010000074.1:0-30532 GCA_036557785.1 Micromonosporaceae bacterium
GCGTCGAATCCCGCGCCGGCTGCCACTGCGCCACCCTGGCCCACCACGCCCTACACCTGAACCCACCCGCCAGCTGCCGACTCAGCTTCTCCCTCTACAACACCCTCGACGAGATCGACCGAGCCGTCCAAGCCGTCGCGCGGATCGCGGCGGCTGCCCGATGATCACGCGTGGGACAGTTGCACGTGGTCGATGACCGCCAGGCCCTCGGCCACGATGTCGTCCAGCGACGGGAGAAACTCTCGGATGCGCTGCTCGACGTCGACGATGACGACAACCATAGGCAGGTCCTCGGCCAGCGACAGGATTCGCTGCGTGTGGATGCGTGAGTGGACGCCGTAGCCCTCGATGCCATGCAGGACGCTCACCACCGCGAGGCCATGGTCGTGGGCGTGGCGGACGATCAGTTCGCAGACCGCCGCGTGGTTCGACTGGTCGTACTCGCCGACGAAGATGGTGAGCCGGAGCGCGGGGCCATGCGGATCAGTCAATGCCATGCTCCTGGGCGGACATCGAGGCAGTTCGGTGCGAGTCTAGTGGCCACCGCGGCCGTTGCGGCAGTCATGGTGCCGTGGGATGCTCGGCGCAGGCGATGAGGCCCGCCGTAACCGCGACGATGTCCGCTGATGGCTTCTACCACTGCCGTGGGCAACGGGCGGGGTGAGGTCATGCGGATCGAGGGACAGGCCGTACGGGCGACCATCTTCGTGGACGGCGCCGACCAGTGGCATCACCGGCCGCTCTACGCCGAGATCGTGCACCGCGCCCACAAGCTGGGGTTGGCCGGCGCCACCGCCCTGCGCGGCATCGAGGGTTTCACCGCCACCTCGCCCGTGCACACGCCGCACCCGTTCCCGTTCGGCACCCACCTGCCCGTCGTCATCGTGGTCGTCGACAGCAGACCGCAGATCGCGGCCTTCCTCGACTCGCTCGAGGGCGTGCTGACCAAGGGCGCCGTGGTGCTCGACGACGTCGAGGTGATCCGGTACCTGCCCGACTCGTACGGTGCCCGCCAGGCGCCCTGACCGCCGGGACGGACGGGGTTGCTCGACCCCGGAGGGCTGTGCCATCCTGATCACGGCGATGAAGCTCGCCTTCGACCGCGGATGCGCTGTCCGCTGATGGCTTCTACCAACTGTCGATCTGACGGCACGTGCCGTCCGATGGCTGGGAGGAGCCGATGGCGTTGGCTGATCCATCGCTGCCGATCGCCGTGATCCAGACCGCTCAAGCGGTGACGGTGCTGGTCGCGGCTCCCGGCGTCGGCGGCGTGATCGCGCGGGTGGAAGCCAGGCTGCAGGGCCGCCGTGGTCCCCGCGTCCTGCAGCCGTACTACGACCTCGCGAAGCTCTTCGCGAAGGAGTCGTTGGCACCGCGGCACGCGAGCTGGGTGTTCCTGGTCGCGCCGCTCGCGGCGTTGACGTGCTATCTCACCGTGCCGCTGCTGATCCCGGTGCTGACCACGTTCCCGCTCCCGCTGGGCTACATGGGCGACATCCTCGGCGGCGGGTTCATCCTGTCGCTGGCCGGGTTCTCGGTCGCGGTCGCCGCCGCCGAGTCGGGCGGTCCTTACGCGCAACTCGGCTCGAGCCGGGCGAAGACATTCTCGGCGATCACCGAGCCGGTGGTGCTGTTCGTGGTGCTCGTGGTGGCCGTGGTGACCACCACCGACCTGCCGTACGCGATGGCGGCCACGCTGCGCTCCTCGGTCACGCAGATCGTGCGACCCGCGCACCTGCTGGCAGCGGCAGCGCTCTTCCTGGTGATCCTGGCCGAGACCAGTCGCATCCCGGTCGAGACGCACACCGGCACGAACGAGTTCGGCATGATCGACGAGGCTCGCGGGTTCGAGCACTCCGGGCCGCACTTCGCGGCGCTGCGGTGGGGCTCGGCGATGAAGCAGCTGATCCTCTACACGCTCCTCATCAATGTCTTCCTTGCCCCCTGGGGCCTGGCGCAGCAGGCCACCCTCGGCTCGGTAGCCCTGGCGATCGTTGCGCTGCTCACCAAGGCGTGCCTGGTCGGGGTCGGCGTCACGCTCATCGACAACTCCTTCGCGAAGCTGCGGCTATTCAAGATCACCGAATTCGTGGCGGCCGCGTTCGTGCTCGCGGTGCTCGCGGTGCTCACGCTCTACCTCGGGGGTGGCTGATGGGACCCGCACCGGCGCCCGGCCTGTTCGCCGGCGTCGCGAACGTGATCGCGGTGGTCGTGCTGCTCATCGAGTTCGGGATGCTCCGCACGGCGCTGCTGCGCGACCAGCTGCGGCTCTACGCGGCGCAGTCGTTCGTGGTGTCGGCGCTCGCGGCCGTGGTGGCGGCCACGCACGCCCTGCCCGAGCTGTACGCCCTGGCCGGCCTCTCCTTCGTGCTCAAGGTGGTGATCGTGCCGTGGGTCGTGGTCCGGCTCATGCGGGGCACCTCCGAAGACATCGCGGGCTCGAGCACGTTGGGTGTGGCGTCGGCCGCGTTGGTCTCGATCGCCGTGGCCGGGTTCGGGTTCCTCGCCGTGGGCGCACTGCACCTACCCAGCGACGTGCTGCCCACCACGGCCCTGTCCATCGCGGTCGCGGTCGTGCTGGTCTCGTTCGTCCTCATGGTCGTGCGCCGTGATGTCGTCTCCCAGGCGATCGGGTTCTTCTCGTTGGAGAACGGGGTGTCGCTGGCGAGCCTCGTGGTCGCCGCGAGCCTGCCGCTGATCTTCGAGGTGGCGTTCCTGTTCGACCTGCTCATCGCCGTGGTGGTCTTCGGCGTGCTCATGCGCGTGCATCACCGGCGCAGCGAGTCGCTCTCGACCAACGCCCTGACCCGGTTGCGGGGGTGACCGGCATGCCCGTTGGCAGTGGTGACCAGAGTTCGACTCTCCTCATTGCCGTGTTGCTCGTGCCACTCGTGGCCACCCTGGTCAGCCTGGTCGCCCCGGGCGTGGGCCGCTTCTTCACCGTGCTGTCGGGCGTGGCGTGCTTCGCGTCGACCGTCGTGCTGGTCCCGGCCGCCAGCGCGGCCGGTGGGGTCAGCGTCGGTTTCCTGCGCGTGGATGCGCTCTCCGGCGTGTTCCTGCTCGCCACCGGGTTTCTCTACGCGGCCACAGCAACGTACGCCGTGGGGTACCTGCGCGGCGAACACTCCACCGTCTCCATGCGACGGTTCTACGTCGGCATGAACATCTTCGCCTGGTCGATGCTCTGCGCCCCGGCGATGAATGGTCTGGCGCTGCTCTGGATCGCGATCGAGGTCACCACGGTGGTCTCCGCGCTGCTGGTCGCGATCGAGAACACCGACGGCGCGGTGGAGGCGTCGTGGAAGTACGTGCTGATCGCCTCGGCCGGCCTGGGCATCGCCCTGCTCGCCACCGTCTTCCTGTACTACGCGGGCTCCCGCGTACTGGGCCCGTCGTACGATCTGGCGTTCGTGCCGCTGCTGAAGGCCGGTGCCGCGCTGCCGGAGACGCCCGTACGGTTGGCCTTCGTGCTCGCCGTGCTCGGCTTCGGCACGAAGGTCGGGCTTTTCCCCGTGCACACCTGGCTCCCGGATGCCCATTCGGAGGCGCCGACGCCGATCTCCGCACTGCTGTCCGGCGCTCTGCTCGCGACGAGCTTCTACGCGGTGCTGCGGTTCTACCAGATCGCGGTCGCCACGCTCGGACCGCGATTCCCGCAGACCGTGCTCATGGTCTTCGGCATCGCGTCGCTGGCGCTGGCCGCGCTCTACCTGCTCGACCAACGCGACCTCAAGCGGATGCTGGCGTACTCCTCGGTCGAGCACATGGGCATTCTGGCGATCGCGGTCAGCTTCGGCGCGCCACTGGCGCTGTTCGGCGCGCTGCTGCATGTGCTCGCCCACGCCGCGGCCAAGGGCAACGCCTTCTACGGCGCGGGCGTCCTGGTCCGCAAGTACCTCACCAAGGATCTGCACCGGATCCGCGGCGCGACCGGCGTGCTGCCGGTGACCGCGCCACTGTTCCTCCTCGCGGTGCTGGCGCTGTCGGCGATGCCGCCCTTCGGGCTGTTCCGCAGCGAGTTCGCCATCGTGGCCGGCGGTCTGCAGTCCTCGCGGAACACCGTCGCGGTCGTGCTCGTCGCTCTCGTCACGCTGGCGTTCCTGGGGCTGGCGACCGCGACCACCCGGCTCGTCTACACGCCCGATCCGCGCCCGGATGGCGACGGCGCGGTGGCGATCACGCGCGGCGAGGTCTCGGCCTGGATGGTCGCCCCGATGGTGGCCGGGCTGCTCGCGCTGCTGTTGCTCGGGCTCTACCTGCCGGCCGACCTGACGACCCTGCTGACGCGGGCCGCCGCCCTACTCGGAGGCACGCCATGACGATCCCCGCTGGGACGACCCTCGACGCGGCCGGGCTCATCGCGCAGGTGCAGCGCCACCGACAGCTCGGGCACCGCTTCGCGGGACTGCACGCGTCGAGGACCGGGGCAGACCAGACGCTGCGACTGACCGCGCTGATGGCTGTCCCCGCAGGGATCGTCCCCGTCGACGCGCTGGTACCCGCTGCCGGGTACCCGTCGCTGACGGCTGGAGTGCCGGCCGCGTTCTGGTATGAGCGGGTGATCCACGACCTGTTCGGGGTGGTCCCGGCCGGGCATCCCCGCCTCGATCCGCTCCTGCTTCCACTGCTCGACCGCGCCGCGCGACCGCTGGCGGGCGACACGGGCCAATCGCTTGCCATCGAACCGGATGAACATGCCCTGACCCGGCAGGTGCTGGGCACCGGGCTCTTCACGATCCCGCACGGGCCGGTGCGTTCGGGGGTGATGGAGTCGGTGGAGTACCTGGTCGAGAGTCCCGGCGAGGACATCCCCTATCTGCGGGTGCGGCCGTACTACAAGCACCGTGGCCTCGAGAAGCGATTCGAGACGGCTACCCCGGACGGCGGCGTGCTGCTCGCCGAGCGCGTCGAGGGGATCGCGAGCGTGGCGCACGCGCTGGCGTACTGCCACGCCCTGGAGGCGCTCTCGGACACCGCCGTGCCGCGTGCCGCGGGCCTGGTGCGGGTCCTGCACGCCGAGCTCGAGCGGGTCGCCAACCATGTCGACGTCGCGCTCCGGCTCGCCGATGCCGCGGGACTGGCCGTGGCGGTCGCCCGGTTCGGTTGGCACAAGGAGCGCGTGCTGCGGCTGGTGAGCCGGTTGTGCGGGAACCGGTTCGGCCGCGGCGTGGTCGTGCTCGGCGGCGTGAGCGCCGTCCCGCGACTCTCCACATCGGAGCTGTTGCGCGAACTCGCGGCGTTGCAGAGGGCGCTCGATCCCGACCTACGCCTGCTGATGGCGACCTCGTCGTTCCTGGACCGGTTGCGCCGCACCGGACCGCTGAGCCCCGAGCTCGCCGCCGACCACGGCGCGCTCGGCCCGGTCGGTCGGGCCAGCGGTCAGCTCGACGACGACCGGGTCAGCCGCGGTTACGACGGCTACGGGTCGCTCGAGCCCCGGGCCGTGACCGGGCATGCGGCGGGAGACGCGATGGCGCGCCTGCAGGTGCGCGTCGCCGAGATCGCGGAGTCGTTTCGGCTGGTGCGGGCGGCCGTCGAGCGGGTCGATGGCACCGCCTGGCTCCGCGCCGAGGTGAGCGTCCACAGTGGTCGCGGCATCGGGTGGGCCGAAGCGCCGCAGGGCGAGGTCGTCTACACCGTGCAGGTCGAGGACGGCCGCATCGCGCGGTGCGCGCCGCGCTCGGCGTCGTTTCACAACCTGGCCCTGTTCGGGTCGGTCTTCGACGGCGACATCCTCACGGACTTCCCCTTCATCGAGGCCAGCTTCGGCCTGTCCATCGCGGGGGTGGCGGCATGACGTGGTTGCTGCGCGGCCTGCGCAACGGGGTGCTGACCACCCGGTGGCCCGACCACCCCGACCCCTACGAGCGCTCGTTCGCCGCAGCGGTGTCGGTCGCCGACACCGGACGGCGCGACGACGCCGAGCGGATCGCCCGAGTGTGCCCCACGGGGGCGATCCAGGCCGCCCCCGACACGCGCCTGTTCGTCGACCGCGGCCGCTGCATCCTGTGCGGTGCCTGCGTCACGCGCCACCCCGACGTCTTCGCCTGGGCCCAGGGGGCGAGCACCGCCGCGCTGACCCGCGCCGGCCTGGTCGTGCCCGAGACCACCGAGACCGACGACGGGCTCGCGCACGTGCGCGAGGCCATCGCGGACCGGGTGCGCCGGCTCCGCCGCAGTGTCCACATCAGACATGTCGACTCGGGCTCCGACGGCAGCGACGAGTGGGAGGTCAACGCCCTGTTCAACCCGGTCTACGACGCGAACCGGCTGGGCATCTTCCTTACCGCGAGCCCGCGCCACGCCGACATCCTGCTGGTCACCGGCCTCGGCGCCCGGGGCATGACGCAGCCATTGGCGCGCACGCTGGAGGCGATGCCACGGCCGCTGGTGGTCATCGCCGCCGGCACGGACGCGGTCAGCGGCGGGCTGGTGGCTGGCTCGTACGCCACGCACGCCGGCATTGGGGACCTCGTTCCGGTCGACGTATGGGTTCCCGGCAACCCGGCGAGCCCATTCAGCCTGTTGCACGGCATCCTGCTCGCGCTGGGCCGGGTCCCCGACGCTTTGCCGGCGTTGGAGGTACGTCGATGACCTGGGACATGAGCACCGTGCTCGCGGCGGCCCTGTGCGTACTCGCCGTCGCCGTCGCCGTGGACCTGATCTTCCCCCGCGCGGCACGCCTGCCGTTCCTGCTCTGCGCGGTCGCGAGCGCGGCCCTGGCCGTGGTCGGCGCGGCCGGCCTCGCAGGCCAGACGGTCCACGTTGGACTCGACGGGTGGGTTGGCTTCGGCTCAGCGTCGTTGACCGCCGACCGGCTCTCGTCGCTGTTCCTGCTGCTCACCTTCGCCGTCGCCGCCCCGAGCTGTCTCGTGGTCGCCGACTGGGCCTCGCCGCAACGGGTGCCGACGCGGGGACTGGCCGCGGGCACCGCGCTTCTGCTCGGCGCGGCGACGCTGATCCTGACCGCCGACCACGTCTTCGTCTTCCTCTTCGGCTGGGAGGCGCTGACGCTGGCGTTCTACGTCATCACGGCGTACCGGCGTCGGCCCGACACGGCCACCCCGAGCGTGCTCACCGTTGTCTTCGGCAAGACCAGTGGCCAACTGGCGATGCTCGGCCTGCTGCTCGCCTCCGTCCACAGCGGAAGCTTTGTGATCGCCGACCTGGCCGGGCTGCCCGCCGGGCCCCTGCGCGACAGCGCGTACGTCCTGCTCGTGGCCGGGTTCGCCGTCAAGGTCGGCCTGATGCCGGGGCAGATCTGGCTGCCGGCCGGCTACAGCGCCGCCCCCGGACCGGTGCGGGCCCTGCTCGCGGGATCGGCCGTCAACGTCGGCTTCTACGGCCTGTGGCGCACCGCCGCGCTCTTCGGCCCGCCGCCCGGATGGCTGCCGATCGTGCTGCTCGTGCTCGGCGGCCTGACCGCGCTCGGCGGCATCGCGCACGCTACCGTGGCCGAACGGTTGACCCGCATCATCGCCTACTCCAGCGTCGAGAACGCCGGACTCATCGTCGTGGGCTACGCCATCGCGCTGATCGGGCTCGATCTGGGCCAGCCGATGCTCACCGCGGTGGGGCTGCTCGCCGCGAGCCTGCAGGTGGTCGCCCACGCGATCGCCAAGTCCGCGCTCTTCGCCGCCGCGGGTGTCATCGGTTCGGCGCACGGCAGCGACGACATGGAGGCGCTGCGCGGCATCGGCCGCCGCATGCCGTTCAGCGGCACGGCCCTGGCGGTCGGCTCCCTCACCCTGGCCGGGCTGCCGCCCACGATCGGGTTCGTCTCCGAATGGTTCCTGCTGGAGTCGATCGCGCAGCAGTTCCGGCTCGACTCGCTGCCGCGACAGATCGCCATGGCGGTCGCGGGTGCCCTGGTCGCGCTGACCGCGGGTTTCGCCGGCGTCGCCTTCGTCCGCGTCATCGCGTTCACCGTCCTCGGCCGGACCAACGGCGCGACACCGCCCCGCCCGGTCCGCGAGGCAGGCCCGGTCGGGCGCTTCGGCCTGCTCGTCCTCGGCGCGGGTTGCCTCGCCATCGCCGCGGTCACCCCGCTGGAGATCCGCCTCCTCGCGACGGGCCTCTCCCCCGTCGTGGCCCCGGAGATCACCCGCGGCGCGTTGGCGTCCGCGTGGGTCCTGCAACCGGTGTATCCGAACTTCTCGATCCTCTCGCCCTCGTGGCTGTGGGTCATGATGCCGGCGCTGTTCATCGCGACGCTCGCTGTCGTGTGGCTGCTCTCCCGCGGCGGGTTGGGCCGGGTACGGCGAGTTCCCGCCTGGCGTTCCGCCACGGCCGGCGTCGCGGGAGCCGACCAGTACACCCCGTTCGGCTACTCGCACCCCACTCGCAAGGTGCTCGCCGCGCTCCTGCTCACCCGCAACAACCTCAGGCGCCTCGAGGCCAGCACGGGCGGCCGCATGGGCGACGAGGTCCGCGGCGCCGCCGGCACGCATCTGGGCTACACCACCGATGTCATCGAGATCGTGGAGCACTACCTGTACCGGCCGCTACAACGACCGGTCCTTCTGGTCGCCCGGCTCGCCAAACGGATGCAGTCCGGACGCCTGGATGCCTACCTGGCGTACATGCTCATCGCGCTCGTGGCGGTGCTCGCCGTGGTCGCCGCGGCGGCGTGACCCGGTGGCCGACCATCGGCGGCCGGGTAGGGCCGATCGACCCGGCATCCTGACGTGCCCGTGCCGTTAGGGTGAGGCGCGAGACGCCTGTCCCGAGGTCGAAGGGAGAGATCAGCATGATGCACTGGTATGCGCCGATGTACCCGGCGGGCGCAATGATGTTCGGCTGGCTGCTGCTGATGGTGCTGGCCACCGGTCTGGTCGCGTGGGCGGTGGTCGGCCGCGCCAAGCCGAGCGCGAACGAGGCCGCGCGGCAGATCCTGGCCGAACGCTACGCCCGGGGCGAGATCGACACGGAGGAGTACACGAAGCGCCTGACCTCGCTGCGCTGAGCCCCGGGTCGCCCGCGCGCCCGACACTGCCGGCCGGTGGTTGTCGATTTTCGAGCGCGCCGCGCTGCTCTGCGCTCTACTACACGGGGTGGAGTGGTTGGCCAGCTTCGGTGACACCGCCCCGGCCGCCGACGCCAGTGGGTGGTCCGGCGGCCCCGACGCCGACGCCGGGCCGTGGCTGCTGACGTACACCGGGTACGACGCCAGTTCGGAGTGCATCCGCGAGACGTTGTGCGCGCTCGGGAACGGGTACTGGGTCACGCGCGGCGCGGCGCCGCACGCCGCGGCCGATGACCTGCACTATCCAGGCACGTACCTCGCCGGGGTCTACAACCGGCTCGACAGTGACCTCGCCGGCTCCACCGTGCACGACGAGTCGCTCGTGAACGTGCCGAACTGGCTGCCGCTGACCGTGCAGCACGAGGACGGCAACCGGATCGATCCCGACAGCGGCACCGCCCAGACGTACGTCCAGGAACTCGATCTGCGCCGCGCGCTGCTGACCCGCGTCTTCATCCACCGCGATCCGTTGGGGCGCACCACCGGGATCACCGAACGACGGCTGGTCTCCCTCGCCGCGCCCCACGTGGCCGCGCTGGAGACCACGATCGAGGCGCTGGACTGGTCGGGGAACATCCGCGTCCGCTCCAGTCTCGACGCCGACGTGGCCAACACCGGGGTGGCCGAGTACCGGCGGCTGGCCAACCGGCACCTGCGACCCGTCGCGACCGCGGAGCCGGAGCCCGGCACGGTACTGCTGGAGACCGCGACGACCCAATCGCACATCGGCATCGCTATGGCTGCTCGCACGAGCGTGCACGGCGGCGGCGAGTCGATCCACCCACCGCTCACGCTCGTCGCGAGCAGCCCGTGGACCATCGGCCACGAGGGGCTCGTGGGCCTGAGCCCCGGGGCACCGGTCACGGTCGAGAAGGTCGTCGCGGTCGCCACCTCGCGTGATCGGGCCATCTCGACGCCGGCCGAGGCGGCACTCTTCCACCTGCGGCAGGCCGGCGCGTTCCCGGTTCTGCTCGCCGCTCACGAGCAGGCCTGGGCCGGGCTGTGGGAGGACTTCTCCATCGCGGTGGCGGCCGGATCCCAGACCGGTCTGGCGCTTCACCTGCATTCCTTCCACGTCCTGCAGACCGTCGCGTGCGCCGGACCCGATCTGGACGCGTCGATGGGAGCCCGTGGGTTGCACGGCGAGGGCTACCGCGGGCATGTGTTCTGGGACGAGATGTTCGTCTATCCCATGCTGACCTTGCGCCGGCCGGAGCTGACCCGCGACCTGCTCGCGTACCGGTACCGGCGGCTGCCGGCCGCGCGGGCCGCCGCCCGCGCTGCGGGGCTCCCGGGGGCGATGTTCCCGTGGCAGTCCGGCAGCGACGGGCGCGACGCGACGCCGATCGAAACGTTCAACCCACGGACCGGGCGGTGGCTCGCCGACACCTCACACCGGCAACGCCACGTCGGCCTCGCCATCGCGTACAGCGTGGTCCAGTACCACCAGGCGACCGGCGACATGGGGTTCCTCGCGACCATCGGCGGGGAGCTGCTGGTGGAGATCTGCCGGTACTTCGCGGCCATCCCGACCTACGACCCTGCCGACCACCGGTTCCACATCGAGGCGGCGATGGGACCCGACGAGTTCCACGACGGGTACCCGGGCCAAGCCGGGCACGGCGTGCGGGACAACGCCTACACCAACATCCTCACCGCGTGGTTGCTGCATCGCACGATCGGCCTGCTCACCCAGGTCGACGGGCACGACTGCGGCCGGCTGCGAGAGCGGCTGGGGGTGCTCCCGACCGAGACCGCCCACTGGGAGCTGCTCAGCCGGCGCCTCGCGATCGCGACCCACGCCGACGGCGTGATCAGTCAGTTCGACGGATATGAACGCCTACCGGAGTTCGACTGGGACACCTACCGCATCCGCTACACCAACATCGCGCGACTGGACCTCATCCTCAACGCCGAGGGCGACAGCACCAACAACTACCGCCTCGGTAAGCAGGCCGACGTACTGATGATCTTCTACCTGCTCTCGGCGGAGGAACTGCGCGAGGTGCTCGACCGGCTCGGCTACCCCCTGCCCGCCGACGCGATCCGGGCCACCGTCGACTTCTACACCGCGCGCACGAGTCACGGCTCCACCCTGTCGCGCGTGGTGCACGCCTGGGTCAACGCCCGAGCACACCGCCACCGTGCCTGGGGGCTGTTCACGGAGTCGCTGCGCACCGACCTCGCCGACACGCAGGCAGGCATCAGCCGCGAGGGAGTGCACCTGGGCGCGATGGCGGGAACCGTCGACCTGGTCGTACGCTGCTTCGCCGGGATCGAGACACGTGACGATGCGCTCTGGCTGCACCCGCTCCTGCCGGCCGAGCTGACCCGGGTCGAGTTCACCATCGTCTACCGCGGTCAACGGGTCGCGGTCGAGATCACGCCACGGCTGGTCCGGCTCCGGCTACGCGCGTGCGAGGCACACCCGATCCGCGTGTGTGTCGAGGGCGATCGCAGGGTCCTGCACCCCGGGGACGTGTATGAGGCCGCGCTTACCCGGCCCGACATAACCGGGCGCGACATGACCGGGCCCGACGATGGAGGCCGGCCGTACGAGTCCACTGTGGATGCTGCCTAACGAGCATCGGCGGGACGGGCGTTGAGCACCATCTCAGCGATCGCCAGCTCCGCGTCGATGTCAGCAGAGGTGGCGAAGTCATCGCCCTGTTTGGCGAACCGGGCCAGCGGCTTGCCGAACCAGCGACGCGGGACCCGCGCTCCTGCCTGTGCCGCCGACACGGCCAGTTCGGCGTCCGATCGCATGACCAGTCGTGGACTCCCGGTCGTGGGTCCACACCACCGGACCGACCGGGAGGAGCGGGAACGGGAACCTCGGCGTGCCGGAGTGCGTCCCAAGCAGGCGTGAGGAGAGTTGTCCTGGTCGCCGTCGTGGCGCTGTCCATCTCAGGCTGCGCCTCCGTGGTGACCCCGGCTGGTGAGCCGGGTGCCACCACCGCGGGCGCCGCCTCGGCCAGCCCGGTGGCATCGCCGCCAACAACGACACCCGCCACGACAGCGCCGCCGACCCTCGAGGCCGGAGCAGGGGTGTGGCAGTTGCGGTACGTGCTCCTGGATCACTACCGGACCTTCGCCTACTGCGACCCGGACTTCTACCCGGTCGCCCGCGACGACGAGCAGGCCGCGGCCGACGAGTGGTGGGCCAGCACGAACCGCACGTCGGCTGAGCTCGCCGCGATCCTGCATCACCTCGGCTACCACGAGCCGTTGGACAGCAAACAGCGGTTGGCCGCCTACCGCGACCACAAGAAGCTGACCGTGATCTCCATGACGCCCGCCGGCAAGGGATACCGGTACGAGCTGTCGATCAGCGCGGCCGCGGGTGGAGAGCCTGCCCAGACCGTCACCGGCGTGATCGCCAGCGACGGCGCCATCGAGGAGACCGGGCGCGAGCCACGTCGCGTCGGCTGCCCGATCTGCCTGGAGGCCGCCACCCGCATCGCCACGCCCCACGGGGATGTGCCCGTCGCGATCATCCGCCCCGGCGACGAGGTATGGACCACCGACGCGGCCGGACACCGGGTGCCGGCGTCGGTGGGACGGGTGGTGCGCCGCCCGACGCCGGGACCGCACCTGATGCTCCAACTCGTCCTCGCCGATGGACGCGCACTCATCGCGGCCGGGGCCCACCCGGCGGCCGACGGCCGATACCTGCGCGAGCTGCAGCCGGGACAGCGCTACGACGGCACCACGATCGTCTCGGCCGACTGGGTCACCAGCACCGCACCGGCGACCTTCGACATCCTCCCCGCGGGTCCGACCGGGAACTACTGGGCCAACGGCATCCTGGTCGGCAGCACGCTGGGGTCGTGATCAGCGGCGGTTCACGGCCCGCTCCAGCACCGCCCGATGCCGGGCCGTCCACTGGAAGTCCGCCTGAACCTCGCTCACGACGCCCAGGGCTTCCAGCCGTACCATCGCCGGCTCTCCGGCGTGGGCGGCCGCCTCGATCCCTCGCCAGCAGCGGTCCTGCCACCACAGGATCGCCTCGACCAACCCATCCCGATCCGCTAGCCCGTACTCGTCGGCGATCAGCCGTACGAGCCGGGCAGCCTCGGTGGCGTCGCAGAGCTGCCGCCCCAGACCGAGGTACTGCCAGCAAACATGGGCGACGTCGTGCATCCGAGGGCCCGGCGCGGCAATGTCCCAGTCGATGAATGCCACCGGACGAAACCCCTCGCCCAGATCCCGGTAGACGGTGTTCTTCGGCGAAAGGTCGTTGTGGCAGACCACCTCCTGCCCGTCGGTGATCGCGGTGCCCGCGGTCAGGTCGTGGAACTGGCGCACCAGCCGGGCAACCGCCGCGAGGCACTGATCAGATCCGATGCTGGCCGGCTGGGCCGGCGCCCAGGCCACATGCCCCTCGATGAAGGTGAGGATTTGCCTGCCCCGCTCATCGAGGCCGAGGTCACGCGGCGCTCCCGACCATCCGCGAGCTTGCAGGTGACCCAGGAGGTCACGGACGAAATCAGCGTTCGCCGGCGTCGCTCGCCGCACGGTGTCGCCCACCCGGACGACCGTGGTCACGAAGCCACCGGGCAGCACCTGCTCCGGTTCACCACTCTCGTCGCCGGCGCGCCGCGTGCCACTCACGACGGGCATTCTGACCGACCATCGCACGCTGCGGCCCGCGGGGTCAGTTCTCGCCTCCGCGGTCGGCCGTCGCGGGCAGGCTGTTGGCGAGTCGGTCGAGGCTGTCGAGGACAGCAGTCCGGCCCCCATCGGTGATCTTGTGATCTCTGGTCAGCTCGTCGATCCTTTCTCGAAGCTTGTCGATAGCTTGGGCGGCCTCATCGGTCTCTTCATTGGCCAGGTGGTGGTCTATCTCGTCAACCCTGCTGAGCAGGTCCCTGGCGTCGTGCGATTTGAGGTAACCGAGCTCAACCTGCGCCTGGATGGTCGAGCGCACGTCCTCGACCGTGCCTGGCGGTGACGTCGGGGCCACCGTCGAGAGCGTCGGCGACGTCGCGCCGCCGGGCTGCTGGATGGCCTGCTGAGTCGGCCGGGTTGTCAGCATGGTGAACGTGATGACGAGCGCGGTGATGATGGCGGTACCCAGGGCGACGGCGAGGGTGCCGGCCGGGCCGATCCGGAACGCCCTGGGCGTTGGATCATCTCGGTCGACCTCCAGTCTCGGGACGCGTTGTGTCCTGGTCATGACCTGGGCGCGCCCGCGGCTCATCGGCAACTCACCGGTCCCCGCGTCGGCCACGCGACCCGTTGCCCTGCCTTCCTGAAGGCCCTGTAGCTGGCGGCGTACGTCCGCGGCTCGGGCGGGCCGATCGTCGGGGTTCTTCGCGAGCAACTGCTCAATGACGTGGTCGAAGCCGGCCGGCAGGTCGGGCCGTTGGGAGGTCACGGGCGCCGGTGTGTCATGGACGTGCTGCCACAACACGTGCATGGGGTCGTCCCCGGTGAAGGGCGGTTGGCCCGTGAGCATCTCGTGGAGCACACATCCCAGGGCGTAGAGGTCGGTCCGCGGGTCGACGTGACCGTGTGTCGCCTGCTCGGGGGCCATGTACAGGGCGGTGCCGATGGTGGTCCCGTCCCCGGTCGCGCGGGTTTGGTTGGCCCGCTGGAGTCGGGCGATGCCGAAGTCGCAGACCTTGACCTGGCCGGAGCGGGTGAGCAGGACGTTGTCGGGCTTGATGTCGCGGTGCACGATGCCGGCGTCGTGGGCAGCCTGGAGCGCGTCGCAGACCTGGATCGCGATCCGCAGAGCATCGCTCGGGAGCATGGGCCCGCGCTGCAGCCGCTGACGAAGATCGTCGCCCTCGACCAGTTCCATCACGACGTACGGGACATCGTCCTGGCTGCCGAGGTCGTACACGGTGACGATGTTGGTGTGCGCCAGCCGTGCCAGCGTGCGGGCCTCCTCGTCGAGGCGGCGCAGCATGAGCGGGTCGGCGCTGGCTGACCTGGTCAGCACCTTGATCGCGACGGGACGACCCAGCCGGATGTCGGTACCGGACCAGACGGTCGCCATTCCACCACGACGAAGTACGGCGTCCAGGCGGTACCGGCCGCCCAGTGGTGCAGAGGCGGTGTCCACCCCATTACCTTGCCACGGGCGGCGTGACAGGGCGGTGTGCCAGATCGACGGAGCACGCGCACGTCCGTAGCCCGACCGGGGGTCGTGCCGGGTTTCGGCCACGTGCCGGGGCCAGCTCGCGGGAGCATGGCACGGGTAGGGCGCTGCGGCCCGATCCCAGGGACGGTGGTCACCGTGAGAGTACGAGCACTCATCGACCGTATTGAGCGGATCGAGGCGTTGGACCGGCTCGGCAACGGACTGCAAGCGGCGGTACGGGCGGTGCTGCAGGGGCGGGTGCGCGATGTGCTGCAAGGTTCGTGGCTCGGCCACCCCGTCCACCCCGCCGCCGTGCTCCTGCCGCTCGGCTCATGGATGAGCAGCGCGTTCCTGGACGTCGTGCGGGTCAACGGTCGCGCCGCCACCGTCCTTTCTGGACTTGGCAGCGCGAGCGCGGTACCAGCCGTCGTGGCCGGACTCAACGACTGGGCGTCGCTGACCCGGGAACAGCGCCGCACCGGGCTCGTGCACGCCGCGGCGAATACGGCCGCCCTCGCCCTCAACGTGGCATCGCTGGCCGCCCGGCGCCGAGGCGAGCACGCCAAGGCTCACCGGCTCGGATATGCGGGACTGGCCGCGGTCGGTGTGGGCGCGTACCTCGGCGGCCATCTCACCTACCGGCAGGCCGCCAGCGTGAACAACGCGGAGCCCTTCCTGCGGCAGATCCGTCCGGGGTGGCATGGCGTGTGCGACCTGCAGGCGCTCACCCCCGGCAAGCCAGAGGTGTACCGCATCGATGACGTGCCGGTCCTCGTTGTGCGCCACGGAGACGACGCCACGGCGCTGATCGAGCACTGTGGACACAACAGCGGGCCCCTCGGCGACGGCGAGATCCGTCACATCGACGGCACCGACTGCGTCGTCTGCCCCTGGCACGGCAGCGTCTTCCGGCTCACCGACGGCACCGTGGTCCATGGGCCCGCGGCCACCACCCAGCCGCGGCTGCGCACCCGGGTCGTGGACGGCTGGCTCGAGGCGGCGCTGCCCTGAGCCGGGTCGATCCGGGACCTGATTCCGCGGGGTATGGCTGGGTAGTTGCCCGTACGTGCACCCCAGATTGGTCTATATGAGCCTATTCTCACGTCCCCGTTCCATTGCTGGCGAATCGCATGCTGCATGATCTCGGTCGACATCGGTACGATGCACCCGACATTCGGGTGGGGAGATGCGAGACCGGCGATGAAAGAACTGTCACCGACTGACCCGGCCTCGGTTGGGCCGTTTCGGCTACTCGGCGTCCTCGGTGGTGGGGGGATGGGCCGTGTCTATCTGGGCGAATCACTGACCGGTCGCCGCGTGGCCGTCAAAGTCATCAGACCGGATCTCGCCGACGATCCCGTGTTCCGCCGGCGCTTCCAGCGCGAGATAGCCGCGGCGCGCACGGTCAGCCCCCTCTACACCGCTGCGGTGGTCGACGCCGATACCGCCGCGACAGCGCCCTGGTTCGCCACGGCGTACATCGATGGACCCAGCGTGCTCGACCACGTCGATGCCGAGGGGCCGCTCGCCAGTGGCGCAGTGCTCACGCTCGCGGCAGGGCTCGCCGAGGCACTCGCCTCGATCCACGACGCGGGACTGGTTCACCGCGACCTCACTCCGGGCAACGTCATTCTCGACGACTCCGGACCGCATGTCGTCGACTTCGGTATCGCGCTTGCTCCATACACGACGAAGCTGACCGCGAGCCAGATGATGGTGGGAACTCCCTCCTACATCGCACCCGAGGTGATCGAAGGAAATGAAGCCGGTCCACCGGGCGACGTCTTCTCCCTGGGCGCGACCCTGGCCTTTGCGGCCTCCGGCAGACACCTGGTGGCTGAGGGGCCCATGCATGCGCAGATATTGCAGATCACCAGGGGCCGGTTCGATCTGGAACCGGTTCCGAAGGAGCTCCGACCGCTGATCGTTCGATGTGTGAGCGTGAATACGCGGGATCGGCCCACGGCGTCCGAACTGGTGCGCATCCTCGTCGGTGGTGGCGCGGCGAAGCCAACGCGCGGGTGGTACCGCAGCCGGGCCACCGCGACGTCGATCAAGGTCCCCACCTCACCACGCATCTCCCGCCGGCGCCTGCTCGCCATCGGCGGTGCGTCCGGGGTGGTGCTCGCCGGTGCGGGCGCGGCCGCGTGGGCGGGTGCCTTCACACCCGCTCCCGAGACGAGCGCGAGGTCGCGCCCACGTGCCATTGGTTCGCCGACGCCACTGACGCCCGCGCCGGCGCCATCGGGGCCCGGCACGATTGCCTGGCGAGCACGATCGGGCGTCATGCCCGTCGGCCTGTCCTCCGCCGGCCCGCAGTCACCGACCCGCATCGTTGTCGATCATGGTGCCCGGCTGATCGGCGCGAACTCGGCCGAGGTGTTCGAGGTCCAGACCGACGGAACGAGGTTGTGGACCAGGAGTCTGCCCACGGGGTTAGTGACCCTGTGGTCATGGGGCGACGCGGTCCTCGCGTCCGACTCGCGACGATTGTGGCTCATCGACGCGGGAAGCGGCGCCGTTCGGTTCGTCATCAATGCCGCCGACGACGAGAAGGCCGATTCCCAGGGTGACAACCCCGACCACGCGGCCATCCAGATCACAGGTGTCGTGCTCGCGGCTCAGGCCGCGTTCGTGGGACTCAATACCGCCACCATCGCCTTCGACCGCAGGGGGCGCCGCCTCTGGCGCCGGGCCAGGCCCAGCCCTCGCAACGGCGTACGACCGGGCGCCGGTGTGCCGATCGCCACGGACGGCCGGTGGCTGGTCACGCACGAGGCGTCCGGTGCGATCGTCAACCTGGCTCTGCGTGACGCCCGCGACGGCGCCCTCCAGTGGCTCGCGCAGTACGAACCCGCGCCCGCTGGCCCACCGCCGGCCGGTCCAGGCGGTCCGGGCGGATCATCCCCACCGCCCGATGAGGCCTGGTCCCGCTCTGAAGGCCGCATCACGGACAGATACCTCGTCATCCGCGAGGTGCAGGAGGTCCGGGTCGTCACGATGGCCGATGGCGAACTGCTCTGGCGCGGCGCCTCGCCAACTCCGATCGCGGGAATCGAGCTGGCCGGGAGCACCATCCTCGTGGCCGCCGATCGGTTGCGCGCCTACGAGGTGGCGACCCAGGCTCAACGGTGGGACTACGATGCGCGCGGCGCCCGGGTCGGCGTGACGCCCGGCGGTACCAGGATCTTCGTTGCCAGCGACCAGGGTCTGTCCCTTGTGGATGCCGACGGCCACGAACTCTGGTCGAACCGGTACCCCGCCTACCTGCTCGACGCGGGCCCGGACTGGGCCGGCGTCCAAGGTGACCTCGGATTTGTGACGTTCCGCGCCAGGGACCCGCAGCGCAACCCGCTCGACTTCGATACCCTCGCGGTGAACCTGGGCATTGCCTGAGCCACCGTCACTCGGCCAGGACGGGTCCGGGCTGATACGTTCGGCCCATGGCGGAGCCCAGGGGCGAGCGACCGCACATGCCGGGCTACGGGGTCGAGACCGATCGGTGGCAGGCCCTGCCCTGGTCGTGGGCCGCGCAGCGCTTGATCGAAGCTCGTAGCTATTGGCTCGTGACGGTCTCGGCGGTCGGTCGGCCACATGCGCTGCCCGTGTGGGGAGTCTGGGACGACGAGGAACATCGGTTCTGCTTCTCCTGTGGACCGCGTTCCCGCAAGGCGCGCAATCTCGCCGTCAACGACCAGGTGAGCTTCACCCCGGAGAGCACGGTCGAAGCCGTCTCGGTCGAGGGCACGGCGCAGGTCGTCCTCGACCCGTCCCGGCGCGAGCATTGGATCGAGCGCTACCTGACCAAGTACCGCCCGCTCTCGGCGGACCTCAGTGCCGACTTCCTCCGCGAGAACCTCGTCGTCGAGGCCACACCGGTGCGTGCCTTCGGCGTCATCGATCGTGCGGGCGAGTTCGCCACGCGCGCGACGCGATGGCGCCTGCGGTGAGGTCATCGTCCAGGCGAGCCCTGCTGCCTGGGTAGGCCGACCGCGATCACGAGACCGATCACCACGATCACGAGCATCGTGGTGAGCGCGAGCGCGAAGGGTCGCCCCCCGGGGCGGGTGGCCGCGACGAGCACGGAGCCAGCCAACGCGGTGCCCAGAGAGGAGCCGAGGTTGGAGATGCTGCGCGACAGGCCGGAGATGTCCGCCTGGTCCCCCTCGGGGAAGCTGGACTGGACCACATTGACCGATGCCGTGAGCATCACCCCGATCCCGAGCCCGATCAGCAGCAGACCAGGGATGAACCTGGCGATCCCTGACGTGTCGCGGGCCAGGAGCAGCAACAGCGCGAGTCCCACACCGTTCAGCACGAACCCCAGCCACACCAGTGTGCGCTGGGGCCGACGCTTGGCGAGCCGGCCCGCCAAGGCCGAGGCGAGCAGGATTCCCACTGTCGACGGCGTGAGCATCAGACCGGTCTGGACGGCGTTGTAGTGCCGCACCTGCTGCAGGTACACCGAGATGACGAAGAACGATCCCTGCAGGGTGAGCCACTGAATGACCTGAGTCGACAGACCAAGGTTGGCCGTCCGGCTGCGAAACATGCGCAGTGCGATGAGCGGGTCCCGATGCCGGTGCTCCCGCGCGCGGACGTGCAGGAAGAACCAGAGCAGGACGATGGCCCCGGCCGCCACGAACAGCCAGACCGGGGAGACGCCACCCTTGCCGATCACGACCGTGCCGCCGACGGTGAAGTCCGTTCGGGCCGCCAACCAGCCGTACGTTCGGGACTGCAGCACCCCGAGCACCACGAGGAACAGGCCCGCCGCGGAGAGGATGGCGCCGGTCAGGTCGAACCGCGGCTTGGTACCGTGCCGCGGCGGGTCGGCGAAACGGAACGCGAGCACGATGATGCACGCCACGACCAGCACCTGGAAGAAGAAGGACGCGCGCCAGCCGATCGCGCTGGTGATGATGCCGCCCAGCAAGGGCCCCGCCGCCGCGCCCAGACCCGCTGCCCCGCTCACCGCACCGAAGTACTTCGCCCGACTCTTGACATCGGGAAAGGCCACGGTGACAAGGATGTAGATAGGGGGAATCATGAGCGCGGAGCCGATCCCCTCGAGCAGCGAGTAGCCGAAGATCATCAGGCCGAGACCCTGCGACACGGCGGCGAGCAGCGCACCGGCGCCGTAGATGAACAGACCCAGCATGAAGCATGTCTTGCGGCCCCAGATGTCGGTCAGCTTGCTGCCGGGAATCATCAGCGACGCCATGGTGAGCGTGAAGAGCGTGATGGTGGTCTGCATGCCCCCGACGGTCGTACCGATGCTCGCGGCGATGGTGCTGATGGCGACGTTCATGTTCGTGCCGGCGTAGCTGGCGATGAACTGGGCCAGGACCAGTGGTGGTATCAGCGATCGGACGGCGACCGCCGGTGCGTTGGTCACGGCCTGCGGAACGCGCCCGAGAAGGACTGGCTGCGGCCAAACGCGTCGATGCGCCCCCACCGCCCGGGAATGTCGAGCAGGGCGAGGTAGTCGATCTCCGGCGGCAGGACCGGATCGCTGACGAGGAACTGCCCGCACGTATCGAGCCCGAGCATCGTCCGCAGGAGCAGCAACGGCGTCCCGGTGGACCACGCTTGCGGACTGCATGCGGTCGGATACTCGACCGGGTAGTGCGTGAAGGAGCGCTCGTAGCCGGCGAACGCCTCCGGCAACCGCCCGCTGAAGAACTCGGCAGCATCGAACATGCCCGATGCAATCCGCGCCGCCTCCGCCTTGTATCCGTAGCGGCGCAGGCCCCAGGCGATGATCGAGTTGTCGTATGGCCAGACCGCGCCGTTGTGGTAGCCGATCGGGTTGTACCGGCCCTCGCCGACGGCGAGGCTGCGCACCCCCCAGCCGGAGAAGAGGTTGGGCCCCATCAGGTGCTTGGCCAGGAAGCGTGCCTTGCTCTGGTCGACGATGCCGCTCCAGAGCAAGTGCCCGATGTTCGACGAGAGGGCATCCACCTTGGTCCCGTCGGCGTCGAGCGCGACCGCGAAGTACTTGCCGTCAGCGACCCAGAAGTCGCGGTTGAACCTGCGCCGCAGCTCATCGGCTTGTTGGTCGAGGCTGCGGGCGTAATCGGGGTCGCCCCAGACCTCTCGAGCCAGGCGGGCCGCGCGGCGCTTGGCGTCGTAGGCGTAGCCCTGCAGCTCACACGTGGCACGCGGGAAGCCGGGTAGTCGGCCGTCGTGATAGTTGATGGAGTCCCACGAGTCCTTCCAGCACTGGTTCTCCAGGCCGTTCTCCTCGTTGGCCCGCTGGTACGAGACGTAGCCGTTGCCCTGCCGATCGGCATACTCATCGATCCATCGCAGCGCGGCGCGCGCGTTGGGCTCATGCACGCGCGCCAGCTCGGCGTCACCGGTCCACCGCTCGTACTCGTCCAAGAGCACCACGTAGAGTGCGGTCGCGTCGGCGTTGCCGTAGTACGGCGAGTGCGGCTGCTCCTCGAACGCCGCCGTCTCGCCGTAGCGCATCTCGTGCAGGATCCGCCCCGGCTCCTCCTCTCGGAAGTCGTCGACACGGACGCCCTGCCAGGCCCCGAGTGCCCGCAGCGTCGTCGCCGCGAGCTCAGGCGTGAACGGTAGCGACTGGAGACTGGTGAAGATGGCGTCGCGGCCGAACATGGCCATGAACCACGGCAACCCCGCCGCCGGCAAGCTCATGCCCCCGGCGACGGGAGGTGAGAACCGCAGCGCGGCGAGATCGACAAGACTGCGATGGTACGTCGATCGAATCCCCTCGCGCCCGGTGTCGACTCTCGGTGCGTCCTCGATCCATCGACGCAGGCTCTCCGCCATCGGACGGTTCTTGTCACCGGCATGGCCATACTTGGGCCGCGCCCGCCGCATGCCAGGAACGATGAGGGTTGTGGTCACGTCCAGGTCGGTGGACCATTCCCCATCCGGTTCGATATGGACCTTGATGGTGAGCCCACGCTCGTCGAACTTGGCCGGCTGCGACGACTGGATCATCGTCTCCCGTACGAAGGTGTCCCGCTCGTAGCCGATGAGCAGGTGATCGCGAGTGACGCCATGGTAGTACTTCCCCTTCTTCCCGACGTTGTCCTTGACCTCGAACAGGTCGGCGAAATCGGAGTCGGCATCGATGCGGAGTACGAGGTCGACCGGGTCCTCCCCGTGGTTGAGCAGCATCAGCTCCTCATGAAACCCGTCACCAACGGCCCGACGACGGATCACCGACAGCGTCGCGTTGACATAGATGGTCCCGGTACCGGGCGCCAGGAAGAACCGGGTCTCGAAATACTGCAGGTCGTCGACGGAGAGCGGGTTGAGCCGTTGCCCGTCAATCGTGAGGATCCACTTCGACACGTACCTGGTATCAAAGGAGAACAGCCCCGTCGTGTCCTCGGGTGTGGCGTCGATGTCACCGGACTTGTCGCTGACTACGAACGTGTTGCCATCGAGAATGCTGACCTGACCGATGGTCATCGCGCACGGTCCTTTCGGGTCATCCTGGCGGCGGCGGACGACGCCCGGGCTGTTCGCGGAGCAGTTCCCGCTGCTTTGGCGGCCCGGACGGCTTGCTTGGACCTACGTCCGGCCTGTGGCGGCAGCGTCGTGCGACGACTGGGCGGGCTCGGCATCAGCCGGTCGAACGCGACCAGGAGGCGTGAGTCGCCCTCCAGACGCATTTGCCCGCGCAGGGCCGCCGTCAGCGCGTTCGCCTCACCGGCGACCAGTCGCCCGAACAGCGCCTGATCACCAGCCAGCACGGCGTCGGCCCGACCGTTGCGCCGCGAGACCTGCACCGAATCGTGATTGATCTGCATGAACCAGTGCCCGATCGTGCCATCGTCCTCTAGGTCGACCCGAATGGTCTTTCCCCCGAAACCGTGCAACAGCGGCTGTCTGCTGGCCGCCGTTCGCTCGAAGAACTCTTCGATGCTGCGCAAGACGTCACGGCTCATTCGGCCCCCCCAGGTCCACAACCGCGAGAATCGCCCACGCCAAGGCTATCGGCCCGCCTCCGCGCCCGGGCGCGTATCGCTGGACCGTGATGTCCCGCATCGGCTGTGCGCGCCCCACGTGGACAAGCGCGGAGTTGCGGCGCGGGCGGGCGGCCGGGCGCATACGATGGCCACGACGAGGACCTGATCGCCGCGATCCGGGTGGCAGTCGGAAACGAGCACGGGGGAGGCCATGACAGCCGCCGTCGTCGTTGCCGTCGTTGCTATCGCCATCATCGTGGTGCTGGCGCTCTCGCTGAGCGTGCGTATGGTGCAGCAGTACGAGCGTGGGATCGTCTTCCGCTTCGGGCGCGTGCTCGATGGGCCCCGTGAGCCGGGTCTTCGGTTCATCGTCCCGGTCGCCGACCGGATGGCGAAGGTCAGCATGCAGACCACGGTGATCGGCGTGCCGGCGCAGGGCGCGATCACGCGGGACAACGTCACCCTGACCGTCGACGCTGTCGTCTACTACCGGGTCGTGGATCCGGTCAAGGTGCTGGTCAATGTCCATGACTACGCGGCGGCAGTGCTGCAAGTGGCACAGACCTCCATGCGGTCGGTCATCGGACGGACCGACCTCGACACGCTACTCAGCGATCGCGAGCGGGTGAACGCCGAACTCAAGTCCGCGATCGACGCACCCACCGAACAGCCGTGGGGACTGCTTGTCGAGCGGGTGGAGGTCAAGGACGTCGCGTTGCCCGACACCATGAAGCGATCCATGTCCCGGCAGGCCGAGGCGGAGCGGGAGCGTCGCGCGCGGGTCATCTCGGCAGACGCCGAGTACCAGGCCGCGCGCCGGCTCGCCGAAGCGTCGAAGACGATGTCCGAGACTCCTGGCTCATTCCAGCTGCGGCTGCTGCAGACCGTCGCCGAGGTCGCGGCCGAGAAGAACAGCACGCTGGTCATGCCGTTCCCCGTGGAGCTGCTGCGCTTCTTCGACCAGCCCGCCCGAGGCGAGCCGGCGCCAACACCCGCCGCTCGGGACACGTCCCGACCGGCTGCCATCGCGCGCGGACCGGGACGAGCGGCCAGGTAGCCGCGTTCACCCCGGCAGGCGCCGGTTCGACGTCGATCTCGATCGTGAACCGGCGACTCTGCACGGTGGACACCGGTTCCCGCGGCACATCCACGTACGTCACTTACTTCAAGCCAGAGCGCGGCGCCCACGCAGCGGGGCGGCGGCGCGTACGGGCATCATGGCCGCTCACGCGGCGGTGTGGTAAACAGGCCGGACCACCCGCGTCGTCCGTAAGGCATGCAGACAGTGGTGCGACCGAGTTTCGAGGAGTACGTCACGGCGCGCAGCGGCATGCTGCTGCGCTTCGCCTATCTCCTGTGCGGGGACCGCCACCTCGCCGAGGACCTCGTCCAAGAGGTACTGATCAAGTCGCACCGCCGATGGCTGGCGATCGAGGCCGAGAACCCAGACGCCTACCTCAGGCAGGCGCTCGTGCGAACCCACGTCACGTGGCTGAGGCGACGTTCGTCGACGGAGATCACCACCGACACCTTTCGCGATGATGCGGGCGGCGGCGGCTTCGCCGACGACCAGGCGACGCGGGACGAACTCTGGACGCTGCTCGCCAAGCTCCCCCGAGCTCAGCGGGCCGTACTCGTCCTGCGCTACTTCGAAGACCTCGACGACGCGCGAATCGCAGAAGTCGTCGGCGTCTCCGCCAGCACCGTCCGGGTCCACGCCCATCGTGGACTGCAGTCGCTCCGCGAAACCCTCGCCGTCCACGCGCAGGAGGCGCCCACCGGCGCCGGCATGCTCGACACCGTGCGCCGCGGCGCCGCACGCGCCGCGCTCCGCCGCCGCGCACTGGCCGCGGGCGGGCTCGCCGTCATCGTCGCCGCATTGGCACTGCTGCTCCCCATCCTGGGCCCAGGACGCGATCCCGGCCCTACCCGCCCAACACCCACCATCACGCCATCGTCACCGTCGCCGAACCCCACCAGCACCCTGGCCCTGGTGCAGACCACCGTCACCGCGCCGACGCTCCCCTACGCGTTCACCTACCTCCCGCCGAACGTCGGCGACAGCACCGTCGAGCGGGTCGGATCGACCATCTATCTGCATTTCGACAAGGGCTTGAGTATCGGCGTCGGCCCCGACGGTGGGTTCTGGGGCGATCCGGGCGAGTCCGCAGTGTCGACGCAGACGACCGTGAACGGCCAACCGGCGACTCGGTGGACGACGCCCGGCGTGCCGAACGTGGTCCTGCAATGGCAGCAGGACGGCCGGTACCTCATGGCGGACGCCGATGGCACGACGGTCACCGAGATCGAACTGCGACGCTTCGCCGATGGCCTGGCGCCGGGCAGTACGGCTGGCACGAAGGCCGACCCCCTCAGCGCCCTTGCCAGCGTCGGCCTGCCGGAGGGCTACCCGACCATCCAGCAGTGGGCCGGTGCCACGCTCTGCTTTGCGCCCGATGTCGCCGGCAGCAACGCATCCGTGTGCTTCTCGCTCGCTCCGCTGCCCGCCTACTCCTCGCAACCGCACACCGACGACTTCACCATCGACGGCGCTCCTGCCTTCACGGTCGACGGCGCACCGGGCCACCCCGTGCTGATCGTTGAACGGGCCGACGGCCGTACCATTACGATCCAGTACAACTGGGACGTGCTGGACCTCACCACGCCGGATCTCATCGCCATCTACCGAAGCATGATCTTCAGGTAGCCCAGCGGATCGAGACCCGATGGGCCAATCGGAGCAGCCGCTAGCACTGGGCGGTCAGCAGTCGAACACCGACCAACAGATGTCGTTACGCAACCGCTGATCGTCAAGCACGAGTGCGCGAATCGCCTCGGGAAGCTGGTCACGCTGCCACTGGCACTCCCGTCGCCCCGCGGCCTCACCATGGCCCTCGGGCGCGGCGGCGCGTACGGCCTTGATCGCGTAGGCGGCCGCGCCCAGCTCATGCGCGGCCACATGTGCGACGACCGCGGCCTGGCCAGCGGCGTACGCGGCATGCCGTGCTGCCCCACGCAGGGCTCGAGCCGCGCCCATGGCATGCCCGCCGGCCGCGCGAGCCCGCATCATCGTGACGTCGCCGCGCGCCCAGGCGCGAGCATGCTCGATCGCCTGACGGGGTCGCTGGTCCCCGGGCCGCGCCGACTCGAAGAGGTCCAGGACATGCTCCGCACACGATGCCGCCCACAGCGCGAGGAGGTGGTGGTCCGCGTCGGTGAGGGTGCCACCGCGGCGGATCGTCACCAGGCGAGGGTCCGGGAACTTGGGGAGGATCATGGTGTCGGCCTTCTCCTGCGCCTGCGCCCTCAGGCGCCGAGGAACGGCAGGGCGTGCAGCCGATGGTCCTCGGCCGACGAGCTCACGTCGGCCGAGGACGGTGATCGGCTAGCGGCGGCCGGCCGGGATCTTCTTCGCCCCCGCGCTCGATGCCGCCATGAGAGGGGTGTCCACATCGCCGGGGTTGAGGAAGCGGAAGACGATCGCCGCCAACGCTCCGCCCACCACGGTCGCCACCAGGTAGATCCACAGCATGGACCAGGACGCCAGGCCAGCGACGATCACGCCGAGTCCCACGGCCGGGTTGAACGCGCCGCCGGAGACCGAGCCGACCGCGACCGCGCCGACCATGATGGTGAAGCCGATCGCCAGGCCATAGAACGAGTTGTTGGGGTGATCCTTGCTCGTCGCCACATTGAGAACCACGTACGCGAGCGCGAAGGTGAAGACCAGTTCGGCCACGACCGCAGCCCAGATCGCCCTGCTGCCGTGAAGGCTGAGCGCGGTCGGGTGGGTGTTGATCACGAACCGGGCAACCCCGGCCGCGGCGACTCCCGCGACCAACTGGGATACTACGTAGGCGCCGAGATCCAGGGCCGAGAGCCGGCCGCGCAGGAACACGGCCACCGATACGGCCGGGTTGTAGTACCCGCCCGAGATGTGCCCGCCCGCGAAGACCATGATCATCAGGGACGCGCCGATGGCGAGCGGTGCGAGCGCGGCCTGGGTCAGCACGGCGCAGCAGACGGTCAGGACCAAGAAGAACGTGCCGATGAACTCTGTGACGTACTTGCGCATGGTGGCTCTCCCGGGGACGGTGCTGATCGAGTCGTACCAGTGTCGGACCTGCGCGGTTCCAGCGCTAGCCCTGGCGAGCCCGGCGCGGTCGATCCATCCAGCAGTAGCCGTGTCGTGGGGACACCGACCCGATCATGTCGGTGCTGGGCGTCCGATTTCGGCGATGCTAAAGGACTCTTGCGCAAGGCGCCTTTAGTGTTCTAGGTTGCTGGCCATGACCGGCTACACCCGCCCGCTCCCCGAAGGCGACCTCAACGCATCCCGCGTCGAGCACGTCAGGGCGCTGACCCACCCGTTGCGGCTGCGGCTGCTGGACCTGTTCCGGCCCGACGTCGAGCTCACCGCCACCCAGTGCGCGCAGGTGACCGGCGAATCAGTGGCCAGCTGTTCGTTCCACCTCCGTCAGCTCGAGAAGTACGGGTACGTGGAGCGGGTCGGGACTCGGGGCAAGGAACGGCCGTGGCGAACCGTGGCGCGGACGTGGAGCGTACGGCCGGACCTCGACGACCCCAGGTCCGTCGCCGCGACCAAGGCGTTCGCCGGCCTCTGGCTGCACGAGCGACTGGCGGGTGTTCAGCAATGGCTGAGCCAGATCGACCAAGAGGACCCGGTCTGGCTCTCGGCGGCCACCGCGACCGGTCACCAGTTCTGGGCGACCCGTGACGAGCTCGACGAGGTTTCGCGACTGCTGGAGCGGATAGCGGACCAGTTTCTCGAGCGCGACGATCCGGCCAGGCGCCCGCCAGGGGCACGGCGAGTGCACGTCCTCGGTGTCGCCTGGGCCGAGCTCCCCGCAACCTCCGAGGAGCAGCGATGACCGCCACCGAAGCACCGTCTCGTGACTCCGCGAAGACCGTCCTGCGTACGCCTGTCTTCCGGACCCTCACGGTGGGCTGGATGCTGACCAACTTTGCCGATTCCCTGCTCACGCTGATCTTCGCAGTGTGGGTGGCGGACCTGACCGGCAGCGCGGCCCTCGGCGGAGCGACCTTCGCGGCGCTAGGTGTCCCTGCGCTCGTGTCGCCGTTCCTCGGCCACCTCGCCGACCGGGTCTCGCGCCGCGCCATGCTGACCATCACCTATGCGATCGGCGCCGCCATCCTCGTTCCGCTCTACCTCGTGCGGGATGCCAACGACGTATGGATCATCTACACAGTCACTGTGCTCTATTCGACTGTCTCCTACGTTACGGCCGCCTGTCAGGCTGGCATCCTCAAGGACCTCGTGCCGGACGAGGCGCTGGGCCGTGCCAACTCTCGGTTCCAGACCATTGACCAGGTCTTCCGCCTGACCTTGCCGTTCGTGGGCGCTGCGGTGTACTGGCGCACCGGCATGACGCCGCTCATCACGGCCGCGATACTGGCCTTCGTCGGGGCGTCGGCGATCTTTGGCAATGTCCGCCTGCACTACACGCCGGCGCCGGTCACCCGCGGAGAGGGCTACTTCGCCCGGGCCACGGCCGGCTTCCGCCAGCTGTTCCGGGCGCGACCGCTGCGCGGGATGACCTGGGCGATGCTGTTCGCGGTCGGCATCACCGGTCTGCTCAACGCGGCTGTGTTCGCGGTCCTCGATGCGCTCGGCATTCGGGCCGTTCTGCTCGGCCCGGTAACGGTGTTCCAGGGCCTGACCGGCGTGATCGGAGCCATCCTTGCGCCGCGCCTCATGGAGCGCTTCGGTCGCGTCCGGGTGGTCGCCGGCGGGCTCACGCTGCTCGGCCTTGGTGTCATCCCGTTGATGTTCACGGCGGTTCCCGTGGCCGTAGCCGGAGTAGCCATCGTCGGCTTCGCTACGACGCCAGCCGTCATCGCCTTCGTGACGGAGCGCCAGGTCGCCACACCGGCCGACCTGCAGGGCCGTACGTCCACCGCTTCGCACCTCGTCCTTAACCTCCCGCAGGTGCTCGTGACGCTGCTGGGATCCGCCGCGCTCGCGATCCTCGGCTACCGAATCCTCCTCGCGCTCACCGCGGTGGTCTGCCTCATCACCGGCTTCGCCTGCTTCCGACTCCGTACGCAACCGGCCGAGGCAAGCGTCCCGTCCGGTGGGTAACACCCTGGCCCGCCTCGGTCAGGCGGCACTGCGCGATGTCGCTGGTTGCCCCATAACGGCTCTTCCCGGTTGGCCCGCGGTTAGCCCAACTGGGCGACACTCGTCTCGGCCGTCGCTGACGCGGTGGGTTCGGGCACGGCAGGTCTGCGCGCAAACTTTGCCCGCAGCGGTCTCTCCACGAACCGGAAGCTCGCCTCGCCCAGCACGACGAACATGGCAATCCAGGCGACATCTGCGACGAGCGTGTGCCCGAGCGTACTGAGTATCGCTGTTCGTGCCAGGACGTTCCAGAGATAGATCGAATATGATCGTTCTCCCAGCCAGCGCATGGGGGCGCTTGCCAGCACGGATCCGAGTGCTGATCGCGGCCGGGCCACGACGCCGACCAACGTGACGAGCGTCAGTATGGTCCCCGCGACGATCACCAGGGAGGTATGTCCGGTGTCGTTCCGATACGCCAGGGCCGGCAGGAGGGCAAGCGCCAGGGGTGCACCGGGCGCAAGATATCGAACGGTCCGGGACAGCCAATCATTGTGAATGACAATCGCAAGCAATGCGCCGACCAGGATAGGCAGTGCATTTGTGTCGCTGCCCGCATACTCGTGCTGGTCGAAGATCTTTTCCTTGCTCAGGCCGAGGTAGAGGTTAAGCGTCAGGGTGATCCCGATGAACGCAACGGTCAGCCCGGCAAACAGCCGAGGACTGCGGCGGTAGATCCAGAGCAGCGCGAACGGCCACAGCAAGTAGAATTGTTCTTCGATCGAGAGCGACCAGGTGTAGTTGAGGTAATCCTGAGTAGCGAGATAGTGGCCAGACCAGTCAAAGATGTTTGTTGTATAGGTAACAGCTGCGCCGGCGGCGGTGAGAATCTCCCAGACACTGAGGTGCACCGGGACAGGGAATGCGTGTCGAACGATGAGCAGCACCGCGACCGTCACTGCGACGACCGTCACCAACGCCGGGGCGAGGCGCGCCACGCGTCGACGATAGAACGCGCGCACATCGATGGTGCCCGTTTCGAGTTCTCGGAGCAGTAGGGTGGTGATGAGATACCCCGACAGGCAGAAGAAAACGGTCACACCGACGAAGCCGTCAATGAGCGGCCGAGTCGGGGCGTGCTGGCAGAGCACCAGAAGAATTGCCACGCCCCGGACGCCATCCAATCCAGGATGATGACCACGGTTGGGCATAAGCCGACCCTAGCCCGAAGTTACGTCTCATTCCCAATGCCGTGCCGAGGGGTTGAGGCCTGTTGACCTGCGGGTTTGCGCTTGGGCGCCGGTTTCGGCGGGGTCCGGGTTCTGGCTACGTCAGGGTGACGGGCACGGGTGTGCCGAGCA
>DATBGZ010000075.1:0-39119 GCA_036557785.1 Micromonosporaceae bacterium
GCGTCGAATCCCGCGCCGGCTGCCACTGCGCCACCCTGGCCCACCACGCCCTACACCTGAACCCACCCGCCAGCTGCCGACTCAGCTTCTCCCTCTACAACACCCTCGACGAGATCGACCGAGCCGTCCAAGCCGTCGCGCAGATCGCCCGCCGGGCCACAGCGACGCGAGGCCCGGCCTCACGGGGAAGGTAGTCGTGAGACCGGGCCTGCGGAGCGTACGGAATTAGGGGATCAGCGGCGGGTAGCTCGGGTCGAGCAGGCTGTTGTCGCGCAGATGGCGGTAGACCGGAACCTCTTCGGGGAAGTGGCCCCAGGCGTGGTCGCCGCCCTCGACCGCGTCGTGCACGCGGCCCTCCTCCAGCGCGCCCACGAGCTGGCGCTGCATCGGTGTCAGCCTCTCCGCGACGTCCGGTGCGACCGCCTCGTCACGCTGGGCAATCCAGCGGTACGTGTAGCCGAAGAACGCCACCTTGCGGGTGAGCTCGGAGTAGTTGTTCGAGCGCGCGTGCCAGATGCGCCGGTCGAAGAAGACGGCGTCGCCGGCGTTCGCGCAGACCTCGATCGCGCCCTCCGGGTCGGGCCACTCGAGGTCGCGACGTGGTGGGCCGTCGATGCGGTTGGTCTTGTGGCTGCCCACCACGACCTTGAAGTTGCCGCGACCCGGCTGCGAGACGTCGGAGAGCCAGAAGGCGAGCTTGACCGAGAGCCGCGCACGGGGGTCCGTCTCGATCTCACGGTTCTGCCGTCCGCCGTCCTGGTGCCATTCGAAGCGGAACGGCTTCGGCTCGCTCAGCGGCGGGTGCACGTCGAGATGCGAGTGGTAGATGTGGATGTTCCAGCCGATCACGGACCAGACCAGCGGGAACGCCTTGGGGTGGTCGATCAGGCCCGCGAGCTCCGGGCAGCTCGCCACGGCGGACAGCTTGTGCAGGGACTTGTCCTTGGCGATCTTGCCCTGCGCCTCGTGCTCGGCGTAAACGCGGTCCAGCGCCCCGGCGTAGTACGACACCTCGTCAGGCGTGAGCACGTTCCGGACGATCACGAATCCGTCCCGCTCGAACTGCTCCCGCTCCTCGGGGGTCATCACACGCGACGCGGTTGGGGTGGTAGTGGTCAAGACAGTCCTCCGAGATGAACGGCCCCACGGTGTGCTGGGCCAGCCTAGCCTTACTTCCCTACGTTCGACGCCCCTGGCCCCTGTGTCGTGTGCCCCGCTTGTCGGGGTTACGACCGCTTGTGTCGGTGCTCGGGTGAGCATGATGCCACCGTGCCAACCCGGGGGCCAGTGCCACTCGGCCCCCACGCGGTGCCGTTCGACACGATCAGGTCGCGCGGAGCACGACGGTACGGCTGGTGCCGTCGTAGGGCGAGCGTGACCTGATCGTGGCGGGCACCGAGAACCCGTGCTCCTGAGCCAGGCGGCGCAGGTCAGCCGCGTCGGCCCCGCCGGCGATGGCGTCGGCGACCGCGTCGAGCGCCGACCGCAGTGCCGGCTGACGGTCAAGGTCGGCGTCGTCGGCCGTAAGCGCGCCCCACTCGTCCCACTGCAGCGGTTCCCAGCCGGTCAGTGACGCGAGGTCGAGCACGAGGTTGTGGGCCAGTTGGGGCCAGCCGCGAGTCTCGGGGATCTCGAGCGCGGGCGAGACCACGACCGACTGCGGCGCCAGCCTCCCCTCGCGGGCCGCGATCCACGCGGCGTCCCCGGTGAGGAACCTGTCGCGGGGCACGTCGAGTGGGTCGAGGGGGCCGCCGACGCCCGGGAAGTCGTCGGGGATCTGCGCCTCGACCAGCCGCCAGTCGCCCTCGCGCTCGTCGTAGACCTCCGCCACGACGTGGTCGACCCACCAGCCCTTCTCGAAGTACCCCGCGTGCCCGACGCGTGAGCGTGCGGCGACGCCGTGTGAGCGCAGCATGCTCACGAGCAACAGGGTGAAGTCCCGGCAGCAGCCCAGGATCCGCTGCGTCGCGCCGCGCTCAGCCTCCAGCGGCAGCCCCGGTGTCAAATCGGCCAAGCGCGCGAACTGCTCCTCGGCGTACCGCAGGTCCACCTCCGGCAGTCGGTCGGGGGTGAAGCCGAGACCCAGGGGGTCGCCCGCGGCCCAGAAGTGGAAGACCAGCCGGGTCGCCAGTCGCCGGGCAGACGCGAGGTCCTCGGGCGATGAGCCCGCCCATCCGGTCATGCGACCGGGGTCGGTGCAGACGGTGTGCCGACGATAGACTTCGATGCCTTCCGTCACGACGCCATCCTAGCCGATGTGGGGGGCCGTGCACCCGCATCGAAGGATCACACCCACTCAATGCTGGCAGGGACTTAGCTGATCACACGGCCGGGCAGGGCGATGGCGCCGGCGAGCTCGGCCAGCGCTGAGAGATGTCTGTCGATACCGACCGCGCTGCCCGCGACCAGGCCCATCGTGTCGATGGACAGGTGACTGGCGCCCGTCTCGCGCCACCGCAGCACGGCCTGGGCCGTCGCCTCGACGCCCGCCGACAGCCGGGTATGTCCGTGCATGCCCAGCGAGTCCGGGTTCCGGCCGACCGCGAACGCCCCAGCGCGCACCGCGGCTGTAGCGTCGTCGAGCGCCGGACCGGGCTGCATCTGCGGGAACCAGCCGTCCGCCAACCGCCCGGCCCGCCGGTAGGCGGCCTCGCTCTGCGCCCCGAACCAGATCGGGATCGGCCGCTGCACGGGCATCGGCGCGAGCCCTGCCCCGGTGACCGTCTCGTACTCGCCCTTCAGCGTGACCGACCGCCGCGTCCACAACAGACGCAGCAGCTCGACCTGCTCGGTGAGGCGGCGGCCACGGTCATCGAACCGCTTGCCGAGCGCCTCGTACTCGACCCGGTTCCAGCCGAGTCCCACCCCGAGCCGCAGCCGTCCCTGGGACAGGATGTCGACCTGGGCGGCCTGCTTCGCGACGAGTGCGGTCTGACGCTGCGGCAGGATGACGATGCCGGTGATCAGCTCCAGTTCGGTGATGGCGGCGAGGTATCCGAAGAGGACGAACGGTTCGTGGAAGGTCGAGTCGATGTCGTACGGCCCTTTCCATCCCCTGTGGACGGTCGGGTCGGCGCCGAGGACATGGTCGTACGCGAGGATGTGCCGGTAGCCCAGTTCCTCCACCGCCGCCGCGTAGGCCCGCACGACGGCCGGGTCGGCGCCGATCTCGGTCTGCGGGAACACCACTCCGATCTCCATCGGCCCACCCTATGCCGATGGCGCGGGCTTCAGCAGTTGCGTAGTGACCGATGCACAGGCCTTGCTGCCGGTGGTGAAGGAAGAGGAACGCGTCTCGACCGCCAGGACCCAGGTGTCGCCGATCGCCAGGCAGTTGATGTACCAGACGCCGTCGGTGTCGACCCACCCGTTCTTGATGGCGATGCTCGACTGCTGTGCCGCCGGGAACGCCAGCCGGATGCCGAAGTTGCCGACCCCGCGCACATGGCGCATCTCGTTGAGCAGCCACTGCGTCCACTTCGGTGTGTCCACCTTGCCGGACGCGATGCACGCGCCGAGCCGGGCGGTCTGTTGCGGCGCGATCTGGGTCCACGCCCAGCCGTGGCCCGGGGTGATCTTTACGCCGGAGACCCCACAGATCGTCTGCATGCCCGAGGTGACGGGGGTGTTGCCGCCCAGCGCGTTGTGCGTGGCGTCGGCCGCGTCATTGTCGCTGTCCCGGATCATGATCGTGAGCGTGTCGAGCCAACTCTGCGACGGATTCGGGTGCAGCCGCAGGTAGAACGCCGCCAGCCAGGCCTTGACCATCGAGGCGGAACGGTTGACCTGGGTGTCGTTCGCGCTGCCCCACATCTGACCCGTCCGCCGGTCAAGCAAGGTCCAACCCCACCATGATGCGGAGACGCTGACGGGGTTGTCGCCGTGCAGGGCCAGGGGCGCCAGCGTGGGCGGTGGCGTGGGCGATCCGGTCGCGGTCGGCGTCGGCTCTGAGGTGGTTGAGATGGCGCTCACGTGACCGGCGGCGGGCTGGGAGCGGTCGGCCGCGACGACGAGCACGAACGCGGCCACGCTCGCGGTCAGGAGCACCGCCAGCAGACCGATCAGGACAGAGGTGACCGGGGAACGACGCCGCACCGGCGGGATCATAGTGGCGTCAGGACTTCGTCGGAACCCGGCCCCGCCGCAGCGGGGCGAACCGGGGTCATCCGGAAGATGCCGGGGTCTTCATCAACTGCTTGGTGATCGCCAGGCAGCCGTTGGTCCCCGCCCCGAACGACCCCGATCGCGTCTCGACGACCAGGACCCAGGTGTCGCCGATCGCCATGCAGTTGACGTACCAGCCGTTGCCCCACCCGTCGCTCCACCCGTTCTTGATGGCGATGCTCGATTGCTCCGCTTTCGGGAACGCGAGCCGGATGCCGAAGTTGCCGCCGCCGCGCACGTGACGCATCTCGTTGAGCACCCATTGCGTCCATTTCGGGGCGTCGACCTTCCCCGCCGCGATGCAGGTACCGAGCAGAGCCTGCTGGCGGGCGCTGATCGTGGTCGATGCCCACCAGTGTCCGGACGGCACGAAGGCCGAGACCCCGCAGATCGACTTCATCGCCGAGGTGACCGGAGAGTTGCCGCCGAGCGCCTCGTGCGTGGCGTCGGCCGCGTCGTTGTTGCTGTCCCGGATCATCGTCGACAGCGTGCTCAACCAACTCTGCGAGGGGTTCGGGTGCAGCCTCAGGTAGAGCGCCGCCAACCACGCCTTGACCATCGAGGCCGTACGCGACCCCTCCTCGTCGTTGGCGCTGCCCCACGACTCGCCGGTCCGACGGTCGACCAGGGCCCAGGACCACCAGGGCGTGGTACCGGCGACCTTGTTCTCCGGGTGCAGGGGCAGTGCGTCGAGCGCGGGAACCTCCGGCGTCGGGGTCGCGTCCGGCGTCGGCGAGGACGGCTCGTGCAGCGATGCCACCGGCACGTGAGGCCGCCCGGCGGTCTTGATGACGACGATGGATGTCACGAGCGCGGCCAGCACGGCCACGCCGACGACCGCGAACCTGACCGCGGACCGCCCGAGCCAGCCACCTTGCACGTGCAGCCTCCGACGCGAACATGGGACAGCGGCGGGGGGAAGGTTCCTGCCGCGCGGGCGGCATGGAGTCTAGGCGACAAACCTGCGGCGCGCAGCGGCGCCGCGCCACCGACTCGCACCGGCGGCGCGGCGCACGGGCTCACAGCGCCGTCCAGCCACCGTCCACGAGCAGGTCGTGACCGGTCACGTAACCCGACGCGTCGCTGGCGAGGAAGAGCAGCGGCCCGTCGAGGTCGCTCAGGCGGCCCGGCCGTCCCATCGGTGAACGGGCGCTGATCCAGGCGACCTGGTCCGGATCCTGCAGCCACCCGCTGGTCTGGCTGGGGAACCAGGCGGGCGAGATCGCGTTGACCCGCACCCCCCGGCCGGCCCATTGCGCAGCCAACTCGCGGGTCAGCGCGACCACCGCGCCCTTGCTGGCGGCATACCCGGCCAGACCGTAGCGGTCCATGCTCATCTTTGCCGAAGGTGAGGCGATGTTCACGATCGAGCCGCTCCCCCGCCCGAGCATGTGCCGGCCGACCAACTGGGCCAGGCCGAACAGCCCGACGACGTTGGTCTCGAGCTGCGCCCGGACGGAACCGATCGGCTCGTCCTCGGCCCTGGTCGAGGCAGCGATGCCCGCGTTGTTCACGAGGACATCGATCTGGCCGAACCTGTCCAGAGTCGCGCTCACGAGCGCCGAGCGGTCGCCGTCCTCCCGGACGTCGCAGGGCACGGCGATCGCGTCGCGCATGCCCGCCGCGAGCTCGGCGCAGACCTCGGCCCGGCGGGCCGCGAGCACCACCGACGCGCCGGCGGCGTCGAGCACCTGGGCGAAGCGCGTGCCGAGTCCTGAGGACGCGCCGGTGACGATCGCGACCCGGCGGTCGAGACGCAACGTCGGCAGCGCGTCGATGGGCGCCGAGCTCATGGTTCCAGCCGGTAGAAGCGGAAGGTCGCGTGCTCGATCGGCAGGACTGTGGTCGCCGAGAAGCCAGCCTCGGCGGCGAGCGCACGCATCGTATCGGGGCGCATCAGGGTCCCCACCGGCTGCGGGTCCGCGCCCACCAGCCCCTGCGGCAGGCACCAGATCGGGCTCGCCGCGGCGAAGAGCCGCTCGACCAGGTCGCCGGGTGCGGTGAAGGTCTCCGCGGCCCGCTCGTCCATCACCACGACCGTCCCCTGTGGACCCGCGGCCGCGCGCGCGTTGCTCAAGGCCTCGACCGGACGGGGCAGGTCGTGCACGCACTCGAAGAAGAAGATGACATGGTACGGCTGCGACCAGTCGGCCGACGTGTCCGACAGATCGCGGACCTCGAACGTGACCCGGTCCGCGACGCCCGCCTCGGCGGCGTTGCGGCGGGCGACCGCGACCGACGCGTCGTCGGCGTCGAAGCCGTCCACCCGCACCGCCGGGAACGCCTTCGCCAGCTCGATCGCGGACCAGCCGTACCCGCAGCCGAAGTCGCCGATCCGCGCGGGCGTCGTCTCGTCCCGTAGCCGCTGGTCGATGTCGGGCAACTGGGCCAGCCACTGCGACGCCAGCTCATTGGCGAACGCCGGGCGGTTCAGTGCCGCCTGAGCATCGGCCGCGTCGGGGCCGTACTGCGCGTACGGCACGCCCTCACCGGTGCGGAACGCCCGCGCCAGGGCTGGCATCGCCCCACCCGCCGCGGCGACGAGAAGCGCCAGTCCGCCGAGGTACGCCGGGCTCGTCTCGTCGACGAGCACGGGCGCCGCGCCGGCAGCGAGGCCGAACCGGGCGGTTGCGGGGTTGTCACCGTCCACTGTGGCCAGTCCGGCCACCGCCTGGCCCTGCAGCCACTCCACCAGGTACCGCTGGTGGCAGCCGGTCTGAGCGGCGAGCTCGGCGGCGCTGACCGGGCCGAGGGCGAGCCGCGCATAGAGCCCGAGCCGCACGCCGAGGTAGACGTTGCAGAGCTCGGCCGCGCCGACGCCGGCCTCGAAGAGCCGCCCGAGCAGCGCCTCGGTCGCGTCGTTCGCCGTCGCGGGGACTGTCTGAGTTGTCATCGGGATTACCTCCGGTTCGTAGGTTTCACCAGGGAGGCGTCAGGTTCGCTCTGGCATTGTCAGGCCAGTGTCAGGCCCGCCACGTCACCCCGGTGTCAGGTTCGTAGACGCAGGCACGCCCGGTCTTGACCGCGTTGCGCAGGTGCCGGGCCAGCGTCGGGTCCACCGCCTCGATCGCCCTCAGCGCGTCCCGGATGCGCATGGTGACCGCCTTGCGTGCGCGCTCGGCGGGGTCACCAGCCGTACGCGGACGGCCACCGAGCCCGAGCGCGTCGCCGAGCTGCGCCGCGATCGCCTCGTGTTCGGCCCGCAGCCGCCCCAACCGCTGCTCGCCGCCGGGGTCGGCGTCGGCGTCGGCTTCCGTTTCGGCGATGAGCTGCGCCAACTCCGCGAGCCGGGCCCGGTACGCACGCCGCGCCGCGGGGTCCAGTACCGGCCCGAGGCCGCCCTCGGCGGGTACCGCCCCGGCGTCGCCCGTGGCGACCAGGTCGAGGGCCGGGATTGGTCGGCCCGGCGCAGCGAGCAGCACTGCGAGATCGCGCATGCCCTTGCCGTCCGGCACCGTGCTGACACGCTCGCGCCACCGTAACCGCCAGAACCGACCTTCCCGCCGGATCTGCCCGACCTCGGCGGGTCCGGTCGATTCCACTGTGGAACTACTGCCCGGAAGCTCCGCCAGCGCGGAGCGGACCCGTTGCTCGAGCAGCACCGCCCCGACACGCTGGTATTCGCGCAGCGCCGTGGAGAGGTGGGCGACGGCCTCCCGCTGCCGTCCGAGGAAGGCCGCGAGCTGGCCGAGCTGGTGCCCGACCGTACCGAAGACGGCGGCCCCGATGCCGTCGACCGCCCAGACGCTCTCGTACGGCCGCAGCGTCTCGAGCAACCGGCTCGCCGCCGCCCGATCGCCGAGGCGCAGCGCGATCTCCGCGAGCGCCCAGTGACCCTCCACCCACTCCGCGTCCTGGATGATGTCCTCGGCGGGCGTCGCCATGAAGCCGCGCAGCACCTCGCGGCCCGGCTCCAGGTCCCCCGCGGCGGCGAGCACCAGGGCGCCACCGGCGGAGTAGGTCGGTGGCAACCGCGTCTGCACCACCTCGGCCATGATCTGGCGTACCGGCTCGACGAGCTGCTCGGCCGTCCCCGCGAGCAGGTGCGCCTGCATCCGGAGCGTGAGCACGAGCATCTCCGCGTTACGGCTGCCGGCCCGCCGCCCGATCTCCTCGGCAACCTCGGCGTGGCTCAGCGCGGCCGCGACGTCGCCGGCGAGCGCCGCTCGCATACCGCGCCATACCGCGGGCAGCCACTGGTAAAGCGCGATGCCGGCCGACTCCGCGACCCGCTGGTACGCCTCGATCTCGGCATCCACAGTGGACAAATCGCCGCGCTCCAGCAGTGCCACGACGCGCAGCCGTCGCGCGAGCAGGGCGCTGACGCGGTCCGGGGCGAGGGCGAGCATCCGCTCCGCGCTCTCCAGCCGCGCCCGCACGTAGTCCGGGCCGGCGACCGCGTCGCAGTACGCGGCCAGCGCCGCCGACATGACACCCGTGTCACCAGCGTTCTCCGCGATCGCCATCGCCTGCTCGGCCAACCGCCGGCGTTCCAGCCCCGAGCCGAGTCCGGTGAGGGCGACCGAGAGGCGGGCGAGCAGCGCGGCCCGCAGCGGATCCGCCTCGCCCTCGTACCGGGCCAGCGCGCGGCGGAGCACCTCGACCTGCTCCGTGTCGGCGATCGGAACCTCAAAGCCGGCGACTCCGCCACCGATACCGAGCCCCGCGGCGGCGAGGTCGGCGACCCGGCCCGCGTCTTCCGCGAGCCGCGCAGCCTCCACAAAGGATGAACGCGCACCCGTGACGTCACCGGCGAGGCGCTGCGCCTCGCCGAGCCGGAGCAGCACCTCGACCCGGTCGACGCCGGGCGCGTCGAGCGCACGGCGCAGATGAGCGACCGCCTGCTCGAAGCCCAGGCTGGCGACGGCGGCGTGGGCGGCCGCCACCGACCAGATCCCTGCGCGCGTCGCGGCGTCAGGACCCGCGGCGTAGGTCCAGTGGTAGGCCAGGCGCTCGGCCGCCTGCTCCCCAGCACGCTCCTCCAGCGACTGGCGCGGCACGCCGGTGCAGCCGGCCACGCTCCACAGGGGACAGATCGGCGATCAGCACCTCCCGGACGAGCGCGTGGGCGAAGCCGAGGTGCAGCCGGCCGATGCCGGTGGCGTCCTCGACGAGAACGCGCGCCCGTACGGCCTCGTCGAGCAGGGTCGCGACCTGCGCCGGGTCCGCGCCGGAGACGGCCGAGAGCAGCGGCTCGTCCACGCGATCCCGTCCGGTGACCGCGGTCTGCCCCACCACGGCGGCCGCGACCAGCAGCGCGTGGCAGGGTTGGCTCAGCCTGGCCAGCCTGCGCCGCAGTGCCTCCCGGACGCCCGGCGGCACGACGAAACCCCGCCCCGCCCCTGGCCTCGCCGCCGAGCCCGTGGCCGCGAGCAGCCGGGCGACCTCGGTCACGAAGAACGGGTTCCCCCCGGTGTGGCCGACCACGTCGCGGACCGTCGCATCGTCCATGCCTTCCCCGGCCACGAGGCGGACGAGTTGGGTCGCGGCGTCGGGGTCGAGCAGGGGCACCGCGACCCGCCGGAGGCTGGTCGGCAGCTCCCGCAGCGCCTCCCGCACCGGCTCGGGCGTCTCCAGCGGATCGTCGCGTGTGGTCAGCAGCAGTGCCACGGCATGCGCGGGCACCGCGTCCACGACCGTACGCAGCAGCAACAACGACGGCTCGTCGGCCCAGTGCAGATCCTCGATCAGGATGAGCAGCGGCCGCTCCTGGCTGGCGAGGTCGAGGGCGTCCACGACCGCCGCGAAGAGCCCCGCGCGCTCGTCGCGTCCCGCCTCGGCCACCTCGAAGCTCACCGTCGCGGCGAGCGGAGCGAGTGCCCGGCGCCACGGCCAGTACGGTGGCATGCCCGCCGCCGAGCACCAGCCCCGGGCCACCCGGAAACCCTCCTGGCTCAGCCGACCCGCGACCGCCTCCGCCAACGAGGACTTGCCGACACCCGGCTCGCCCTGCAGCAGCACCGATCTGCCCCGACCCGCACCGGCGGACCCCAGCCATCCCGTGAGGTCGGCGAGCAGCGCCTTTCGCCCCACCAGCGCGTCATCGGTCCGTCCGGGCACGTCACCACCCAAGCACACCCGACACGCCGGATCAGTCGGCGCGACCGGGCCGCACCGAGCTCCGTTTCCTACTCGACGATGGTGATCTTCGACGTCGTGCTCCCGAGCCGGGCCGCGAACTCCTCGACGGTCGCGCGTCGCTCGTCGGCGGCCGTGACCAACTCGATGTCCATGTCGAATGTCCCGAACACCTCTTCCTGCCGGACGTCGTACTTGGACGACTCGGCGAGCACTACCCGCCGCCGGGCGTTGAGCAGGGCAACCTTCTTGCCGCTCGCCTCCAGCGGTGCCGTGGTCGTGCACCCGTCCGGCCACCAGACACCGTTCGTGCCGACGAACGCGATGTCGAACCCGCCCAACTCGTCGGCGAGCGTGGCGATATGCGTCTGAGCGCGGCCGGTGGAGACGATGCACGACGTATTCATCCGCATCCTCCCGCCCGCTACATAGACCTGCAGCCGTGGGCTGTTGTCCTCGAGCCCCAGGTCGTTGGCCACCTCGGCGAGTTCACCGGCGACCGGAACGGAGTTGGTCACCACCGTGAGCTTCTGCCATCTGCGGAACCTGACCCCCTGACCGATGTTGCGGCAGATTCTGATCGTTGTCGATCCCGCATCGAGGAAGACGATCTGGCCGTCGTCGATCCAGTCGGTAACCGCGTCCGCGGCCGCCTGTTTGGCCGCCAGCGCCTCTTGAGACCTCCAGTTGAGGTGCTCCTCCTCGACGTGGATGGTGCTGCCGGAGACCACGATGCCGGACAACAGCCGACGCTGCCGCAGCCGGAACAGCAGCTCCTGCAGGTCGTTGGCGGACCGCACTTTCACCTGGGCCGAGGACCCGAGCCGCTCAAGGAGCTGGGTCATCCGTAGTGGGTTGGCTTTGCGGTAGGGAAAGACAATGGAGCGGATCTCGTGTGCCGATTGCTGGAGCAACTTGTCCGCCTCGTCCAGGACGCTGAGGCTGTGGTCGACCACGGGTTGGCGGATCCGCTCCAGGTCCCGGCTCAACGCGGCGAATAGGTCAGAGGAGAGTTCGGCCGCCAACCGTGCGATATCTGACTCCCGGAAGCCGTGGCACTTCAGGTGGACGCGATCGGTGACCCAGCTCAGATCGCCCATCTCGGTCTCGTCGATAAGGATCGGCACGATGAACGGCCGACCCAGGCGATCCTCCTGCTCGCGGGCCCAGGCGAGCTCCTTGCGTACCCACTCCGATTTGATGGCACCCTCGTCCAGAAACACGACGAGGAAATCCACGTCAGCCTGAATGGCGTTACGCAGCGATTGCTCCAGCGAGTCCCCCGAAACAAGCTGGCCCTCATCGATCCATGCGTTGACGTGCGCCGGCAAATAGCTTCTCAGCTCTCGGACCATCGGTTTGATCCTCGAACTGTGGCTCATGAATATCCGCATGCGGGGGGCCCTTCGTCGTCGACGGCTTCCGTAGAAATAGCACCGCTACATGTTCTCGACAAGCACGGACTTTTCCAGGATCTGGGCCCGCGCCGACGAGAGCATGCCGGGTTGGGCGGTTTCGACCGAAGCAGCGGCGACGGCGACGGCGCGCACGCACGCGGCGGTGACGTCGACTCCCTGGGGCAGGGCGCCGGCCAGGGCCGCCAGGAACGAGTCTCCGGCACCGACCTCGTTGATGACCTCCACCACCGGCGACTCGACGAACGCGCGCCCTCCGGCATGAGCGAGCGCGGCGCCCCGGTCGATCGTGACGATCGCGACGCTGCCGCTCCGGTCGTGCAGCGCCTGTGCCAGTCGGATGGCGACGTCCTTTGCCTGCTCCGCCCCAGCCGACTTCTTGTCAAGCGTTCGAGCGGCCTCGTCCGCGTTCACTTTGATGACGGTCGGCGAGGCCGTCAACATCGCGCGCAGCGTAGCTCCAGCGGCGTCCACGATCGTCGGGACGCCTCGGTCGCGCGCCATGGCGAGCACTGAGACGTACGCGTCATCCGCCATTCCGGGCGGCAAGCTGCCCGTGCAGGCCAAGGTCGACGCGCCGTCCAGTCGGGTCTCGAGCAGATCCGTCAGCGCGGTCCAATCGTCGCTGCGCAGGACCGGCCCCGGCTCGTTCAGCACAGTCGTCGTCCCCGCCGAGTGGTCGACCACGATCGTCGCGATCCTGGTGAGCGTGTCCACCGCAGGAGACTGGACGTCGATGCCCTCCTCCGCCAGCAGTGCCCGCAGAACATCGCCGGTGCTCCCGCCGACGAGGCCGATGACATGTGCGTCAAGGCCGATGCAGTTCGCCGCTCGCGCGGCGTTCACGCCCTTGCCACCTGCGGACAACGAGCCCGTCAACGCCCGCTGCACCCCACCGACCACGAGCTGCTCGACTTCGATGATGTGGTCCAGCGCGAGGTTGGGCGAGAAGATGAGCACGCTTGCCTCACCGGCCATGCGAACCTCCCGCGCCCGAGTCGTGCCCGTTCACGGCACCTTCCCGGTCTCGTTCCACAGCGAGATGACCGGCCCGTCGCGCTCAGTTCCTAGCACGCAGATCGACGCGGGCGACAGCGACAGGTTGGCGCCGAAGGGGCCTGGAATACAGAGCCAGCTCGCGGCGATGACCCGCAGGATATGACCGTGCGCCACCAGAGCGACGTCGCCGTGCTCGAGGAAAGGTCGAAGAGAGACGAGCAGTCCCGTGGCGCGGTCGTAGACCATCTGCATGGACTCACCAGGAGTGCTGCCCGGGACCACACCGTCGGCCCACAGGCTCCACTGCCCTCCCCGCTGGTCGGCGATCTGGTCCGCCGTCATCCCCTCGTAACCGCCGTAGTCCCACTCGACGAGGCGCTCGTCGACCTGGGCATCCGTGAGCCCGGCGAGTTCGGCCGTGCGACGCGCGCGGATTCGTGGGCTGGTGAAGCTCCGGAGAAACCGTCGTCCCTGCAGGCGCCGGCCGAGATCCCGCGCCTGGGACTCTCCGTCAGCGGTCAACGCGATGTCGGTGTGTCCGGTATGTTGCCCGCTGATTGTCCACGCCGTCTCGCCGTGGCGGATGAGAACCAGTTCCCCCATCGGTGCCTCCGCTGGAAGTCGAAACCCCACCTGGGCCGCCATGAGCGCGGCGCGTCGCGATCTTACCGGATTACCCGTGACGCACGACCGGCCGAATTGGGTGCGCAACCGCACAAATGCTTCTGCACCGCCACGATGAGTCACCCGCCGCGGCGCGTGCGCGACATCGCCGTGGCGCCACGGTCACCAGACGTCTCCGCGCGGTCCACAGTGGAGACAGCGAACGGGCGGGTATCCGCGACGACCACGACACTGACCGGTCGGAATCTCATCGCTGAGTTCCGACCGGTCAGTGGTCTATGGGCAAGCGCCCAGGAAGGTTCAGGCGCCCATGGCCGCCTTGATCTTGTCGATGGCCTCGGCTTCGCGCGGACTGGCACCGCCGCCCGCGGCCTTCGCGATCTCATCGACCGCGCCCGACACGGCGTCGCGGAAGCCGGCGAGGTCGTTGGGGCCCTTCGACTCAAGGATCTGCTGGGACTCGGTCAGAGCCGAGAGCACGCCCTGCTCGATGTCCTCGGGTGAGCCCTGAGGCATCTGCGGCATTCCGCCGCTGCGCAGGATGTCGCGCAACTCGGACGACTTGGCGAACGCCTTCGAGCCGGCGAAGCTCTCCTTGACCATGTCGAAGAAGCCCGGCTCGGCGCTGGACACCATGTAGACGGCGCCGAAAGCCGCGGTGCGCAGCGTCCGCCGTTCCTGGTCGGTGTACATCGTCGTCGTCATGAAACCCATCATCGTCGCGACGGGGAGACGGCAGTGGCGATTCGGCGGACCCCGTTGACCACATCGTCCCCGCCTGACCAACCACGCCCACGCGCCACCGCCTTCTCAGCACGAAACCGGGCAGACCATTCGACCCATGACACTACGACGATCAGCGGACACCGGCCGTGGTAGCGCCTGGCTACACTTCCGCCCATGCGCACGCGGACCGCGGCAGCGGGCAGCGCCCTGTTCCTCCTCCTCGCGCCCGGCAGCGTGACGGTCCTGGTGCCGTGGCTGCTCACGGGTTTCCACGCGAGGCCCGCCACCGGCGGGTGGGTCGTGGCGCGGGTGGTTGGCGCGCTGCTCATCGTGGTCGGCGGGTCCTTTGTGGTCGGTGCGTTCGTACGCTTCGTCCGCGAGGGCCTCGGCACGCCGGCACCGGTGGCACCACCAACCCGGCTGGTCGTCGGCGGCGTGTACCGGTACCTCCGCAACCCGATGTACGTCGCGGTCACCGCCGTCATCGTCGGCGAGACGCTGGTGCTCGGCCAACTCGTGCTGCTGGTGCTCGCGGCCGTGGCGCTCGCGGCGATGGTGGCGTTCGTCAAGCTCTACGAGGAGCCGGACCTGGCCCAGCGCTTCGGCGAGGAGTACGAACGGTACCGCCGCGCCGTGCCCGGTTGGTGGCCGCGCCTGCGTCCCTGGACGCCGCAGTAAGGCGCCCGCAAAAAGAGACGCTGCGGGAAGAGCCGGCACCGGCGGTCAGCGGGAGCGCTGGCGGAAGTACTCCAGGGCTAGGTCCGCGTGCACGCTCGGTCGCAGATCGGACCGGATGACATCGAGTAGGCGGCCGTCGCGGCCGATGAGGTACGTGTTGCGGCGAAACTTCGCCCACGGTGGGGCGAAATCCGGCGCATAGCCACGGATGATGTGGAACCGCTCCCTGATGGTTCCGTCCCGGTCGGACAGCAGCGGGTAGCCGAGCGAGTGCGTGTTCACGAAGGACTGCTGCCGGCGCACGGCATCGCCGCTGATGCCGACGGGCTGCGCCCCGAACCTCGCGAACTCCGCTGCCATGTCCCGGAACCGGCAGGCCTCCTTCACGCACAAGGGCGCCAAGGCCGCCGGGAAGAAGAACAACACGACACTGCCGCCGGTCAGGAACCCGCTGAGCCGCCGCGGACGCCCCGTCTCGTCAGGCAACTCGAAATCCTCGACGACCTCCCCCACCCGCATGGGCAGACGGTAGCCCCGAAGCGCCGGCGCCGCACACCCCGCGTCGTCAATGCTCAACGCAGTCGATCAGTGACGGATCGTCCCTGGCCCGGTCAGCGCAGCAGGGTGAGCAGGGCGTCGAGGAACTCCGCTGGGCGCTCGATGTGCGGTGAGTGGCCGCAACCATCCAGCAGCACCTCGCGGAACGACCCGCCCGCCGCCGCGTAGCGCTCGAACACCGACCGTGTCTGGCTCACCATGGGCTGGGGCGGGCACTGCTGCTGTCCCGGCCAGCCCGGCACGATGCCGAGCTTGCCCAACTGGGCGAAGTCGAACAGGGTCGCGTCACCCACGATCGCGTCGGCGCTGCCGTGGACCCACACCACCGGTGGCTTGGTGGGCAGCGCGAGCAGCTCGTCCGCGACGCGGAAGTACTTCGGGGACATGGCGTTGAGCACACCGCGCGTGCCCGGTCCCATGCCCGGCCAACCGGAGACGGTGGTCGCGTCGCCCGGGTAGTTCTCCTCGCCGACCACAGTGGACAGCACGGTCTCGAGCATGGCCTCCTCGTCGCCACCGAATGCCTCGGGGTCGGCGACGTAGGTCGTGCGCATCACCTGGCGCGGACTGGTCGGGTCGCCGTCGCTGCCGCGGTCCTTCGCGGCGAGCCGTCCCACGAACGCCGGGTTCGCCGTGCCGGCGCCGGTGCCGGCGAAGTCCTCCGTGGTCGGGTTTCCCGCCACGTCGCGCGTGCCACCAAAGCCGTACGGCGACACCGGCGACTCCAGCAGCAGCGCCGCCACCCGTTGCGGGTGGTCGATGAGCAGTTGCATCGCGACGCCACCGCCCATGGAATGCCCGGCCACAACCGGTCTCGCGCCCGCTCCGAAGACGAGGTCGAGCAGCTCCGCCACGTCGTCGGCGAAGTCGCGCAGGCCACGGGTCGCGTCGACGGGCGCGGGCTGGCTGTGGCCGTACCCACGCAGGTCGGGCGCCACGACATGGACCTTGCTCACGGGAATGAGCCGCCGGACAAACGGTTCCCAGAACGCCCCGGAGGAGCAGTTGCCGTGGATGAGCAGGACCGGGGCGCCATCCGGCGACCCCCATTCGGTGACCGCCTGGGCGATGCCGTTGGCATGAACCGTTCGCGTCGGCATGGGGCACATCCTTCCGTTGGTCGGCGCTGCCGGGTGGCGCCTACGTCTGCGCCTTGACGGAGCGGGGGGCGAGCACGCGTTGCAGGGGGCTGAGGCGTCGCGCCAGCCCCGCGAGGCCGCCCGGGAAGAAGTAGACGGCGAGGACGAAGATCGCGCCGAGGATGAACAGCGGCTGCGAGAGCGGTCCGGCGAGCACGCTGGGCAGGTGCTTGACCGTCTCGGAGGTACCGACCGCGCCCAAGCGGTTGTCCAGGAACGCGTACGCGGCGCCCCCGAGCAGTGGTCCCCAGCGGGTCCCCGGACCACCCAGCACCACCATCACCAGGACGGAGAGGGTCAGCGACGAGTCGGTGATGTGCGGGGAGACGCCGCCGACGAGCAGGGCGTAGACCACACCGGTCAGGCCGGCGAGGGCACCGGCGATCACGAAGGCGAACAGCCGGTACCGGTATGGCGAGAGACCCAGCACGTCGACGCGACGGTCGTCGTCGCGGACCGCGGCGAGGACGCGCCCGGCCGGCGAGTCCGCGACCCGATGCGCCACGAACGCGACGATCGCGACCAGGGCCAGCGCGATCCAGTAACGGTTGACCGTGTTGACGACGCCCACGAGCGGCTCCGGCAACCGGCGCCAGTCCAGGGTCAGCCCCTCCTCGCCGCCGGTCGCCCGACCCACGTTGCGCCCGACGGTGATCGCCCCGATCTGGGCGAACGCGAGCGTCACCATCGCGAAGGCGATGCCCTTGGTACGCAAGGCCACCGCGCCGAGGAGGGCGGCGAGCGCCGCGGTGCCGGTCACCGCCAGCAGTGTCACCATCCACAGTGGCCAGTCTGTGCGGTTCACCAGGATCACCATGCCGTAGCCACCGGCCGCGAAGTAGAGCGCGTGGCCGAAGGAGAGCAGTCCGGTACGCCCGAACAGCAGGTCGTAACCGAGTGCCAGAGCGCCGAAGACGAGGCAGATCGCGAGCACCTGCAAGCTGCCGGGCGAGTTGAGCGGGCCGTCGAAGAGGACCGGGATGCTCAGGCTCGAGTACGGCAACGCGGCGAAGACCGCGAGCACGACGAGCGGTACGAACGGGCGCAGCCGGGCCCGGGTCAACCGTCCGGACGTTCGGCTCGAAATCCCGCGGTCGTGGCTCATGCCCGTGCACCCCCGACGACGCCGGCCAGCCCCTGCGGTCGGACCAGCAGCACCAGCGCGAGCAGCGCGACGACGCAGATGTCGCCCAGCCCGGCCGAGTAGTAGTTGACGAACTGCTGCAGCACGCCCACGGCCACCGCGGCCCAGGCCGTACCGGTGATCGAGCCCATGCCGCCGATCACCACCACGATGAAGCCGAAGATGAGCAGCGACGTGCCCTGCCCCGGTGAGACGGTGGTGAAGTGGACGCCGGCGAGGATGCCGGCGAGCGCCGCCGCCGCGCCGCCGACGGCGAAGACCAGCGTGAACGCCTTACGGACATCGATGCCCAGCGCGGCCACCATCGCCCGGTCCTCGACCCCGGCCCGGATGACCAGGCCCACCCGCGTGAAGCGGAGGAACGCGAGCAGTGCGGCGAGCACCACGACCGCGACCGCGGCCAGGAGCAGCGAGGAGTTCGGCACCGCGGCGCCCCCGATGGTGGTGACCCTCGACGTCCACGCCGGGCGTGGGAACGGCCGGGCGTCGGCGCCCCAGACCGCCTGAAGCAGCGCGACGCCGGCGAGGGAGAGGCCCACGGTGACGAGGACCTGCTGGATGGTGCGCCGGTAGAGCGGGCGGATCAGGACGAGCTCCACAATGGACGCGACGGCCGCCCCCGCGACCACGCCGACCACGACGGCGAGCAGGAAGCCCGGCCCTTCGCTGCCCGCGCCGGGCAGGTGCGTCGCCGCCCACCAGGTCGCGTAGGCGCCCACCGACAGGAACAGACCGTGGGCGAAGTTCAGCACGTCGGCGAGGCCGAAGACGAGCGAAAGCCCCGAGGAGACCAGGAAGTAGAGGCCCGCGAGCCCGAGCCCGGTCAGCAGCAGCAGGATCAGGGTGCTCACGCGACGAGGCCTCCTCGCGCCGCATCGTGGTGCTGGCCGACCCCGAGCAGCGAGCGGGTGAGCTGCTCGTCATCCAGGAGCGGTCCGAGCGCACCCGAGTAGGCGACCGTACCGGCACTGAGCACCACGGCGTCGTGACCCACCCGCCGGACCAGGCCGAGGTTCTGTTCGACCAGCAGGATCGGCACGGAGTGGGCGACCCGGCTGACCACGTCGGCCACCTCGGTCACCAGGCGCGGCGCGAGGCCCTTCGTGGGCTCGTCAACGAGCAACAGTCGGTTGGGGTTGATCAGGACGCGGGCGATCGCGAGCATCTGCTGCTGCCCACCGGAGAGGGTGCCGGCGCGTTGCCTGCCGCGCTGTTTGAGCTCCGGGAACAGCCCGTACGCCGTGTCGTAATCGGGCTTGTCGACCCGGTGCGCCAGCTTGAGGTTCTCCGCCACCGTCAGGCCCGCGAAGATGCCGCGGTCCTCCGGAACGTAGCCCAGGCCACGACGGACCAGCTGATGGGTCGCGACGTTGGCGGTCGGGACGCCATCGAAGAGCACCCGCCCGCCGACCTGCGAGCCGATCGGGGTGAGCCCGAGCACCGCCTTCAGCGTGGTGGACTTCCCCGCGCCGTTGCGCCCGAGCAGAACCGTGACACCGGTGCCCGGCACGTCGAAGGTGACGCCGTGCAGGATCGGGGAGCCGCCGATGCGTACCCGCAGGTCGACAACGGACAGCAGCGGCGGTACGCCCGCCATTACAGCTCCTCTCCGAGGTAGGCCTCCTGCACGATGCGGTTGGCCATCACGGCCTGCGGGGCATCGCAAACGAGCAGCGCCCCGTGGTGCATCACCGCTACCCGGTCGGCGAGGTTGAGCACCACATCCATGTGGTGCTCAACCATCAGCACGCTGGCCTGCGCGTCGGTCAGGCCACGGACGACCGCGACCAGGGCCGGCACCTCCTCCGCGCTCATGCCGGCCATCGGCTCGTCGAGCAGCATCACCCGTGGCCGGGCGGCGAGCAGCAGGGCGATCTCCAGCTTGCGCTTCTCACCATGCGACAACGCCGCGGCGAGTGTTCCACGCCGGTCGGCGAGGTTGACCCGGTCCAGGATCTGCGCCGCCTCAGCGGCGATCGCCCGCCGCGCGCTGGGCATGCTCCACAGTCGCATGCTGCCGCCGCGACGCGCCTGGACTGCGAGCCGTACGTTCTCCTCGACCGACAACGAGCCGAACACCGCCGAGGTCTGGAACGTCCGGCCCAACCCGAGCCGGGCCCGCCGGTGCGGGGTGAGTCGGGTGATGTCACGGCCATCGAGGCTCACCGTTCCAGCCGTAGGCCTGCGCAGCCCGCTCACGAGGTTGAACAGCGACGTCTTGCCGGCGCCGTTCGGCCCGATGACGGCAAGGAACTCACCCGGCGTCAGGTCGAGGTCCACGTTGTCCACAATGGAGACCCCGCCCACCCGCCAGGTGAGTCCTCGCAGTGCGAGCGCCGTCATGGGCGATACTCTGCCGACCGCTACTTGAACGGTGTCTCGGGGGGCGCGACCTGATCGCCCGGCACGGCCTTGAGCAGCGTGGCCGTGTACACAGAGCCATCGGCGGTCAGCTTGGCCTGGTACATCGGCTGGATCAGCGCGTGGTCGCTGGCGCGGATCTGGTAGCTGCCCTTGACGCTGTCGAACGTCCAGCCCTCCAGTGCGGAGATCTGCGCGTCGACGTCCGTGCCGCTGGCCTGAAGCGCGTGCACGATCATCTGAGCGGCGGTGAAGCCGTCCGGGTTGAACAGGTCGATCGGAGCACCGAGCGCCGTCTTGAGGGCCTGCGAGGCCGGGGTGTCCGACGCGCCGTCGAAGTAGTGCGCCAGGAACGAGATCTTGGTCCCGACCGCGCCCAGGGCGGGCCACGTGACCCGGTCGGCCAGACCCGTCACCACAGTGGTGGCGGCGAGCACGCCCTGCTGATCCAATGCCTGCCACATGGCCGCGGCCGTGGTGCCCGCCCAGGCCACGAAGACCAGGTCCGGCTTGTCGTCGAGCACCTCCTTGGCGAAGGTGCTGAACTCCTGCGCGTTGGGGTCGACGAGCTCGGGAACGACGGTCGCCCCGGAGGCGACGGCCTGCACGGCCGCGACGTTGGCCTGGCCGAAGGCGCTGTCCTGGGCGAAGACGACGATCTTCTTGCCCGCTGGGTCGCCGAGGAAGGACTTCGCGACCAGTACGTCCTGGAACGACTGGCGGCCGGAGCGGAACGTGTACCGGTTCGCGCCGGTGATCGCGTCGGTCGCGGCCGGGCCGGAGATGAACAGGACCTTGTTCTGCTCGGCCACCGGGGCGAGTGCGAGCCCGATGGCGGAGGCGGCCGAACCAGCCAGGATCTTCACGCCCTTGCCGATCAGGTCCGTTGCGGCCGAGGTGGCCTTCTGCGGGTCACCGGCGTCGTCGGCCTTGGTGACCTCGATCGGGTGGTTGCCGACCTTGCCCGTGCCGTTGGTGGCGTAGGCGAGCCCGGCGTCGAACCCGGCCAGGTACTGCGCGCCGTAGGAGGCGAGCGCGCCGGTCTGGGAGGTGATGATGCCCACCTGGTACGGCGTGTCGTCACCGGTCGCGGTCTGCGTGGGGCTGCTGCACCCGGCGAGGGCCAGGGCCGCGGCGCCGGCCAGCGCGATGGCGGGGATCAGCGGTTTGGCAATGCGCATGCCAGGTCTCCTCTGGGGACATGCTGCTGGGGTGCGGAACGGTCACACCCGTGGAATCCACGGTTGTCTTTCACGACGATCGGGCTTCGGGCCCCCGATCGGCCCGAGACTGTCTTGTCGTCGAAGGCTAGAGGCGGCCCGTGACCCGCGACATGTGCGCGAGACCCACACTTCCCCGGTGGTCTGTGTGGGCCTGGTGGAGCATCAGGCCGACCGCAGCCGGTGCAGCCGCAGGGCGAGCTGGATCTCCAGCGCCCGCTCGGGTCGCTGCCACTGCTCGCCGAGCAGGGTCGCGAGGCGCTCCAGCCGCTGGGTCACCGTGTTGACGTGGACGTGCAGCAACTCAGCCGCCCGGGCCGGGCTCGACGCGGCCTGGAAGTAGGACTCCAGGGTCTGCCGCAGGACGGTTCCGCGGCGCCGGTCGTAGTCGAGCACCGCGCCGATCGTCAGGTGGATAAAGCCATCGATGTCCTGCCCGCCGCCGCCCATGAGCAGCCCGACGAACCCGAGGTCGGCCGGGGCGGCGGCCGAGCCGGCCAGGCCGAGGGCGACCAGGGCGTCGGCGCAGCGCGAGGCGGTCTGGTATGCCTCCGCGATGGCGCCCGGCTCCCGGGCCGGTCCGGCGGCGCCGACGGTGACGCCCGGGCCCTGGCTCGCCTTCGCCTCCCGGGCCACCCGGCGCGCCAGCGCGCCGGGGTCGTCGCCGGGCAGCAGCAGCACGCTCGTGCCGTCGCGCTCCGCGGCCAGACCGCCGTGGTCGGCGGCGTGCGTGGCGGCCCATGAGGCGAGGCGATGTCGCGCGCCGGCCGGCGGGCGCAGCACGAGCACCGTGTTCGGCTGCTCCAGCGCAATCCCGACGCGACGGGCCCGCTCGTGCAGCACGCCGAGGTCGTCCGGGCCCTCCTCGCCCGACCCGGGTCGAGACCCGCCCACGCGACCCGAGATCAGGTCGTCGAGCAGCTCTCCGCGGACCCGGTCCTCCGCCGCGGCGGCGCTGCGCCGGGAGAGCAGCAGCAGCGCCGTGACCAGCGCGGCGCGCTCGAAGATGCGCAGATCGGCCGGGGCCGGCGACGCGGCGGTGTCGAGCACCAGGCAGCACTGCGTCTCGCCTGGTCGGCCCACGGCCGTGGCCCACAGATCGCCGCGCTGGACGGTGCGGCCCTGGGCTCGGGCGGCGGCCGCCGCCTCCTCGACCGCGGCCGTGGGTTGTGCGCCCACGCTCGCGAGGCTCCGGCCGTCGGAGTCGAAGACGACCACGCCGCCGCCGAGGAGCTCGGCCACGCTGGTCGCGAGGTCGTCGACGTCCCCACCGCGCAGGACCAGCTCCGCCATCCGGTCGTGCGCCTCCGCGGCGCGTTCCACCGCATCGGTGTGCTCGCGGCTGGTCTTGTTCGCGGCGGAGAGCTCGGCGAGCGCGAAGCGGGTCTCCTCGAGCAGCCGGGCGTTGTCGATGGCGACGGCCGCGTGCGCGGCGAGCGAGGAGAGCAACGTGACGTCCTCGCGCGGCCATGGGCGTGAGGTCCGGTTGCTGGCGAAGAGCACTCCGACGATCCGGGCGCCGAGCCGCATCGGCACGCCCACGATGGCGACCAGCCCCTCCTCGGCGACCGCCGAGTCGATGTAGGAGGCGTGCTGGAAACGGGCATCCGACGGGTAGTCGTCCGAGGCGTACGGCGTCCCCTTCTGAGCGACGAGGCCGCCCAGGCCCGTGCCCATCGGCAGCCGGAGCACCTGGAAGGCGGCCGAGACCGAACCATCGGTGACCCGCATGTAGCTGTCGCCGCGCTCCTCGTCGTTGAGCGTCATGTATGCCACATCGGCGTCGAGCAGCTTGCGGGCGCGCCGGACGATCGCCTGCAGCACACTGTCGAGATCGTGCAACAGAGCCAGGTCGGAGGCGGTGTCGAAGAGCGCGGAGAGCTCGGCCTCCCGCCTGCGCCGGCGCTCCAGCAGCGCGCGCACGCGTAGCGCCAGAGCGCGAGCCTGCTCCAGCTCCTCGACCTGCGCGTGGGTCGCCCCCGCCGTACGGGCCTCGAGGACCGGACGCTCGAACTCGATCGTCGGCGCCTCCCGGGCGAGCAGCTCGAGGAAGGTGACCGCCGCGGCGACCATGCCGTCTGTAGTCAGTGCGCGCTCCACCCGCCGTCCATCATCATCGAGGCGCCGGTGATGAACGACGCCTTCGGCGAGCAAAGGTACGCCACCAGCTCGGCCACCTCGTCCGGTTCGATGAGTCGCTTGATCGCGGTCGGCTCCAGCATGATCCGGTTCACGACCTCGTCCTCCGCGATGCCGTGGGTGCGGGCCTGGGCCACGACCTGTTTCTCGACCAGGGCCGTGCGCACGTACGCGGGGTTGACGCAGTTCGAGGTCACACCCCGCCCGGCCCCCTCCAGGGCGATGGTCTTGGAGAGGCCCTCGAGCCCATGCTTGCCCGCGACGTAGGCCGCCTTGAAGGCCGACGCGCGGACCCCGTGCACCGACGAGATGTTGACGACCCGACCCCAGCCGTTCGCGTACATCCGGGGCAGGCAGATGCGGGCGAGCCGGAACGGCACGAACAGCATGAGCGTGACGATGTCGGCGAAGATCTGGGGCGGGAACTCCTCGATGGGCGCCACATGCTGGAAGCCGACGTTGTTGACGAGGATGTCCGCGCCGAGGTCGAGCGACTCGAGGGAGTCCAGATCGAGCAGGTCCGCCACCACCGCCCGCCCGCCGATCTGACCGGCGACGTCCATCAGCCCCGCCTCGTCGCGGTCCACGACCGTGACGCTCGCGCCGGCCCGAGCCAGCCGCAGGGCGCAGGCGCGCCCGATGCCGTTGGCACCCCCCGTGACCAGCGCGGTCCGGTCGTGAAGGACCGGCCCCTGCGTCGCTGCCTCAGTCATCCGCTCGCTCCGCCTCCGGGACGTCGTGGTGCGTCGAAGACTAGGTCGACGGTCGCGGCCGGGGCCATGTGGTGCCCGACCATACCGATCGTGGTTGCCATGTACGCGCGGGCCATCCGGCGCCTGTCGCAGAGAGGGGGCCATTGACGGCCACGCCAGAATTGGCGGATGCAGCCCTCCGCCCACGACATACCCGCACTCGTCGACCGCTGGGTCGCCGCGGGTATCATCTCCGCCGAGCAGGCCGACCGCATCCGTAGGGACTACGCCACGCTGGTACCGCGCCGTCCCGTGTCGCTCGTGGCCGAGGGCCTGGGGTACCTCGGCGGCGTGATCGTGGTGGTCGGGCTCGCGCTCGTGCTGAGCCTGTCCTGGGACCGCCTCAGCGGCGCCGGACGGGTCGGCATCGCCGGTGGCGTCGCCGCGGCGCTGCTCGTCGCGGGGGCGCTGATCCCCACGAATCGGCTGGGCTCCACCGGCCCGCGGCTGCGGGGTGTGCTCTGGATCGGCGCGTCACTGGCGGTGGCCGTCGGTCTCGGGCTGACCGCGGACCAACTCGTCGGCTGGCACCAGTCAGACCAGGTCCTGCTCCTGTCCGGGGCCGGCGCCGCGGTGGTCTCGGCGGTGCTCTGGGCGTTCAACCGGCACGTTCTGCAGCATCTGTCCACAGTGGTCTTTGTCGCGCTCGCCGCGGGAAACGGCACGTCGGTCGCGAACGGGTCGAGCTTCCTCTCCAGCCTCGCGGTCTGGGGCGTGGGCGTCGTCTGGTTCACCCTGTCGCTGCCCAACGTCATCCCGGCGCGCGGGGGCGGGATCCTCGGCGCGCTCACCGCTGTGGTCGGCAGCCTCATGATGATCGCGAGTGACTGGGGACCGCTCATCGCCCTCGCCACCGTCCTGGCCCTCGTGCTGACGGCGGTCATGCGGCGCGAGGTCCCGCTGCTGGCGATCAGCAGCATCGGCACGCTGATCGTGCTCCCGTTCGTCGTGCGCAGGTACCTGCCCGGCGGTGTCCTCTCCACGGCGATCGCCCTCGTGATCGCCGGCATGGCTCTCGTCGTGACCGGCGTCTACACGGCCCGTCGCCGCCACACCGTCACTCCTGGCTGAGCGAGAGCCACGCGCAGCGCTCGGGCCTACACCCTGGCGCGGCGCAGCACCGACTCGGCGTGCCGCAGGACCGGGCCGTCGACCATGTGTCCCTCGAAGGTCGTGACGCCGCCGCCCGCGGCCGCCGAGGCGGCGAGCACACCGTGCGCCCACGCCACCTCGTGGTCGCCGGGGCGATACGCGGCGCGGACGACCGGGACCTGGTCGGGATGGATGCACGCCGTGGCAGCGAAGCCGAGCGCCGCGGCGTCGGCCGCCTCCTCGGTCAGTCCACTGTGGTCGGTGATGTCGAGGTGCACGGCATCGATCATCGCCGCGCCGTTCGCGGCGGCCGCCAAGGCAACCGTGGCCCGGGCATGGGCCATCACGGCCCGGTATCTGCCGTCGGGTGCCCTGCTCGCGGTGCCCCCCATCGAGGCGACCAGGTCTTCGGCGCCCCACATGAGCGCGGCCACCGCTGGCTGCGCCGCTACCCGACCCGCGTCGACGATCCCGGCCGCGGTCTCACAGAGCGCGATGACCACAGCGGAGGCCAGCAGCGAAAAGTCCACAGTGGAATCCGCCTTCGCGAGCATCACATAGCGGTAATCCGTGTCGGCGAGCATGGCCAGGTCGGAGGCGAAGTCCCGAGTGCCGTACGCGTTGATCCGCACGATCGTCCGGGCCGGATCGACCGGGTGCTCCACCAAGGCCTGGCGAGCGGCGTCGCGACGCTCGGGCGCCGTGGCGTCCTCGAGGTCGAGGATCACGGCATCCGAGCGCTGCAGCGCCTTGTGGTAGCGATCGGGCCGGTCGGCAGGGCAGAACAACAGCGCCGGCCCGAGCCCGAACGCCGGCTTCGCCCCACCGGTCACGGCGCGCGCCCCTCCTGCCACATGAGCACAGCCCGCGTTGCCCGGCCCACCACGACGCCGTCCTGGTTGCAGCCGACGTGATCGAGCGTCACGATGCCTTGCCCGGGGCGGGATTGCGACAGCCGCTTGCTGACCACCGTGGTCTCACAGTAGAGCGTGTCACCGTGGTAGAGCGGGTGCGGGAAACTCACCTCAGTCAATCCCAGGTTCGCCACGATCGTGCCCTGGGTCAACTGCGCCACCGACGCCCCGACCATGGTGGCGAGGGTGAACATCGAGTTGACCAGGCGCTGCCCGAACGGTTGCCGCGCCGACCAGGCCGCATCCAGGTGGATCGCCTGGGGGTTCATCGTGAGCGTCGAGAAGAGCACGTTGTCCGTCTCGGTCACCGTCCGCCCCGGACGGTGCAGATAGCGGGTGCCCTCGGCGAACTCGTCGAACCACAGACCGCGCTGCTCGACCGTCGGGGCCCGGTCGTCCGTCATTGACCGGGACCGTTGTTGCGGGTCGGCGGCCAACCCGGGATGGTCGGGAAGCCGGGCGGCCAGTTGGGGTTCTGCGGCTGCGGGCTCGGCACCGCGCCGGGCGGCATCACGTCGCCCAGGTAGTTCGGCGGATTGAACTGCGATTTGTCGGAGGAGAGCTTCATCGCCTTGGTCGCGTCGCCGAGGAACTGCCGCCAGATCGTCGCCGGGATACCGGCGCCGTAGATCTTGTTGCCACTGGCATCCTTCAGCGCGGCCTCGTCACCACGGTTGCCGACCCACACCGCGGCGGCGAGTTTCCGGGTGAAGCCGACCATCCAGGCATGCGCGTTCTGCGACTTGTCCTTACCCCACTCCCAGGTCCCGGTCTTGCCGGCGGTGTCCCAGCCGAAGCTGGTCTGTGCCGCGTGCACCTGCGACAGCGCGAAGGTGAGGTCGTTGACCTGCTGCGGGGTGAGGAGGCGGTCCTCGTCCGGGGGCGGCAGCGTCTCGCCATAGATGATCTGGTCGCTCTTGACGACCTTCTCGACGAAGTGCGCGTCGGCATGCCGCCCCGCCGCGGCGAAGGTGGCCATGCCATTGGCGTGATCGAGCACCGTGATCGGGTACTGGCCGATGGCGAGCTCGGTATTGAACTGGCTCGGCACGACCGCGCCCAGGTCCTGCTGCGACTTCAGATCGATGGGCTTGCGACCGTCGTTCCACATCGTGGTGACGCCGGCGTCACGCGCCATCGTGAGCACGTTGGCCGGCCCGACGGTGAGGGCGACCTGGTAGAAGGTCACGTTCAGCGACGAGATCGTGGACTGGAGCAGGCTGCACGGCGTGGGATCGCCGGGCGGGATGTCGCCACACCCTTCGCCACTGCTGTTCTTCACCTGGTTGTTGCCGGTCCGCCCCTGCATGTCGTGCGGGTTCCAGTTCCAGTACGAGTTCAGCGAGATGTTGTCCTTCAACGCTGCGGCCAGCGTGTAGACCTTGAACGACGACCCCGGTGGGTGGAAGCCGACGCCGAGCATGTCGTCGTTCTCGTCGAGATAGGTGCCGGCGAAGTCCGACCCGGTGCCGTCGTCACCGCCGAAGTACGCGAGCACCCGCCCCGTTCCGGGTTCGACCGCCACCAGCGCGGCCTGAAGCTTCTTGGGCTGCTTGTTCATGATCGTGCCGCTGGAGTAGCTCGCCGCCTTGACAGCGGCGGCCTGCGCGCTCTTATTGATGGTCGTATAGATCTGGTAGCCGCCCTCCTCGATGTACTTCCAGTTCTTCGACTGGTAGAACGGCGAGTCCGGGTTGTGGGTCAGCTCGCTGAGCACCTGGTTGACGATGTGCCCGCCGGGCCCCTCCATGCCGTTGCCCTCCGGCTCGTACGGGATGACGGTGTCGGGGAACTCCAGCTTTGCCGCGTCCGCGGCGGAGAGCTTGCCCGTCGAGACAAGCTGATCCCTGACGTAGTCGAAGCGCCCGTGGGCCTTCGACGCGGCCGCGTCGGAGACCGTCGGGTCGAACCCCGGTGAGCCCTCGGGGTCCTTCGGGTCGGGGTAGGGCTGCTTGACCATGGCCACCAGCACGATCGCCTCGGCCAGCGTGAGCTGGTTCTTCTTCGGCGCCTTGTTGTCCACCGTCCGGGTCTTGCCGAAGAACGCCTTCGCCGCGGCTTCGACCCCGTACGCCTGCCGGCCGAAGCTCACCGAGTTCAGGTACGCCTCGAGGATCTGGGTCTTGTCCATGGTCTGGTTGATCTTCCAGGCGAGCACGGCCTCCTGGATCTTGCGCTTGTACGTCACGCCGCCGAGCTCGTAGGCGATGCGGGCGTACTGCTGGGTGATCGTCGAGCCGCCCTGGATCTGGCCGCCGGTGAAGTTGTTCCACGCCGCGCGCACGACGCTACCGACGTCGATGCCGGCGTTGCTCCAGAAGGTCTGGTCCTCCGAGGCAACGATCGCCTCCTTGATCGGGTCCTCGATGCGGTCGTACGGCAGGGCGTACCGCGTCTGCTCGCCGAGCCGCGCAAGGACACTGCCGTCGGAGTAGAGCACCTGGGTCGTCTCGGGGAACTGCAGGTCGTTGGAGAGCTGGACGCTGTCGAGGAAGTACGAGCCGCCGACCACGCCGGAGCCCAGGAGCACGAGCACGACCCCGAACGCGACCGACAGCAGCCGGCCCCGCACCCGCAGCGCCCGCTGGATCGACAGCCGGGATGGCAGCGCGCCCCGCACGTGCCGCCCGGCCGGTCGGGGTTCACCCGATGACCCCACCCGGGCGGCGGCGCTCACGGGCTCGGTGGCGAAGGGGTCCTGGGGCGGGGTCGTTCCCCGGCGCCCACCACCCCGGACCCGGACCATGGCCCGGCCGATGCTCGAGGGTCGGCGGGTGTCCGGCTCGTAAGGGTCGCGGCCGCCGCCACGATCGTCCCTGGGCATCGAGACCCGGCCGCTCGGGTAGCGCGTGGGCGGCACCGGGCCGCCGCCACCGGGTCGCCCGCCGGGAGTGCGGTCCGGCGGGATCGGGGCGCGGCCCCACGGCTGCGCCCCCTCGGCCGGAAAGCCGCGCTCATACCCGTCGCGATCACGATCATCGCGCGGGTCTGCCGGATGGTCATACGGGGAACCCATGGCTGTCTACCTCGAAGGCTTCGTCCGGGGCCGTCTGCTGCGACCGGGGCAGGGCTGTGGCGATACTACCGATGCCATCTGGGAACGCATCAGATCGACATGAGCGCACCGGCGCCCGGGCTGGCGCCGATGGCAAGACCCCATACCGCCCATACACGACCAGATGGTACTGATCTGCTGTTCGGCCTGCCGGGTGGCGGCGGGTGGCGGCGGCCAGCATGATGACGGGCGTGACTGACTTCGGCCATTCCATCGGGGTGCCGCCGCAGGACGGATCGCAGCAGCCGTACGGCCAGCGGCAGGTCTACCAGCCGTTCGGGCACGACCTGCCGGAACCGCCCGCCGAGGATGAGCCGGACTTCGCCACGGACCGCACCCTGGCCCGGGGACGGGCCGAGGCCGGCGACCTGAACGGCGCGCGCACTGTGATCGAGGAGGCGCTCGCGGCCGGGGAGCTCCAGTTGGGGCACGACGACCCCGGGCTGGTGCCGCTGATGGTGGACCTCGCCACGTACGCCCGGCGCCTGGGCAACCTCACCGAGGCGCGCAACCAGCTGCGCCGGGCCCACACCCTGTCCGTGGCGGCGAGCGGGCTCGAGCACCCGACCTCGCTGGCCGTGCAGGGACGACTCGCCGCCGTGGAGTCCCGCCTCGGCGAGCCGACCGCGGCCGCGGACCAGCACCTCGTCGATACCGGTGCCCGCGTCCTGGGCGCCGAGCACCCGGCCGTGCGGGGAGCCGCGCAGCGCCTGGCTCACGCCGGAGACCTGGCCCCGGCCACACCGAGCATCACCCGTGCGTCCACCGCACCCAGCACTACCGCACCGGGCGTCGCCGCGCCGACGGCCGCCATGCCGGTCGTGGCACCGGATCCACTGCCGCCCCCGCTCGAGGGCGACATCTGGGTGCCCACGCCCGAAGAGCCGACGGTCCGGGTGCGCCGGGCCGGCCGGGGCGGACTCGCGCTCGTCGCGGCACTCGGCGCGGTGGTGCTCGTGGGCGCCGTGGTCGCGGCACTGCAGCTCTTCGAGCCCGGCGGAGGCCCCTCGGCACCGGACCCGGTCACCGGGCAGGGCGGCACGACAACGCCGGCCGCGGTGCTCACCTCACCCGCCCCCTACGCGCTGACCGTGGCCGACGACGGCGGCACGGTGATCCTGACCTGGGTCGATCCCAGCGGTGGTCAGGTGCCGTTCGTGGTCTCCGGGGCTCGCGAAGGCAACGCGCCGCTCGCCATCCAGAGCGTCCCGGCTGGACAGACCAGGGTGACCATCTATGGCCTGAACGTGAACTACGACTACTGCTTCACGGTCGCCGCGGTGTGGTCGTCCGACCTGGTGCGGGAGAGCATCCGTACATGCACACATCGGACAGCACCCGGTGCACACGGGTAGATCTTGACAATCTTCGTCGTACCGGCGAGTACACCTCGCGCACCCTCGATTGACTGCCTAAAATAAGCCCGCCCCAGGGGGTGTACCGGGGTCAGCCAAAGGGGGCGGGCGATGAGCGACATTCAGCTGGCGGAGCCCGAATTCGTCGACGGGGATGCCGTCGATCCACCCGCGGCGCGCAAGCCGGGCAGCCGCGGCACGGTGGTGACCATTTCGACGGTCATCGCCCTGCTCGTGGCCACCGCGCTGACGGTCCTCGGGCTCGGCGCTTCGGACAACGCCGTGCAGACCGTCGATGCCAGCTCCTGGTTGTGGAGTTCCTCGCGCGGTGAGGTCGACCACGTGAACGGGGTGACCGCCCGAGTCGACACGCGAACGAAGATCACCGATGCGCAGAACCACGAGATCCAGATCACCCAGAACGACCGGTACCTGATCCTGCGCGACCTCGAGACCGGCCAGGTGACCGCGCTCGATCTCACCACGCTGCAGGTCAGCGCGGTCATGCCGAGCACACCCGGGTACGGCGTGAGCGTCGAGCTCTACCGCGATACGGCGATCGTCGTCGATGGTGTCCAGGGCGTGGTGCGTCAACTCGACCCGCGCACGCTCTCCCCCGTCGGCGAGCCAGTCACGCTGCGCCGCGGGATCGTCGCGGGTGGATTCGACGGCGTCGGCGCGCTCTGGGTCGCGCTGCCCACCGAGGGCACGGTGGTCGCGATCGAGCCAGGCATCGACGGCCAGGGCCCCCATGTGGTGCGCACCCAGACCGTGGCCGACCCGGGGCACGACCTGGTGCTCAGCTCGTTGGACTCCGGCGTGGCCGTACTCGACAACACGACACAGCGCCTCGCGGTGGTCACCGACCGGGTCGAGACGGTCGACCTGCCGACGCGGCGTCCGGGCACTCTGCCGCCGCACACCGCCGGGCGCCCGATCGCGGTCACCGTGCCCACGGAGCGCGCGGTGCTGCTCGTCGATGGCCGGTCGGTGCACCGGGTAGCCATCCCGGGCGACGGCGAGATCGGCCCAGCAGTCGCCTACGCGGGCCGGATCTACGTCCCGGATCCCGATGCCGGTACGGGTGTCGTTCGCGAGACGACGGAATCGGGCGCGGTGGTGAACACCATCACCGTGCCGAGCCCGACCGGCAGGGTCGAGCTCGAGGTGCGCGAGGACTACCTGTTCATCAACTCGCCGGACGGCTCGCAGGCGCGGGTGGTCGACTCCGACCACCACGTCCGGAACGTGAACAAGTACCAGGACGGCGTGCTCGGCGGCGATCCGCCGCCACCCCCGCCGCGGCCGAAGCCGGAGAAGCCGGCGGTCACCATCCCGGGCAGGCCACAAGCGGTCACCGCGACCGCGGGCGACGGTACGGTCACCATCACCTGGCGCAAGGCGGCCGAGAATGGCGCGCCGATCACCCAGTACGTGGTCGAAGGGAACGGCGACCCGATCATCGTCGGCGCGTCGCAGCGGCAGGTCGAGATCACCGGGCTCACCAACGGCCAGAAGTACCGCTTCTTCGTCCACGCCGTCAACGCGATCGGCCCCGGTCCGCGCGCCTTCACGCGGACCGTCATCCCCACCCGGGACGTGCCCGATCCGCCGGCTACGGTCGCCGCGACCGCCAACCCCGACGGCTCGGTGGCCGTCACCTGGCCCGCCGCGAACGGCCAGGGTCACAAGATCACGCAGTACCGGGTTACCTCGGTCAGCGGCGCCGGCGTCACCGCGAGCGTCGGGGCGGTCAAGGGCACCAAGATGACCATCGCCGACGGCACGCTGACCTACGGGACCCAGTACGCGTTCACGGTCGTCGCCATCAACGACATCGACGCGGGCTCAACGGATTCGCCGCCGAGCAACACGGTCATCCCCTTTACCGTGCCGACCGCGCCCGGCAGCGTGGTTGCGGCGACCTCCCCGGCCCAACGCGGAGCCATCGACGTTCGTTGGCAGGCAGCACAGGGCAACGGCCGTCCCATCGACAGGTACGAGGTCGTGCAGGCCGACGGTACCGTCACGCCGGTCACCACCACGACGACCACGCTGTCCGGCTTCCCTGACGACACCGCGGTCCAGGTCAAGGTGCGTGCCGTCAACGAGGCGGGCGCCGGCCCCGAGGTCACGGTCTCCGGCCGCACCATGGCCGCGCCGAGCCTGACCGTGACCACCGCCAAGGGGAGTTACAACTCGGTCAGCCTGACGATCACGCCCAACGCCGGCGGCGGCACCGGCCAGTGCACGCTCACCGTGACCGGTGCCGGTTCGGTCACGCAGGCCTGCACCACCACGGCGCTCACGCTCACCATGAAGCAGAACGTCTGGCCGAACGGCAGCTACCAGTGGAAGGTGTCGCTCACCAATGCCGTGGGCGCCGTCTCGACCAGCTCCACCGCACCGGGACGCGCACCGATCGCCACGAATACACTCTTGGGTACGTCGATCTGTGGCGATCTGAGCTACTGCCCGGACGGCGCGGTCTACTACAGCGGGCCGCAACAGATCGACGCCGATGCACTCGGCCACATCGCGGTCGGCAAGACCTTCACCCCCCAGTGCTGGACCCGCAACGGACCGGTCATCAACAACGTCTGGGGCGGCAAGCCCGGCGGCGGCAACCCGGACCGGCTGCAGAACAACTACTGGCTGAAGACCTCGTACGGCGGACACGCGACGGCGTACTTCCCCTGGGTGTGGACCAAGCTCGATGGAGGCGACAGCGTCTCGATGCTCCCGCAGTGCTGACGCCGCACAAATCGGGAGTTCTGGGGGCGACACGACACGCGGGTGAGGCGTCGGTGCTCGCTTCCCGACCCGCACGCCGACACACTCGGTACGGCTGGAGCCGCTACCGAGGGAGCTTGATCGACGATGATGGGACCGTCACACGCCCTGTCGGGCGCGGCCGTGTGGCTCGGCGGCTCGTGGGCGCTGGACTACTTCCGCGACTACCACCAGTCGCCAGTTGAACTCACGGTCGGCGCGGCGGTCTGCGCCGGCGCCGCCTTGCTGCCAGACCTCGACCTCTCGGGTCGGGTCACCTCCGGCAAGGGCGGCGCGACCGTGGCGCACACATTCGGGCGGGTAAGCCTGTTCCTCGCCGAGGTGGTGGAGAAGGCGTCGTTGGGCGTCTATGACCTGACGCGGCTCAAACGCGACCCGCACCGGGCCAACGGCCACCGTACGTTCACCCATACTCTGCCCTTCGCCGCCGGCATGGGAGCTGTCACGACGTGGGCGTGCACGGCTGGGGGCAAGTGGGCCGTGATCGGGACCGTCTTCCTGATGCTCGGCTTCGCCCTGCGCGGGCTGTTCCACACGATCGCCGCGAAGCTCGGCTGGATCGTCATCACGGCGCTCTCGGCGGGAGGCGCCTACGCGACCTACGTCTACCTGCCCGCGGGTCGTGGCTACCCGCTGCTCGGCGTCGCGGTCGGAGTCGGCTGCGTGGTGCACCTGCTCGGTGACATGGTCACGCCCGAGGGCGTGCCGATCTTCTGGCCGCTGCCCACCGGACGGCGCCTGTGGCGGATGATCGGCGTGCCGAAGGCTCTCGCCGTCCAGGTCGGTGGCCGCGTGGAGACCGTGGTGCTGCGCGGAGCATTCACGGTGGTGAGCATCGCCGCGGCGCTCGGCCTCGCTGCCCCGTCCCTGCTCGATCGCCTCCGCTGACCGCCGGTCGACCGGACCCTTCATCGCCCTCAGCAGCGCGCGTCACTGGCGCGAGTCACGGTTTGAGGCAGCGCGCCAGCGTCGCGGTCGCGCCAAGGTCGGTCAGCATGGCCAACCCATCGGCGCTGGCCTGCCCATCGGTGGCTTGAGCCAGTTCGACCGCCTGCTCGTAGCGTTCGCCGAGCGCACGCCAGGCGGCTGCGGCCCCGCACCGATCGCCGGCGAGGGCGGCCCGCCACGGTCCGGGCGCGTCCTGCGGCGCGGTGATGTCATGGCCGGCGCGACGCAGGTACCCGCAGAGTTCGGCCTGGATCGCGGTGTGTCCCGTGGACGCGGCAAGGTCCAGGACCGTCCAGACCGTCGAAGGGATAGGCCCGGTGCAAGCGGTGAGCCAGGCCAGTTCGACAGTGGCGACCGCCAGTGGCCCGCCGACGTAGCTGTCCGAAGTCCACAGCGGATCACTGGTCGCTTGGGCGAGAACGTCGTGAGCCTCCGGGTCGCCGCGGCGGGCGAGCAGGCGGACGAGCACGCTCCGGGCGAGCAGGCCCATCACGCCCGGCTGGCCGGGTCGGGCGATCAGCCGACGAAGTTCGGCGATGGCGCGGTCCCAGTCGCCCTGGCTGGCGCAGACTCCGGCCGAGGTAAGCAGCAGGCGGTACTCCCCGGCGGCGAACTCACCGTCGGCGGCGAGCCGGAGGCCGGTCGCGACGTAGCGCTGGGCGTCCTGCAGTCGCCCGGCGCGATGGGCGCTGCCGGCGGCGTTCACATAGCCGCGGATCCGCACCTCGAGCGGGGTCTCCGCCCCGGCCAGCGCGATGGCGCGTTCGATGTCGTCGCCGCCGGCCGGCTCACCCTGGGCGACCCGGCCGCTGCCGAGGTACCACAGGGCCTGTGCGCGAAGGTCGTCGCGGCGCAGCCGTTCGCCGAGCGCGAGCGCCAATGCGGCGTGCCGCACCACGGCCGCGTCCGGTTGGGCCACGATGCCGACGGTCGCGAGGTTGCTGTGAGTCCGCGCGAGCTCGATGAGCGCGGCGGCGAGGCGCGCATCATCGCCGAGACCCTCGAGGATCGTGACAGCCCGCGCCGCGGCCGGCCTCGCGGCGTGCGGGCCGAGGGCGAAGAACGCGGTCCGCGACAACACGATGAGCGCCTCGGCGAGGACCACGGGATCCTGCGACGCTTCGGCTACCGACACGGCACTGCGCGCGCAGGGCAGCGCCGCTTGATACTCGTTGACGACATACAGCGAGTAGGCCCGCCGGGTGAGCAGGCTGGCATGGGCGACCTCGTCGAGGCGGTCCTCGTGCGCCAACACCAGGCGTAGGGTCTCCGCGGCCTGGCGGTGCGCCCCAGCGCGTTCGGCCTCGGCCGCGGCGGCGGGACCGTACTCCAGCAGCACGTCGGTGCGCAGGGCGCGCACGGCGTGGTGCACGATGCGGGACGGTTCCGGGTGCGGTTGGCGCAGGAGTACGTCGAGCACTTCGCGGTTGGCCTGCACGAGTTCACCGACGGTCATAGAGGTCTCGATGGCCCGCCGTGCGAGCTCGTGTCGGTACGAGACGTGTTCGGGTCCACCGCTGACCACACCCGACCGTTCCATGTGGACCAGCGCATCCCGGTCGTCACCGGCGAGCGTCTCGACCAACCACCGTTCGGCCCGCGAGGGCACGACGGCGACGCGTTCGGCGAGCCGCCGGGCCGCCTCCGGCAGCCGGCCAACGCGCGCCAGGACGGCGTCGCGGACCGTCGCCGGCACGCCGTCTGACTCGGCCGCCAGTATCTCGGTCAGGAAGAACGCGTTTCCGCGGGTGATCCGATGCAGTTCGGCCGCCTCCACGGGGTCCGTGCCGGCCAGCCGCCGCACGGCATCGACGCTCAGTGGCGCGAGCTCGAAGCGCTTGGTCGAGGCACCACTCAGGCTGCCCAGGATGCGCCGCAGCGGGTGCGTCGCAGAGATGTCCTCGTCCCGGAACGTCAGCAGCAGGAGCAGGGGCGCGGCGGCGATGCGCCGCGACAGGTACCTGATGGCATCGAGGGTGGCGTCGTCGGCCCAGTGGACGTCCTCGATGACGACAACGGTCGGCGCCGCCGCCAGAGTCCTGAGGAGGGCGGGGAAGACGTCCTCCGGCCCGGCGCCGCTGGAGAGCACCGTGGCGAGCTCGGGCATGGTCTCCGCCATGTCGTGCACGGGCCCCAGGCTGCGCGGTGCCAGCAGATCGTCGCAGCCACCGACCGCGACGCGGGTCTCCGGGTCGAGGTGAGCGAGAAACTCCTGCACCAGCGCGGACTTGCCGCTACCGGCCTCGCCCGTGACCAGCACGACCGTACCCCGACCGGTGCGCGGCAGCGAGCGGGCGATCCGAGCCAGCGAGCCCAGCTCGGCGTCACGCTCGAGCAGTGTCGGCATGGGCGCTACGGCGACGGCCGGCCGGGTTGGCACCGCGGTCGCAGCCAGGATCGGATCGGGCGGGACGCTGTCCTTCGCCGAGCGCGCGCACCGGTACAGCAGCGCCTGCTGCCGGGCCTGCAGCAACTGCCTGGGCTCCTGGAACCATGACTCGACATCGTCGGGCAGCAGCTCGCCCGGGTACAGGGCGAGCGCGGCCACACAGGCATCCATGGTGTCGGCGCGCAGGGCCGCGTCGGCAGCCGCCTCGAAGCCGAGGACATCGACCTGCAGCGTGTGCGCCGGGAACAGGGCGACGACCTCGTCGCGGATGACGATGGCGTCGCGGACGTCCAGGGCCTGCCGGGCATAGTGCGCGGCCTTGTACAGGCGGGCAAGCGCGGCCTCACGCTCCACTGTGGGCCACAGCGCGTCCGTGACCCGCTCGCGGTGCAGGCGTGCGCGGGGCGAGAGCGCGAGCAGCTTCACCAGGGCCGATGCCGATCGGTGCTTCCAGCGGCCTGGCGGCACCACCGCGCCATCGATGGTGACGGCGAAGCCGCCCAGCAGCGCCACATCCACTCGCACCGGCGGATCGTACTGCGCCGGCCCGGCCGACCCGACGCGCCGAGAAGGTGGCGCGACGGTCGTGGAAGCCCTGGGGAAGGTCGGCCTCCTAGCGTCGTCCCGATCGCCGACACCGGTTCGTCGCCGCGCATCTGCCGCGGCGCCGGGGACGGCGCCCGAAGGAGATCGCCATGACCACCACGAGCCGCACCCGAGCGCCACTCAACGGGGTGGACACCCCGACGCTGTTCGCGACGCTCGACGCCGTGAAGGCCAACCCCGAGTTGGCCAAGTTCCAGTTCCGGGCCACGAACCGCTGGGTGAGCGGCACCCACAACCGCAGCGTGATCCGCGGCTTCTTCGGCGCGGGCCAGGAGGACACGAGCCGCACCGAGGACTTCACCTACGACGCAGACCATCCGGCGGTGCTCGTGGGCACGGGCCAGGGCCCGACCCCCGTGGAGTTCCTACTGCACGCGATCGCTGCCTGCCTGACCGCCGGCGTCGCGAACATCGCCGCGGCCCGGGGAATCGCGCTGCGCGAGGTGAGCTCGAGCGTCGAGGGAGATATCGACCTGCTCGGCATCCTTGGCCTCTCCGATCGCATCCGCAACGGCTACCAGGCGATCCGGGTCAGCTTTCACATCTCGGGCGACGCGCCGGAAGCCGAGCTGCGCGCGCTGATCGACCAGTCCCGTTCGCGATCAGCAGTCTACGACGTGCTCACCCAGGGCGTGCCCGTCTCGGTCGAGGTCAGCACCGACTGACCATCTGTCCACAAAGGAGCAAGGAGGCGTACCATGCCACGGACTGACACCGTGATCATCGGCGCCGGCCATGCCGGTCTGGCCTTGAGCCGCTGCTTGACCGACCGCGGCGTGGACCACGTCGTGCTCGAGCGGGGGTGCGTCGGCGAACGCTGGCGCACCGCCCGCTGGGACAGCTTCCAGATGCTGACGCCGAACTGGCTGAGCCGGCTGCCCGATTGGCGGTACCCGGGCACTGATTCGGACGGCTTCATGACGGCCCCGGAGTTCGTGCAGTACCTGTCGGGGTACGCACGGTCGTTTGACGCGCCGGTCGAGACCGGCACGCTCGTGACGCGGGTGCAGCGTGCTGCGGCCGGGTTCGCGGTCGACACCGACCGCGGTCTGTGGCGGGCACGCAACGTGGTCGTCGCGACCGGTTACCACAGCGAGGCCAAGGTTCCCGGCCTCGCCGCCCGGCTGGCCCACGACCTGACCCAGATTCCCTCGTCGCGGTACCGATCGCCGGCGAGCGTGCCCGCCGGCGCCGTGCTCGTGGTCGGCGCGTCGGCCTCCGGCGTCCAGATCGCGCACGAACTCGCCGCCGCGGGTCGCCCGGTACTGCTCGCCGTCGGATGCCACACCCGACTGCCCCGCCGCTACCGCGGCCATGACATCCTCTGGTGGCTCGATCGCACCGGCAGGCTCGACCGCACCATCGATCAGATGCCGGACGCCGGCGCGGCACTGGCCGAGCCGGCGTCCAACTGGTCGGCACCACCGACCCGCGCGGCATCGACCTCGGTGTGCTGGCGCAGGGCGGCGTACGGCTCACCGGCCGCCTGCGCGATATCGGCGGCGCCGTGGCCCACTTCGCCGACGATCTGGCCGACACGTGCGGTGCCGCGCAGCGACGACTCGACCAGATCCTCGGCGAGATCGACCGCTACGCGACAGGCGTGTCGGGCTCGGTGGCGCTCGCGCCGGCGGACCCGCCGGCGCCGGTCGCCGTGCCGGCGACACCGTCGCGAGTGGACCTTCGGGCGGCCGGGGTATCGGCGGTGGTCTGGGCGACCGGGTACCAGCCGAGCTATCCGTGGCTGACCGTGCCGGTGCTCGACGGCGGCCGGATCCGCCACCAGCGGGGCATCACCGAGGTGCCCGGGCTCTACGCGATCGGCCTTCGATTCCAGCACCGACGCAGTTCGACATTCGTTGATGGAGCCCGGCACGATGCGAGGTATCTCGCGCAGCACATCGCGGCCGCGCGTCCCGTGACGGTCGGGGTGTAGCCGTGGCCACGCAACGCGATCATGAGGTCGTCGT
>DATBGZ010000076.1:0-1618 GCA_036557785.1 Micromonosporaceae bacterium
GAGCAGTAGAGCTTGGCCATCGAGCACTGGGCGTGAGCGACCTTGACGTCGCCGCCCCGGTCGATGCCGCGGGCGGTCTCGTAGGCGAGTGAGCGGGCCGCGAACAGCTCGGTCAGGCTGTCCGCGAGCATGCCGGCGACCAGGCCGAACTCGCTGATGGGGTGGCCGCCGATTCGCCGGGTGGTGGCGAACGCCGTCATCTCGGCGGTGAGCCGCTCCGCGGCGCCGAGGCAGCGGGCCGCGACCATCAGCCGCTCGAACCGGAACCACTCGTAGGCGAACGTCATCCCGTCGCCCTCGGCGCCGACCAGGTTGGCGGCGGGCACCCGGACGTCGGTGAAGGCCACGATCGGGTGATGGTGGCTGATCGTGTGCGAGTACGCCGGGGTGCGGACCACGCTCACCCCGGGGCTCGGCAGGTCCACGAAGAACATGGCGTGCTCGCCGTCGTGTTGACCGCCCACCAGCTTGGCCTGGAAGAAGGCGAAGTCGGCGGTGTTGAACGAGGTGACGTGCCACTTGACGCCGTTGAGCAGATAGCCGTCGCCGTCCCGGCGGGCGGTCGCCTCGATGGCCGCCACGTCGGACCCCGCGTCCTCCTCGGTGATCGCGTAGCACTCCTCGCGGTCGCCGCGGACGGTGGGCAGGACGTACCGCTCGGTCTGGTCGGGCGTGGCCACCGCGGGCAGCCAGGACGGGGGAGTCGACGCCGCCCAGGCGAGCGCGTTGGTCACCCGCCCCACCTGCTCCTGGATCAGCACCTGCTGCAGCGTGGTGCACCCGCCGCCACCGAGCTCCTTGGGCATGTTCGGCGCGCAGATCCCCAGCTCGCGGGCCCGCGCGGCGTGGACAGCGACCAGGTCAGCGGGCAGTTCGCCGCCCGCCAGTTCGGCCTGCTCCTCATACGGGATCACCTCGTCCGCGAACGTGCGGGCACGCGTCTGAATGTCGAGGTCGTCTTCCGTCAGCCCGTGCATCGCACTCCTTGTCGTCGGCGTCCGGTGGAGCCGGGTATGGGGGTGATCCAGTCTTGACTGACTGTTCAGTTTATGTCAGCATCGGCGTCGTGCCAATGACCTCGCCGGGCCATCCGGGCAGTGCCGACGCGGTGGTCGTCGGCGGTGGCACCATCGGCGGCTGGTGCGCCTACTTCCTGCGCCGCGCGGGCCTGGACCGGGTGGTGCTGCTGGAGAAGGGCCTGCTCGGGCAGGGCGCGAGCAGCCGGGCCGCCGGCGTGGTCCGCATGCAGGGAGGCACGCCCACCGCGGTGCGCCTGGGCCAGTGGTCCCGCCGCTTCTACCTCGGCCAGCGTGACGAACTCGGCATCGACTCCGGCTTCGTCGCCCAGGGCTACCTGCTTCCCTGCTTCACCGAGGCCGAGGTGGCGGCGGCCAGGGAGCGGCTGGCCATGCAGGCCTCGCTGGGGGTGCCGGTTCGCTGGCTCGACCCGGCGGAGGTGGACGCGGCCAACCCCACGCTCGCGCCGGGCCAGACCCTGGGCGGCACCTTCTGCGACGACGACGGCTACATCACCCCGCCGCGCAACGTCACCGCCTACGCGGTCGCGCTTGCCCTCAGCGGCGTCCGTGTGTGCGAACACGTCCGGTTCACCGGCGTG
>DATBGZ010000077.1:0-4018 GCA_036557785.1 Micromonosporaceae bacterium
CAGCAGCGCGAGCAGCTCGTCCGCCGCCTCGCCGCCCAGGACAGCTCGATCGACCTGATGAGCCTCGACCCGCCGTTCGTGGCCGAGTTCGCGAACGCCGGCTACCTCCGCGTGTTCGACAAGGCCGACCAAACCCAGCTGACCAAGGGCGTCCTCGATGCCCCGCTGAAGACGGTCTACTGGGACGGCAAGCTGGTCGCGGCGCCGTTCTGGGCCAACACCCAGCTTCTGTGGTACCGCAAGGCCGCCGTCAGGGCCGCCGGAGTCGACCCCGCCTCGCCGGACTTCACCTGGCAGAAGATGATCGACGCCGCCGTGAAGGAGGGCAAGGTCATCGGCGTCCAGGCGAACCGCTACGAGGGCTACATGGTGTGGATCAACGCCCTCGTCGTCTCCGCGGGCGGACAGATCATCACCCACGTCGAGAAGGGCAAGGACGCCACCCCAACCATCGACTCGCCGGCCGGCGACGCGGCGGCGACGGTCGTCGGCGACCTGGCGCGGTCGAAGGCCGCACCGCCGGCGATGTCGACCGCCGGCGAGGAAGAGGCCCGTTCGGCGTTCCAGGGTGGCCGCGGCATGTTCATGGTCAACTGGCCCTACGTGTACGCAGCGGCGAAGGGCGACGCCGAGAGCGGCGCGATCGACCAGAGCGTCGTCGAGGACATCGGGTGGGCGCGATACCCGGCGGTGATCGCCGGCAAGCCCAGCAGGCCCCCGCTGGGCGGGATCAACCTGGCGATCGGTGCGTACACCAAGCACCCGACGCAGGCCGTGGAGCTGGTCAAGTGCCTCACCTCGCTGAAGTCCAACGTCCAGTACATGCTCGACTCGGGAAACCCGGCGGCCAAGGCTGCCGCGTACGACGACCCGGCCGTGCGCAAGGCGTTCCCGATGGCGGACCTGATTCGCGAGTCGATCAACGAGGCCGGTCCGCGCCCGGTGACGCCGTACTACAACGACGTCTCGACCTCGGTGCAGCTGACCTGGCATCCCGCCACCGACGTGCACGCACCGGAGACACCGAAGAAGACGGCGCAGTTCATGTCCGACGTCCTGCACGGCAAGCGGCTCCTGTGAGCTGAGGAGGCTTCATGGCCGTTTCAGAGAGGCTTCCGGCCGCGCCAGTCCAGGCCCCGCACGCCGGGAAGCCGGTGGTCTCCGACCGGGTCCGGCACGAACGGCGCCTGGGGCTGTGGCTGTCCGCGCCGGCGTTCGCCGTGATGGTGCTGGTCACCGCCTACCCGCTCTGCTACGCGGTCTTCCTGTCGCTGTTCAACTACCGGCTGACCGACCCTGCCGGCAAGGAGTTCGTCGGCCTCTCGAACTACGGAACGGTGCTGACCGACCCGTTGTGGTGGACCGACTTCTCGACGACGGCGATCATCACCGTCGTCAGCGTGGGGGTCGAGCTCGTGCTCGGGTTCGGGTTCGCGTTCGTGATGTACCGCATCCTGCGCGGGCGCGGCCTCGTCCGCACCGGCATCCTCGTGCCCTACGGGATCATCACCGTCGTCTCGGCCTACATCTGGCGGTACGCGTTCCAGCTCGACTCCGGCTTCATCAACCAGTGGTTCGGCCTCGGTGACTTCAACTGGTTCGGTGAACGGTGGTCGGCGCTGTTCGTGATCGTCCTGTCCGAGATCTGGAAGACGACGCCGTTCATCTCGCTGCTCCTGCTCGCCGGCCTCGTGCAGGTGCCGTGGGACCTGCAGGAGGCGGCCTCGGTCGACGGCGCCACGGCGCGTCAGCGGCTGATGCGGGTCACGCTGCCGAACATGAAGGCCGCGATCATGGTCGCGCTGCTGTTCCGGACCCTGGACGCGTGGCGCATCTTCGACAACCCGTTCATCATGACCGGCGGCGCGAACAAGACCGAGACGCTGTCCTTCCTGGCCTACCGGCAGAACGTCACGCTGCTCAACCTGGGCGTCGGCTCGGCGGTCTCGGTGCTGCTGTTCTTCACCGTCGCGATCATCGCGTTCGTGTTCGTGAAGGGCTTCAAGACCGACCTGTCGCAGGTGAGGGGTGATGCGTGATGGGCGGATCCAAGACCAGCCACTGGTGGACGCTGTGGGGCGGCCTGATCCTCGTCTGGGCAGTGTTCCCGCTCCTGTGGATGGTGTCGCTGTCGTTCAAGGACCCCAACACCTTCCGCTCTTCCACGCCGTCGTTCTTCCCCGAGAAGTGGGTGTGGACGAACTACCACACCGTGTTCAGCGACTCGCTGTTCACGAGCGCGCTTCGTAACTCGGCCGGCATCTCGGTGATCGCCACGGGACTGTCGGTGATCGTCGCCATGTTCGCCGCCTACGCGATCGCGCGGCTGGACTTCCCCGGCAAGAAGCTCCTGCTGAGCATCGCGCTCGGGATCGCGATGTTCCCCCAGGCCGCCCTGGTCGGGCCGCTGTTCAACATGTGGCGCCAGCTCGGCATCTACGACACCTGGATCGGACTGATCATCCCGTACCTGACCTTCGCGCTGCCGTTGTCGATCTGGACGATGTCCGCGTTCTTCCGTCAGATTCCCTGGGAGATGGAGCAGGCCGCGCAGGTCGACGGCGCGACCGCCTGGCAGGCGTTTCGCAAGGTGATCATCCCGCTCGCCGCACCGGGAGTGTTCACCACAGCGATCCTGACCTTCTTCTTCTGCTGGAACGAGTTCCTGCTCGCGATCTCGCTGACCTCGACCAACCGCGCGCGCACGGTGCCCGCGGCGCTGTCGTTCTTCACGGGCGCGTCGCAGTTCCAGTCGCCGATCACCGCGATCATGGCCGCGTCCGTGGTCGTCACGATTCCGGTCGTCGTCATCGTCCTGGTCTTCCAGCGCCGCATCGTTGCCGGACTCACCTCCGGGGCCGTCAAGGGCTGACCCGCGCGAAAGGAACCCCCAGAGAATGGCTTCCATCAGCATGAACCACATCGTCAAGCAGTACAGCGACGGGTTCGCCGCGGTCAGCGACGTGAACCTGGAGGTGGCCGACGGTGAGTTCGTCATCCTGGTCGGCCCGTCCGGGTGCGGGAAGTCCACCCTGCTGCGCATGATCGTCGGGCTCGAGGACATCACCTCCGGCGACATCCTCATCGACGGAACCCGCGTCAACGAGAAGGCACCGCGCGACCGCAACCTGGCGATGGTCTTCCAGAACTACGCGCTGTACCCGCATCTGAGCGTGTTCGAGAACATCGCGTTCCCGCTGCGGCTGAAGGGCGCCCCGGACGCGGAGGTGCAGAAGCAGGTGCGCGAGACGGCCGACGTGCTCGAGCTGACCGAGCACCTGGACCGCAAGCCGGCCAACCTCTCCGGTGGGCAGCGGCAGCGTGTCGCGATGGGCCGCGCGATCATCCGGCAGGCGGACGCGTTCCTGTTCGACGAGCCGCTGTCGAACCTGGACGCCAAGCTCCGCGGCCAGATGCGCACCGAGATCGCCCGGCTGCAGCGCCGCCTGGGGATCACCACGGTCTACGTCACCCACGACCAGACCGAGGCGATGACGCTCGGCGACCGGATCGCGGTCCTCCGCAAGGGCGTGATGCAGCAGGTCGGGACCCCGCACGACCTCTACGACGCGCCGGCGAACATGTTCGTCGCCGGGTTCATCGGCTCCCCGCCGATGAACTTCATCCCCGGCACCACGACCGAGACCACCATCCAGACGCCGTTCGGCGACGTCGCGCTGACCCACGACCGGCTCAAGGGCGCCGCCGGCCGCGGGCTGGTCATCCTCGGCGTCCGCCCCCAGCACTTCGAGGACCTCGCCCTGGTCGACCCTTCGGCCCGCAGCCGCGGGCAGACCTTCACCGCGCACGTGGACGTCACCGAGTGGCTGGGGGACGAGCTGTACGCCTACATCCCCTACGACGCACACGAGGACGCCACCGAGAAGCTCAGGGACCTCCAGCGCGAGCTCGACAGCGAACAGCTCCGCACCCAGCTGGTGGTGTCCCTGCGCGCCGACAGCAAGGTTCGCGACGGCAGCGACACCGAGCTCTGGTTCGACCTCGACCAGGCGCATCT
>DATBGZ010000078.1:0-5509 GCA_036557785.1 Micromonosporaceae bacterium
CGAACTCCTGCGGGAACTCGTCCTCGACCCCACCCAGCGCTACCAACCCACCGGCCGACCACCCGGACCCACCCGAAAATGATCAACCCCTGAACCCACAACTCGTGGGTTCAAGGGTTTCCGATGTCCCGAGACATCACACGGTCGGGACGGCGGGATTTGAACCCACGACCCCTTGACCCCCAGTCAAGTGCGCTACCAAGCTGCGCCACGTCCCGGTCTCCGCGCACGAGGCGCCGAGCCGATACAGACTAACGCACGCTGGGGCGCCAACGCGCATGGCTATCCGCCGCGGGAACGAGCGACACGACCCCGAGCCACGGCACACCGCAGGCAAGAGACAACCGTCGCCACCCGTAAGCCGTCCTAGGAAGCTAGGCCAAATGGCCTGCTGGGGAGGACGGGACCGGGTTGCGGCGGCACGGCACCGATTCGGTCGCCGGCCGGAGCTCGGGTCCGGCCGAGACTCCACAGTGGAGGATCAACCGCGCTTCTTGCGCGGTCGGACGGAGACGACGATCGGCGAGCCCTCGAAGCCAAACTCTTCGCGCAGGCGCCGCTCCACAAACCGTACGTACGTGTCGTCCAGCGGTCCGGAGGTGAAGAGGACGAACCGTGGGGGCCTCGTGCCGGCCTGGGTGCAGAACAGGACCCGGGGCGCGCGGCCGCCGCGCACGGGATGCGGGGTGGATCGTACGACCGCGGTCACGAACTCGTTCAGCCGTGCCGTCGGGACCCGCTGCTCCCACGAGGCCAGGGCCCGGTGCAGGGCCGGCGCGAGCCGGTCCACCGCCCGCCCGGTCTTCGCGGAGATGTTGACCCGGATCGACCACGGAATGCGGCGCAGCTCGCGGTCGATCTCCTTGTCGAGGTAGTACCGGCGGTCCTCGTCCACGAGGTCCCACTTGTTGAACGCGATGACCAGCGCCCGGCCCGCCTCGGTCACCATCCCGAGCACGCGCTGGTCCTGCTCGCTGATCGGCTCAGCGGCATCGATGAGCACCACGGCCACCTCTGCCGCTTCGATCGCCGCCGATGTCCGCAGGCTCGCGTAGTACTCGGTGCCACTCGCGGTGGCGACCTTGCGGCGCAGGCCTGCTGTGTCGACGAACAACCACGGCTCGCCGCCGACGGTCACGATGCTGTCCACCGGGTCCACCGTGGTGCCCGCCACCGAGTCGACGACCGCCCGCTCCTCCTGGGCGAGCCGGTTCAGCAGCGACGACTTACCCACGTTCGGCCGACCCACCAGAGCCACCCGCCGGGGACCGCGCCAGGCCCGGAAAAGGACCGGTGGCGGCGCGGGCAGGGCCTCGAGGACCGCGTCGAGCAGCTCGCCCGAGCCGCGCCCGTGCAGGGCCGAGACCGGGTACGGCTGCCCGAGGCCCAGCGACCACAGGCTCGTCGCCTCGAGCTCCTGCTGCGCGTTGTCCACCTTGTTGGCGACCAGGATCACGGGCTTACGCGTGCGCCGAAGCATCCGTACGGCCGCCTCGTCCTCGTCCAACGCGCCCACGATGGCGTCGACGACGAAGAGGACGACGTCGCTGGTGCGGGCCGCGGTCTCGGCCTGGGCCGCGATGGCGGCCGCCCGGTCACGCGCGTCAGGCTCCCAACCGCCCGTGTCCACAATGGTGAACCGGCGGCCGGACCACTGAGCGTCGTAGGCGACCCGGTCCCGGGTCACGCCGGGTACGTCCTCCACCACGGCCTGGCGGCGGCCCAGCACCCGATTGACCAATGTGGACTTTCCCACGTTCGGACGCCCGACGACCGCGACGACCGGTACCGGAGCGCCGGCAGCGGCCTGTTCGTCCTCATCCTCCACATCGGACTCCAGTGAGTCCAGATAGGACTCCTGGTCGGGCTCGAAGTCGTCTTCGTCGAACTCGACCTCGTCGTCGGCGCCATCGTCGTCCCAGCCGGGCTCGGCCAGCCCTCCGAACCGTGGTGTCACGCCGTGGTCCGGGTCAGCAGAGCGGCGAGCCGTTCGACCACCTGGTCGATGCCGAGTTCGGTGGAGTCGAGCACCACCGCGTCGGGCGCCTGAGCGAGCGGATCGGCGGTCCGGGTCGAGTCGAGCCGGTCACGGCGGGCAAGGTCGTCGGCGGTCGCCTGCAGGTCGGTGGACTGCTCCGTGCTGCGCCGGCGGGCCCGTTCCGCGGCCGAGGCCGTGAGGAAGACCTTCAGCTGCGCGTCCGGCGCGACGACCGTACCGATGTCGCGCCCCTCGACCACGATCCCGTTCTCCTGGCGGGCCGCGGAGATGATCTCCCGCTGCTGGTCCACGAGCAGCCGCCGCACACCGGGAACCGAGGAGACGGCGGAGACGTTCGCCGTCACGTCGGCACCCCGGACCTGGGTGTCGACCGGTTCGCCGTCCAGCGTGATGTGCGGCGCGGCGGGATCGGTCCCCACGACCAGGGAGGCCGTGGACGCGATCTTGAGGACGGTCTCCGGGTCGTGCGGGTCGGCACCGGCCCGCAACACGGCGAGCGTGACCGCCCGATACATGGCGCCGGTGTCGAGATAGCGGGTGCCGAGACGTCGCGCCAGCCGCCGTGAGACGGTGGACTTGCCCGACCCGGAGGGCCCGTCGACGGCCACGACCGGCCCAGCCTTCGCCCCGTCATCCACGGTTGCCTCCACGATCACCGCACCTGCCCGGGTCACCGCCCGCCCGGGTCCGCTCGGCTGTCGCCTCCCATCATGCCTGGGCGCCCGCGCGGTAACGTCAGGCCCCGTGCCGGACAGGTGGTGATCGTGGAGGCAACCAGCCACTCGAACGACCCCGCTGCGGCATTTGAGGCGTTGTTCCGGGCTCATCATGACGACCTGTTCCGCTTCTGCCTGCGCCGCGTGGGCGCGGATGCCGCGCGGGACGTGGTCGCCGAGGTCTTCCTCGTGGCCTGGCGCCGCCGCGCCGACATGCCGCCCGGCGCCGAGCGGCTGTGGCTGTTCCGGGTCGCCGCGAACGTGATCGCCAACCAGCTGCGCGGGGCGCGCCGGCGCGACCGGCTGCGGCGCCGCGTCTCCGCCGAGCCCCAGAGCCCGGCGCCCGAGGCCCGGGACCCGGGCGAGTCCATCCCGACGAGCCTGTCCGTGCGACAGGTGCTCGCGAGCCTGCCCGCCCACGAACAGGAGGCGCTGCGGCTCACCGAGTGGGACCAGTTCGACATTGCCGAGGCCGCGGCCGTCGCGGGCTGTACCCGAGCCACCTTCCGGGTGCGGCTGCACCGGGCCCGGCGCCGCCTCGCCGAGCGCCTCGTCGAACCGCAGGCCGGGCCGTCAATGACCAGCACCGAGACCGAGGACGTGATCCTGTGACGACCGACGTGACCACCGCCCTGCGCCTGCTGCGGGAGGCGGACCCCGCTCGCACCGCACTCGTCGCGCCCCCACCGGTGCTGCCCGCCGGACTGGCCGCGGCCCCCGATCGGAAGCCGTCGATCGAGCGCCGGCGACGGCTCGCCGCGCTCCTCGTAGCCGCCGCCGTGGTCCTGCTGCTCGTGGGCATCGCCTGGTTGGCTGGCCTGCCGAGGGCGGTGACCGCGCCGACGGCTCTGCCCACCCAGACGCCGCAAGCCGGGCCCACGGCGGTGCCCTCGCCGGACCCCCACCTGGCCGCGACCGTACGGATCGTGGAGCAGCTGCTCGCGAGCGTTCCGGCTCTGCCCGGCGCCACCGCGACCTCGAACGCCCCGACGTCCAGCCTCGCCGATCCGGCCCAGATCGAGGCCGGCGACAACGTCGTCATCCGGTCGGCGTTCTGGACGGCTCCGCTCCCCCAGGCGGACGCGCTCGCCTTCTACCGCACGCATCCACCGGACGGCACGACGCAGAACGGCTCCGACAGCGGGCCCGACGACCGGCAGGGACTGATGTTCAGTGCTGCCGGGACGACGGAATCCACGGCCCCGACGGTCGAGGTCACGGTGGTGCCCTTCGGCGCCGGCGTTGCCGTGCGGGCCGACGCCATGGCGATCTGGATCCCGACCAAGCCCGCCAGCGAGTATCTCGGCCCGGTGATCAGCGTCGACGTCACGGTGGACCGGGCTTCCGCCGCGCCCCCCGTGACCCGGACCCTCACCGGCACGGCGGCGCAACGCCTGGCGGCGGCGCTCGACGCCCTGGTGCCCGAGCCCCCGTACGGCCCCAGGCCCTGCCCCTTCGACCCTGGGTTCGTCGACACGCTGGTGTTCCACGCGCCGGGGCGCACGATCACCGCCGTTGCCACCGTCTATGGATGCGCCGGCGTCGCCATGGACGTGAACGGAGCCGCGCAGCCGCGCCTGGCGGGCAGCATCGACCAGCAGGTGCTCGCCGAGCTCGGCCTGCCGCCGACGTACGGTCACTGACCGACCGGGTTCTCCCGGCCGTCCAGGACCGCCGCGCCCAGCGGCGGGGCCAGCTCGCACAGGCGGCTCAGCGTTGCCTCGTCGGGCTTGGATACCTCGATGAGGTCCCGGTCGTGGAAGAAGGGAACCGGCTCGCCCGACGGATGCGCCGTCCAGCACGCCACCGGCGGGCAGGCGATCCACCTCAGCCCCGACGGCAGCCGGGCCCGTACCCGGGTCATGACCGTGAAGTCGGGCAGCGACGCGACGAGGTCGAGCCACTCCCGCTCGGGGATCGGCGCCTGCGCATTGAAGCCGCCCGGAACCGTGTGGCGGGTGAGGTGGTACGAGGGGAACGGCATCTCCGCCAGCTCGGGCTGTCGAGCCTTCACGGCCGTGCCGTCCCACTGGTAGATCTCACCGTCGTCGCCGTACACCCAGGCATCGAGCGTCGTCGCGAGCTCGATCATCCGGCGCGTCAACGCCTCGCCCGGATGCTTGGTCTGCAGTTGGCCGTTCCAGAAATGCAGCCAGTCATCCGTACCGACGGTGAGCAGGAAGTGCTCCGGGTTGGGCTCGCCCGGCATCTCGAAGGCGAGATCCGGTTCGCGCCGCACGAGGTCGATGAGCTCCTCGCCGAGGATCGGGTAACGCCGGCTCTGGATCCACGCCGGCGCCCGGCTGATGTGCAGGTCGTACCCCACGCCACCCTCCCGCGGCACGCGTCGTCGCTGCCGCCATCATCGCCGGGCAGCGGGCATGCCGAAGGCCCGCCCTGCCGGGCGGGCCTTCGGTTGAGGGGATCTGGTTATCGCAGGTCGTTGGCCTGGTCGGCGTAGGGGCCGCTGCCGTAGAGGGCATCGATCATGTTGCCGGCCTGGGCCTCGTGCTTGGCGTAGGCCTGCGGGTAGGCGCTGACCTGGACCTTCTGCGCGGCCTGGGTCAACGGCATGCTGTCCCACCCGGGGACCTTGACCAGGCGCTGCAGGAACGCGGTCGTGGCGTGATGCGGGTCCTGGATCTGCTCGGCACTGCCCCACCCACCGGTGGAGGTGCGCTGCTGGAACAGGCCCAGCGAGTCGTGGTCGTTGTGCGCGCCCAGGTTGCCGATGTTGTGCAGGTTCGACTCCTGGATCGAGGTGGCGACCGCGATCTCCCACGCCCGCGGCGGC
>DATBGZ010000079.1:0-2242 GCA_036557785.1 Micromonosporaceae bacterium
CTACCTCAAACGCCACCAGATGCCCCCCGACCCACACCCACCCACACCCCCACGCCCACCCCGACCCAGCGGCCGGAGCATCGACCAACCCCACCACCGACCCGCCCTCATCGACCTGACCGGCTACACCCACACCCCCGGGCCCACACCCCACCCACGCCAGTGACACTCCACAGTAGACACACAACGACATCAGGCTGGCGAGGCACACTTCGCCGGCGGCAATCCGGTGCTCCGGAACTCCGGCTCAGCGAAGGACGGTCCGCAACATCCGCGCCAGCACGCGTGCCGAACTGGGGCGTGGGCGTCGCTTCCGTACGATCGCCGTCACCGAGGTCGACGACGAGCACAAGGTCCCCGCGCTGCACGCCCACCGCCGCAGGTTCCGCAGCGTGCCTTCGTCCGCCACGCGTTCGCGGCCCCGCCCCGCGATGGCGTCACGGCGATGCGCCAGGAGGCTGGCCGCCACCCGGTCTTCATCATCAAGGAGCGGGTGTCCGATGTGGACTAGCGACCGGCACGAGCCCTGAGGCTGCCGGGTGCCCGGATCGCACGGCTCCGGGCACCCGGAGGCGCTCAGTAGCGGTAGTGATCCGGCTTGTAGGGGCCGGCCACGTCGACGCCGAGATACTCGGCCTGCTCCTTGGTCAACGCGGTGAGCCGAGCCCCCACGGCATCGAGGTGCAACCGGGCCACCTTCTCGTCCAGGTGCTTGGGCAACCGGTGGACCCGGCGGTCGTACTCGCCTGGCCGGGTGAACAGCTCGATCTGGGCGATCGCCTGGTTCGCGAACGAGTTCGACATCACGAAGCTCGGGTGGCCGGTCGCGTTGCCGAGGTTCATCAGCCGACCCTCGGAGAGCACGATCACCGCGTGCCCATCCGGGAACGTCCATTCGTGCACCTGCGGCTTGATCTCGGTCCGCACGATGCCGGGGAGTCGCGCGAGCCCGGCCATGTCGATCTCGTTGTCGAAGTGGCCGACGTTCGCCACCACGGCGTTGTGTTTCATCCGGGCCAGATCCCGGGTGCCGACGACGTCCCGGACCCCGGTCGCGGTGACGAAGACATCGGCAGTGGTCACGACATCCTCGAGGAGCACCACCTGCAGGCCGTCCATGGTCGCCTGGAGCGCGCAGATCGGGTCCACCTCGGTGACGACGACACGGGCGCCCTGACCACGCAGGCCCTCGACGGCCCCCTTGCCGACGTCGCCGTAGCCGCAGACGACCACGAGCTTGCCGCCGAGCATGAGGTCCGTGGCCCGGTTCAGACCATCCACAAGCGAGTGACGGATGCCGTACTTGTTGTCGAACTTCGACTTCGTGACGGAGTCGTTGACGTTGATGGCCGGGAAGAGCAGGCGGCCCTGCTCGGCGAGGCGGTACAGCCGGTGAACACCGGCCGTCGTCTCCTCGGTCACGCCCCGCAGTTGCGCGGCGATGCGGGTGAACCGGTTCGGGTCGTCCTCGATGCTGGCCGCGAGCGTCGCGAGCATGACGCGGTACTCGGCCGGGTCCGCGTCCGTGGTCGCGGGAGCGACGCCGGCCGCCTCGTACTCCACTCCCTTGTGGACGAGCACGGTCGCGTCCCCGCCATCATCGACGATCATGTTGGCTGCCTGCCCGCCCGGGAATCGGAAGAGCCGGTCGGCGCACCACCAGTACTCCTCGAGCGTCTCGCCCTTCCACGCGAAGACCGACGTACCGCGCGGGTGATCGGGGGTACCGTCCGGCCCGACGACCACCGCCGCGGCCGCCTCGTCCTGGGTCGAGAAGATGTTGCAGGAGACCCAACGAACCTCGGCGCCGAGCGCGACGAGGGTCTCGATGAGGACAGCGGTCTGGATGGTCATGTGCAGCGAGCCGGCGATCCGCGCCCCGGACAGCGGCCGGCTCGCCTGGTACTCGCGCCGGATCGCCATGAGCCCCGGCATCTCGTGCTCGGCCGACCGGATCTGGTGCCGGCCCAACCCGGCCAGCGACAGGTCCGCCACCGCGAAGTCGAAATCGCCGTGCTTGCGCAGCCGTGATGACATGTGCACTCACTCCCTCCGGGAGGGAGCACCGCATCGCCGTGGGGGACCGGTGGCGCCTCCCGATAACAGGAGGCGCCCTTGAGATCAGATCGCGAGTCGAGCGTGGCGGACCAGGTCCGTCGCAGCGCCTCTCGACTCCCGACCGCGCCGTAGCCGGCGCACGTACTGGCCAGTGTACGAGTCCGACCAGCGTCGGGTCCAGCAC
>DATBGZ010000080.1:0-32048 GCA_036557785.1 Micromonosporaceae bacterium
GCGGTCCGACTTCACACAGCCCAGTGAGATCGTTGGGACGCTGCCGTATCTTGCACCAGAGCAGACCGGGCGCACGGGACATTCGGGGGACGGTCGGGCCGATCTGTACGGGCTGGGTGCGACCATGTACGAACTCGCGACGGGACGGCCGCCGTTCGGCACGGGCGATCCCCTTCGCCTTGTCCGTGACCATCTTGCCCGGGCACCCGTTCCGCCCGCGGCCATCAACCCGGAGGTGCCGCCGGCGCTTTCCGACATCATCATGCATCTGCTGGAGAAGGAGCCGGATAACCGCTATCAGACCGCGGACGGACTGATCCACGATCTGGAGCTCGTACGCGACGGCGTGCCGTTGGTGCGGGTTGGCGAGCGCGATGTCCCGTTGCGGCTGACCGACCCCTCCCACCTGGTCGGTCGGGACCGCGAGATCAGCGCATTGACAGCGGCCTTCGAGGGTGTACGGGCGGGGGGCTGCCGCGGTGTGGTGGTCAGCGGGGAGTCGGGAGTGGGCAAGACGGCCCTCCTGGAAGAGCTGCGTCCGATCGCCACCGCAGGCCATGCGTGGTTCACGTCGGGAAGGTTCGACCGCTTCCGCCGTGACCAGGAGCACGACGGCGTCGGCCAGGCCTTTCGCGGACTTGGGCGGTTACTGCTGGCTGAGCCGGAGGCCGAGCTGGCTGAGATCCGCCGGCGACTGTGTCAGGCTCTTGGTCCCAACGCCGGGCTGGCGGCCGCCGTGCTGCCCGAGTTCGCGTCGTTGCTCCAGGTCCGGCCGGACCCCGGCGACCCGTTGACGGCCCAGATCCGGGCACACCGGACCGCGATCGAGCTCATTCGTGCCGTCGCGTCGCGCCGGCGACCGGTTGTCTTCGTCGTGGACGATATTCAGTGGGCCGGCGCCACTCCTCTTGGCGCACTGGAGCTGCTCCTGAGCGGTGAGGAGGACATCGAAGGTCTCCTTGTCGTGACGGCCTACCGGGAAAGCGACGTGCGAGAGGGGCATCCGCTTGCGCCGATCGTCGCACGATGGCGCAGCCAGCCTGGCGGGCCCGAGCACCTGCGGATCAGGAACCTGGACCGGCGCGACCTGGCGACCATGGTCGGCGAGATGCTGCACATCCCGCACCAACCAGCGACGGATTTCGCCGACTCTATCTTCGGCCTGACCGATGGCAACCCGTACGAGACCGTCGAGCTGCTCAATGGGCTACGACGCGAGGGCGTCCTACGACCGACGGCGTCCGGTTGGTCGTGGGACCCGGCGACGCTTGAGCATCGTCTCGGACGTGAGCTCGTCGCGGAGCTGCTGGAAGCGCGGATCGGCGGCCTACCCGCGGCGACACGACAGGTAACCGAGGTCATGGCGTGCCTCGGCGGCGAGGTCCAGTTGCCGACACTCGAAGTCGCGACCGGCCTTTCGATGAGCGAGGTCCAGCAGCATCTCGCGCCCGCGCTCAACGACGGGCTGCTCGTCATGGTGTCAGGGCTTCAGGCGGTACGCTTCCACCACGACCGGCTGCGCGAGATCGTGCTGTCGGACATCCCCGATCGGCGGGCGCGGGACTTGCGGCTACGCATGGCTCGGCGGCTCGCCGTCCGGCCGGAGCTGGCAGCGGCGGCGGCGGACCAGTACCTGAACGTGGTCGACGATCTGCACGATCCGCAGGAACGGCGCCGGGCCGCCGCGTTGCTGCGTCAAGCGGCCGGCCAAACGAGGTGGATCGGCGAGAGTCAAGCCGCGGAGACCTTCTTGGCGGCCGCGGCGCGGCTCACCGACGACCCCGCAACGCTCATCGAGCTCCACACAGCGCGACACTCGACCCTGTTCCGCCTCGGGCGACTTGCGGAAGCCGACGAGGTGTACGAAACGATCGTCCCGCTGACCAGTGGAGCCTACGACCACGTCGACGCCACGCGCGTTCAGATCAGCAGCCTGACCAACCGAAACCGCCCCGAGGACGCGATCGCCCTCGGCCTCAGTCTGCTGGACAAGCTCGGCTGGGCGGTGCCTCAGCCTGATCAAGTGGAGTACGTGATCGAGAGCGAACTCGACTGGTGTACTCGGTGGATCAACGAGACCAGCGAAGCGACGGACCTATCGCGGCCGAGCATCGATGATCCCGACCTGCTCAGGGCCGGCGCCTTGATCAGCCAAATGATGCCGGCCTGCTTCTTCCGGGACCAGGTGACCATGGCCTGGCTGTCTCTTTCGGCCGCACGAGCCTGGGCGGACAAAGGTCCGACGAAGACGCTGGTCGGCGCTATCGGTCATCTGCCTTGGGTGTTGATCGCTCGCCGCCAGGACTTCCGAAGCAGCTACCGTCTGATGCGCCGCCTGCTTGCCGTGGGCGACCGGCGCGGCTTCGAGCCGGACACCTCCCAGGCTCGCTTCCTCTTCGCGCTGGGTCTATGCCACTGGTTCGATCCGGTCGAGGAGGAGGCGTCTCATGGACAGCGGGCCAGGGAGGGCCTCGTTCGTGGCGGTGACCTCCAGGACGCGTGCTACACCTTCACCCCCGCGCTATACGAGATCGATCGTGCATCCACTGTGGATGCCTATGCGACCGAGGTCGACGCCGCCATCGACTTCGCTAGGCGAACCGGCAACCAGCATGCCGCAGGAGTCTTCCAGCCCTACCGATGGTTGGTCGCCGCGCTGCGGGGCGAGCCCACCGTGGATGGAAAGACGATGGTCGACCAGCTCGCGGAGGAACCTGTGGCTGCCGCGAGCGCTCACCTTGCCCGGGCGCTGGCCGCCGCGATGCTTGACGACCCGCAGTCGCTGGACGAGCACTCCATGGCGACGATGGTGCTGCGACCGGTCATCGAGGCCACGTACGCGATCTGGCAGGCCCACCTGCTCCGCGCGATCGCCCTCGCCGACCGCGCTCGGTCCACGAGGGAGAGTGCCAACGATCTGAGCGAGTTCGACGAGATCCTCGATTGGATCACGCGCCGGGCGGCCGACATGCCAACCAACTTCCGGCACGTCATGTATTTCGTCCAAGCAGAGCGAGCACGGGTCTGGGGCGACTTCCGCACTGCCATCCATTGCTTCGACTCCGCGCTCCGGGCAGCAGGTCACCGCCCCTGGCATCGTGCCTACATCGCCGAGCGGCTGGCCAAGTTCCTCCTCGCCAATGGGCTCGACCACATCGGTTGGACGGTGCTCGTCGAGGCTCGCGAGGCGTACCGGGTCTGGGGTGCCCGAGCAAAGGTTCATCAGCTCGACCGAGCCTACCCCAGCCTCGAGCTTCCCACTGAGCCCTCTGGTCGCCGGGCGACGCGCCGGGCGAGCATCACGGCGGGTGCCATTGACATGCTGGCGATCCTCGACGCCGCCCGCGCCCTCAGCTCTGAAACCAGCATACGGGCGCTACGTGCGAAGGTCGTCGAGGTGCTCTCTGCCATGACCAGCTCCACTGGCGTCAATCTATTCGTGCACGACGGCGACGAGGGCCAGTGGCACGCCGTGATCGAGGACGAAGGCGGCCGCGCCCCCCTCGACCACCAACACGAAGCACCGCGCTCCCTCCTGCGCTATGTTGAGCGTACGCGGGAGCCACTCATCGTTGGCGATGCGACGCGTGATGACCGCTTCGACCAGGATCCGTACTTCCGTGACCTGGACGCGTGCTCGGTTCTCGCCGTACCGGTGCTCAGTCGCGGTACGTTGCGGGCCATTCTGCTGCTGGAGAACCGCCTGATGAGCGACGCGTTCCCGGTCGAGCGGCTCGAGGTCGCAATGCTCATCGCGGGGCAGCTGGCCGTTTCCCTGGACAATGCGCTCGTTTACGCCTCTCTGGAAGACAAGGTCGCCGAACGCACCCAGCAGCTTGCCATGGCCAACGAACGGCTGGCGCAGCTCAGCGTCACTGATCCACTGACGGGTCTGGCCAACCGTCGCCGGTTGGAAGAGTCGCTGGAGGCCGAGTGGAAGCGGGCGCGGCGAAGCCATACGCCGCTGAGCCTGGCGATGGTAGACATCGACCACTTTAAGCTCTACAACGACCAGCACGGGCACCGTGAAGGCGATCGTTGCCTCCAGCGGGTGGCCGGACAGCTCGGCCGAAATGTCCGCGACACCGATGTGGTCGCACGATATGGAGGTGAAGAGTTCGCCGTCGTGATGCCGCACACCGACTCGGCGTCGGCACGGGAGGTGGCCGAACGCATCCGTCTCGCCATCCGTGATCTCGCCGAGCCCTTGACGGCCGACCAGGTAGTCACCGCAAGCGTCGGTGTGGCCACGCTGCACGTGCTCGAACGAAGAGGAACGGATCAGGTTGCCGAACGGCGAAGCACGGACGAACTCGTCGAACGAGCCGACACCGCGCTCTACAAAGCCAAGCGCGCGGGCCGAAACCGCGTGCGCTCCACCGACATCGACTGACCCGGCGGAGCGCCATCAAGCCCATCGCGTAGAGTAGCCTCGATGAGCGGTCGCGGGTCTGAGCGACGAGCGGCACCCGGTCAGCTCAGCGGCCGAACGCCCACGCCACCATGAGCGGGAACTCGTCGGTCCAGAACGCGTCGCCATGCGAGCCGACCCGCTCGGTCATGACGACATCGGCACCCGCGTCGCGGAGTGCGACGGCCCAGCGTGTGGCGTTCTTGAGGAAGAACGGTTCCAGCGTGCCGGCGACGAGGTACCCGCGCGGAAGCGGCCGTGGCATCGTGGCAGGCGGTCGGTAACCCCCACCCGGCGAGGCGGCGAAGACCGCGCCGTAGATCTCCGGGTGGCGCAACCCCACGGCGAGCGCGAGCTCTCCGCCGATGGAGGCACCCCATACCGCGGTGCGCTCGGCGGGCAGCGCGACTGCGAACCGCGACTGTACCCATGCGCGGACGCCGTCGACGAAGAACGTCTCGTGTACCGCGAACCGCTGCGGGTCAAACACCGGCGAGTACTCCTGGAGCCGCCCCTCGTCATCGGCGAGCCCATGGACGCCAACGACCATTGTGGACGCTGCGTTCGCGGCCTCGAGGGCCTCGCCGAGCCGGGCGGTATGCCAACCACCATCGCCGGCGAAGACGATCGAGTCGGCCGGGGCCGGCGGGACGTACACGGTGACCGGACGGCCACCGTCGTAGGCGAATGTCTCGGTGACGAGCTCTCCCGCTGTGGGCGACATCGGCCTGGACTCCTTGGTGCTGATGCGGCCGCGCTGTCCTGTCGTGGCCGGGCAACGGATCTGGCGACTGTACGCGACGACGGTACTTCGGTGTTCAGTTCGGCTCGGGGCCCACGCCGTACCGGGCGCCTTGCGCGCCCGATGGCGCTGGCCGGCGCATCCGCACGATCCCGGGGTCACCGGTGGACGACCCGGAGATCTCGAAGCCGGCCTTGCGGTACATCCGCTGGTTGTCCGTGCTCTGCGCGCCGGTGGTGAGCACCGAACCGACGCCGTCGGGGACGAGTCCCAGGACGTGCTCCAGCAGCGCCCGGCCAAGTCCCCGGCCCTGCCGGTCGGGCGCCACCATGAGCCGGCCGATCTCTTGCTCGCCATCGACGAGTCGCTGGCGCACAGCTCCGACGAGCCGGGCACCCTGCCGGACCACGTAGGTGTCCCAGGTCGAGAGGCCGGCCAGCACGTCGTCGTAGGACTCGTGCAGCGCGGGGATCGTCAGGCTCTGGTTGGCCAGCGCCTCCTGCACCCAGCAGGCCCGCTGCAGCGTGAGGAGCTCGCCGGCGTCGTCGCTTCCGGCGGCGACGATTGTCCAGTCCGTCGCCGACGACCCAGTCCGGCCCGGGGGCTCGGCGGCAGCGGTGCCTGGCTCACGGCGAACGGCTGCCAGCACCGGCGTCAGGCGCGCCAGGTCGTCCAGCATGGCCTGGGCGGCGTCGAGCATGCCGGCGGTCGGGGACAAGGTGCCGCAGTCGTCGAGCACCTCTCGCAGTCGCACCACCACGCCGTCACGAAGGGGCACCATGCCCAGCGCCGTGACCACCGGGACCAACTGGGCTACGGCCCGAAGTCCGCCGGACGTCATTCCATAGCTGACGAAGCCGATCGGCTTGTCCTGCCACTCGACGAACAGGTAGTCCAGCGCGTTCTTCAGTGCCGCGGGGTAGCCCCGGTTGTATTCGGGGGTGACGACCACGAACGCGTCCGCGGCGGCGGTAAGGAGACTCCAGCGACGCGTATGGACATTCTTGTAATCCTGTGAACCGATGGCCGCCTCGGGCTCGTCGAGTGGGGGCAGGTTGAGCTCGGCCAGGTCGACCACGTGCACGTCGAAGTCTGGGCGTGCCTCGGCGATCCGCGCGAACCAGGCGGCGATCCGATCGCCCACCCGGACCGGGCGGGTGCTGGCGACGACGACGTTCAGGCGGAGGGCGGCGATGCCGTTTGTTGACATGTCATTAAGGTACCGCAGTCGGTGATGTGTCAACAAGTCCTCTATGATCGTCGCTGTGGGCGACCCACGGTGGCTGTCCGAGCGGGAGATGCGCGCCTGGATGGGGTTCCGGCGCATGCGTCTTCTGCTCGGTCTGCGGTTGCAGCGGGACCTCGGCAGCCAGAGCGGACTCTCCGAGGCCGACTACGACGTGCTGTCCAGCCTCTCCTCTGCCGAGGACGGGCGCATGCGGCTGAGCGACCTGGCCCGGCACATGCGCTGGTCACCCAGTCGCCTGTCGCACCACGTCTCCCGCATGCACGAGCGTGGCCTCGTCGACCGGGAGGCCACCGCCGACGATGGCCGCGGCTCGATGCTCGTGCTCACGGACCTGGGCGCAGCGACGATCACCGCTGCGGCACCGGGGCATGTGGCGAGTGTCCGCGAGCACTTCATCGACCTGCTGACTTCTGATGAGATCGACGCCTTCGCGGATCTGACGGAACGGATCGTGCAGCGCCTCGAGGAGTCCTGAGGTCGCGGTAAGTGCTCTCATCGCGTGCGGCGTCCGATCCGGCTGCTGGACGAGAACGCGGCTGCCCCACCCGCGCTCGTCGCCCGGCTCGCGGCGCTGGCTGGGCCTTGGCTCGGGCGGCGCACCACGACGTGTAGCTTGCGAATGGAACAGAGCGCGCGACTGGAGCAGAGGGGGACGGGTGGCTACTGGCGGCTTCTCGTCGAAGCGGCTGGCTCGGCTGCGAGGGCAGCTCGACCGCCACGTCGAGGACGGCTTCGTCCCGGGCGTGGTGGCCCTCCTCGCCCGCCACGGCGACGTACACATCGAGGCAACCGGCAATCTCGCGTTCGAGGGCCCAGGATCGAGCACGCCGATGGCGGCCGACACGATCTGTCGCATGGGCTCGACGTCGAAGCCGCTCGTCGCCGCGTGCGCGATGACGCTCATCGAGGACGGCACCCTGCGCCTCGATGATCCCGTCGACGACCTGCTGCCAGAGCTGGCGGACATGACGGTGCTCGTCGATCCCAACGGACCGCTGGACAACACCGTTGCCGCACGGCGCGCGATAACCGTTCGGGATCTGCTCACCTTCACGTGCGGCACCGGCATGGTCTCTGCCGAGCCGGGCACGGTCCCGATCGCCGATGCCCTGGCGGCGCTGCGCCAGCCGTCACCGGACGAGTGGATCCGCCAACTCGGCGCGCTTCCGCTCGTCCACCAGCCGGGCGAGCGTTGGATGTACGACACCGCCGCCAACGTGATGGGCGTGCTCATCGCCCGGGCCACCGGCAAGTCGTTCGGGGATGCCCTGCGCGAGCGGCTCTGCGCTCCGCTCGGCATGAAGGACACCGGCTTCTGGGTGAGCGGCGAGAGCGTCGGCCGGCTGGCCACGGCGTACGAGCACGACAATGCCGCGACCGGCGAGCCGGTCGTCGAAGACGGCCCCGACGGGCGAGCGAGCCGACCGCCGGCGTTCGAATCGGGTGGCGGCGGAATCCTCTCGACCGCCCACGACTTCCTCGCCTTCGCCTCAGCACTGCTCGCCGGCGGCATCCACCGCGGCGAGCGGGTGCTCTCGCGTCCGGCGGTGACGCTGATGACCAGCGACCAGTTGACGCCGGAGCAGAAGGCGGTCTCCGGGTTCTGGCCGGGGTACTTCGACAGCATCGGCTGGGGTTTCGGGATGTCGGTCCGTACCCGCCGTACGCACCTGGGACCCTCGGTCGGTAGCTACGGGTGGCCCGGCTACTACGGCACGGTCTGGTACAACGATCCCGCCGAGGACATGATGACGATCGTCATGATGCAGCGCGCGCATGCGGGCGACCAGAGCCTGCCAATGTGGCACGACTTCTGGACCGCTGTCTACCAGGCGATCGACGATTGACCACGGGTTCACCGGGCAAGGGTTGCCCCGGGGCATCGACGGGTATCCCGAGCCATCGCGCCCGCAGGAGCTGGGGCGATCTCACCGCGCAAGAACCACTCGGTCAGGATCTGCTCGGCTGACGCCCCGGGCGAAGCCGTGCCGCCGGGTGTCGCGCCGCGGACACCAGCACCACGACGCAGACGAGCAGAACAAGCAGGGCGAGGCGCCTACCCACTTGTGGATGGCGTGTCCGGCGTTGGTCCGCAAGCTTTGCACCCCCCGAAGTCTTGGCCAGATTCGCGGCGATCACCGGGTCGCGGATGTTTCTCGTCCGCCTTGGGGGTTGAGGACGCGGATGTGTGATTCGTTAGTCGAGGCCCGACCGACGGGCAAGTGCCGCTGCCTCGCCCCGGGTCGCGGCGTTGAGCTTCGCCAGGGTGTTGGACACATGGACACTGACCGTCTTGTTGCTGATGAACAGTGCTTGGCCAATCTCGCGGTTCGTACGTCCGTCGCCCAACAGCACCAAGACTTCGCGCTCGCGCGCGGTGAGCCCAAAGTCATCACGCTTGTCCAACACACTGGCCGCGGGCTGGCTCGCATCGAAGCTTGGGACTTCGATGCGCGCCCGCCGGGCCAACGCAGAGGTCTCATCGGCCAGTAGCCGCGCGCCGAGCCCGTTGGCCGTCGTCCAAGCACGTACCAGGACCGGCGCCACAGCGGCGCGTGAAGTACCCGCAGCGAGGAGAGCCTCGCTCTGCCGCCAGGTCGCATGTGCGGTGGCGTAAGGACAACCCAAGTCATCCCAGGCGGCTGCGGCCTCGTCCCAACGTTCGGGGTCGCTGACACCGATGACACGGCTCCACTCCCCCTCGATGGTCTTGAGCGTGGCCTGTACGAGTGGGGTCTGCGCCACGTGCTCGGTGTTCGCCGCGGCGTGGGCTCGCTCTCGCAGCGCACTCGCCGTGGCTCTCTCGGCCTCCCGCCGAAGATCGGCAATGTGCAACGCAGCTAGTTCACGGCTGAAGGGGTGGTACATCTCGTCCTCCTCGTGCGCGTTGGCCACCCACCCGATGAGCTGGGTAGCGTTGGCGCGGGCCGGGCGCATTCGCGCAACCCAGTGACCTTGGTGGATGATCAGTGGGTTGCGGTGGTGCACAAGGAAGGCAAACGCGCCACCCTCCCACACGCCCAGCCCGCGATCGTCATGGCAACCGTCGACGACGACGCGTACGTCCTGGACGCCGTCGCCGCAGAGGCCCGCGGGGCTCCTGCTCAAACGCTGCACGGCGGCCGATCTGATCAGTACGGCACGGGCCGTCGCCGCCGGTGAGCGATCCTCTTCGCAGAGGTCACCGGTGCGGTGCTCGACCGGGTACGCGCGACCGGCCTGGCTCGTTGGGTCGACCTTGCCCGCTACCAAGCTCACTGCCCGCGAGGCCGATGCGCTCGCCTCGTCGGTGGCGCCTGAACAACACAGAAACAGCCGGACGTCTGCATCTCCCGACGAGTGCCATGGAGGCCCATGCCACCGAGGTGCTCGCGAAGACCGGCAGCCGGGATCGGGTACGGGCCGCCCCATGAGGCGGTTGCCCGCCATGACACCTAGATGTACTATGCATCGCGGCTCCAGGTAATAGGAGGTCCCATGCGGGTCGGCAAGGATCTTGTCGCGGCCTCGGCGACGCCGATGGTCCTCGGCATCCTGGCCGACGGTGAGAGCTACGGCTACGCCATCCTGAAGCGGATCAACGAGCTGTCCGGCGGCGCGCTTCAGTGGACTGAGGGATTGCTCTATCCGTTGCTGCATCGCTTGGAGCGACTCGGCTTCGTGGAGTCGAGTTGGCAGGACGTCGCCGGCGAGCGGCGACGGAAGTACTACCGCATCACCGACCATGGTCTGTCCGAGCTCGCGCAGCAACGCCAGCAGTGGCAGACGGTCGTCGATGCGCTCAAGGAGATCTGGCTCGGTCCCGGCGAGCCACGGCCGATGACCGTCACCCCGCTGGAGGGTCTTGGATGAGCACGGCCGAAGGGCAGGATCTGGAAGCTCAGTTCGCGCAGTGGCGGCAGTACGTCGACCGACGCAAGGAGCTTCGCGCATCGGATGTCGCCGAGCTCGAGGACCATCTGCGCGGCACCGTCAGCGACCTGATCGGCCTCGGGCTCCGCCCGGACGAAGCCTTCCTCGTCGCGGTCAAGCGCATGGGAAGTCTGGACGAGCTGTCGCGGGAGTTCGCCCAGGAGCACTCCGACCGGCTGTGGAAGCAACTGGTGCTGACGCCGGAGGCCGACAGCCCGGCCGCAACCCGGTCCCGGCGCGACCTGGTAGCGATGCTTGTCTGCGCGGCCGGCGCGGCGGCATCGGTCAAGATCCCTGAATTGTTCGGGCTGGACCCTCTGCACGATGTGACGTTCTACGGCCCCAACGCGACCCTGCTCGTGCTGCCCTGGCTCGCGGGCATGCTGGCCTGGCGCCGACGTGCAAACCGGTGGTTGGTCGGTACGGTGGTGGCGTTGTTCGCCGTCGGCGCGGTAGGGGCGAATATCTACCGGCTGACCGAGAACTCCCAGTCAATCGTGCTTACCGCCATTCATCTGCCGATCGCCCTGTGGTTCGTCGTCGGGGTCGCCTATATCGCTGACGACTGGCGTTCCTCCCGGCGGCGCATGGACTTCATCCGGTTCACTGGGGAGTCGGTCATCTACTACACGCTCATCGCCATCGGCGGCGGTGTGCTCACCGGCTTCACGCTCGCAACCTTCAAGACGATAGGTATCGAGGCGGGAGAGTTCGTTGTCCGCTGGCTGTTGCCGTGCGGTGCGGCGGCCGCGTTGGTGGTGACAGGGTGGCTGGTCGAGGTCAAACAGGGCGTGATCGAGAACATCGCGCCCGTGCTCACCCGGCTGTTCACACCGCTCTTCACGGCGGTGCTGCTCGCGTTCCTGGTCGCCGTGGCGGCGACCACCGCAGTCATCAGCGTCGATCGCGACATACTGATTCTGTTCAACGCGCTACTGGTTGTGGTGCTCGGCCTTCTGCTCTACTCCATCTCGGCCCGCGACCCGGCCGGGCCGCCCGGCTTCTTCGACAAGCTGCAGCTCGCGTTGGTGGTCAGTGCCCTCCTCGTCGACCTGCTGGTGCTTGCCGCGATCACCGGGCGCATCGCCGATTACGGCACCACCCCCAACCGGACGGCCGCCGTCGGCGAGAACGTCGTACTGCTGGCCAACCTCGGCTGGTCCGCGTGGCTGCTTGTCGGCCTGGTGCGCCGGCGTACTCCGTTCGCGGCGCTGGAACGGTGGCAGACCAACTACCTTCCGGTGTACGCCGTGTGGGCCTGGCTCATCGTGCTCGCCCTGCCACCGCTGTTCCACTACCGGTGACGGCGCGCAGCACGCCCGCTGCCTGAGTCCTGATGTTCCTCGCGGGCCCGGATCACGTCGCCGAACCGGCGTAGCCATGCGCGAATCTCGGTGTTCTGGCGCTCGTCACCGAGCAGCATGATCGCTTCGCCGCCGAGAAACGCGAGTCCGACCAGCCCGGCGATCTCACTTGGCCCGATGATGCCGAACGGGCCGAGACGCTTCTGCGCCTCCTCCGCGACGTCGGTGAGGACGCCGAGCCACCGGCGGACGACCTCCAGCACCTGGCCAGCCACGGCAGGATCGGCCCAGCCGACGGCGATCATCTCCTGGAGGACCCTGACATAGCCGGAGGCCAGGTCGTCGTCGAGGAAGTCGCAGGCCTGTTCGTACTGCTTCCACAACGGAGCCTCGGTGCCATACATATGCCGTTGCCGTTGCACGAGAACCTGATCCTCGGCGTCGAGCATGGCGAGCACCAGGCCCCGCCGGCTGCGGAAGTGGTAGTGGATCTGGCTCAATGGAACACCGGCCGCGTCTGCCACGCGCCGGGTGGAGAGTGCGGCGTAGCCGTCAGCGAGGAGGCATTCGCGGGCAGCCGCGATGATGCGTGAGCGTGTGTCGTTGGTCATCAGAAATACAGACTAGTCGGTCGGTCGACCGAATGGTAGCCTGGTGTCGGTTCGGTCGGTCGACCGAGCTATGCCGCCCTTCCGAGCCCCGGAGAGGAGAGTCATGCGAGCGCGTCACCCCGACGGCGAGGGCTACCTCGAGCGCGACGGAGTGAAGATCCATTACGAGATCTTCGGCGATGGCGGCCCGACCATCCTGCTCCTGCCGACGTGGACGATCGTCCACAAGCGGTTCTGGAAGGCCCAGGTGCCTTACCTCGCCCGGCACCATCGGGTGGTCAGCTACGACGGACCTGGCAACGGCGCCTCCGACCGTCCACTGACGGCACACCCGTACGGGTTCGACGCACAGGTCGGTTATGCGCTGGCCGTCCTCGACGCGACCGGCACCGAACGAGCCGTCGTGGTGGGGCTCTCGATGGCGGCGAACTGGGCCCTGCAACTCGCCGCCGACCACGGCGATCGGGTGCTCGGCACCGTCCTCATTGGACCGACGGTCCCATTGGGCGAGCCGAACCCGGCCCGGGCGAGCGCCTATCCGGCGGGGCCCGGCGCGACCCTCGCGCCCTCGCGGGTGCCGATCGGCGGCACGGACCCGGCGACGGACTGGGTCAAGTACAGCCCTGCCTACTGGTCGGAGCACTTCGAAGACTTCGCCTGGTTCTTCTTCGGCCAATGCTTTCCCGAGCCGCACTCCACCAAGCAGATCGAGGACTGCGTCGGCTGGGCCGGTGAGACCTCGGCCGCGGTGCTGGCCGCAGAGTTCGACGTCGCCTATCCGTCCCCGGAACAGGTGCAGGACTGGTGTGCCCGCCGTGAGAGCCCCGTCCTGCTCGTCCACGGCACCGACGACCGGATCAGCCCGTGGCGCCGCTCCGAACTTCTCGCCGAGTTCACCGGCGGCGACCTGGTGCTGATAGAGGGCGGCGGGCACATCCCGCTCGCCCGGGATCCGGTGCGGGTCAACCGGTTGCTGCACGACTTCGCGGAGCGGGTCTGGCCGGGCCCGGGCCGCCGGAAGAGCATCGACCGGTGGAGTCGGGCCCAGCGGCGCGTGCTCTACCTCTGCTCACCGATCGGCCTCGGCCACGCACAGCGCGACCTGGCCATCGCGCGCCACCTGCGCGCCCTGCGCCCCGACGTGCGCGTGGACTGGCTGACCCAGCACCCGGTGACCGCGATGCTCGAGCAGGCCGGCGAGCACATCCATCCCGCCAGCAAATTTCTGACCAACGAGTCCGCCCACATCGAGAGCGAGGCCGGTGAGCACGACCTGCACGTCTTCCAGGCGCTGCGCCGGATGGACGAGATCCTGGTCAATAACTTCATGGTCTTCCACGACGTGGTGCGCGACGACCGCTACGACCTGGTCATCGGCGACGAGTCGTGGGATGTCGACCACTTCCTGTACGAGAACCCGGACCTGAAGAACACGCCGTACGCCTGGGTCACGGATTTCGTGGGCTATCTACCGATGCCCGATGCGGACGACCGGGAACGTCTGGTGGTGGCCGACTACAACGCCGAGATGATCAACCATGTTGCCCGGTATCCCCGGATGCGTGACCGCGCCATCTTCGTCGGCGATCCGGAGGACATTGTGGACGATGCGTTCGGCCCCGACCTACCGTTGATCCGGGACTGGACCCGCGCGAACTACGATTTCGCCGGCTACGTTGCCGGCTTCGATCCGGTGGCGCTGCCGCACCGGGACGAGCTGCGGGCGGAGCTGGGGTACGAGCACGGAGAGCCGGTCTGCGTGGTCACGGTCGGCGGCTCTGGCGTCGGCTCCAACCTGCTGCACCGGGTGGTCGCCTCCTATGACGAGGCGGCACGGCGCGTGCCGGGGCTGCGCATGGTTGTCGTGGCCGGTCCTCGGATCGACCCCGGCAGCGTGCCGTCGCGACCCGGTCTCGAGGTCCGTGCCTATGTACACGACTTGTACCGGCACCTCGCCGCCGCGGATCTCGCGATCGTCCAGGGTGGACTGACGACCTGTATGGAGCTCACCGCGACCCGGCGCCCCTTCGTCTACATCCCGCTGCGGCACCACTTCGAGCAGAACCTGCACGTCGCCCACCGGCTGCGCCGGCATCGTGCCGGGCGCCGCCTGAACTACGTCGACGCCACTCCCGACGCGCTGGCCGACGCGATCGTGACCGAGATCGGGCGGGAGGTGGACTACCAGCCGGTGACCCCCGACGGTGCCGCCCGTGCCGCCGCCCTGCTCGCCGCGCTGCTGTAGCGGCGGGCGGCGGCCCGACCGCACGACACCGTCATCAGGAGCGGCCGCAGGTCGTGACGGTCGTGCGACACCTCGATCAGAACGAGCTGTCCATAGAGGAGTAAGACATGTCAACCCACGACGTCATCGTCGTCGGCGCGCGAGCGGCCGGGGCCGCGACGGCGCTGCTGCTGGCCCGGCTCGGGCACGACGTGCTCGTCGTCGACCGAGCGGAGCTGCCGAGCGACACGATATCCACGCACCAACTCGCCCGCACCGCAGTCGTGGCCCTGCAGCGATGGGGTCTCCTCGACGACGTCATCGCCAGCGGCGCCCCCGCGATCCGGCAGGTCGTCTTCCACAGCGACCAGGCCCGCACTACCCACGACATCAAGCAGAAGTCGGGGGTGGATTGCCTGGTCGCGCCTCGCCGGTGGGCGCTCGACACGCTGCTCAGCGATGCGGCTCGCCGGGCCGGTGCCACCGTCCGCTATGGAGTGACGGTTACCGGCGTGTCACGCGACGGGAGCGGCCGGGTGGTCGGGGTCGCCAGCCACGACCGCCGTGGGGAGCCGGTCGAGCTGCGGGCCCAGTTCCTGGTCGGCGCCGACGGCCTGGGCTCCCGCATCGCGCGGGCCGTGAACTCGCCCCGTATCGCCGACCGGGGCGCGCCGGGGGCGGCCATCTATGCGTACTACACCGGACTGCCCAGGCCAGCGATCGAGTTCGTGACCCGTACGGGCACGTTCGCCGGCGTCTTTCCCACCCACCACGATGAGGCGGCCATCTGGGTGTGCCTGCCGACGTCCGCCGCCCTCGCGGCTCGCAAGGGCCGCTCGGCTGAGGTGGCGTTCGCCGCTGTGCTGGAACGGGCCGCACCCGAACTCGCGGGCCGGTTGCGTGCCGCGGTGCGCACCTCTCCTGTTCGCGGGATGCTGCGGGCCCCGAACCAGATCCGCCGGGGCGTGGGTTCGGGCTGGGCTCTGGTCGGCGACGCGGCCTATCACCGAGACCCGGTGACCGGACACGGCATCTCCGACGCGTACCGGGACGCCGAGCTGCTCGCGGTCGCACTCGACCGTGTCCTTACCGGTGTCGCCGAGGAGCCCGAGGCGCTGGCCGGCTACGAGAACGCCCGGCTCGGCGCGATCGGCGAGATCTTCGACCTCACCTGCGCTCTCGCCACATACCCCCCACTCTCGAGCTTCATCGAACTCAACAAACGTCTTGGCGCCGCCATCGACGCCGAGGCCGCGGCCCTCGCCGCCCGCCCGATCCCCGGGTCGGCGCTCGCGCGGGTCTGATCCAGCCCTGACGGGCGCCGCCCGGCGTCCGCGACCACCCGGAAGGAGCACACACCATGACCAGTTCGGTCAGGGAGTCCCGCAATGGGGTCGACACGGCGACCCTGTTCGCCACGATCGACGCCGTGAAGGCCGCGCCCGACGCGGCGAAGTTCCAATTCCGTGCCCACAACCAATGGGTCGGCGGCACGCACAATCGCAGCACCGTCAGCGACTACTTCGGCGTCGGCGAGGAACGTGCGCACGAGCGCACGTTTGTCTTCGACGCCGACCACCCGGCGGTGCTTGTGGGCAAGGACAACGGCCCGACGCCGGTAGAGTTCGTGCTGCACGCGCTGGCTGCCTGCCTCACCTCGGGCCTCGCCAACGTCGCCGCCGCCCGGGGCGTCACACTCACCGAGGTCCGGTCCACTGTGTCCGGTGACATCGACCTCAACGGCATCCTCGGCCTCAACCCGAACGTGCGCAACGGGTACCAGAAGATCTCGATCCGGTTCGAGATCAGGGGCGACGCCCCAGCCGATGTCCTCAAGGGACTGATCGAGCAGTCACGCAAGCGCTCGGCCGTCTTCGACGTCATCACCAACGGCGTCCCGGTCACGATCGACGTCGACGCGATCTGACCCGCCTACACCGCCCCCGGATGGACGCCCTCTAGCTCTGGCGCGCCAGGTGCGCAGGAGGGCGTCCTCCGAGGACGATCACGCCTTCTCGCTGGTTGACGAGCCGTTCGAGCAGGTGCCCCAGGGCGGGCCGGACCTGAGCGCCGATGTGGCGCGGGCGCACCAGGACCTGCCGTTCGTATGGTGGGTCGTCGACCGCGTCATGGAACGCGACCGACGAGCCTGGTGGATGCGGCATTGACTGCTGGGCACCAACAGCATCCAGATCCTCGAAGTCTTCGAGCGTCGCGACCCGATCCTGCTCGTCGGTCACGACGTCGACGGCGGGCTGTGGCAACTCATCGGCCCCACCGACGCCAACCCCGCCACGGGCAAGATCGGACACCTCCACCACGCCGTCGACGAAGACCCCACGCTGATCAACGTGCTTGACCTACCCCCGGGACACAGCACGAGCCGAACCTATGTCGGCGGACCCTGGACCCGCGTGGTCGGCTACCCCACCTGACACAGCGGTCGACACAGAACCGGTCGGCCCGCGGCGGCTACGCTCTTGGATCGCCAATCTTGTCAGGCTCACCACGGACCACGCGACCGCGATTTGCCGGAGGACTGGAGACGCATGGGCACCTGGGGGTACGGTCCGTTCGACAACGACACGGCGGCCGACTGGAGCGGCGACCTCAACGACGCCCCGGCTGAGCGGCGCGAGCAGATCATCCGGGCCACGCTGGTCGCAGTCCTCGACAACGTGGGCTACCTCGACAGCGACCTCGCCGTCGAGGCGATCGCCGCGGCCGCCCTCATCGCCTCGCAGCGTCCGGGCGGCGCACCGATCACGACGCCGTACGGGCCGGACTTCCTCGTCAACGGAGAGACGCTGCGCCTTTCCGCCGACCTCGATGGGCTTGCCGTACGTGCCCTCGACCGGATCCTGGCCGACGAGTCGGAGTGGCGCAGCCTCTGGGAGGAAACCGCGCACTACGCCCAGGCACAAGCCGAGCTCTTGGCCATCCGCACCGTGCTCGCCGCCTGAACCCGCGCCGCCGCAACCCGGTCGATCGATGCAAGGGGACCGGCGGGGGCAGCACGGCGTTGCAGCTTTCGTGAGGTGAGGCGTGCACGGCTACGATTATCAGCATGCCCGCGCCGGAACCGTATCTGCACTTTGCTGGCACCGCTCGCGAGGCGCTGACCTTTTACTACGCTGTCTTCGGCGGCGAACTCGTTCTGAACACCTTCGGCGACTTCGGTCGCGACGATGGCCCAGCCGACGCCGTCGCGCACGGCGTCCTTCGCGGTCCGGTGTCGTTGTTCGCCGCCGATACGACTCCTGACCAGGAGACGTTCCGCAGTTCCGGGTTGATGTTCTCCCTGCTCGGCACATCCGACCCGCAGACGTTGCGCGAATGGTTCGCACGGCTCGCGGAGGGTGGGTCGATCGTCGACGACCTGCAGGTTCGTCCGTGGGGTGCGACCGACGGCCAGGTCATCGACCGGTACGGCGTGCATTGGCTCGTCGGCTTCGAGGACGAGAATTCTTGAGATTGGCGTCCATACCTCGCTGAGCGTACGTTGCCGTTCTGCGCCCATTGTCCGGACTCGTGATGGGAGCGGAGCGGCAAGGTCTCGATCGGCTGGGCTCCTGCTCGGGTTCAGCCGGCCGCGAGTGGTTCGTCCTTGCTCCCTGTCAGCGCTTGGGCACGAGCGCCTCATGAGCGCTTCTTTGGAGACCGGCGCTGGTCGCGTGGGTGCGCAAGGGCAGACTCGGCGGCCGACGTCGCTGATGATGCGGTCCCTCTGTTCGTGCTTTGGCGAGCCTGGTCTTTACGAACAGCACCGTTCCGGTTTTCCGCACTTTGACATCTCAGGTGTTCGTCGCCTATTTGACGGGCTCCATTACGCTAACGGACTACGAGACGGGAGGAGTCATGACCGACAACCCTACGGCGTTCGACGATGCTGAGCGCCACCTGGCTGCCGAGCAGACCAAGACCGCGGAGGCTCTCGCGCGTTTGGCCAAGCACGAACATGACATGGGCTTTGAGCATGAGGCTGTCGACGACATGAACGCCGCGGCAGCGCTCCAGGCTCGGGCGCACGTACATGTTGAGCATGTGGACGAAGACCTGGGCCACAATGTGGTCGATCAGACGCCGGGCACCGATAACGGTTCCAGGCGAGGGCGCGGTGTGAATCCGGCCAAGTGGTCGCCGAGCCCGAAGGCGTAGCGCGGCGGTAGGGTGGCCGGCGCATGGGCTGGTTCGGTCGCTGGAGGCGTCACTGGTTCGGGCTCGGCTACGCTCTTTACCAACACCTCGCCGGCGTGCTCGGGGCGCTGGCGTTGGCTGCGGTGCTCCAGCACCTGGTCCACGTCGGTTGGCAGGGCGCGTTGGCGGACTTGGTGAGCTATTGGTCCGGGTATGTGCGGCCGGGCGTTCGATGGGTGCTTGAGCTCATAGTCCGGCCGCTGAGGCTGTTGGGCTGGGACATCGCCATCCCAGCCGTAGTGGTCGATTACGTTTCGGTAGGATCGATCTTTGCCTTGTCGGTGTTGAGGGCTCTTCACCGGACCGAGAGGCGCTGGTCCGCGGCCGACCTATCTGTCTTCATCCTGTGCTTCGCAGGATGGCCGGCGTACGTACCACTGTTCGGCTGGATCTCGATTCGATCCAAAGAAAACCGGCGGTGGATGCTGCTGGCTTTGCTGCCGATCGCCTACCTCATCTTGTTGCTGACGACCAACTACATACTCGGGATCCCAGGCTGACTCACCCATGCGCTCGTAGCGGCCACGTCCCCGGCGCCGGCAGGAAGCCCGATGCACCATCGCCGCCAACGTCGGCGACACGGCAGCCGCTGACGCAGCTCGACGGTCAGCCGCGACAGCGCCGTAGCAGGTCATGCAGCGATCGGGACAGGTACAGGCGGCGACCTCTGAGCCGGAATCAGCGCTGCCCATGCCGGGATCTAGCGACCAGCGGCGCGGGTCATGCGATGGCATCTCACCACAGCGTGCGGACCCTTTTGAGGCGTGGTAGGTTTCTTTGCTATCGGTGGTGCATGCCGCAAACCACTTAGACAGGAGGCCACAGTGGCCAAGCAGTTGGTCATCTCGTACAGCAGTGACATTTCTGGTGAGGAAGCCGCCGAGACAGTCCATTTCGCTGTAGACGGTCGCGGTTATGAGGTGGACCTCACGGAAAAGGAAGCGATGGAGCTCAGGGAGTTCCTGGACCAGTACATCGCTGTCGGACGTAAGCCGGCCAAGTCGCAGCCAGGCTCGAGCAGGGGCAGCACGAATAAGGAAGAACTCGCCGCGATCAGGCAGTGGGCCAGCAGGCAGGGCATCGAAGTTGCCACGCGTGGCCGGATTTCCAACGCGGTCATCGAGGACTGGAAGGCGGCGGGAAGCCCCACCACGTTCCCCGAGCAGCCGAGGTCTCGGGGCAGGCGCAGCAGAGCGGCCTGATACCAGCAGCAAAAGGCCCAGGGCCAACCCGATCGAGGGCGCCTGGGCCTTCTGCTGTGCGCGGACATTCGTCCCCTTCCGGCCCGCGGTGATCGCCCGGACCTCCCTGATCATCGCCAATGGCGATTCCACGCACGGAAGGTTCGTGCACGGGCAGACCACACCGAGGGCGAACCGCCGGGCACGGCCGCAGGTCGCTGACCGGTAGAACGCCGATGGCAGAGCGGTCCGCGAGCACGGATACTGGGTCGCGACTACCGTCGATGTCGCGCAAGCGTGACGCAATGATCGAGGTGCACGAGCTGGCCAAGCACTTCCGCGTGCACCGACGCCAGCCCGGGCTGGGCGCCTCGCTGCGTTCGCTGGTGCGGCGTGATCACGTCACTGTGCGCGCGGTCGATGGGGTCAGCTTCACGATTCCTGCCGGCGAAGTGGTTGGCTTCCTTGGCCCTAACGGCGCCGGCAAGACAACAACGCTCAAGTGCCTGACCGGCCTGCTGCATCCCACCGCTGGCACGGTGCGGGTGCTCGGGTTCACGCCGCAGCGGCGCGAGCAGGCGTTCCCGCACCAGATCTCGCTGGTCATGGGTCAACGGAACTCGCTGTTCTGGGATTTGCCGGCGGCCGATGCCTTCGAGGTCAACCGGGCGATCTACGGCATCGACGCGGTGCAGTATCGTACGGCGCTTGACGAGCTCGTCTCGCTGTTGGACATCGAACCGCTGCTGGGTAAGCAGGTTCGGGTCCTCAGTCTCGGCGAACGGATGCGCTGCGAACTGGCGGCGGCTCTGCTGCATCGTCCAGCGGTGCTCTTCCTGGACGAGCCGACGCTGGGCCTCGACGTCAACGGCCAGGTCGCGGTGCGTTCGTTCCTGCGCGACTACAACGCCCGCCACGGCGCCACCGTGCTGTTGACCAGCCACTACATGGGTGACGTGACGGCGCTGGCCCGCCGGGTGCTGGTCATCGACGGCGGCACGCTGCGCTTCGATGGGGATCTCGCCGCTCTGGTCGAGGCGCACTCGCCGCACCGCTTGGTCCGCGTGACGCTGCGTGGACCGTTGTCGGCGCAGACGTTGGCGGAGTACGGGGAGGTCGTCTCCGTCGATGCCGCAGTCGCGACGCTGCGAGTACCCCGCGCCGAGACGGCCGCGATCGCCGCCCGACTGTTGACGACCCTGCCGGTGAAGGATGTCGCGATCGAGGACCCGCCCGTGGAAGACATCATCCGGGCGGTCTTCGCCGGTGCTTGACAGGACGGATCACCCGCTCCGCAAGCTGCGCGTATTGGTCGCCGCCTACCCCACGCTGGTGCGCAACTCCGTTCAGGTGGCGCTGACCTACCGGGGTCGGATGGCGCTGTGGGCGCTCGGCGGCTTCTTCCCGCTGCTGTTGATGGCGGTGTGGTTGACGGTCGTGGCCGAGGGCGGGCCGCCGGCGGGTTGGACGGCGGCTGACTTCCTCTCCTATTACGCCGCGGCGACCGTGCTGGCGAATCTGTCCGGCCAGCATGTGGTCTGGGAGTGGGACACCGAGATGCGCAGCGGTGATCTTTCCGTACGCCTGTTGCGGCCGATTCATCGTTTCCACCAGTACGCGACCAGTGACCTCGGCCAGCGAGTGGTGTTCCTGGTGGTCCTCGTGCCGGTTCTGGCGCTCGCCGCGCTACTGGTGCCGGGTCTGGATTATCCCATCGATGCGTTCCGGCTCGTCGCCGTCGCCGCCGCGACCGCGCTGGCGTACGCGGTCAGCCTGCTCATGGCCTCAACATTCGCGTTGATCGGGTTCTGGAGCACGCAGGCTTCGAACGCGTGGCTGCTGTGGTGGGGTCTGGGTTCGTTCGCCTCTGGCTGGGTGGCGCCACTGGCGCTGATGCCGGAGTGGCTGCGCGCGGCTGCCCTCGTCCTGCCGTTCCGCACCACGATGGGCTTCCCTGTCGAGCTGCTCACGGGTCGCCTGAACGTGGCACAGTCCGCGTACGGTTTCGCCGTCGGCTTCGCCTGGCTCGTCGTGTTCGTCGTGGTGTATCGGCTCGGCTGGCGGCGTGGATTGCGCCGCTATCAGGCGGTGTCCGGATGAGACGGTCGACACGCTCCGTGCGCATTCTGGTCATCTGCTGGCGGGCGGCGGTGTCCAGCGAGCTGGAGTACCGGCTGCACTTCATCTCCAACGTGCTGCTGAGCATCTTCTGGATGCTGTGGGCGGCGGCTGGGGCGTCGGTCTACTTCCGCTTCCGGGGCGAAGTGGCCGGCTGGACCCACGCCGAGGTGCTGGTCGTGATCGGGCTCTTCTTCACGATCAACGGACTGCGCCAAGCGCTGCTGCAGCCCAACCTCGATCGGATGGACGAGCATGTGCGCCGCGGGCCCCTCGACTTCCTGCTCACGAAGCCTTTCGATGCCCAGCTATTGGTCAGCCTACGCCACCTGAGCGTCAACAACCTGCTCGATCCCCTACTCGGACTGACCCTGGCCGGCGTCGGACTGGCCCTGTCCGCCCACGGCGTGTCGGTCGGCGCCCTCGCCGCGTTCCTGTTGCTGCTGGTCTCCGCCGTACTGCTGCTGTACGCCCTGACGCTGGCACTGATGGCCGCCGCTGTGATCCTGATGGCCGCCGAAGAACTCGGCCAGATCTCGTTCTCCGTGGTCGAGCTCGCCCGCTTTCCGGTGCAGTTGTACCGCAACCCGGTACAAAGCGTGCTGACCTTCGTGCCGGTGGCGTTCCTCACCACCCTGCCCGCCGAGGCGTTGCTCGGCCGCCTTGACGGACACCTACTCGTGCTCGCCCCAGTGGTATCCATCGCCGCGGTCGTGCTCGCCACCCTCGCCTGGCGGCGCTCACTGCGTTCGTACACCGGCGCCAGCGCATAGGCCGAGGGTTATCGGCGTGCTCCCACCACTTCATCGGCTTCGAGCATTGGCCCGGCTCGCCTGCCGACGACTGCCGCGACATGCTAGCGCCCTTCGTCGATGAGTCCGGCCGTGGCGGCACGACCGTGGCGGATTGGCCCAGGCGATCCGCCGCCGTGCGCGCGACGATGCCCGTGCCGCACGCCACCTCCAGGACCCATCCGACTGAGCCATCGGCGATGCCGGCGAACTCGACCAACCGGTGTGCCCACTCGCGAAACAGGGCCGGCACCAACGTCGACTCGTAGGCCGCGGCTGCCTGCGCGGACAGCGAGTACGTCTGCTCTGTCATGCCGGCAGCCTCGCAGCGCCGGACCCGGCCCGGCTACTCCAGGATCTGGAGTATCGGGGCGCCCAGCACGTGGCGCGCAGAGTCAGACCCAAAGCGATTCGCGGTGAGCCCTGCCTGAGGGGCATTTCGGCTGGATCTGGGAGATATGCTTCGACACTCTCGCCGTAAACTTCGGTGTCCTTTCGTCGCCTTTCCGCGTCGGCCGTTCAGATCGCCTCCGCCTGCCCACAAAAGCGTTATCGTCCGTGGACAGCACGTGGAAGAGGAGGAGTGGCATGCCAAGCACGATAAGCAAGAACTTCGAATCCCCTGACGAATTGCGTACGCCGCCCAGAACTCAGGTTGCGGTGGTGGATCTGGCCGGAAGCAAAGTGGCCAGGCTGACGCTCCAGCCGGGGTGGCGCTGGTCCGAAGTCATCAAGCCGATCGTCGGCGGTGAGACGTGCCAGGCGCGCCATGTCGGCGTGCTGATCTCGGGCACGATGCACGCCGTCGGTGCCGACGGCGTCGATGCCGAGTTCGGCCCGGGGACCGCGTACATCATTGAGCCCGGTCACGATGCGTGGGTTGTCGGTGACTCTCCCGTCGTTGCCTACGAGTTCGAGTCGCCCACCGCAGCCACTTTCGCCGCCCCGACGACGTGACCTGTTCGCCGTCGCAGGCGGATTGTCGTCAGCTACGGCTTCCCGACGGTGTAGGTCAGGTGTGTCACCCGGGATGATGCGTCCGCGCGGACCTGGTCGAGGGCGAGGCGGGCGGAGTCCACGCGGTCGAACAGGCGGATGCCGGTGCCGAACAGCACGGGCGCGAGGGTAATCGAGAACTCGTCGATGAGGCCGCTGTCCAGGTACTGCTGGATCGTCTCGGCGCCGCCGGTGCGCTCGTAGGTCGTCCGTGCGACGTCGTTGTCGAGTCCTTCCTCGCCGCCCTCGCCGAGCTTGAGGTTCTCGCGGAACCACCGCTGCGGGAACAACGACGCCTGCAGTTGCGACCACTTCGTCATCCAGCGCTGGACGCTCGGGTCGTCCTGACCAACAGGTGAGAAGACGAGGTCGACGGGCACGGCCTCCGGCGCCATGAAGCCGTCGAGCGACATCGTCACGCTGAAGAACACCTTCCCGGCCATCAGCCCTCCGCTGCTTGCGGTGCGGTCTGGTTCCAGGCGAGCTCGGCGACGTAGGCCGCCAAGTTGTGCAGGGTCTGCTCGCCGCCCTCGATCGCGTGGTATTTCTCCACCGCCTCCGCCCGGAGTTCCTTTGTGGGGAACACCGTGCGCATCACGATTCGGGTCTCCTCGCCGGCGGGCTCGAAGGTCAGGACCGATGCGAAGGCGTTGGGGTCGTCGCGGGACTCGCCGTGCACCAGCGCGATCCGCTCCGGCGGCACGATCTCGGTCCAGGTGATCCAGTCCTGGTAGTCCGTCCCGTCCGGGCCATGCATCACGAAGTCCCAGGCCCCGCCGACCCGGAACTCGAAGGACCGCGTCGTGGTCGTGAACCCGTCCGGTCCCCACCACCGCGACAGGTGCCGGACCTGTGTGAACGCCTCGAACACCAGCTCCCGTGGGGCGCCGATGGACCGGGAGACCACGATCTCGCGCTCCGCGGTCGGGTGGTCCGGCTCGCCGCCGCTACTGGTCGTCGTCATCCGGTGGTCCCTCCTGCCTTGCCCTGTTTCAGATTTCGTACGTACTCGTCGAGCCGGTCGAAGGTCTCGTTCCAGAACTTCTCGAAGCCGCCCACCCATTCGTGGACCGGCCGCAGCCCGCGGGCGTCCAGGTCGTACAGCCGTTGCTTGCCCGCCCCGCGGACCCGGACCAACCCGACCTCGCGGAGCACCCGCAGGTGCTTGGATGCCTGTGGCTGGCTCATCCCGAGGTTCCGCGCCAGTTCGGTCACGGGCCGCTCCCCGCCTCGCAGCAGCACCAGGATCTCCCGCCGCTGCGGCTCGGCGATCGCGTTGAACGCGTCCGAGGTCGTCGCCGCTCGTGCCATGCCGCAATCATATGCCGATAATGGAATGCGTCAACTGTGGCCACGGTACGCCTCGTGGTCGAGGCACTCGCGCGCGCCTCAAACGGGTCCGACAACAGCTGCCGGGAACGAGGTGACGGGTCAGTCGCCGGAGAAGCCCCAGAAGTAGATCTCGCTCGGCTCGCCGTGCTCGTCGTGCAGGATCGCGCATCGGCCGAACGAGCGTTTGTCGGCAAGGCGGTCGATGGCTGCGACGTGGTCTCGGGTCAGCACCTCGGTGCCCGCCACGGCGAGGGCCTCGGCCGCCGAGACGGGCTGGACGGTGCCGTAGTCGGGCGGTTCTCCGTCGGCCAGAACAGAGAACATGTCGAGGATGGAGTGGGTGCCCGACTCCTGCACCGCCTCGTCCTCGAACAGCGCGTCCATCTCGGTGGGGCGATCGGGATAGGCGCTCGCCGGCCCGAACTCCTGCTTCACCGCCCACCAGTAATCGCCTTCAACGAAGACCCGATGCCGCAACTCGTGCAGGGCGGCGTTGAGATCCGGCTGGTAGGGCACGTAGTAGTCCCAGTACGATGCGCCCACGAGACCTCCCATAGCTCGGCCGAGCCAGACGGTACCAGCCGACCGGGGAAGCGTGCGGGCACGGGCAGCCCAACACCAACCCATCCACTGTGGAGTGACCGAAGGCCAGGCCTGGAGCTGCGCCCACCGGTTGGCGCCGGACGGGCTGTTGCCCGACGCGCTACGCGAGGAGAGCCCGCTGGGCCGGCCACGGCGCGTTGACGCGCGGTACGAGCTCCAGCGCTGAACGGGCGTCGCCTCGGACGCCCGGACCAGCGTCACCGCATGCGCCCGTGAGTGGTTTGGTCGTCGCGAGGGAATCCCTGCGGAGGGGTGTTCGGCTGGGCAAGCGTCGCCGCAGCACGCCGTTCGCTCCGCACTCGCGCCACGACGCCGAGGGCGATCGCCGCGGTGCCGAGGATCTCCACCGCCCACAGCCAGATCGGGGGTAGGCTGCCCGTTCGCGGTTTGCCGATCCAGCGCAGGCTCCCGCGGATCTCGAACGGGACGCCGGCGGCGGTGGCGTGAACCACCCAGTCCCCGACGGGGTGGGCGTGGCTGGGGTCAGCCTGGACCTGCGGCGGGAGAACCCCTCCCATCCAGTGGATGCGGTGATCGTGCCAACGAGCGACGCCGTTGGTGCCGATCTGGCGCCAGACCGGCGGCAGGTTGGTGCTGTCCGCCTCGGTGGGCAGCGAGTCGGTGAACAGGCTGCGATTGAGGAACGTGCTTGGCGATATCTGATTCTCCTCGACGACGCCGGCCTTCATACGCAGGTACGGCTCCTTGGTGTAGCCAAGGATGATGATCTCGGTGGTGCTCACGGAAGTCAGCTGGATCCACTCACCTGCCGGATCGACTTGCGCCGTGACCCCGACGGGGGATGGTTGCACTGCGGTGATCTCGGTGCGGTAGTAGGCGGCGTCGGGGATTGTTTGGGTGCCGTGCGCCTCAGCGGTACCGGATGGCGTGAGCGCGACCACGCACGCCAGTGCGGTGACGGCCGCACCACCCCCCAACCGGAGACCCCTGGGTGCGCGACTGGCCATCGTCCGATGATGGCAGTGCTAGGTGTACGCCACACGTGGACATGACAGATTTGTCATCTGTCGCCGCTGGTGCATAACGAGGTACGAACGTATTTCAGACGTTCTGATCCGAGGGATTTCGGCGGTCGCTGGCGACTGACTCACCGCCCTCGACGACAACACCGCCTGCGCCATCAGCACGAGCCACCACTGTGGACATCTTGTTGATCGTCCGGTGCATCCGAGCCCCGGTGCCCGGCGACCCGCGTCGGGCGTTGTCGAGCACCACGCTGGCGCGAGCTTGGTCGTCGTTTGGCCGCGGGCGTCGGTGTACCACCGCCGTGACGGCTACCTCCCGCCGTCGCCTGACCCGCGGCGGACTTTCTCGAACTGCTTGGGGAACCGGGGCGGGCTGGTGGGCGACCAACGCACGGTCCCATTCCCGATCGGAAGTAGGAGCATCATGCATCGCGAGCCTCTACGGAGCACGATCGTCCGGGTTGGCGCCGTCGTCGCGGTCGCCGGTGCCGCGGTGTTGGGCTTCGCCGCGCCGGCGTCGGCCCATGTCACGGTGAACTCGGACACGGCTCAGCAAGGGGGCTACGCGAAGCTGACGTTCCGGGTGCCGAATGAGAAGGACGCCGCGAACACCGTGAAGGTGGAGGTCGATCTGCCTCAGGACACGCCGATCGCGTCGGTGTCGGTGAAGCCGGTTGCTGGCTGGACGGCGGATGTTCAGATGTCCAAGCTCGCCTCGCCGCTCACCGACGATGATGGCGCGCAGGTCACTGAAGCCGTGAGCAAGATCGTGTGGACGGCGGGGCAAGGATCGGCGATCGGTCCGGGCCAGTTCCAGGAGTTCGACATTTCGGCCGGTCCGCTGCCGGACGCCGACCAGATCGTCTTCAAAGCTCTGCAGTACTACTCCGACGGCGACATCGTGCGATGGATCGACGAGCCGAGTCCGGGCGTGGCCGAGGCCGACCTCGAACACCCGGCGCCGACCCTCAAGCTCACCTCGGCCGCAGCGGAGTCGACGACCGGCGGCAGCAGTAACAGCGTTGCCGGCGCGGCACTCGGGCTGGGCATCGCCGGCGTTGTGTTGGGTCTGGCCGGCTTGGCGCTCGGCTTGTTCGCGTACCGGCGGCTCACGGCGACGCGTTGAGCCACGATCGTGCCCGTGCATGTGACCCGGTTGGCCGCAGGCCTGGTCGTCGCCGTAGCCGTGGTCGTCCTGACGCCGGCACAGGCGCTGGCCCATTCAGCGCTGCTCGGCACCGATCCGGCCGATGGAGCGGTGGTGACAGCGCCGATCGGTGAGGTGGTGCTGACCTTCAACGAGTTGGTGCACCAGCAGTTCAGCACGATCGTGGTGACCGGTCCGGGCGGGGCCAGCTACGGCGATGGACCGCTGCAGGTCATCGATACGAAGGTGCACCAGCCTGTGTGGCCGCTGCACTCCGGCACGTACCGGGTCGCCTGGCGAGTGATCTCGGCCGACGGGCACCCGGTCAGTGGCGAGTTCGGCTTCCAGGTCACACTGCCGCCCTCGCTCGAGCCCACGGCGGACCCACCGAGTCCCGCTCCGGCGGGCCCGGCGCGCGGCAGCGGCGTCGGTGTGTGGGTGTGGTGGCTGGCCGGCGGCGTGCTCGCGGCGGTCGTCGGGGTGGCGCTGCTGGTAGTCGGCCGCCGGCGGGTGACAGATGGCGAGTGAGCCGTCGTCGCGTTCGTCGGGACCATCGCGGCTGTGGTGGCCGGCGGCCGTCGTCGCAGGCGTGCTCGTGCTCGCGCTGGCGAGTTGGTACGGCGGCGGCATTCTTCACAGCAGGCTGACCGGCTTGCCTGATGCGGGTCGGGTCACCGGTTGGGGTCTGCCGACATGCCGGTTCGTCGCCGACGTTGCGGGCGCGATCACCGTCGGTGGGACCGTGTTCGCCGCCTTCCTGCTGCCAGGTCTGGACCGTACGATCGGTCCAGCCGGTTATCGGCTGCTGCGGCTGTCCGGGCTGGTCGCGCTGGTCTGGGCCGTCGCCGAGGCTGCACTGCTCGTATTCACCACCTCCGACATCCTCGGTCGGCCCCCGTCGGGGGTTTCGGCGACGGTCGTGCTCAGCTTCGTGACGACGGTCTCGCAGGGAGAGGCGCTGGCGCTCCAGTTAGTGCTGGCCCTCGTTGCAGCGGTCGTTGCCCGGGTATCCATCACTCGTTCGGGCGCATGCTGGGCTGCGGTGCTGTCACTGCTCGCGGTGCTGCCGCCCGCGTTCACTGGTCACGCGGCCGGCGCGGGCAACCATCAGACCGCCGTGTCCAGCCTGGTCATCCACGTGCTCGCCGCCTCGCTGTGGGGTGGCGGGCTGGCGGCGCTGCTGCTCGTGCGCCCGCGCCGGCTGCTGGTCGATGTCGCGCCGCGCTACAGCCGCCTCGCGCTGGTCTGCTTCGTCGCCGTCGCGGTCAGCGGCGTTGTCAACGCCGCGATCCGCCTTGGTGCCTGGTCGGCCCTGTGGGGGTCAAGCTACGGCCTGCTGGTGTTCGGCAAGGTGCTCGCCATCCTGGCCCTATTCGCGTTCGGTGCCCTGCACCGCCGCTGGTCCCTTCGCCGACTTGTGGCGGGCCGCGCCGCAGCGTTCGCTCAGCTGGCCGCGGGCGAACTGGTCCTGTTGGCCGCGACTTTCGGCCTGGCCGTCGCGCTGTCGCGCACCCCCACGCCGGTGCCGGCCAATCCCGTTGATCCGGATGCGTTCACCGACTTGGTCGGCTTCGCTCTGCCGCCGCCACCGACCGTGGCCGGAATGCTGGGGCAGCCCCTGCCGGACCTGATGATCCTCACCGTCGTGGCAGGCGCCGCGCTCGCTTATCTGATCGGTGTGCGGCGGCTGCGCCTGGCCGGGCACCCGTGGCCGTGGGCCCGCACGGCGTGTTGGCTCGGCGGCCTGGCCGTGCTCGCTGCGGTGACCAACCTCGGCGTGGCCCGTTACGCCTACCTCCTGTTCAGTGTCCACATGGCACAACACATGGTGCTGTCGATGGTCGTGCCGGGGCTGCTGGTCGCCGGCGCCCCGGTCACGCTCGCACTGCGCACCCTTCGCGAGCCATCCGACCCAGCCGTACGCGGCCCCCGCAGGTGGCTGCTCATCGCGGTGCGCAGCCGGGCGGCCCGTGTCATCAGCCACCCAATCTTGGTCGTCGCGGTCTATGTGGTCAGCTTGTACGGCCTGTACTTCAGCACCCTGCTCAGCACGCTGATGCGTTCCCATCTGGGCCACCTGGCGATGATCGCCCACTTCGTCCTCAGTGGATACCTGCTGATGGGGCTGCTCGTCGGCACTGATCCGGGCCGCCGGCGCCTGCCGCCATACATGCTGATCCTCGCGCTGTTCGCCACCATGGTGTTCCATGCGTTCTTCGGGGTCGCGTTGATGCAGTCGACCAACCCGGTCGGCGGCGACTGGTTCACCCTGGTGCATCCGCCATGGGCCGGCCCGCTCGCCGCCGACCAGCAACTCGCGGGCGGAATCGCCTGGTCGTTCGGCGAGATACCGGCCGCCGTCGTGATGGCCGTCCTCGTCCTCCAATGGATCCAAGCCGACGAGCGCGAACAGCGCCGTCTCGACCGGGCCGCCGACCGGGCCAAGGCGAACGCGGTCGACGACGAACTGACCCGCTATAACGCCTTCCTCCGCCAGATCAACGTCCAAGCGCAGCGCGAAGCTCCGCCCACAGTGGACGGTCAGTAGCGAGCACGAAGGTCCAGCGCCGGCCGGACTCGCACGCGTGCCTGGATGGCGCGCAGCCGATCCCGATCGTCACTGTTCGCCACGGCTGGTCCCGTCGCCACTGTGTCCTGGTTCAATGATCCGCCACACAAAGGTTCTTGCTAAGAGATTGCAACAGGGCGGAGACTGACACTCGGAGCGGCGGGCCTTTGGGCCCGGCGGTGGAGGGGGTGGCGGGATGGCCAGCGTCGCGGTGACCAGTGAGGGTTCCCGGTGGGCCCGGTTCAGGGCCAGCTTGACCGGGCAGGACTGGCGGTCCCTGTCGGGGATGGCGGGGTTCATCGTGTTACTGCACCTGGTCGGGTTCGGGGTGCTGTTCGGCCTGGTTGCGCCGAAGCAGTTCCATCTGGGCGGCGACCATCCGGTGTTCTCGATCGGGGTCGGGATTCTGGCGTACACGTTCGGCATGCGGCATGCCTTCGACGCCGACCACATCGCCGCGGTGGACAACACGACCCGCAAGCTGATGGCGGACAACGCGATGGCTGGTGGCGGCCGTAAGCCCCTGTCGGTGGGTTTCTGGTTCTCGCTCGGGCATTCCACGATCGTGTTCGGCCTAGCGTTTCTGCTCTCGGTGGGGGTCAAGGCACTGGCCGGCCAGGTGGAGAGCGACTCCTCTCAGCTTCACTCGGTGACCGGCATCGTGGGCGCATCGGTTTCCGGCGTGTTCTTGTGGATCTTGGGTATCCTGAACCTCGCCGTCCTGTTGGGCATCATCAAGGTCTTCCGCGAGATGCGCCGCGGCATATATGACGAGCAGGCGTTGGAGCAGCACCTCAACAAGCGCGGTTTCATGAACCGGTTCCTCAACGGCCTGACCAAGTCGGTGCGCAAGCCTTGGCACATCTATCCGATCGGCGTGCTGTTCGGGTTGGGCTTCGACACCGCGACGGAGATCGGCTTGCTCGTACTCGCGGGTGGGGCAGCCGCGTTCAACCTTCCCTTTTACGCCATCCTGGTTCTGCCGATTCTGTTCGCCGCCGGCATGTGCCTCCTCGACACGTCCGACGGCGTGTTCATGAACGCCGCCTACGGCTGGGCGTTCGCCAAACCGGTCCGGAAGGTCTTCTACAACATCACCATTACATCGATATCAGTCGCCGTCGCGCTGATCATCGGAACTGTCGAGCTGATCGGCGTGCTCGCCGATCAAGCGAAGATCACATCTGGGCCGCTCGCGGCTATCGCCGGGATCCCGCTCGACTACGCCGGATACGGCATCGTCATTCTCTTCTTTCTGGCCTGGACCGTTGCACTCGTGGTATGGCGGCTGGGGCGCATCGAACAGCGCTGGTCAGCCGGCCTGGCTACCCGCGAGCCGGTCGAGACCAGCGAGTGAAGGCTTACGACACGGGACACTGTCGGTCATGGCGGCGTTGCGCACGGGACCGCGCGAGCCCGGACCGCCGGACCGACGAACCGGGTAGTCAACGAATCGCGATGACCGCGTCCCGGGCGATGCTGGAGGTGACACCTACCCGCCTCCTGCATGAACATGTTCGGAGTGATCGACTAAGCCTGAATCCGTGGACCGGCTCGGCTGGTGATGCCCGAGTCGGCGTGTAGATGCAGTGAGAGTGCTCTTGCGGCTGGGAAGATCGGGTTTGCCTAAAACTCTATCGATCCCTGCCGGAAGGGCACTCTCGGTGAGAGCATC
>DATBGZ010000081.1:0-123013 GCA_036557785.1 Micromonosporaceae bacterium
TCGGCCGCGACGTGATCGCCTGGGGCACCCCGAACTGCGGCAAGGGTCAGCCCATGCAGGTCGGGCACACCGGCCACCCGGCCGCGCCGGCCCGGTTCAGCAACGTCCGGGTGGGAGTGACGGGATGAGCATCGATGTCGCGGCAAACGTGCTGGACCTGGTGCGGGCGGCGAACTCCGGCGCCGAGGCCGAGGTGACGGTCACCGGCGGCGAGCTGGCGTTGACCCGGTTCGCGAACTCGGTCATCCACCAGAACGTGGCCGACGCGTCGACGAACGTGCGGTTGCGCCTGCACGTGGACGGTCGGACCACCGCGGTCTCGGCGACGATCGACCTCACCCGGGACGGCGGGGCGCTCGGCCGGCTGGTCGAGCACGCCGTGCGCTCGGTCCGCCTCGCCCCGCTCGACTCCGAGTGGCCGGGGCTCGCGCCGATCGGCGAGGTGCAGCCGCTACCTCCGGTCGACGCGCAGACCGCCGAGGCCGAGCCGGCCGCCCGGGCCGCGCGGGTGCGGGACTTCGTGGCGGCTGCGGGAGGTCTGGTAGCCGCGGGCTACTGCAGCACCGCCCGGCTGGAGGCGACGTTCGCGAACTCGGCCGGCGTCGCCGCCTCATACGTCGCCGCGCAGGCGTCGATGGACGGCATCGTCCGCGCGCCGGGCGGCGATGGCGTGGCTCGCCTGCAGAGCCCGCGTCTGTCCGATCTGGACGGTGATCGCCTGGGTTCCCGCGCGGCGGCGAAGGCCCGCGCGTGCGCCGACCCCCGCGAGCTGCCACCCGGCCGGTATGAGGTGGTGCTCGAGCCGACCGCGGTCGTCGACCTGCTGCTCAACTTCGCGATCTGGGGGTTCAACGGCAAGGCGGTCAACGAGGGCCGCTCCTTCGTCGAGGTGGGCACGGCCCAGTTCGACCCGGCAATCGGGATCGTGGACGATCCCTTCGATCCGCACGGGCTGGGAGCCGCGTTCGACGCCGAGGGCACGCCGAAGCGGCGGACGACCCTGGTCGAGGCGGGCGTCAGCGCCGCCGTCGCATACGACCGGCGCTGCGGCGCACAGGCAGGCGTCGCGTCCACCGGACACGCACTGGCCGGCGCGGCGGCGTTCGGGGCGGTCGCCACGAACCTGCAGCTGCTGCCCGCGGGGGACGACACCGAGGTGCCCGGCGAGGTCGAGGGCCCGGTCGCCGACGCCTCGGTGCAGGCGCTGGTCGCCCAGGTGGGCCGGGGCCTGCTCGTCTCCGACTTCTGGTACACGGGTGTGCTCGACCCGCGTTCGCTCGTGATGACCGGATCGACCCGCAACGGCGTCTGGCTCATCGAGGACGGCAGGGTGACGGCCCCGGTGCAGAATCTGCGGTTCACGCAGTCGTACCCGCAGGCGCTCGCGCCGGGCGCCGTGCTCGGCGTCGGGTCGCACGCGATCGGCGTGCCCGCGGAGATCGAGGTGCTGGCCTACCGCGTCCCGGCGCTGCGCCTGGCGTCCTGGAACTTCACCGGGAACGCGTCGGGCTGAACCGGGCGTCGCGCCCGGCGCGTCAGGTGGCCGCGAACTGCCAGGCGCGGAAGCCGTCGCGGAAGGCGCAGACGAGGTAGTGCCGGTCGGCGCCGCAGCGCTGGACCGGCACGGCGGGCAGCTGCCCGAGCGACGTCCACGACGCGCCCGTCGTCGACAGGCCACCGACTGTCACCGGCTGCTCGGCGGTGGGGCCCACTGGGTCGAAGGTGAGCACACTGCCCGGACCGACCCACCACACGGGCAGGTGGCCGCTGTCCGGGCTGATCGGAGCGCCGGAACGGTCGTAGACCGAGCCGTACGGTCCGAGGAACCCGTCCCCCGACGCGGTGGCGACGGCGCCGAGCCGCAACCGGGCCACCGACGTGCCCGTGTTTGCATCGATCGCCGCGAATTGTCCGGTGGAGCCGAGGGTGCAGATCAGATCCCTCCCGCAGTAGTTGGCGCGGACGACTCCGCTGGCGATCAGCGTCGCCGTCCCCGGGCCGGCCAGCGGGTAGGAGAGCAGTCGCTCCGCCGCGCCGACGTAGAGCGTGCCGCCCACCGCGAACAGGTACTCAGGATTCTCGATGGAGAACGTGGTCCGGCTCAGGCCGGTCAGGACATCGATGACGTCGACCGTGCCACGCGGCGAGACCGCGATCAGGCGCTGGTCGGTCGGGTCGATCGGCATGCTGCCGAGGGGCTGGGCGCCCTCCGGCGCAGCCCGCTGGACCTGCAGCAGCCCGCGGCCCGCGTCGGCCGACCGGGACCACAGCAGCGCACCGCTGGTCCAGTCGAACGCGGTGAGCGTCCCCGCGGCATAGATGACGAGGGCATCGCTGAGGCCGGCCAGCGTCGCGTCGGCCGCGACCGGGCGCGTCCACCGGGCGATGCCGGTCCGGGCGTTGAGCACCACGATGACCGGCCCGCCCGGTGCCACCCCCGACAGCAGCAGGTTGTCGCCGACCAGCGTGAACTCGCGCACCTGGGTCCAGTCGCCCAGATCGAGGGTGGGAAACGCCGGCTGTCCCGTCGTGAGGTCCAGCGCGCCCACCAGGGTCGGGATCCCGCCGGCCCCGCGGGCCACGTACGCCGTGTCGTTGTCGATCACGATCGAGGTGAAGACTGTCCTCGCCTCGGCGGGGCGAGGGGCCTGCGGTGGCACCGGGTCGAGGTCGACCGGATCCATCGTGAGGCTGCCGACCTCACGCAGCGCGATGAAGTGCGCGGGCCCGATCGGCGGCACGGCCGGGGTCGCCACCCTCGGCCGCCCGGAGCCGAGCACGAGCACGCCCGTGGCGGAAGCCAGGATCACGGCCAGGGCCAGGCAGATCGCGACGAACCGGTGCCGCCGGTGCTCGCCGAGCCGCCGGGCCGCCTCCGCCGTACCCAGGGGGATCCGGTCGGCCCGGGTGGCGAGAGCCGAGAACAGGCGGGCCACGTCGTCGGGCGGGATCTCATCTGTGCGAATGTCAGTGGGCATCGGGTCCTCCGGCAGGGGTCGGGGAGGTCTGGGTAGGGGTCGGCCGGAAGTCGGCGCGCAGGTGCTGGGCCAGTGCCGTGCGGCCGCGGGAGAGCCACGACTTGACCGTGCCGTCGCTGGTGCCGGTCTCGGCCGCGATCTGGGCGATCGACCGGTCCAACAGGTAGTACAGGGTCAGGGCGCGGCGCTGCGCGGCGGGCAGCGTGCGCAGCGCGGCGACGACCAGCAGGACGGTCTCGCCGGGCGGATCGCTCGGCGCAGGCGGTCGCTGCGCCGCGACGGCGTCACGGCGGATCCGGCTGCGGCGCCACCAGTCCGTGGCGAGCCGGGTCACCACCAGCCGCAGCCACGCCTCCGGGTCCTCGTACCGCCGCAGCCTGCGCCAGCGCTGCCAGGCCCGGGCGTACGCCTCCTGCACGAGGTCCTGCGCCTGCTCGGTGTTGGTGGTCAGGCCGTACGCGTAGCGCAGCAACCGCGGCGCGGTGCCGCGGTAGAACGTGTCGAATGCGACTGGCGCTCGCCGCGATGCTCCTGGCGCCGGCACCTGCCCAGCCAACCCGCCTCCCCTCGCTTCTGTGATGGACACGGTCCGACTCGACGGAAGGTTGCGCGGCCCACCGCCCGCGCCGGCCTGGCGCGGGGATCCGGTCGCCGATCCGACAATACGACAGCCGATATATGACGGCAGTCGGTTCGCTGCTACCCTCGCCGTGCTATATATCGTCCACCGTTACGTCGGGCGGCAGGCCGATCCGCGGACCAGCACGGCTTGGTCACGGGGTCGTGGATCGGTACCGTCTGGCGCACGCGCATCGGCGTATCGACACGGGGGAGGTCCCCATGACTCGGATACTCGTAGCACTCGCCATCGCCGTCGTCGTCGGGGCCGCGACCGTGCCTATGAACTCGGTCGGGGTCGGCTGGCTCGTCGCGGCGCTGGCCGGACTCGCGGTAGCGGTAACCGCCCGGACGCAGCGGGGCAGGCTGGTGCCGCCGGCGGAGCCGGCCCGGCCGCCCGCGCCCACCACTGCGGTGACCCCGCCTGCCCCGGTGGCCCAGACCCCGCCCGCCCCGGTGATCCCGACCCCGCCCACCCTGGTCGTCCCGGTGATCCCGACCCCGCCCACCCTGGTCGCCCCGGTGCGGCCAGCGGCCGCCGCTGCCGTGGCCCTGGCGGCGCCGCCCGCCGCTGCGGTAGCCCTGGCGGCGCCGCCCGTGCCCGCGCCACCGGGCGCACCGCCGATGCCCACGGCGTCGGGCGACCGGGTCTGGCGCTTCGCCGCCGGAGCGGCGGCGTTGGTGTTCGCGGCGGTGCCGGCGGTACGTGCCTCGGGGACACTGACGGTGTTCTGCCTGCTCGCCGCGGCCACGCTCGCCTCCTACGCGCTGGTCGGCGGCCGCACCTGGGGTGCGGTGATCGGTGGCGGGTTCGCCCTGGTGCCCGGTGTCGTGCAGGGCGCGTACTGGATCGCCACCTACCGTCCCCGGACGGCCCGGACCGCCCGCGCCAACCCGTGGCGGGCGATCCTCGCCATCGCGGTCAGCGTGCTGCTCGCCGCGATCCTCATCCCGTTGCTGCGCAGTGCCGACTGGGCCTTCGCCAACCTGCTCGACTCGTGGACCCGGAACCTGCCGCGTGCGGACGGGCGGACGTTCGGTGGCGCGTTCCTGCTCGCCTTCCTCGGCCTCGGCGCTGCCTACTTCGCGCATCGGGGGCCGTGGGCGGTTCGGTCCACTGTGGAGCGAAACCGGCCGCTGAGCGGCCTGGAGTGGATGATCCCGATCCTCGTGGTGGATCTCATCTTCGCGGTGTTCGTCGTCGTGCAGATCAACGTGCTCTTCGCCGGCAACGACTACGTACTGCGCAAGGGTGGTCCCGACTACGCCGACTACGCACGGGGTGGTTTCGGCCAGCTCTGCTTCGTCACCGTGCTGTCATTGGGCCTGGCGGCTGCCCTCGGTGCGTGGGCGCGCCGGGACACCCCGCGGCAGCGGGTCATGGTCCGCAGCGTGGGCGGGCTGCTGTGCGCATTGACCCTGGTTATCGTCGCGTCCGCGCTGAAGCGGATGCTGCTCTACGTCGACGCGTACGGGTTCACCTGGCCGCGCCTGCTCGGCTTCTCGTTCGAGATCTGGCTCGGCCTGGTGTTCCTGCTCGTGCTCGCCGCCGGGATACCCCTGCGCGGGCGCTGGCTGCCCCGGGTCACCGCCGCGACCGCTGCGGGGGTGCTCCTCGCGCTGGCCGTGGCCAACCCGGAGGCGCTCATGGCCCGCAGCCATATCGATGCTCGCTTGAACAGCCCGTACCCGGTCGATGTCGCCTACGTCGGTGGGCTCTCGGCCGACGCCATCGACGAGATCCTCCGCCTGCCCCCTGGTGCGCGCGACTGCGCCCTGGTCGAGTTGCGTGACGAGCTGCGCGAGCCCGACCCGTGGTACCGGTTCAACCTCGCCCGCGAGCACGCGCGCTCGGTGCTCGCCGCAACGCCGACGGCCGGCGGATGCGATGTGCGACGTGGCGACGGATGACCGTAGGGTCCCGCTGATCAGACCGGGATCTCGCCGGAGTCGGCGAGTTGGCGAATGTTGTCCAGGGCCTCGATCAGGTCGTCCTCGGCATCGCTGGTGTGGCTCTGCGTGACGTGGATCGTCACGATGCTGCGGTCGCCGGTGTCGTCCGGCTCGACCTGCAGCCAGCCGTGGTAGTCAGTGCCCGCCGTGCCCCACTCCATCCTGCGGTCGAGCCCGTCCACCCGCACCCACCCGTGCGCGTGCTGTTCGGTGCCGTGGATGTCGGTGGTCACTTCGGCCGCCTCCGGACCGGTGCTGTGGGCGTCGGTGATCACGGGCAGGTACTCGGGGAGGTGCTCCACGTCGGCGAGATAGTCGAAGAGCGCGTCCGGCTCGGCGGTGATCGTGCCGCTCTGTTCGTACTCGGGCATCCAGACTCCCATGGCTAGGTGATCTACCACGGTTCCTACCCCGTCCGGCGCGCTCGGGTGGTCAGGTTGAAAGAATGGGCCGGTGATTCGTACTCACAGCGCCGGCGGCGGCGAGGGAGCATCGCAGCGAAGCGAGGAGCGGACCGAGCCTGGAGCCGGCCGGACAATAGGGGGCGGGCTGCGGGCCGCCGACGTAGGTCGAACCGTGACCCTGGCCGGCTGGGTGGCCCGCCGGCGCGACCACGGCGGGGTGACCTTCATCGACCTGCGTGATGCCTCCGGCGTCGTGCAGATCGTGCTCCGGGATGAATCACAGGCGCATGCGCTGCGCAACGAGTACTGCGTCACGGTGATCGGCGAGGTGGCCCGGCGTCCCGAGGGCAACGAGAACCCGGACCTGCCCACGGGCGAGGTCGAGGTGATCGTGTCGACGCTGCGGGTGCTCTCGGAGGCGGCCCCGCTGCCGCTGCCCGTCGACGACCACATCGACGCCAGTGACGAGATCCGGCTCAGGTACCGCTACCTGGACCTGCGCCGCACCGGACCGTCCCGGGCGCTACGGCTGCGCTCACGCGCCAACCAGATCGCCCGCGAGGTGCTGCACGAACGCGACTTCCACGAGATCGAGACCCCGACGCTGACCCGTTCCACGCCGGAGGGGGCGCGCGACTTCCTAGTGCCGGTACGGCTGCAGCCCGGCACGTGGTACGCGTTGCCGCAGTCGCCACAACTGTTCAAACAGCTGCTCATGGTGGCGGGAATGGAGCGCTACTACCAGATCGCGCGCTGCTATCGGGACGAGGACTTCCGCGCCGATCGTCAGCCGGAATTCACCCAGCTCGATATCGAGATGTCTTTCATCACCCAGGATGACATCATCGCGCTCGCGGAGCAGATCGTCGCCCGGCTCTGGGGCGAGCTCGCCGGCCACGAGGTGCCGCTGCCGATCCCGCGGCTGACCTGGCACGCCGCGATGGCGCGGTACGGCTCGGACAAGCCGGACCTGCGCTACGGCCTCGAGCTGACCGACCTGACGTCCTACCTGGCGGGCACCGAGTTCCGGGTCTTCGCGAGCGCGCTCGAGACCGGGGGCTACGTCGGCGCGGTGGTCATGCCCGGCGGCGCCGGCCAGACCCGCAAGGAGCTCGACGCGTGGCAGGACTGGGCGAAGGCCCGTGGCGCCAGGGGTCTGGCGTACGTCGTGCTCGACGCCGAGACTGGCGAGGCGCGCGGGCCGGTCGCCAAGAACCTCTCCACCGAGCACCTGGCCGGGCTCGCCGACGCGGTCGGGGCCAAACCCGGCGACGCCGTCTTCTTCGCCGCGGCCGCCGAGGCTCGCGAGGCGCAGGAGTTGCTCGGCGCCGCCCGGGCCGAGATCGCCCGGCGCACCGGGCTGATCGATCCCGACGCGTGGGCGTTCTGTTGGGTGGTGGACGCGCCCATGTTCGAGCCGGCCACCGACGCCAACGGCAAGCCGATCGCCGGCGCGTGGACGTCGCTGCACCACCCGTTCACCTCGCCGAACGAGGAGTGGATCGACTCGTTCGAGTCCGCGCCCGGCGAGGCGCTCGCGTACGCGTACGACATCGTCTGCAACGGCAACGAGATCGGCGGCGGCTCGATCCGTATCCACCGCGGCGACGTCCAACGGCGGGTGTTCACGCTGCTCGGCATCTCGCCCGAGGAGGCGCAGGAGAAGTTCGGCTTCCTGCTGGAAGCGTTCCAGTACGGCCCGCCTCCGCACGGTGGCATCGCGTTCGGGTGGGACCGGGTGTGCATGCTGCTCGCCGGTGTCGACTCGATCCGCGAGGTCATCGCCTTCCCCAAGACCCGGGGCGGCTTCGACCCGCTGACCGGTGCGCCGACCCCGATCACCGCCGAGCAGCGCCGCGAAGCCGGCATCGACGCCAAACGTGCGCAGGCCGCCCCGACCCCGGGCATCAAGGCATCCCGGGGCCGGACCTGAACGCTCTGGCCGCGAGGCGGGACCTGAACGCTCTGGCCGCGAGGCCGGCACGCGGTTCTAGGCGGCGAAGGGGATCTTGCCCGAGCCGATGTCCTTGAGGCTCGCCGTGAACTTCTTGTTGAGGTTGGCGGCTGAGACCATGCACATCACGTTCTGGTCGAGGCGGCCGTCGGCCCGGGTGTCGGCGGGCCAGTTGAACCAGAAGGTCAGCGTCGACGGAAGCGAGGAGCGACCGAGGAATCGCAGCACGACGGGCTCGCACAGGTCGCTGAGCTTGCTGGAGACCTTGTTGTCATCGGAGCGGTCGAGGTTGGCCGGCATCGCGAGGACTCCGGCGAGCTCACCGTTGTGTACGTCCGAGCATTCGCCGGGGACGATGTCCTTGATGCTGGTGGCGTTGTTGATGACCGTCCAATCCAGACACGTGATCGGCGAGACCGCGTCACGCAGGCTGCCCGTGGTGGACGTCTCGCTCATGTCGTTGATCGCCCCGTTGAGGACCAGGTCGCAGCGGTACCAGTGGGCGCCGTTGCCGAACGCGGTCGAGCTCGGCAACGACAGCACGAGCCAGGTATAGGTCGCACCCCACGGCTGACCCAGGAAGTCCGCGGCAGCCTGCTCGCAGGTGCCGTAGAGGTCGCCGGCCTGGGCGTCGGTCGGGTCGGTCGGCAGCGTCGTCAGCGGGCCCGAGGCGATGGTCTCGAACAGGTGCGCCGTATCGCAGCCGACGAGCCGGTTCGTCTCCGCCCGGTTGTTGAACCCGCGGTCGCGAACGGTGCCGTTGAAACAGGAGCCCACCGCGGGCACGGCGTTGATGTCGGGGGTCGGGGTCGCGGATACCGAGCCCGACGGAGCCGAGCTCGCGGCCGCGTCGATGCCCTGCTTGACGCCCTGGGCGAAGAAGTAGCCGACGGTTCCGCACAGGGCGAGCACCGGGACCGCGACGGCGGTGACGATGATCGCGATCTTGCCGCCGTTCTTCTTCGGCGGTGGCAGCGGCACGGGCGTCCACGGCACTCCCGACGCCACGGCCGGGAACGGCTGGGTGGGCGGGTACGGCGTCCCCGAGACCGGTTGTCCAGGGTAGGGCTGGGCCGACACGGGCTGGCCCGGGTACGGCTGGCCCGGGTACGGCGGGCCCGGGTACGGCGGGCCAGAGTAGGGCTGGCCCGGGTACGGCTGGCCTGGGTAGGGCTGCGACGAGGCGGGTTGGACCGGGGCGGGCGGCCACGGCGGTGCCGGCGCCGGCGGCGCGGGTGGCGGCCACCCCTGCGGCGGCTGCTGAGGCTGCTCGGGCTGCTCGGGCCCGTACAAACTGGACATATGTGCTCCGGAAGGGGATGGACCGCGGTCGGGACGCGGCAGCACAGGCTATCTCCCGGTCACACGGCTGGGAGTACCCGCGCGCTCACCCGATCGTCATCGGGCGGGCGTCGCGATGCCGGGTAGTGTCGCGGGCGATGAGCCGCCCTGAACCTCCCCTGGTCGACGTCGCGGACGGCGACGCGCTCTTCGCGCTGCCGGAGGGGGACCGGGACGAGGCGAGCGGGACGGCAGGGGCCACCCCGGCGGTGCGTGCCCCGGTCACGGGCTTCGCGCCGGCCGGCCCGGCAGCGCCGCTGGCCGTGCGGATGCGCCCGGAGTCGATCGACGAGCTCGTGGGGCAGGGCAAGCTGCTGGCGCCGGGCGGGCCGCTGCGCCGCCTGGTCGGCCGCGGGCCGGGCAGGGGCGCAGCGCCGGGGCAACCCACGGCGCTGAGCTCGGTGATCCTGTGGGGGCCGCCCGGAACCGGCAAGACGACGATCGCCCACCTCGTGGCGCGCTCCGCTGACCGCCGGTTCGTCGCCCTGTCGGCACTCTCGGCCGGGGTGAAGGACGTCCGGGCGGTCATCGACGAGGCGCGGCGGATCCGGCGCACCGGCGGTGACGCGACCGTCCTGTTCATCGACGAGGTGCACCGTTTCTCGAAGACCCAACAGGACTCGCTGCTCGGCGCGGTCGAGGACGGCACGGTCACGCTGGTCGGCGCGACCACCGAGAACCCCTACTTCTCCGTCATCTCGCCCCTGCTCTCCCGCTGCGTCCTGCTCACGCTCGCGCCGCTCGACGACGCCGCCGTACGCACGCTGGTACGCCGGGCGATCAGCGATCCGCGGGGTCTGGACGGCACGGTCACGCTCGCCCCCGAGGCGGAGGACCACCTGGTCCGGCTCGCCGGCGGCGACGTCCGCAAGGCGCTGACGGCTCTGGAGGCGGCCGCGGCCGGCGCCGCGGCGATCGGAGTGAGCGAGATCGATCTGGACGTGGCCGAGTCGGCGCTGGACCGGGCCGCGCTGCGCTACGACCGGGACGGCGATGCGCACTATGACGTTATCAGCGCGTTCATCAAGAGCCTGCGTGGCTCCGATGTGGACGCGGCGTTGCACTATCTGGCCCGGATGCTGGTCGCGGGCGAGGACCCGCGCTTCATCGCACGGCGGATGGTGATCTTCGCCAGCGAGGACGTCGGCATGGCTGATCCGGCCGCGCTCACGACCGCGACCGCGGCGGCGCACGCCGTCGAGTACGTGGGACTGCCCGAGGCGCGGCTGAACCTCGCCCAGGCGGTGGTGCACCTCGCCACCGCGCCCAAGTCCAACGCGGTCATCACGGCGATCGACGAGGCGCTCGCCGACGTCCGGGCCGGGCTCGGCGCCGGCATCCCCCGTCATCTGCGTGATTCCCATTACCCCGGGGCGGCGGGGCTCGGGCATGGCGCGGGGTACCGCTATCCCCACGACGATCCGCGTGGCGTCGTACCGCAGCGGTACGCGCCAGATGACGTGGCGGGCCGGGAGTACTACCGTCCATCCGGGCACGGAGCGGAGCGGGCGCTGGCCGAGCGGGTCGCGAAGCTGCGTACCGTGGTCCGGTCGGAGGGGCCGTTATGAACGCTCTGGCCGCGAGGCCGGGCATGAACGCTCTGGCCGCGAGGCCGGACGAGCTGTCAGCAGGGGAGCGGTAGTGGCGCGCGACAAGGGCGACGACGCCGGTAAGCGGCGCTGGGGCCGGGGCAAGCCCGAGGAGGGCCCCAGCGACGAGGAACTGGACTGGCTCGCCGACCTTCGGGGCGGAGGGGGACGCGACGACCGGGCGGTCGGCGGGCCGCCGCGCTCGCGCCGAGCCGCCCGACCGGAGGAGCCCCCGACGGGCGGCGTCAACCGGCCAGGCTTCGCTGGTCCTCCGGCCCCCGCATCGCCGCCCATGCCGCCGCCACCCCCGCTGCTCCCTCCCCCGCCGCCGTTGTCGCCGCCCATGTCGCCCGCGCCCGACTCGCCCTCGACGAAGCCACCGAGCCGTGGCTGGCTGCGCCGTACGCCCGCGACCCCGCCGCCGGCACCGCCGCCGGTGGTGCCCCCACCCGTGCCATCGGGGCGACCGGGGACGCCGCGCCCCGTCATCGACTGGACCGATCTGACCGGGGAGCTGCCATCCCAGCCGGAGCCGCGTCCGAGCGCCGAGCCACGCGGGCGTGGACTGCGCACGGGTGACCTCCGCGCACCCGAGGCTCGGGGCGGTCCACCGCCGGCCGCGCCGCCCGCCCGGGCGCCCGAACCGCTACGCACCGGCGCCCTGCGCACAGGACCGGTACGGACCGAGCCCATGCGCCCTGGCCCACCGATCTCGCCGCCGCCTGGACCGCCACCCGGACCGCCGCTGTCCGGTCCGCTCGGGCCGCCGCCGCCCCTGGCGGGTCCGCTCCCCCTGCCGCCGGACCTGGTGACGACCGGGATGATCCGGCGCGCCGAGCTGCGCAAACACCTGAAGATCAACCAGCAGCTCAAGGGCATCACGCTCGTGCTCGTGGTGCTGCTGCTCCTGCTCGCCTACCCGGTGTACCTGTTCGCGCAGTCCTTCGCGGCCGACCCGGTCTTCACCGAGCTCGACAAGCTTTCGCTGCCGGATTGGGCCTCCTATGAGCACGCGGACTCCGCCGACGGCAGCCGCTGGTGCATCGGCGCGTGCCGGGTCCGGTCGCGGACCTGGCTCTCGGAGCGCGTCCCGGACGAGACCCAGTCGGTCTACGCCCAGGCGCTGACCGAGGCCGGGTGGCAGCTGCGCCTGGAGAACTGCCCGGTCTCGGCCGAGGACGGCAACGTCGTGACGTGCTGGACCAAGGACGAGTACATCCTGACCTTGCACGTGCGAGCACCGCTGTGCGTGGCCCGCCCGAACGAACCCGAGCCGACCACGACCGCGAGCGGTGGTTCCGACACCGACGCCGGCTCCGACTCGGACGCCGACCCCGACGCGACACCGGTCGACCGAAGTTGCCCGGGCGCGCTCGTCACCCTCAAGGTCGCCAACGCCACGAACGGACCGCCGCCCGTCTGAGAAACGGTGGGTTTACCCCATCCCGTCACGATCGGCGGGAAACCGGGCCGGTACTCTCAGCACACTGAATCTGGCCTGTCGCCATCCGGCTCCCCGGCACTGTCGCGCGCGCGTGTGGGGTCGGTGCTCGACCTGGAGAAACTCTGTGGAGAGGGGGTGCGGCGTGTCGCTGGCCGAGGTCGCCGCGCTCATCGCGTCGATCGCCTTCCTGGTGCTCTGCGCCGCCATCGCGGTTCCGTTGCTGCGCCTGCGCCACACCGTCGACGCGGCGACCGAGACGATCAACGACGTCAACGACCGCGCGGCACCGATCCTGAGCAACCTCAACGTGACGATCGAGAGCGTCAACATCGCGCTGAGCCAGACCAAGGTGACCCTCGACGGGGTCAACATCCAGCTCGCCCGCCTCGACGCCATCACCGGACACGTCTCGCAGGTCACGGCGAACGTGGCGAACCTGACGACCGTGGTCAGCGAGGCCGCGGCGAGCCCGCTGGTGAAGGCCGCCGCCTTCGGCTTCGGTGTGCGCCGAGCCGCCGCCCGACGCCGGGCCGCGGCCGAGGAGGCAGAGCTGCGCGATCGGCTGCGCCAGGAGCGCCGCGAGGCGCGCCGGGGCGGTGCGCCGCGATGAAGAGGCTGTTCTGGCTGGGCCTGGGCATCGCGGTGGGCGCCCTGGTCGTCCGGCAGGTGGCCCGGGCCGCCCACGCCTACTCGCCCGCCGGGCTCGCCGACACGGCGCGAAACTCGACTGCTGGCGCCTGGGGGTCGGTGCAAGACTTCACCGGGCGGGCGAAGCAGTGGGTGGGAGACTTCACAGCCGACGTTCGTGAGGGCATGGCCGAGCGGGAAGCGCAGATCCACGCCGCGTTCGCGCACGGTGAGAGCCTCGCCGAACTCGATCCGACCGAGGATGAGTTCGCGGCGAACGACCCGTACGACGATGAACCAGACTACTTCGATGAATTTTACGGCGAGGACGACCGGACCAGATAGGGGAGCAGGAAACGGCGATGCGGACCGCGGAGATCAAACGCAGGTTCCTCAAGCACTTCGAGGCGAACGGGCACACGGTTGTCCCGTCCGCTCCGCTGCCGCTGGCCGACCCCAACCTCCTGTTCGTCAACGCCGGCATGGTGCAGTTCGTGCCGTACTTCGTCGGTCAGGCCAGCGCGCCCTACCCGCGCGCGGTGAGCGTGCAGAAGTGCATCCGCACGCCGGACATCGACGAGGTCGGCAAGACCAGCCGGCACGGCACGTTCTTCCAGATGAACGGCAACTTCTCCTTCGGCGGCTTCGGGTCCGGCGATGGCAGCCGCGACAGCTCCGGCGATGGCCCGGGCGGGCCGCCCTACTTCAAGGAAGGCGCGATCGACCTCGCCTGGAAACTGATCACCACGTCGCAGAAGAAGGGTGGCTTCGGGCTTGACCCGCAGCGGCTGTGGGTGACCGTCTACCTGGACGACGACGAGGCGATCGAGCTGTGGCAGCGGGTCGCGGGCGTGCCAGCCGAGCGCATCGTGCGCCGGGGCAAGAAGGACAACTTCTGGTCCATGGGCATCCCCGGACCGGCCGGGCCCTGCTCCGAGATCTACTACGATCGCGGGCCCGAGTACGGCCCCGACGGTGGTCCCGAGGTCGACGAGGACCGGTACCTGGAGTTCTGGAACCTCGTCTTCATGCAGTACGAGATCACCGATGTGAAGTCCAAAGAGGACTTCCGCATCGTCCGCGAGCTGCCGGCCAAGAACATCGACACCGGCATGGGGCTGGAGCGCATCGCGTCGATCCTGCAGGGGGTGGACAACCTTTACGAGATCGACGAGGTGCGGCCGGTCCTGAGCAAGGCGGCGGAGCTGACCGGCCGGACCTACCCGTCCCAGCACAGCCACGTCGCGAGTCAGTCACACCCCGACGACGTACGGCTGCGAGTAATCGCCGACCACATCCGTACCGCCCTGATGCTCATCGGCGACGGAGTGATCCCCGCCAACGAGGGTCGTGGCTACGTGCTGCGCCGGATCATGCGCCGGGCGATCCGGGCGATGCGGTTGCTGGGCTGGCAGGAGGGCCCATCGCTGCCGCAGCTGCTGCCGGTGGCGCGCGACTGCATGGCGCCGTCGTATCCGGAGCTGGCCGAGGAGTTCGGCCGCATCTCGTCCTATGCCTACGGCGAGGAGGAGTCGTTCCTCGCGACGCTCCGAGCTGGAACGACGATCCTCGATACGGCGATCGCCGAGACGAAGCGGGCGCGCAAGAAGAAGCTGCCGGGCGACCGGGCGTTCCAGCTGCACGACACGTACGGCTTCCCCATCGACCTCACGCTGGAGATCGCGGCGGAGGCGGGGCTCGGGGTCGACGAGAAGACCTTCCGCGAGCTGATGGCCAAACAGCGCGCCGCGGCGAAGGCAGACGCGGCCGCGCGCAAGACCGGCCACGCGGACCTGTCGAGCTACCGGTCCATTCTGGACGCCGGCGGCCCGGTAGAGTTCACCGGCTACGCCGAGACCGCGCGCGAGTCGAAGGTGCGCGGGCTCCTGGATCGCCGAGGCGAGCCCATCTCGGTGGTCGGAGAGGGTGACGAGGTCGAGCTGGTGCTCGACGCGACCCCGTTCTATGCCGAAGGTGGCGGGCAGCAGGCGGACAGCGGCACCATCACCGTCGCGAGTGGACAGATCGAGATCACCGATGTGCAGTCCGTGCTGCCGGGGCTGATCGTCCACCGGGGACGCGTGGTGCGGGGGGAGGTCAGGGTCGGCGAGACCGCCTTCGGCGAGATCGACGTCGCGCGCCGCCGGGCGATCTCCCGGGCGCATACCGCAACCCACCTCGTGCACCAGACGATGCGCCTGTTTCTCGGCGAGTCGGCGACCCAGGCGGGTTCGCTCAACGCGCCCGGCCGGCTGCGCTTCGACTTCAACACCCCGGCCGCGGTTCCACCCGCCGTGCTGCACGACGTGGAGCAGAAGGTCAACGAGGTGCTCACCAACGACCTCGAGGTGCGCGCGTTCGTCACCAGCCAGGCACAGGCGCGCCGCCTCGGCGCGATGGCGCTGTTCGGCGAGAAGTACGGCGAGCAGGTGCGGGTCGTCGAGGTCGGCGACTACGCGCGTGAGCTCTGCGGCGGCACCCACGTGGCGCGCAGCGGGCAGCTCGGCCTGGTGAAGATCCTGCACGAGGCGTCGATCGGCTCCGGGGTGCGCCGGGTGGAGGCCCTGGTCGGTGCCGATGCCCTGGAGTTCGCGGCCCGTGAGCATGTGCTCGTCTCCCACCTCTCCGAGCTGTTCCGGGTCCGGCCCGAGCAGGTTGCCGAGCGCGTCGAGCAGGCGGTCACCTCCCTGCGCGACGCGGAGAAGGAGATCGAGCGGCTGCGCTCCCAGCTCGCGCTGGCGGGCGTCGGCGCGCTCGCCGAGGCGGCGGCCGACGTCAACGGCGTGGCGCTCGTGGCGGTCGAGGCACCGGCCGGGACCGGCGGCAACGACGTGCGCACGTTGGCCCAGCAGCTGCGGGAGCGGTTCACCGGCCGGCCGGCGGTGGTGGCCGTGGCGGCGCGCTCCGGCGGCAAGGCGACGCTGGTCGTGGCGACGAACCCCGGCGCGCGCGATCGCGGGGTATCGGCGGGTGAGCTGGTCAAGGCGGCGCTGTCGGGCCGGGGCGGCGGCAACGCGGAGATGGCACAGGGCGGCGGGGTGCCCGAGGACGAGCTCCCGGCGCTGCTCGCCGCCGTCGAGGCCGCACTGCGGTGAAAGGACGGGCACCGTGCGCACCGTGAGGCGCTGAGCAGGGTGCTCCTCTTCACACGGACATGGCCAGAGGCAGGCGGTTGGGCGTCGATGTGGGCAAGGTCCGCATCGGCGTGGCGGTCAGCGACCCCGACGCCGTCCTCGCGACGCCACTGCTGACGCTGCCCCGGGACGGCGCCGGCTGGTCCGCGCTCGCCGAGGCCGGCGCCGCTCGCGACGAGAGCGCCGAGGACCAGACCGTACGGGCTCGAACCACCTGGCCCGCGGACGTCGCGGCGCTCGCGCGGCTGGTGGCCGAGTACGACGCCGTGGAGGTGATCGTCGGCCTGCCCGTCACACTCGCAGGCACGGAAAGTTACGCCGCCGTATACGTACGGGAGTATGCGCAGGTCCTCGCCGAGGCCGTGGCGCCCGTCGCCGTACGGCTGACCGACGAGAGGATGTCCACGGCGGTCGCAACACGTAGGCTGTCGGAACGCGGCGTCCGGGCGGGGCGCCGGCGCGCGGTCGTGGACCAGGCCGCGGCGGTGGAGATCCTGCAGAGTTGGCTCGACGCGACGCGGAGGCGGGATGCTTGACGAACTGGACGTGGGCTGGGACGCTGACCGCCCCCGTCGCGGCGGGCCGTCGAGCCGGCAGGCCCGCGAACGGCGCGAGCAGCGTCGGCGCCGGCAGCGCCGCCGTCGCACCGGCTCCACGTTCTTCAAGATCTTCTTCACGATCTTTCTGGTGCTGCTGGGCTACGGCGTCTACCAGGGGGTCGGCTGGGCTCAGGAGACGTTCGGGCCGAAGGACTACGGTTCCGGCGATCGGACCAGCACCACCGTGCAGGTGCGCGTCAAGCCCGGAGACGACGGGTTCACGATCGCGAAGTCGATGGTGGACGCGGGCGTGGTGCGGACCTCCGCCGGCTTCGTCACCGCCTTCAACAAACTCGGCGGCCAGAAGGTCCAGCCGGGCACCTGGCTGCTCTTCAAGAAGATGACCGCCGCCGATACCGTCAGCGCGCTGCTCAACCGCGACAAGTGCGCCGCAAGCGCTCCGAAGGCCCCGTGCCGGGTGGTGAACACGGTCACGATCCCGGAGGGATTTATCACGCTGGAGATCTACACCAAGCTCTCCAAGGTCACCGGGGTGAGCGTAGACGACTTCAAGGCCGCCGCGGCCGATCCGCTGGCTCTCGGCGTGCCCGCGTCCTGGTTCGACCGCGCGGGTGGCGCTCCCAGCAAGAAGAGCGTTGAGGGCTTCCTCTTCCCAGCCACCTACGACTTCGACGGCGGCATGAGCGCGACCGAGATCCTCACCGCGATGGTGAAGAAGTTCCTAGCGGTCGCGGACCAGTTGAAGTTCGTCGCCACCGTCAAGTCGGCGCTGAAGGGCAAGGTCACGGCGTACGAGGCCCTGATCGCCGCCTCCATCGCCCAGGCCGAGGGGAAGACCGCGGCGGACCAGGGCAAGGTGGCTCGCGTGCTCTACAACCGCATCTATGGCTCGTTCCAGTGCAACTGCCTGCAGTTGGACAGCGCGATCAACTACTGGTACAAGATCCAGGGTGATCCATCCAAGGATCCGAACGACTTCAAGCAGTCGGAGATCCACAACCCGGACAACCCCTACAACACCCACGACAAGTCGGGTTGGCCGATCACGCCGCTGGGCAACCCCGGCGAGAGCGCGCTGAAGGGTGCGATGAACCCGCCCACCGGCAAGTGGGTCTACTTCGTTACCGTCGACACGAAGGGCACGACCCTCTTCTCCGAGACCTACCCCGAGTTCCAGGCCAATGTCCGAACGGCCTGTCGCAACGGTGTGCTGACGGGTAGCGCGTGCCCATAGGAACAGGCAGCGGTCAGGCTGAGGTGGGGTGAACGATGGCACGCGGCGACGAGACGCTCGACGACGACCTGGGGCTGGCCTGGGAGGAGGAGACCGCCGCCCCCGGTGCGCCGAAGACACGCCACTTCCGGCGGCAGCGCCGGGAGCGGCGCAAGCGCCGCAGCCGCGCCTACCTGGCCATCGGCCTGTCGGTGGCCCTGCTCGCCGTGCTGGGCATGGGTGTGTACTGGGGCATCGGGGCGCTGCAGGACAACCAGCGCATCCGGGAGATCGTCGCGGCCGACTACGACGCCACCGAGATGGGCGGCGACGTGGAGTTCACGGTGCAGCCAGGCGATGTCGGCACGACCATCGCCGGCGGCCTGCTCGACGCGGGTGTGGTGAAGAGCCGGGCCGCGTTCGTCGACGTGTGCCAGGCGCAGGAGAGCGAGTGCCTGTCGATCCAACCGGGCCAGTACACGCTGCAGCAGCACAGCCCGGCCGACGTGGTCTTCGGGATTCTCATCGACCCGAAGAACCGCAAGCCGATCAACGGAGCGAAGCGGTTCACGATCCCCGAGGGCATGACGGTGATCGAGATCCTCGACAAGCTCGCCAAGGACACGGGCATCCCGCTCGCCGACTTCAAGGCCGCGGCGGCGGACCCGGCCGCGCTGGGCATCACCGCGGACTGGTACAGCCGCCAGGATGGGAAGAAGTCTGCCGTTGCCGAGCGCAAGTCCATTGAGGGATTCCTCTTCCCCAGCACCTATGACTACGACCCGACGTGGTCCGCGCACGACATCCTGAAGATGATGGTCGACCAGTTCTTCGTGGTCGCCGACCACGTCCACCTCAAGGCACAGGCCACGGCCCTGCACATCTCGCCCTACGAGGTGCTGATCACGGCCTCGCTCGTGCAGGCGGAGGGCCACGAGGCAGACTTCGCGAAGATCGCCCGGGTCGCCTACAACCGCGTCTACAAGAGGTTGATCAGCTGCGCCTGCCTGCAGTTCGACAGCACCGCGAACTACTGGCAGGAGCTCAAGGCCGGCAAGCCACGGACCCCGGGCAACCTGACCGCGGCGCAGCTCAACGACGCGAGCAACCCGTACAACACCTATGCGAAGACACCGGGAATGCCGCTGGGCCCGATCGACAACCCAGGCGAGGCCGCGTTGAGCGCCGCGGCCAACCCGGCCGACGGCAACATGCTCTACTTCGTGGTCATCAAGCCCGACGGGACCACGGCGTTCGCCGACACCATCGACCAGCACTGCGCCAACATCGCCGAGGGCATCCGCAACGGCGTCGACCTCAGCCCGTGCCCGTAACCCCGGCCGGCACCGACCGACCCGGTCGCCCCCGGCGCGCCGCCGTGCTCGGCAAGCCGATCGCACACTCGCTCTCCCCGGTCATCCACAACGCCGGGTACGCGGCGGCGGGCCTGACGAACTGGACGTACGGCTCGTACGAAGCCGGCGAGGAGGACCTCGCCGGCTTCGTGGCCGAGCTCGACGCCACCTGGGCCGGGCTGTCGCTGACGATGCCGCTCAAGGAGGTCGCGCTGACGGTCGCCGACACCGTATCGTCGCGGGCAGCCGCGCTGGGTGCGGCGAACACTCTCGTCCGGCGGCCCGGCGGCACGTGGTGGGCGGAGAACACCGACGCCCCGGGCATGGTCGATGCCCTGCGCCACGCCGGCGTGCGCGACGCGGACCGGGTGGCGGTCCTCGGCGCGGGTGGCACGGCCCGCGCGGCCCTCGGGGCGGCCGCGCAGCTCGACGCGTCGCTGGTTACGGTCTACGCACGACGCCCGGAGGCGGTCGAGGAGCTGGCCCGCGTCGCGGCCGCCCTCGCGGTCCCGCTGGCCGGCGGTGCCTGGGCATCGGCGGACGAGGCCGGTGACGCCGATGTCGTGATCTCCACGGTGCCCAGGGGAGTCGCAGACCCACTCGCGCCGACCCTGCGCTGGCGGGCGAGCACGGTGCTCTTCGATGCCGTCTACGACCCCTGGCCGACGCCGCTCGCGGCCGCCGCCCGCGCCGCCGGGTGCCGCATCGTCTCGGGACTCGACCTGCTCCTCGCCCAAGCCGTGCATCAATTCGAACTCTTCACCGGAACCGCTGCGCCGGTGGACGCGATGCGCGACGCCCTGTGGGCCGCCGCGGCGGCCCGCGCCGCACCGGCGGAGAGCGGCTGGTGGATGCCGTGACCGGCCGCGCCGGTCGCAGCCATCGTGCGACCGGCGCGGCTGCGGTCCGTGCCTCAGACGTCGGCCAGGATCGGCACCGATTCGATGCTGCCGTCGTGGTTGTCGTCCAGGTAGAACACTCCACCCGGACTGGTGGTGTTGGCACGGTAGACACCGACGCCGTCGATGAAGTCGCCGTTCCAGTCGCCGCTGACCGGACGGTCGCCCTTGGTACCTAACGGCACGTGTCCGTTCGCGTCGGTGCTGCCGTCGAGGTTGTCGTCGAGGTAGAACATGCCGGTCGAGGGGCGGAACACGCCGATGCCGTCCCGACCGTCGCCGTTCCAGTCGCCGACGACGGGCAGGTCGCCGAACGTGCCAAAGGCTATGCGTCTGCCGGGGTCGGTGACGCCGTCGAGGTTGTCGTCGAGGTAGAACTTGCCGGTCGAGGGCCGGAACACACCGACGCCGTCGAGGCCGTCGCCGTTCCAGTCGCCCATGACCGGCAGGTCGCCCAGGGTCCCGAAGACGACGTGCCCGTCGGTGACGCCGTCGCGGTTGGAGTCCAGGTAGAACGTGCCGGTGGAGCCCCGGAAGACGCCGGTACCCGCGGTCGACGAGCCGGTCCAGCCACCCGCGATCGCGACGTCGCCGGCGGTGCCGTAATTGAGCGTCTGGTCCAGCACACCGTCACGGTTGTCATCCAGGTAGATATGGCGCTCATTGGACTCGTACAGGCCGACTCCCTCGATGCCGCTGAAGAACCGGCCGCTGATCGGGCTGGTGTCCATGGGGGTGACCGCCGTGCTACCGACGAAGGACACGAACGCGCTGATCGTGTCGGAGCCGTAGGGTGCACCGACGTATGACCCCAGGGTGTCCTGGGCGACCACGCTCTTGGTGGCGTCCTCGTTGCGCTCGTTGCCGCCGACCATGGTGAACGTGCTGCCGGCGACCGCCACGACCAGGCCCACGTGATCGGCGTTATAGTGGCCGTCGGCGTCCTGGACCGGGTCGCCGTTGCTGCCCCGATGCAGGTTGAACACCACGGCGTCGCCGACGTGCGGCGTCGCGGTGAGGGTGCCGTGGGCCGCGCCGTAGCCGAAGAAGCTGCCGGACTCCGTGTCGATGCCGGTGGTATTGATGCCGGCTTGGTTCCATACCCATTTGGCGAATGCCGAGCACCAGTTGTTGTCGACTCCGCACGCCATGCCGTACCGGGTGGAACAGTGCTGGCCCAACTGGCCCAAGGCCGTGGACGCCACGGTGCTCGCGGTCGATGCGTGCGCCGCCGCGGGGCCGGCGAGCACGCCCGCGACCAGTGCCGCCGCGACCACGAGCGCCATTCGTACCTTTCTCATTGTCACTCCTGCGTCAGGTTCCGGCCGGCCGGATGACCGGCCGTGGTGACCCTGCGCCGCGACGCTTCATTGTCGGTACATTGGCTGCTCGGCGAGCAGAGCAGTGGCCTTGCGGGCGAGTCGGCGCAAGCCGGCCGCAGTCGCCCAGTCGAGAGCCTGGCGCGCGAGGCGGTCGCCGTCGGGATGAGCGGTGCGGTCAGCGTCGGCGGCGAGTTCGAGCAACGCCTCGATCGCCGGGTGGGCGAACCGGCCGTCGCTGGACAGGGCCAGTGCCCGACAAAGCTGATCGTGCCGGGTGTCGGTGTCGGCGTGCACGATGGCCGCCGCGATCAGTGCCTCGGCCTCGACTCGCGGGTCGCCGAGGCTGATCGCGATCCGCAACGCGGTGTCGGCGTACCGGGCCGCCGCGGTCAGCTCACCGGTCCGCAGGTGGACGCGGGCCAGCCAGCCGAGCGCGGTGGCCTCGCCAGCACGGCCGCCGGCCTCCCGGTTCACCTCGACGGCGCGGGTTAGCGCGGTCACGGCCGCGTCGTGGTCGCCGAGCTCGAAGCTCAGCAGGCCGCGGGCGGTCAGCGCGACTGCCTCGACGACCGCGGCCGGGTGCTCGCGGGTGAGCCGCAGCGCCTGGTCGGCGTAGGCGATGCCGGCGTGCGGGTCATCGCGGTCGAAGCAGACGATCGCGAGGTTCGCCAGCACCTTGCCGGTCGCCGCTGACCAGCCGAGCCGGGTGTGCGTGGCCAGCGCGCGGCGCAGTCGCAGCAGGGCATGGTGCGTGCGGCCCTGGTAGAGCAGGGCCGCGGCAGCGATGTTGTGGGCGGCCGCGGCTCCCGCGAGCCAGCCCGCGGCCGTGGCGTGGTCGGCCGCGCGGTCGGCCCAACGCAGCGCGACGTCCTGCTTGCCGGTCCGGTGGTGCGCGGTGGCCAGGCCGAGCAGGGCGGCAGCCCTCCCCGCCGGGTCGTCGGCGACTCGGGCCGCCGCGAGCGCCGCGTGGGACGCGGCGAACAGGTCACCCACCAGGCCACGCTGCTGGTGATACGGACGCAACGCATCGGCCAGCACCCAGGCCGGCGGGTAGTGGCCGATGCGCGCGGCATGCACGGTCGCGGCGACGAGGTTCGCGCGTTCGGCGTCGAGCCAGGCCAACCCGTCGCCGGTCACGGCCCCGGCGGCCAGCCCCCCGGGCACGCTCGGCGATTCCGGATAGAGCGTCCTGGCGATGGCCGAGGTGGTTGCCGTGTACGAGTCGATCAAGGCGATCACCGACGCGTGGCGGGCGGGCGCGGCGTCCTGCTCGGCGGCGAGATGCCGGGCGTAGCGGCGCAGCAGATCGTGCATCACGTACCGGCCCGGACGGTGTGCGACGAGCAGGCTGGCCCGGGCCAACCGGCGCAGCGCCGCATCGGCGTCGGCGACGGGGGCGTCGATCAGCACGGCGGCAGCGGCTGGGGTCACGTCCACGCCGGGGGCGTCCCCGACGCGCCGGAAGGTGAGCCGGATGTCGTCGCCCAGGCCCGCGTACGACAGCGCGAACGCGGCCGCGACCGACGCCTCCCGGTCGTCGTCGCAGCGCAGCGCGGCCAGCGGCCCGGTCGCGCGCAGCCGGCCAAGATAGCCGCGGATCGACTCCAGGGGCTGCTCCAGCAGCGCCGCGGCGGCGATGCGCAACGCCAGCGGCAGGAATCCGCACGCCTCGGCGAGCGCGGCCGCGGCGGCCGGTTCGGCCGAGGTGCGCCGGGTACCCAGTGCCGTGCGCAGCAGGCCGGCCGCCTCCTCCGCGGTGAGGGTGTCCAGCGGCACGAGCCGGGCACCGTCGCGGGCGACCAGGCCGGTCAGCGACTCCCGGCTGGTGACCAGGGTGCGAGCATCGGTGAGCAGCGGCCGGACCTGATCGGCGCGGGCGGCGTTGTCCAGCACCACCAGCACCCGTCGGCCCGCAACCAGCGTGCGGAACCGGGTGGCCGCTGCCTTGACCTCGCGCGGCACCTGGTCCGGTGGCACCCCGAGCTGGCCCAGCAGCGCGGCCAGGGCCTCAGCCGGCCCGAGGATACGGCGTGACTCCAGCCCGCCGAGGTCGAGGTAGAGCTGCCCGTCCGGGAAGTCGGCGGCGACCCGATGGGCCCACCGCACAACCAGTGCCGTCTTGCCCACTCCCGGCATCCCGGAGACCACGATCGGGCCTGGCCGTTCCCGTAGCTGGTCCAGCGCGTCGAGCTGGGCGTACCGGCCGACGAAACCGATGGGATCGGCCGGCAGAGCGTGCGGGATCTCGCTCGTCCGCGCGGCGGTGGCCGGCTCGCCACGCAGGATCGCGCGATGCAGCCGCTGCAGTTCCGGGTCGGGGTCGACGCCGAGCTGCTCGCGCAGCATCTCGCGCAGCTCCTCGAAGACCCGCAGTGCCGCCGCCGGGTGGCCCGCCCGGTGCAGGGCGCGCATCAACAGGGCATGCAGCCCCTCCCGGTACGGGTGTGCCCGGGCCATGCAGGCCAGCTCGTCGAGGACGAGGTCGTGGCGATCCCGGGCCAGCTCGACCCGCGCCCAGGACTCCTGGGTGGACAGCCGCAGTTGGTCGAGCCGAGTCGCCTCCTCGACTAACGGCGGAGAGTCCGGAAACTCCGGGTAGGCGACCGGGCCGCGCCACAGGTCCAGCGCCGCGCGCAGCAACGGGGCCGCGACGTCGGGATCCGCCGCGGCGGTGCCGTCAGCGGCGAGCATTCGGAATCGCTGTGCGTCGACGTCTTCGGCGACCAGGCAGTACCCGCCCGGGGTGGTCACGATCCGATCCGCGCCGATCACCGTGCGCAGATGGTGGACGTACTGGTGCAGATTGCGGCGGGCGGAGGTCGGCGGCCCGTCCGGCCACAGCCCGTCGATGAACGTGACCACCGGAACCGGGCGGCCGGCCGCGGCCAGCAGCAGCGCCAGGGCGGCGCTCGGCAGCCCGGTGCGGATCGCGACTGGTTCCCCCGCCCGGCACACCGACAGCGGCCCGAGCACCCCGAACTGCACCGGGAAAGTCTGCCGCAGCGGCCCGGCCGGTCGCAGCCCACGCGCATTCAGCGTCCGGCGCGGCTGCCTGGCCAGGTCCCGTGAAAGACTCCTCGGCGTGGGTGTGCGTTGGCTGACCGCGGGCGAGTCTCATGGGCCGTCGCTGATCGCCGTGATCGAGGGGGTTCCGGCCGGCGTAGCGGTGACCACGGCCGATGTCGCCCGGGACCTGGCACGGCGCCGGCTCGGCTACGGACGCGGCGCCCGGATGAGTTTCGAGCAGGACGAGGTCGAGATCCTCGGCGGGGTGCGGCACGGTCTGACGCTCGGCTCCCCGGTGGCGATCCGCGTCGCCAACACCGAGTGGCCGAAGTGGCAGACCGTGATGGCGGCCGATCCGGTGGATCCGGAGGTGCTGGCGAGCCAGGCTCGCAACGCGCCGCTGACCAGGCCGCGGCCCGGCCACGCCGACCTCGCCGGCATGCAGAAGTACGGCTACGCCGACGCCCGGCCGATCCTGGAGCGAGCCAGCGCCAGGGAGACCGCGGCCCGGGTCGCGCTGGGCGTGGTCGCCCGCAACCTGCTGGCGCAGGGATTGGGCATCGGGATCGTCTCGCACGTCGTCGAGCTCGGCACGGTGGCGGTCAAGCCGGGCCTGGTCGCGCACCCCGACGACGCCGATCGCATCGATGCCGACCCGCTGCGATGCCTCGACCCCGAGGCGTCGGCGCGGATGGTGGCGGAGGTCGACGCGGCGCGCAAGGACGCGGACACCCTCGGCGGCATCGTCGAGGTGCTGGCGTACGGCGTGCCACCCGGCCTCGGCAGCCACGTGCAGTGGGACCGCCGGTTGGACGCGCGCATCGCGGCGGCACTCTGCTCGATCCAGGCGATCAAGGGAGTGGAGATCGGCGACGCCTTCACCCAGGCCCGCACCCGCGGGTCGAAGGCGCACGACGAGATCGTCCCGGCGCCGGCCGTGCAGGCGGATCCTCGCCGCGTCATGAGCGTGCGGCGGCTCACCGACCACGCCGGCGGGCTCGAGGGCGGCATGACCACGGGTGAGCCCGTGCGGGTGCGGGCAGCCATGAAGCCGATCTCGTCCCTGAACCGTCCACTATCGACGGTCGATGTCGCGACGGGCGAGCCGGCGATCGCGATCAACCAGCGCTCCGACGTCTGCGCCGTTCCCGCCGCGGCCGTGGTGGCCGAGGCGATGCTCGCGCTGGTGCTGGCCGAGGCCGTGGTGGAGAAGTTCGGCGCCGACAGCCTGGCCGAGCTGCGCCGCAACGTCGCGGGCTACCTCGAGCACCTGGTGCTGCGATGACGCCGGGTGTGCGCCAACCACGCGTCGTGCTGGTCGGCCCGCCGGGTGCGGGCAAGACCACGGTGGGCCGGTTGGTGGCCGGCGCCCTCGGGGTGCCGTTCCGGGACACCGACTCCGACATCGAGGCCAGGGCGGGCAAGCCGATTCCGGAGATCTTCATCGACGACGGCGAGGAGGTGTTCCGGTCCCTGGAGCGCGCGGCCGTGGCCGAGGCTCTGTCCACATTCGACGGTGTGCTGGCCCTCGGCGGCGGCGCCGTGCTCGCCGAGTCCACCAGGCAGTTGCTGAGCGGGCAGTGCGTGGTCTACCTGAGCGTGGAGCTCAGCGATGCCGTGGCGCGGGTGGGCCTGGGCGTCGGCCGTCCGCTGTTGACGCTGAACCCGAGGGCCACGCTGAAGTACCTGCTGGAGCAGCGTCGCCCGCTCTACGAACAGGTCGCCACGCAGACGGTCCGCACCGACGGCCGCCGTCCCGCCGACATCTGCGCGGAGATCCTCGCCGCCCTCTGATCGGCGCACCGGGGTTGACAAACGAGAACACGTTCCACAATGGTGACGGTTACCGCGCCGCCTCGGCGACGAGCGGCCGGCGCAGAGAAGAACCATGACGCGGGCGAGCCCCGCCGCCGACGCGCCACTTCAGCGCTCGACCCGCAACGCCGACTGGATCCGGGCCTGGTTGACCGGCTCGACCTCGCACCCTGACCCCGGTTGCGGCCCACCGAAAGGAGTCCAGGGATGGCCCTCGACCGCGACACGCTCTTCATCGGTGGCCGGTGGGCCCGGCCCGCCACGGATGCGGTGCTGGAGGTGGTGTCCCCGCACTCGGAGCAGGTCGTCGCCCGCGTTCCCGAAGGATCCCCGCAGGACATCGACGCGGCGGTGGCTGCCGCCCGTACGGCCTTCGACGGCGGAGCGTGGCCGCGCCTGTCACCGGCCGAGCGCATCGATGTGGTGCAGGCGTTCTCGGGACTCTACGCCGGCAAGCTCGCCGAGATGGCCGAGCTGATCACGACCGAGATGGGCTCCACGATCTCGTTCAGCAACCTCGGCCAGGCGCCCGCGGCCTGGATGCAGATCGAGGCATTTCTCGGCATCGCCCGCCAGTTCGGCTGGGAGGAGAGCCGGCCCGGGGTGCTCGGTGCCCCGGTCGTGGTGCGGCATGAGCCGGTCGGCGTGGTCGCGGCGATCGCGCCGTGGAACGTCCCGCAGTTCACGATCATGTCCAAGCTCGTGCCGGCGCTGCTCGCCGGCTGCACGGTCGTGGTCAAGCCCGCCCCGGAGACCCCGCTCGACGGCTACCTGCTGGCCGAGACCCTGGACGAGGCGGGTGTGCCCGCGGGCGTGGTGAGCATCGTCGCGGGGGGACGCGAGGTCGGCGAGTACCTGGTCCGCCACTCCGGCATCGACAAGGTCGCCTTCACCGGCTCCACCGCGGCCGGCCGCAGGATCGGGGCGATCTGCGGCGAGCAGCTCAAGCGGGTCAGCCTCGAGCTCGGTGGCAAGTCGGCGGCGATCGTGCTCGACGACGCCGACCCGGGCAGCGTGATCGAAGCAATCAAGTTCATCGGCCTGATGAACTCGGGCCAGGCCTGCGTGGCACAGACCCGGATCCTGGTCAGCCGCGACCGGCACGACGAGTTCGCCGACGCGCTGGCCAGTGCTGTGGCCGCGATGGTGGTCGGTGACCCGGCGCAGAGCCGTACCGAGATCGGCCCGATGGTCGCCCGGCGGCAGCAGGAGCGGGTGCAGCGGTATATCGGGCTCGGCCAGCAGGAGGGTGCCCGGCTGCTGACCGGTGGCACCGGTCGCCCGGACGGGCTCGACGCGGGCTGGTACGTGCGCCCGACGGTCTTCGCCGAGGTGGACAACCGGATGCGGATCGCGCAGGAGGAGATCTTCGGTCCGGTGCTGTCGGTGATCCCGTACGACGACGTGGACGACGCGGTCCGGATCGCCAACGACTCCGACTACGGCCTGGCCGGCACGGTCTGGACCGCCGACCAGGAGGCCGGCCTACGGGTGGCGCGCCGGGTCCGCACCGGTACGTACGGCGTGAACACCTACACGATGGACTTCGCCGGGCCGTTCGGCGGCTACAAGTCCTCGGGCATCGGCCGGGAGTTCGGCTCCGAGGGCCTGGCCCAGTACTGCGAGCTCAAGTCGGTCTATCTCCCACCGCCCAGCGCCTGACCCGGCCCGCGGCGGCGGCGCCCGCCCGCACGTCGGTAGGCTCGCGGGCGATGGGTGCCTGGAGTACCGGCGAGGTGACGGTGATCCCCGTGGTCGGGGAGCAGCGCTACGACGTGCTGGTCGGACACGATCTCATCGATCGTCTTCCGTCACTTCTGCCGGGCGCCGCACAGGTCGCGGTCCTGCACACCGCGACCGTACGGGAGTGGGCCGAGCGCGCGATGGCGGCCCTGCGGTCCGCGGGTGTGGCCGTGCTGCCGCTCGAGGTGCCCGATGCCGAGGCCGGCAAGAGCATCGAGACGGCGGCCCGCTGTTGGGACGCCCTGGGCGGGGCGAACTTCACCCGCGGCGACGCGGTTGTCGGCGTGGGCGGTGGCGCGGTGACGGACCTGGCCGGGTTCGTAGCGGCGTGCTGGCTGCGTGGCGTGCGCTGGGTACCGGTGTCGACCACGCTGCTGGGCATGGTCGACGCGGCGGTCGGCGGGAAGACCGGCGTCAACACGGCCGCGGGCAAGAACCTGGTCGGCGCCTTCCACCCGCCGGCCGGCGTGCTCTGCGACCTGGCCGCGCTGGCAGGCCTGCCGGCCCATGAGCTGGTACCGGGGCTCGCCGAGGTCGTCAAGTGCGGCTTCATCGCCGACCCCCAGATCCTGGAGCGCATCGAGACCGACCCGGGCTCGGCGATGGCCGTCGGCGCGGTGCTGCGGGAACTGGTGGAGCGCTCGGTGCGGGTCAAGGCGCGGGTCGTCGGCGACGATCTTCGCGAGTCCGGCCTGCGCGAGGTCCTCAACTACGGGCACACGCTCGGGCACGCGATCGAGAAGGTCGAGGGCTACACCTGGCGGCACGGGCAGGCGGTCTCGGTCGGTCTGGTCTACGCGGCGGCGCTCGCGCACCGGGCCGGGCGTCTGGACGAGGCGACGGCCCGCCGGCACCGTGACGTGCTGGAATCGCTCGGGCTGCCGGTCTGCTACCCCGCCACCGCATGGCCGGATCTGCTCGCCACGATGCGGGTCGACAAGAAGGCCCGCGGCGCGACCCTGCGCTTCGTCGTCCTCGAGGGGCTCGCTCGTCCGTCCATTCTGGAGGGACCCAGTGACGAGCTGCTCGCCTCGGCCTACCAGGAGGTCTCCTCGTGACCACGGATTCCCGACCCAAGCCCGCCGCGGGGGCGGTCCCGGTCCTGGTGCTCAACGGCCCCAACCTCGGCCGGCTCGGCACGCGAGAGACCGACGTCTATGGCATGACCAGCTACGCGGACCTGGTCAAGGGGTGCGAGGATCACGGCGCGCGGCTGGGGCTCGCGGTGCAGGTCCGCCAGACCGACGCCGAGCACGAGCTCATCGCCTGGCTGCACGAGGCGGCGGACACCGGCGCGGCGGTGGTGCTCAACCCGGGCGCGTGGTCGCACTACTCCTACGCGATCCGGGACGCCTGCGCCCTGTTGCGAGGACCGCTGATCGAGGTGCATATCTCGAACATTCACGCCCGGGAGGAGTTCCGGCACCACTCGGTGGTCTCGGCCGTGGCGACGGGCGTGATCTGTGGCCTCGGCATCGACGGCTACCGCCTGGCGCTGGAGCATCTCGCCGCGCGCTGAGAGCGCGGGCCGGTGCTCAGGCCCGGGTTCGTACCACTGCCTGCGAGGCCCAGGCTTCGCGTAGCCGGCGCAGCAGCTGGGTGGGGGCGAGCCGGCCCACCGCGGCCCGGAACGAGCCCCGCAGGTCGGCTCGGTCAAGGTTCGCCACGGCCCAGGCGGGCCCGAAGACGAGCACGACGCCGAGGATCATGCCGAGCACCGGCGCGATCGTCGGGTTCACGCCGCCGGGGAAGACGAGGGCCGTCATCGCCAGCAGCAGGCCGATGGTGACGTTCCGGACCCGCTCGGTCGTCGCCGCCGCCGCGAGCGGGACGGTGGCCCAGAGCATGTACCACGGGTGGAAGACCGGGGCGAGGAACACCACTCCCGCCAGGGCGAGCCCCACGCCGAGTGCGGGGTTGGCGCGGTGCCGGGCCAGCATCATCACGCAGATGACGGCGGCCACGGCGAGGCCGGCGTAGCGCCATCCGGCCAGCATCTGGTCCATCGTCGCGACGCCGAAGTGCTCCCCGAGCAACCCCGTGAAGTAGCCGAGGTCGGTCGTGATTGAGGTCCAGGTGTGCGCGATCGCGGGTGTGCTCAGCGCACCCACCCAGCCGTACCCGGTGCCGGCGAGCCGCGTGGTCGCCACCACCGTGGCGACGCCGAGTCCGCCGGCGACCAGCGCCGCGCGCAGATAGCGTGCCCGGCCCGAGAGCTGGCCCGCCCAGAGGGCCACGATGAAGATCAGCGCGAGCCCCGCGGGCGCCTTGACCAGCGCGGCGAGGCTGACCAGCACGGAGCCGGCGGCCGGACGGCGCTCCACGGCGAGGGTGAGGCCGGCCAGCATCAGGCCGATCATCAGCGCGTCGTTGTGGGCGTCCCCGACCAGGTGCACGAGGACGACCGGGTTGAGCACACCGAGCCACAGACCGTACGACGGGTCCACGCCGGCGAGCCGGGCCAGCCGGGGGATCGCGAAGAACATGAGCGCGACGCCGACGAGGGCGAGGGCCCGCATGCCGAGCACACCGAGCCAGACGTTCTGGCCCGTCACCGTGACCACGTCCTCGGCGAGGCTGAGGAACACGGGGCCGTAGGGTGCGGGCGTGGTCTGCCAGATCTGTGGCACGTCCTGGGCCCACCAACTCATCATGAGCGGCCCGTAGTGGTAGGCGTCGATGCCGTAGATGGTCAACGTGCCCTGGGCGATGTAGCTGTACACGTCCTTGCTGAAGATCGGCATGGTCACGAGCAGGGGAGCGGACCACCACAGGAAGGTCACGACCATCTCGCGCGTCGTCGGCTTCGCCCCGGACCGGATGAGCCGGCCGAGCCGCCACCAGGCGAGCATGAGCAGGCAGAGCCCGACGTAGACCATGGCCACCGCGGGGGTGATGAACGAGCGCAGTTGGCGCAGCGCGTGCTGCTGCAGCAGGGGATCCGACGAGGGGGGCATGCCGGCGAAGACCCCGCCCACGACCAGCGCGATCGACCCGCCCAGCCCCAGCCGCCGGCAGTGCACGAGTCCACCACCGGCCTGGCGATGCCGGCCGGTCCGGCTCTCGGGGATGGCCTGGGTGCCGGTCCCGCCCGGCGTCTCGTCGGTGGCGACGGCTGTCCCGCCCCGACTCGGTGAGCCGGCGCCGGAATGCTCCGATTGGGCGGTGTAGGCCATATCTGTCGGTCAGGCTCCCATGGCATGGCTCGGCGGAGGACGGCCTCCGCCATCCTAGATGCCGCGCGACAACTCGGGGAGGCCTGTTTTCCCCCAAGGTGGGCACCAGCGCCCTGCGGAGGCGGCGCCAACCGCTCCCGATGTGGCCCGCGTCACCCTTTCGTGCGGGCTCAGCCAGGTCGTGATCAGCACGGGCGCGGGTGGGCCGGACATCGATGTGGGGGTTCTCAAGCGCGGTCGCCCGGTGCGAGCATGTGACTATGCGAATCCGGCGGGTCCCCGCCTGCCGCCGCGCCGGTCCGGCCGTCCGGTCCGCCCCGGGGCTGGGACTGGCCGTGCTGATCTGCCTCGGCGCCCTCGGGTGCACCGACAGCGATGTGGTCTCCGGCGAGGCGACGCTGCACTCGAGCGCCGGCACGGTGGACGTGCAGTGCATCGGCCGGACCCGAGCCAAGATCGTGGGATCGAAGCCCGCGAAGGGGTACACGGTCCGCATGATCGTGGCGGGGCCGTCGGGTCAGGCGAGCCTGATCTTCGAGAACCCGAAGGCGAACGACTTCCGCGTCGCGGTGCACTGCGAGGACGAGAAGCCACACCTGGACGAGTTCGAGGTCGAGGACACGACCCTGTCCCACTGAGCCAGCTCAGCGATCGTCGCGCACGGTGAAGCCGAGGGCCAGGGCGATGATGATCGTCTGGTCAGGGTCGACCACCGTGTCGGCGATCTCGCAGGCGCGCGGGTTGAGTGCGGAGACGTCGCTGCCCCTCAGGTCGGCCTTGCCGAGCTTCACCTTCGCCAGTTGGGCCCCGGAGAGGTCCACATGGGACAGTGTCGCGTCGGTGAGGTTCGCGCCGGTCAGGTCCGCCTCGCGCATGCGCACGTCCCTGAAGACGACGCCGCGAAGGTCAGCCGTGGCGAGGTTCACGAAGGACCAGTCACCGCCCATGACCGTCAGGGGCCGCAGCTCGCACTCGTCGAAGGCGCTGCCCACGAGCTTGCAACCCTGCCAGCGTGAGTCGTAGAGGTTGCACCGGCGAAAGGTGCAGCGCAGCAGCGCGCAGTCCGTGTTCTGGCTGGCGTTGAAGCGGACGTTGAAGAACTGACACTCCTCGAACCGTACGCTCCGCATCGTCGCCTCGGTCAGGTCCACGTCGGCGAACCGGCACCGGACGTACGCGCGGTCCGCCAGCTCTTCGCCCCACCAGTCGTCGCCGGCGTACGCGGTGTCTTCCTCGAGCACCTCGACACCGTAACGCCCACACGGGCCGCCCTCGCCCACGTACGGTGGGGCGACGGTCGCGGACGCGACACGCCGGTTGACGTCCACCCGACAGCGGCACGCCGCGCATATGGTTGCGCCATGGGTGACAGGGGGGGCTGCGACGTCGAGGTGCCGCGGCCGTACGGGTCGGCCGGGCTGGCGCCGGTTGGCGATCCGGGCGTTGCGCGCGCGAGCTTCGCCGAACTGCAGGCACGGCTGGCGCGGGCCTACCTGTCGGGCAACGGTGCCGAGGTCGAGCGGGTGCTCGGCCTGGTCGCCGAGGCGAACTACGTCCTGCCGCCGAAGACCGACCGCGCCGCCTGAGCGTCTCTGTCGTCTGTTGATAGTCCTCTGTGGATGGTGCGCCCATCCCGCACCGTGCGACCTTCCGCGAGTCAGCTCGACATGAGAGCCGGCGCGCCGCTCGAGCGGCGTCCGGAGAGGATCGACTCGTCGAGCAGGGCCTCGTAGAGTGTCTCGCCGCCCAGCTTGTCGACGTGCACGCGGTTGCCGGTGCCGCGGCGCCAGATCTTCGTCACGACCGCCTTGTCGAGGTCGGCCTCAGGCAGCAACAGGTCGACACCGACGAAGTCGTGCACGCGGCCGACGACCGCCATCCCGCCGAGACTGTCCAGGGTGGCCGGCACGTCAATGGCGCGCCGCCGACGGATGCGCACCTCGAGCAGGCGCGAGCCCTCCTCGATGGCCAGCTTCTGGCGGGACAGCGGCACGAAACCGCCGTGGACGATCTCCAGGCTCATCCGCGACGCCTCCGGCAGCACCAGGTAGCAGGGGGCGTCGGCGCGGCTGCCGCGGTCGGGCCAGTGCACCACCTCGTTGGGCAGGCCGGGTACGCCGTGCTCGGCGCCCTCGAACCGGATGGCGAGCTCACCGGCGCTGATGTCGGTGCGCGCCCGGACCCCACCGGTTCCGTCCAGGTCGAACCGGGCCGTGACCCGCAGGTCGCGCAGCCAGGCCAGCGGCAGCAGGTGGGTGCTGCCCGACCCGTGCGTCCGCTCCTGCACCCCCGCCGGCGCGTTCGCCAGGTGCTCGGTGAGCTCCACGGCCGCGCGCTCGGGTACCCGCAACCGCAGCAGATACCCGGTCGGTCGGTGCTGCGCCAGGCGCAGCGGGTCGACTGCGGCGAGCAGGAACAGGTCCGCGGACGGCAGCGTCCAGCTCTCCGACCGGTCACCCGGCAGCGGCGTCCACAGGTACAGATCCATCGCCCGTGGGTTGACTGCGGGAGATGCGGGCAGCCACGGCACGCCGTGCCGCGCCGCCGTGCCGAGCTCGCGCCCCAGCCCGGCCGCCGGGGCTGGCACGGCTTGCTCGGCTCGCGCATCGGTGTTCTCCGGTGCGGGGCCGGCCAGCGCCGGCAGACCGGGGGAGACCGGCGCCGCGGGCAGGGCGGCGAGGTGCTGGGTCAGGTCGCCGTCGAAGATCGTGCTCGGTGTCCCCGGTGCCCCGGCCGCCGGCAGGGCCACGCTCGGGGCGCCCACGGCGAGCGATCCGGCCGCCAGCGACGCGAGCGAGCCCGCCGGGAGGGCGGGGCGTGAGCTGGCCGGCACGCTCGGCCGTGGCACGAGCCCGGCATGTGCCGCGTACCGGGGCACCTGCAGCGCCGCGGGCAGGGTTACGTTGGCGGCCGTGCGGCCGTACGCCACGCAGCACCACGCGGCCTCCGTCGGGTGCGGGCCATCCGCGACGATCGTGCCGTCGGGCTGGACCAGGATGGTGGCGCCGAGCGTGGCCAGCCACAGGTCGGTGCGCAGGCCCTCCACGAGCGCGCGGGCGTGGTCGATCGTGGTGTTCCAGACGCGCGCCGGGGGCTGGGCGAGCAGCAGCAGCTCCTCCCCGCGCCAACCCGCCTCGCGCAGCAGCTCCCGCAGCTCGCGTGGCCCGGCCACCACGCTGACCCCATGCGCCAGCACGACGCCGAGGCGTCCGTCGGGCAGGACCGCGAGGTCGATCGGGAACAGGCCCGGCAGCGGCGGGGCGATCGCCGTGTACCAGAGTCGCAGCAGCTCCAGTTGGTCGGCCGGGACCGAGACGAACGGAACCCCGGCGAACCGGGCGCCGCCCACCTCGCCCAGGGGCGCGAGCCGCCCGTCCAGGTCGGTGCCGAACAGCGTGGTCCGGTTGCGCCCGGACGAGGGCGGGTACGCGCGCCACCGCGAGGCGGTGCCGACCTCGTCGACGGCGGCGAACTCGCCGAAACCGGGCACGACGAAGGCCGAGCCCTGCGGTTCCGGAACCCACACCGTGCGGTCCAGGCCGTCGGCGAGCGCGAGCAGTTCGGCGTGCAGCGTGGTGCAGGCGTCGGCGTCCTTGGGCCAGGTGAGCGCCATCTGCACGTCGGGGTGGATGACCGGCAGGCAGCCGCCCATCAGCCCGGCGAACTCGGTGCCGTGCAGCCGTGCCGGTTGGCTCTGCTGACCGTCCCCCTGCTTGGCGCCCTCACGCCCCCCGTGACCGAACCGGCGGCGTTGCGGGATGACCTCGCTGCCGCTCCCGCCCGCCGAGCCCTCGAACCGGGCGATCTCGAACAGGCCGGTGTCGGCGTTGACCGCCACCGTGGTCAGCGCCTGGCCCGAGGGCAGCAGGCGTGAGGCGAGGTAGGCAGTGTCCCGGTAGGTGGCCCGGGTGGCGAAGGCGACCCCGTCGGGCAGGCCCACCGTGACCAGGCCCCGACCGGGCCGCAACCGGCCCTGGACGCTGGAGAACCAGGTCGCGGCGGTCGTCGGCAGACCCGGCGGGCGCACCACGAGCCAGTCGGTGGGGGTGCCCGACGCGAGGTCGATCGCCACGGCGTCCCAGGTGTCACCGGTCGCCGCGGAACGTTCGTGGACATACCGCACGCCGGCACCACGGCGGGTCAGGTACACGTCGCAGTGCAGGTTGTCGGCGAGATCCGCGGCCAGCTCCAGGTGCCGCTCGCCCTCGTCGACGAGCAGGCGCACGTCGGTGTCGCGGCCGCCACGGGCCCGCACCACCGAGGCGAGCGCGGTGACCGCGTCGGGGGCGCCGGGCTCAGCAGCCTCCGTGGCCCCGGGGGTGTCCCGGGTGAGCGCGAATTGGTCGGGGCCGATCTCGAACAGGTGCGGGACCGGATGGCGCTCGGTCAGATATCGCCCGACCGGCACCTCCTCGGCCAGATCCCGCGTCTGCACAGCGGAGCGACCACGTGCCATATCGACTGACGATAGCCATGATTGCCGGCGTTTTCGAGCCGACACACCTGTGACGATCGTCGAACCCTGGGTCACGTCAGCATCGCGGTGCGCTCCGCAGCCGCGCGGCGGGCCAGCGGCGCACCGGGCAGTAGACTCGTCCGTTATGGCCACGACCAACGACCTCAAGAACGGCTTGGTGCTCAATCTCGACGGAGAGCTGTGGACCGTCGTCGAGTTCCAGCACGTCAAGCCGGGCAAGGGCGGAGCGTTCGTCCGCACGACACTGAAGAACGTCCTCTCCGGCAAGGTCGTGGACCGCACCTTCAACGCCGGCACCAAGGTCGAGACGGCCAGCGTCGACAAGCGTCCGATGCAGTACCTCTACCTCGACGGCGAGGACTACGTCTTCATGGATCTGAGCAGCTACGACCAGGTCCACGTGCCCGCCGCGACCGTGGGCGAGGCGTCGAACTACCTGCTCCCCGAGGCCGAGGTCGTCATCGCGACGCATGAGGGCGTGCCGCTCTACGTGGAACTGCCGACCAGCGTCGTTTTGGAGATCACCTACACCGAGCCGGGCCTGCAGGGCGACCGGTCCACCGGCGGCAACAAGCCCGCCACCGTCGAGACCGGGGCGACCGTGATGGTGCCGCTGTTCATCGCCAACGGCGAGAAGATCAAGGTGGACACCCGCGACGGCCGTTACCTCGGCCGGGCCTGAGCCGGCCGCGGGCCTGCTCGAGCGACATCGATCATCCAAGATCATTGACATGAGCGAGTCCGAGCCCCGCAACCCGGCCCGGCGCAAGTCCCGCCGCCGGGCGCTGGACGCGCTCTACTCGGCCGACCTGCGCGACGCCAGCGCCACCGCGCTGCTGTCCGAGACCATCGCCCGCATGGGCACCGACGTGCCGACCCACATGGCCTACGCGACCGAGCTCGTCGAGGGCGTCGCGGCGCATGCCGGGCGCATTGACGAGCTTCTCGCCTCCTACGCCGAGGGCTGGACCTTGGACCGGATGCCCGTGGTGGACCGCAACCTGGCCCGGATCGCCGTCTTCGAGATGCTCTACCGCGACGATGTCGACGACGGGGTCGCGATCAGCGAGGCCGTGGCGCTCGCCGAGGAGCTCTCCACCGACGCGTCGCCGAAGTTCCTCAACGGTCTGCTCGGCCGCATCGCGGAGCACGCCCTGCGATGAGCCGCGACGCCCGGATCCACGACTGTGCGACCCGGCCGGCTACTCCTTGGCGTTGAGCAGGGCGTGCGGGTCCTCGACCAGGACGCCGTGCTCGGTGAGCCGGTCCACCAGGCCCGCCGGAGAGTCGTCGTAGACGATGGCGAGCGCGCGCAGGTCGTCGGCTCGGATGGACAGGACCCGCCCGTTGTAGTCACCCCGCGAGAGCTGGATCGCCCGGGCGTACTTCGCGACGTAGGCCAGCTCGTCGTCGGCGTGGTCGTAGAGCTTCTCGAGGTCGAGCACGATCTTGCCGGCCGTGCCGAGGGTCGGCGTGCCCTCGGGCTCGGGGAGCAGCTCCGAGACCGGCACCCGGTAGAACTCGGCGAGCTCGGCCAGGCGCGAGACGGTCACGGCGCGGTCGCCCCGCTCGTAGGAGCCGACCACGACCGCCTTCCAGCGACCGGCCGACTTCTCCTCCACGCCCTGCAGCGACAGGCCCTGCTGCTGCCGGATCGAGCGCAGGCGCGCTCCCAGGGACTTGGCGTAGTCGGATGGCATTGCGGTACTCCCTGTGCTACTCGGGGGTCGCCCCGTAGCTGTCGGCTCCGATGAATGGTTACGCAGCGTGACGGTAGTTGCCGAACGACACGCGGTCAAGTGATGGGGCGTTTGCGGTTGGTTACGTCACGCCGCCTGGTAGCCTGGCCCAGGTTGCCGGCCAGCCACAGATCGGCCGGTCACCCGGTGACAACCGACATCCTTTAAGGCCCGTCCCGTGAGGCGGGAAAGGAGGTCACGCTGTGGCACGCCCACAGATTGATCTTGGTAGCGAGGGCCCGGGGCCCGACGGCGCGGTCACGGAAGGAATCGTGACCGACGGCAAGGTGATCATCGGCAAGGTGATCATCGACCGCATCGACCTCGCCCGGGTTGTCGACCGGATGGCCCATCAGATCCTCGAGAAGACCGACGGCGCCCGCGACACGGTGCTGCTCGGCATCCCAACCCGCGGCGTGCCCCTCGCCCGACGCCTCGCGAGTCGACTCTTCGCCTTCGAAGGCATCACGGTGCCGCTGGGCGTGCTGGACATCACGCTCTACCGCGACGATCTGCGGCTGCGCGGCGCCCGAGCCGTCGGCCGCACCGAACTGCCCCCGGCCGGCCTCGACGATCAGCGGGTGATCCTCGTCGACGACGTGCTCTTCTCCGGCCGGACCATCCGCGCCGCACTCAACGCGATCGCAGACCTCGGCCGTCCCCGACAGGTCCAGCTCGCGGTCCTGGTCGACCGCGGCCACCGGGAACTGCCGATCCGCGCCGACTATGTCGGCAAGAACATCCCGACCGCCCTGGCGGAGAACGTGCGCGTCATGTTCGCCGAGACCGACGGTACCGACGAGGTCCGCGTCCAGGCCGCGACCGGCACGACGTCCTCGGCGCAGGCAGTGCCCGGTCCCGGAGCCGGACCAGGGAAGGAGCACCGGTGAAGATCAGGCATCTGCTCTCGGCCGCGGACCTGAGCCGGGCCGACGCGATCGCGGTGCTCGACACCGCGATGCAGATGGCCGCCACGGCCGGACGAGAGGTCAAGAAGCTGCCCACGTTGCGGGGCCGCACCGTGGTCAACCTCTTCTACGAGGACTCCACGCGGACCCGGATCTCCTTCGAGGCGGCGGCGAAGCGCCTGAGCGCCGACGTCATCAACTTCTCCGCCAAGGGTTCCAGTGTGTCCAAAGGGGAGAGCCTGAAAGACACCGCGCTGACGCTGCAGGCGATGGGCGCCGACGCCGTGGTGATCCGCCACCCCGCCTCCGGGGCCGCGCACCGGCTGGCGGGCTGGGTCGACGCGACCGTGCTCAACGCCGGCGACGGCACGCACGAGCATCCGACCCAGGCGCTGCTCGACGCCTACACGATGCGCAGCCGGCACGGCCGGGTCGAGGGGCTGAAGGTCGCGATCGTCGGCGACGTCCTGCACAGCCGGGTCGCCCGGTCGAACGTCCACCTGCTGCACACCCTCGGCGCCCACATCACGCTTGTGGCGCCACCCACGCTCCTGCCGGTCGGCGTCGAGTCCTGGAAGGCGGACGTCAGCTACGACCTGGACGCGGTGCTGCCCGGCGTCGACGTGGTGATGATGCTGCGGGTGCAACGGGAGCGGATGGGCGACTCGTTCTTCCCCTCCGAGCGTGAGTACTCCCGCCGGTACGGACTGGACTGCGACCGGGTGCGCGGCCTGCCCGGGCACGCGATCGTGATGCACCCGGGTCCGATGAACCGGGGCATCGAGATCACCCCCGAGGTGGCCGACTCCCCGCGCTCGACGATCGTCGAGCAGGTGGCGAACGGGGTCAGCGTGCGCATGGCGGTGCTCTACCTGATGCTCGGAGGCGGCCGATGACCTTCCTGATCAAGGGCGTACGGGTCCTGGGGGGACCGGCGACGGATCTCCTCCTGCGCGACGGGCGGGTCGCGGTCGCCGGCAGGGTCCCGGCGGCCACCGCGAAGGGGGCCGAGGTCATCGACGCGGACGGGCTCATCGCCCTGCCCGGCCTGGTTGACCTGCACACCCACCTGCGGGAACCGGGTCGGGAGGACGCGGAGACCGTCGACTCGGGCTCCCGCGCGGCGGCGCTGGGCGGCTACACGGCGCTCTGCGCGATGGCGAACACCGCACCGGTCGCGGACACCGCCGGCGTGGTCGAGCAGGTCTGGCGGCTCGGGCGCGAGGCCGGGCTCGTCGAGGTGCGCCCGGTCGGCGCGGTCACGGTCGGCCTCGCCGGAGCGCGCCTGGCGGAGTTGGGAGCCATGGCCGAGTCGGCGGCGCGGGTACGGATCTTCTCCGACGACGGCCACTGCGTGCACGACCCACGCCTGATGCGCCGGGCGCTGGAGTACGTGAAGGCGTTCGACGGCGTGATCGCCCAGCACGCCGAGGAGCCCCGCCTCACCGAGGGCGCGCAGCTGCACGAGGGCGTGGTCTCCGCCGAGCTGGGCCTGCCCGGCTGGCCGGCCGTGGCCGAGGAAGCGATCATCGCGCGCGACGTGCTGCTCGCCGAGCATGTCGGTGCGCGCCTGCACGTCTGCCACGTCTCCACCGCGGGCAGCGTCGAGATCCTGCGCTGGGCCAAGCGTCGTGGCATCCGGGTGACGGCGGAGGTGACCCCGCACCACCTGCTGCTCACCGACGAGCAGGCCAGGGACTACGACCCGGTCTACAAGGTGAACCCGCCGCTGCGCACCCGCTCGGACGTGGCGGCGCTGCGGGCCGCGCTCGTCGAGGGCGTCATCGACGCGGTCGCCACCGACCACGCCCCCCACGCGGTGCAGGACAAGGAGTGCGAGTGGGGCTACGCCCGCCCCGGCATGCTCGGCCTGGAGACCGCGCTGTCCATTGTGGTCACGACGCTGCTGGACGAGCTGGGCTGGGACGGGATCGCCGAGCGCATGTCCCGCACGCCGGCCCGGATCGCGGGGCTGAGCGGGCAGGGCCAGGACCCGGCGAAGGGCGCGTCGGCGAACCTGACCCTGGTCGACCCGACCGCGCGCTGGACGGTCGACCCGGCCCTGTCGGCGAGCCGCAGCCGCAACACGCCCTACGCCGGGATGGAGCTGACGGGCCGGGTGGTGGCGACGTTCTTCGCCGGCGTACCAACCGTCCTCGACGGGAAGGCGGTCCGGTGAGCCAGCTGAGCGCGGTCCTGGTCCTCGAGGACGGCACGACATTTCGCGGCGAGGCGTACGGCGCGGTCGGCGAGACGTTCGGGGAGGCCGTCTTCACCACCGCCATGACCGGATACCAGGAGACGCTCACTGACCCCTCGTACCACCGCCAGGTCGTGGTGCAGACCGCACCGCACATCGGCAACACCGGGGTCAACGACTCCGACGACGAGTCCGGCCGGATCTGGGTCGCCGGATACGCGGTGCGTGACCCGAGCCGGCGCCCGTCGAACTGGCGCGCGACCGGCGAGCTGGCGCAGCGGCTCGCGGCGCAGGGCGTAGTCGGCATCAGCGGCATCGACACCCGGGCGCTGACCCGGCACCTGCGCGAGCGCGGAGCGATGCGAGTCGGGGTGTCGAGTGTGGAGAGTGACCCCGAGGCTGTGCTGCGCCGGGTGCTCTCCTCGCCCGAGATGGTCGGCGCGGACCTCTCGGCCGAAGTGAGCACGCCGCAGCCGTACGTCGTCGAACCGATCGGCGGGCACCGCTATACCGTGGCCGCGCTGGATCTGGGCATCAAGCGCAACGTGACGCGACGCCTCGCCGCCCGTGGCGTGCGTACCCACGTCATGCCGGCATCGTCCACACTGGACGATCTGCTGGCGACGCGCCCGGACGCGGTCTTCCTCTCGCCCGGACCCGGTGATCCGGCCACCGCCGACGGTCCCGTCGCGTTGGCCCGCGAGGTGATGAGCCGCCGCGTCCCGCTGTTCGGCATCTGCTTCGGCAGCCAGATCCTCGGCCGGGCCCTGGGCTTCGAGACGTACAAGCTGGTCTACGGCCACCGCGGCATCAACCAGCCGGTCCTCGACCGGACCACCGGCAAGGTCGAGGTGACCTCCCACAACCACGGGTTCGCGGTGGACGCTCCTCGCGACGGTCGGGTGGCGACACCGTTCGGCGAGGCGGAGGTGAGCCACATCTGCCTCAACGACCGTGTGGTCGAGGGGCTGCGCTGTTTCGACGTGCCCGCCTTCACCGTGCAGTACCACCCCGAGGCGGCGGCCGGCACGCACGACGCGGACTACCTGTTCGACCGCTTCGCCGAGCTTGTCGAGGCGAACCATGCCTAGGCGCGAGGACCTGCGGCACGTGCTCGTCATCGGCTCCGGCCCCATCGTGATCGGGCAGGCGTGCGAGTTCGACTACTCGGGCACGCAGGCATGCCGGGTGCTGCGCGCCGAGGGGTTGCGGGTGAGCCTGGTGAACTCGAACCCGGCGACCATCATGACCGACCCCGGCTTCGCCGACGCGACCTATGTGGAGCCGGTCACGCCCGAGTTCCTGGAGAAGGTCATCGAGCGGGAGAAGCCCGACGCGCTGCTGCCCACGCTCGGCGGCCAGACCGCGCTCAACGCCGCGGTCGCCCTCTACGACTCCGGGGTGCTCGACAAGCACGGCGTGGAGTTGATCGGCGCGAATATCGACGCGATCCGCCGGGGCGAGGACCGCCAGCTCTTCAAGGAGGTCGTCGCCACGGCCGTGCTGCGGGCCGGCCTCGCGAGCGGCGACGCCGAGGCCGCGGAGATGGTGCCCCGATCGCGGGTGTGCCGGGACATGAACTCGGTCGCCGCCGCCGTGGACGAGCTCGGCCTGCCGGTGGTGATCCGGCCGTCGTTCACCATGGGCGGGCTCGGCTCCGGCATGGCGCACACTCCGGCACAGCTCGAACGGCTCGCCGGGGCCGGGCTCGCGGCGTCCCCGGTGCACGAGGTGCTCGTCGAGGAGAGCGTGCTCGGCTGGAAGGAGTACGAGCTGGAGCTCATGCGCGACCGGCACGACAACGTGGTGGTCGTCTGCTCCATCGAGAACCTCGACCCGATGGGTGTCCACACCGGAGACTCGGTCACGGTCGCGCCGGCCATGACGCTCACCGACCGCGAGTACCAGCGGATGCGCGACGTCGGCATCGCGGTGCTGCGTGAAGTCGGCGTGGACACCGGCGGCTGCAACATCCAGTTCGCCGTGCATCCGGCCACGGGGCGCCTGGTGGTCATCGAGATGAATCCCCGCGTGTCCCGGTCGAGCGCGCTCGCCTCCAAGGCCACCGGCTTCCCGATCGCGAAGATCGCTGCCAAACTCGCCATCGGCTACACCCTCGACGAGATCCCCAACGACATCACCGGGGTGACGCCGGCCGCCTTCGAACCCGCGCTGGACTACGTGGTCGTCAAGATGCCCCGGTTCGCCTTCGAGAAGTTCCCCGGCGCGGATCCCGAGCTCACCACGACCATGAAGTCGGTGGGCGAGGCGATGGCGCTGGGGCGTAACTTCACCGAGGCCCTGGGCAAGGCGATGCGCTCGCTGGAGACGCCACGCAGCGGGTTCTGGACCCGCCCGGACCCCGCGGACGCGACGCTCGACTCGGCCCTTGCGGCACTGCGGACGGCGCACGACGGACGACTGTACACAGTGGAGCTCGCACTGCGCCTGGGCGCGACGGTCGAGCAGGTGTGCCAGGCCAGCGGCGGGATCGATGCCTGGTTCGTCGACCAGATCGCCTCGCTGGTCGAGTTGCGGGAGCAGGTCCTGGCCGCGCCGCAGCTCGATGTCGCGATGCTGTGGCGGGCCAAGCGGGCCGGACTCTCCGATGCCCAGATCGCGGCGCTGCGGCCCGAGCTCTCCGGCGAGGACGGCGTGCGGGCGCTGCGCCAGCGCCTGGGGTTGCGCCCGATCTACAAGACCGTCGACACCTGCGCGGCCGAGTTCGCGGCGAGCACGCCCTACCACTACTCCAGCTATGACGAACAGACCGAGGTCGCGCCCTCGCCGCGACCGAAGGTGATGATCCTGGGCTCGGGCCCGAACCGGATCGGCCAGGGCATCGAGTTCGACTACTCCTGCGTGCACGCCGTGCAGGCCCTGCGGGCGGCCGGCGTGGCGGGTAGCGGGGGCTTCGAGACCGTGATGGTCAACTGCAATCCCGAGACCGTCTCGACCGACTACGACACGGCCGACCGCCTCTACTTCGAGCCGCTCACCTTCGAGGACGTGCTCGAGGTCTACCACGCCGAGGACTCCTCCGGGAAACAGGCGGGCGGGCCGGGTGTGGTCGGGATGATCGTGCAGCTCGGCGGCCAGACGCCGCTGGGGCTGTCCCGGCGGCTGGCCGCGGCCGGCGTGCCGATCGTCGGTACGTCGCCGGAGTCGATCCATCTCGCCGAGGACCGGGGTGCCTTCGGTGCGCTGCTCGACGAGGCGGGGCTGCGCTCGCCGGCGCACGGGACCGCCACCTCGTACGAGCAGGCCAAGCACATCGCCGACGAGATCGGCTATCCAGTGCTGGTCCGACCGTCCTATGTGCTCGGTGGGCGGGGCATGGAGATCGTCTACGACGACCTGACCCTGCGCGCCTACATCGCCAAGGCGACCGATATCTCCCCCGAGCACCCGGTGCTGGTGGACCGCTTCCTCGACGATGCCATCGAGATCGACGTGGATGCCCTGGTCGACGCCACGGGCGAGGTGTACCTCGGCGGCATCATGGAGCACATCGAGGAGGCCGGCATCCACTCCGGCGACTCGGCGTGCGTGCTGCCGCCCATCACCCTGGTCTCGGCCGACGTGGCGAAGGTGCGCGCCTACACCGAGGCGATCGGTCGGGCGGTCGGCGTGCGCGGGCTGCTCAACGTGCAGTACGCGCTCAAGGACGAGGACCTGTACGTCCTGGAGGCCAACCCGCGCGCCTCCCGTACGGTGCCGTTCGTGTCGAAGGCGACCGGGGTCGCGCTGGCGAAGGCGGCCGCCCGCGTCATGCTCGGCGCCACGATCGCGCAGTTGCGTGACGAAGGGATGCTCGCGTCCACCGGCGACGGCGCCAGGCTGCCCGACGACGTGCCGACCTCGGTCAAGGAGGCGGTGCTGCCGTTCAACCGCTTCCGCACGGCCGAGGGCAAGGGGGTGGACAGCCTGCTCGGGCCGGAGATGAAATCCACGGGCGAGGTGATGGGGATCGATGCCGCCTTCGGCCACGCCTTCGCCAAGTCGCAGTCGGCGGCGTACGGGTCCCTGCCCACCTCAGGGCGCATCCTGGTCACGGTGGCGAACCGGGACAAGCGAGGGATGATCTTCCCGGTCAAGCGGCTGGCCGACCTCGGCTTCGAGATCGTCGCCACCGAGGGCACCGCCGAGGTGCTGCGTCGCCACGGCGTGTCCTGCGAGGTGGTATCGAAGCATTACGAATCGTCCACGCGCAATGCGGTCGCGCTGATCAACTCCGGTGAGGTCGCGTTGGTCGTCAACACGCCCCAGGGCAGCGGCGCGCGCCAGGACGGGTACGAGATCCGGATCGCCGCGGTGGCGGCCGACATCCCCCTCATTACCACGATCCCCGGGGCCGCCGCGGCCGTCATGGGCATCGAGGCACTGCTGCGCGGCGAGATGTCGGTACGTCCGCTGCAGGAACTGCACGCCGCCCTCCGCCACTCCCCGTTGATCTAGGGCGCGGGAACGTGGTCAGAGATCAACTCACGGTCGCCAGCCCTAGATCAACGCGTGGGGGCGGGTATGGTCTGGCCCGGCCGTGGCTGTTCCGGCTCGGTGGCGGCGACGCCGAGACCGCGCACGAGTGGACGCTGAGCCGCCTCGCCACGCTCTGCCGGCACGAGCGGGCACTGGGGCTGCTGTCGCGTGCACTGGCCGTCCCGTCCGCGCCGGTGGAGGTCTTGGGGCTGCGCTTCCCGAACCCGGTCGGGCTCGCGGCCGGCATGGACAAGGACGGCGTGGCGCTGCCCGCGTGGCCGGCCATGGGGTTCGGCTTCGTCGAGGTGGGCACGGTCACTCGGCACGCCCAGCCCGGCAACGACCGGCCCCGGGTGTTCCGGCTGCGCGCCTCGTCCGCGCTGATCAACCGGATGGGGTTCAACAACGCGGGCGCGCCGGCCCTGGCCCGACGCCTGGCAACCTCGCCGCGCCTGCCGGTGCCGCTGGGGATCAGCCTCGGCAAGTCGCGGGTCACCCCCGTCGAGCGCGCCGTCGAGGATTACGTGGCGTCGTTTGTGGAGCTGCGCCCCTACGGCGACTACTTCGCGGTCAACGTCAGCTCCCCGAACACGCCGGGCCTGCGCGCCCTGCAGGACCGGGCCCACCTGGCGGCGCTGCTGGCGGCGCTGCGCGACGCGAACCGGGCCGGCCAGCCGCGTCCGATCCTGGTGAAGATCGCCCCGGACCTGACCGACCACGCCGTGGCCGAACTGCTCGACGTCTGCCGCGACCACGGGGTGGCCGGCCTCATCGCGACCAACACCACACTCTCGCGCGACGGGCTGGCCCCGGCCGACGTGGTCCTCGGCGAGCAGGCGGGCGGGTTGAGCGGGGCCCCGCTCGCGTCCCGGGCCCGGGATGTGGTCGCGTTCGTGCATCGGGAGACGGCCGGTGCGTTGCCGGTCATCGGAGTTGGCGGGATCGTCTGCGCCGACGACGCACGTCGCCTCGTCGATGCCGGCGCGAGCCTCGTGCAGCTGTTCACGGGCTTCGTCTATCGCGGCCCGCGCCTCATCCGCGACGTCGTCGCGACCCTGTCCGAGGCGGGAATGGTACGAGCGGAGGTGTGCTGAGCGTGGAGACCTTTGGTGAGCGGTTGGCTCGACTCGTCGACGATCGGGGACCGCTGTGTGTCGGTATCGATCCGCATCCCGGGTTGCTGGCGGCGTGGGGTCTGCCGCCCACGGCTGAGGGACTGGCCCGGTTCTGTGAGATCACGGTCGATGCGATCGGCGAGTTCATCGCGGTCATCAAGCCACAGTCCGCATTTTTCGAACGTTTCGGATCTGCCGGAATCGGAGTGCTGGAGTCGACAATCCGACACTGCCGGGAGCGGGGTGCGCTCGCGTTGCTCGACGTCAAGCGGGGCGACATCGGCTCCACGGCGACCGCCTACGCGCAGGCGTACCTCGATCCGACCGGCCCGCTGTTCTGCGACGCCATCACGGTCAGCCCGTACCCCGGTTTCGGCTCCCTGACGCCGTTCCTGGACGCGGTCGCCGACCACGGCGGCGGGGTGTTCGTGCTCGCCGCGACCTCCACTGTGGACGGGCGAGCGCTGCAACTGGCCCGGACGGCCGGCGGCACGACCGTGGCGCAGGATGTGGTCGACCAGGTCGCGGCGCACAACGCCGGCGTCGAGCCGCTGGGATCGGTCGGGGTCGTGGTCGGGGTGACGGCCGGCCAGGTGGGCGTGGACCTGTCGAACCTGAACGGACCCGTGCTCGCGCCCGGCCTCGGCGCCCAGGGTGGCCGGCCGGACGACCTGGCGGTCGTCTTCGCCGGGGTCCGCGGGATCGTGCTTCCCTCGTCCTCGCGGGAGATCCTCGGCCATGGCCCGGATGCGAGCGCGTTGCGCGCCGCCGCCCGCCGCACGGCCGACGCCTGCCGCCTGGCCCTGCGCAGGTAGCCCGGCCCCGGACGCGGCCCGGCACAGCGCGGCTGGCCCCGGGCGCGGGCGGGGAGCAAACCCTTGTATCTAGCACACGCTCTGGGGCGCCCCGGAACGAGGATCAATGGCCTCGCGTTGCGAAACGCGGACGAGCGCACTAGTTTTCCCGGCGCCGGGCACTGACCCGGACAGAACCGTACGCACGAGGATCTGGGGTGAACCGGTGCCGCTACCCACGCTCAGCGACGAGCAGCGCCGCGCCGCGCTCGAGAAGGCCGCGGAGATCCGCAAGGCCCGCTCAGAGCTCAAGGAGCAGCTCAAGTCCGGCAAGACGACGCTGACGACGGTGCTGCACCGGGCCGAGAGCGAGGAGATGGTCGGCAAGCTGCGGGTCTCCGAGCTCCTGCAGGCGATGCCGGGCATCGGCAAAGTCAAGGCCGTGCAGATCATGGACCGGCTCAAGATCTCCGAGACCCGGCGGCTGCGTGGTCTGGGCAACCAACAGCGGCGGGCGCTCATCGAGGAGTTCTCCGTCGACGGGCACTGATCGAAGCGCGCCCGGCACTGATCGGGCTGGCGGGCACTGATCGGGCGGACGGGCACTGATCGGGCGGACGGGCACTGATCGAGCGCGCCATACGCCAGCCGATGGCGGACGGTCAGCGTCGATGATCGCTCAGTGATGCGGTCATAAGCCAGCAATTGTCGCGGATCGGGCGCACCGGCGTGTGGTCCTTCAAAGATCCGGGTCATCGCGGCGCGCGTCGGGTAGAAAGGCAACCAAGAACACCTGCCGGCGACGATTGCCCGTCGGGGAACGCGCTGGTGATGTCAGGGCCCGGGACCGCACAGGGGAGAGGCTGGCAATGACCGCGAACCCGCACAGCGCCCACCTCACCGTGCTCTCCGGTCCGTCGGGCGTCGGCAAGGACAGCGTCATCGAGACGATTCGTGCCCGCGCGCCGTGGGTGTGGCTGTCGGTGTCGGTCACGACCCGGCCGATCCGCGACTACGAGGTCGACGGGGTGCACTACCACTTCGTCGACCGGGCCCAGTTCGAGCGCATGGTCGAGGGCGGAGCGTTCCTGGAGTGGGCCGAGTTCGCGGGCAACCTCTACGGCACCCCGCGCGCGGCGGTCCGGGAGCGCCTCGCCACGGGTCAGGATGCCCTGCTGAAGATCGATCTGCAGGGCGCACGGCAGGTGCGGCAGGCGATGCCCGAGGCACGGCTGGTCTTCCTCGCGCCGCCGAGTTGGGCGGAGCTCAAGCGGCGCCTGATCGGTCGGGGCACCGACGATGAGGCGACCGTTCGGCAGCGACTCGAGCACGCGCAGGAGGAGCTCGCGGCCGAGCCGGAATTCGATATCACGATCGTCAACCACACCGTCGAGCAGGCTGCGGACGAGTTGGTAGGATTGCTCAGCCCGCAGCCGATGCATCGATGACGTCGGTCGCATGAGTGTGAAGAGGGGCCGTGTCCGCAACCATCGCCAACCCTGAGGGCATCACCGACCCGCCGATCGACGAGCTGCTCGACCGCACCCAGTCGAAGTACGCGCTGGTGATCTTCGCGGCGAAGCGTGCCCGCCAGATCAACGCCTACTACAGCCAGCTTGGCGAGGGCCTCCTCGAGTACGTCGGCCCGCTGGTCGAGGCGGCGCCGCAGGAGAAGCCGCTCTCGATCGCCCTGCGCGAGATCAACGCTGGTCTGCTGACCGCGGAGCCGGTTCAGGAATAGCTCCGTGAGCACTCCGGAGCTGCCCGGGCCCATCCGAATCGTGCTGGGCGTCGCGGGCGGGATCGCGGCCTACAAGGCGTGTGAGCTGCTGCGGCTGTTCACCGAGTCCGGGCACGCCGTACGCGTGGTGCCGACCGACGCGGCGCTGCGTTTCGTGGGGGAGCCGACCTGGGCGGCGCTATCGGGACAGCCGGTGGCGACGCAGGTGTGGGCCGAGGCGCACGAGGTCCCGCACGTACGGATCGGTCGGAGCGCGGATCTTGTGGTGGTGGCGCCGGCGACCGCGGATCTGCTCGCCCGCGCGGCGCATGGCCTCGCCGACGACCTGCTCACCAACGTCCTGCTCACCGCCCGCTGCCCGGTCGTGATGGCACCCGCCATGCACACCGAGATGTGGGAGCATCCGGCCACGGTCGCGAACGTGGCGACGCTGCGGTCGCGGGGCGTGATCGTGCTCGACCCAGCCGAGGGGCGACTCGCCGGCGCCGACACGGGCAAGGGTCGCCTGCCCGAGCCGACGGAGATCTTCGCGGTCTGCCGCCGGGTGCTGCGCCACGGCCGCGCGGCGGATGCGAGCCTCGCCGGCCGGCACGCCGTGGTGACCGCTGGCGGCACCCGGGAGCCGCTGGACCCCGTGCGCTTCCTGGGCAACCGCTCCTCCGGCAAGCAGGGGTACGCCTTCGCGCGGACGGCGCTGGCCCGCGGCGCTCGCGTCACGCTGATCGCCGCGAACGTCACGCTCGCGGACCCCGCCGGAGTCACGCTCGTACGGGTCGGCACCACCGAGGAGTTGCGCAAGGCCACCCTCGAGGCCGCGCTGGACGCCGACGCGATCGTGATGGCGGCCGCGCCAGCGGATTTCCGCCCCGCCGAGTACGCCCAGCAGAAGATCAAGAAGTCGTCCACCGGGCGGGCACCCACGCTGCGGCTGGCGGTGAACCCGGACATCGCGGCGGAGCTCGGGCAGGTGCGTGGGCCCGGGCAGGTGCTGGTGGTCTTCGCCGCCGAGACGACCGACACGGGCCTGGCGGGCCAGAGCGTGCCCGGGCGGGCTTTGGAGTACGCCCGCGGCAAGCTCGCCGCCAAGCGCGCCGACCTGATCGTAGTCAACGAGGTCGGCGAGAACCGGGTCTTCGGCCAGGAGGGCAACGCGGTCACCGTGCTCGGGGCGGATGGGTCCACTGTGGAGCTCTCGGAGCGCCCGAAGGAGGAGATCGCCGACGCGGTCTGGGATCTGGTCGTCGCGCGGCTCGACCGTACGGGCTAAGGGGCCGGCCGAGAAGGCGTGGCCACGGTGTGCGAGAGTCCGTTAACGGACCGTGAAAAGGCGACGGTCTGTCCGCCGGGTTTCCCGGCGGCCGGATACACTCTGCGCCCAGCGGACCGTTGAACCACAACCCGAAGAGGAGCACCGTGGGACGTCGTCTGTTCACCTCCGAGTCGGTCACCGAGGGCCACCCGGACAAGATCGCGGACCAGATCAGCGACGGCGTGCTCGACGCTCTTCTGGCCGAGGACCCGCGCAGCCGGGTCGCGGTAGAGACCCTCATCACGACGGGTCAGGTGCACGTCGCGGGCGAGGTCACCACGAAGGCGTGGGTGGACATCAACACGATCGTGCGGGAGACGATCCTGCGCATCGGCTACGACTCCTCGAAGAAGGGCTTCGACGGCTCGTCCTGCGGCGTGAACATCGCGATCGGCTCCCAGTCCCCGGACATCGCGCAGGGCGTGGACAGCGCCATCGAGCTGCGCTCCGGTTCGTCGGAGAGCGCACTGGACGCGCAGGGCGCGGGCGACCAGGGGATGATGTTCGGCTTCGCGTGCTCTGAGACACCGGAGCTGATGCCGCTGCCGATCGCGCTGGCGCACCGCCTGGCGCACCGCCTGGCCCAGGTCCGTCGCGACGGCACGATCCCGTACCTGCGCCCGGACGGCAAGACGCAGGTCACCATCGAGTACGACGGGCACCGGCCGGTCCGGTTGAACACGGTGGTGGTCTCCAGCCAGCACGCCCCCGACATCTCGCTGGAGTCGTTGCTGACGCCCGATGTCCGCGACCACGTCATCACACCCGAGGTGGAGGGCCTCGGCCTGGACATCGACGGGTATCGGCTTCTGGTCAACCCCACCGGGCGGTTCGAGATCGGCGGCCCCATGGGCGACGCGGGTCTCACCGGTCGCAAGATCATCGTCGATACATACGGCGGGTACGCGCGTCACGGCGGTGGCGCCTTCTCGGGCAAGGATCCGTCCAAGGTGGACCGTTCGGCGTCGTACGCGATGCGCTGGGTGGCGAAGAACGTGGTCGCAGCCGGGCTCGCCGAACGGTGCGAGGCCCAGGTCGCCTACGCCATCGGCAAGGCACAGCCGGTGAGCACCTACGTGGAGACCTTCGGTACCGAGACCATCCCGGTCGAGCGGATCGAGAAGGCGATCCACGAGGTGTTCGACCTGCGTCCCGCCGCGATCATCCGCGACCTGGAGCTGCTGCGCCCGATCTACCAGGAGACCGCCGCCTACGGCCACTTCGGCCGGGAGCTGCCCACCTTCACCTGGGAGCGCACCGACCGGGTCGCCGACCTGAAGTCCGCCGCCGGCGCCTGACGCGTCGTCCCCTTCCCGTTGATCTAGGGCCCCGGACCGTGGTTTGATCACCGACGACGGTCCTGTGCCCTAGATCAACGCGGCGTGGCGGCGGGCGGCCGGCGATCTCTGATAAGACGGGCAGATGGCGGCGAGCGAGGACGGGCTCTTCGTGGTGACCGGGTCAGGGCCGGGGTCATCACGCGCGGCCGGTCCCCCCGGTGCCACCCCACCGACCCGTCGCGTCCCCTCGCCCCGCAGGCGTGCGGGCGCAGCACGGGTGCTGCAGCCGGCGCCGATCCTGCCGGTGGGCCGCGTCGCGCTGGACGTGCCGCTCGCCCACCTGGACCGGGTCTTCGACTACCTCGTGCCCGCGGAGCTCGACGCGTCGGCGGTGGCGGGCTGCCGGGTAAGGGTTCGGTTCCATGGGCGGCTCGTGGACGGCTTCCTGCTCGAGCGCGCCGAGTCCTCCGAGCACGGCGGGACGCTGGCGTACCTGGACCGGGTCGTCTCGCCCGAGCCGGTGCTCACGGCCGAGGTCGCGCGACTGGCCCGGGCCGTCGCGGACCGGTACGCGGGCACCCTCGCCGACGTGCTGCGGCTCGCGGTCCCACCCCGCCACGCCCGTACTGAGTCCGCCCCCGCCGTCGATCGCGGGCAAGCGGTCGATCGGACCACCGTCGACGGTCCTCGGGCTGCGGCGTGGGGGGCGTACCAGGGCGGGCTGGCCTTCCTGGACGAACTGGGCACTGGCCGACCGGCGCGCGCGGTGCTCACCGTGCTGCCCGGGCAGGACTGGGCGGCTCGCCTCGCCGAGGCCGTGACCGTCGCGATCCACAGTGGACGTGGCGCGGTCGCGGTCGTGCCGGACGCGCGCGACCTCGAGCGGCTGGAGTCGGCTCTGGCGGCGCTGCTCGGTTCCGACGCGTTCGTGTCCCTGCACGCGGCGCTCGGGCCGGCCGAGCGGTACCGGCGGTTCCTGCGGGCCAGCCGCGGGCAGGTGTGTGCCGTCGTCGGAACCCGGGCGGCCGCGTTCGCCCCGGTCCGTGACCTTGGGCTCGTGGCCATCTGGGACGACGGTGACGACCTGCACGCCGAGCCCCGCGCGCCGTACCCGCACGCCCTGCAGGTTCTGCTCACCCGCGCGCAGCTCTGCGACGCCTCGGCGCTGGTCGCCGCCACCGCCCGCAGCACCGAGGCGCACCTGCTGGTCCAGACGCGGTGGGCGCGGGAGATCGTCGCCGTACGGGAGGTGGTCCGCGAGCACGCGCCGGCGGTCTCGCCGGTCGGGGACGACTACGACCGTGCCCGTGACGAGGCGGCCGCCACCGCCCGGCTGCCGAGCCTGGCCTGGCGCAGCGCCCGGGACGCGCTCGCCGAGGGCGCTCCGGTGCTGGTGCAGGTCCCGCGTCGGGGGTATGTCCCCTCGGTGTCCTGTGTGCAGTGCCATACCCCGGCCCGCTGCCCCGCCTGCGCGGGACCGCTGGAACTGCGCTCCTCGCAGGCCGTGCCCGCCTGTCGGTGGTGCGGACGGCCCGCTGCGGACGTCGCCTGCCACCGCTGCGGCGCTCGGCGCCTGCGGGCGGCGGTCATCGGCGCCACCCGGACCGCCGAGGAGCTGGGCCGCGCCTTCCCCGGCATCGCGGTACGCACCTCGGGACGGGACGCGGTTCTGTCCACGGTGGACGCTACGCCCACGGTCGTGGTGGCGACGCCCGGCGCAGAGCCGGTCGCCGAGGGTGGCTACGGGGCAGTGCTGCTGCTCGATACCTGGGCCCTGCTGACCCGCGCCGATCTGCGCGCCGCCGAGGAGGCCCTGCGCCGCTGGCTCGCCGCCGCGACGCTCGCCCGGCCCGCGGCCGCCGGCGGCCGGGTCGTGGTCGTGGCCGACGGCGCACTGGCTCCCGTACAGGCGTTGCTGCGCTGGGACCCGGCGGGCTTCGCGGCCCGGGAGCTGACCGAGCGGCGTGAGCTCGGCTTCCCGCCCGCGGCCCGGCTCGCGAGCGTGACCGGGCCCGCCAGCGCCGTGGCCGAGCTGCTCGCGCTCGCCGAGCTGCCGGAGGGCGCGGACGTTCTCGGCCCTGTGCCGGTGGGCCAGCCGCGGCCGGGGCAGGAGCCCGGCCAGGCCGAGCAGCGCGTCCTGGTCCGGGTCGCGCAGCGGTCGGCGGGGCCGGCGCTGGCCGCGGCGCTGCACGCGGCCGCCGGCGTGCGCAGCGCCCGCAAGGCCGAGGGCAGCGTCCGCATCCAGGTCGACCCCCGCGAGCTCTGGTAGGCCCCGGTCAGGCCGGCGCGACGGGCAGCGCCGGCGGACGGTGGCGCAGGGCCGCGACCGGTGGCAGGATCAGCGCCGCCACCGCCAGCGCGGCGAGGAACATCGTCGGCGTGGGAACCTGCTTCACCACACCCATGTCGACGTAGGTGGCCGAGTTCTTGATGACGGTCGCTCCGACGTAGGGCCCGACGACCATCGGGATCAGTACGGTGAAGATCATGCGTAGGCCCTGGACGTGTCCGGCGCGCCCGGGCGGCGTGTAGTCGCGCACGAGCGCGCCGACCGGGGCGAGCACGAGCATGAAGCCCGACATCATCACGAACCCGGCGACCACGACCGGCCCGGTGCCGCGGGCGAGCCACATGAGCGCCAGGCCGGCGACGTAGACGAGCACGGCCGGCAGCAGGAACCGGGTCTTGCCGACCCGGTCGATGATCCGTCCACCCACGACGGTCACGGCCGCCGCCCCGAGCAGGAACACGCCGAGTACGAGCGCGTACGCCTGGATCCGCAGGTAGTTCTGCATGTAGATGAGTAGGTACGGGAGGAAGACCTGGGTCGAGATGCCCCACAACGACCACGCGGCCAGCGCCAGGTAGAGCCCGGGATTGGCCCGGATCGCCCTCGGGCGCAGGCCGTAGAGCACCGACGCGAGGAACCGCTGCTCAGTCAGGCTCGGCCGTGCCACGTCGCGGACCAGGAAGCAGGACACGACGCCCATGACGGAGACGGTGACGCCGACGAGCCCGAAGAACAGCTGCCAGCGCCCGGCGCGGGCCAGCCCGTCGAGACCGCCGAAGACCGCCAGGGTCGAGACGAGCGGTGCCACCGCGAGCACGGACTCGACCCGTCCCCGGATCTGCGGCCGGGTCACGTCCGTCACCCATGCCTGGAAGGCCGCGTCGTACGCGCCGGATCCCAGCATGGACATCACGCAGTCCAGGACGATGATGGCGGTCGATGCCACCAGGGTCGCGTCGGCGAGCGGCGCGATGACGCGGACGGTCTCGACCGTGAGCAGCCCGAACGCCGCGGTGGACCCTCCCCACAGCAGATAGCCGACCGCGACGAACGCGCGGCGCCGGCCCAGTCGGTCCGACAGCGCCCCGAAGACGATCGTGGCCAGCGTGGATGTGATGGCGCTCGCCGCGACCATGGTCGCGATGACATCCGGATCGTCGGTGATCGTGTCGTAGACGAAGACGTTGAGGTAGAAGTTCTCGATGGCCCAGGCCAGTTCCCCGGCGAGGGCCAGGACGACGATGGCCGACCAGACGCGCGGTCCGAGATCCGCTGCGCGCAGGATGGGGGCGTCGACGGTGCGGGCAGTGGACACAAGACCATCATGCGTACCCGCTGGTACGTTCGCCTACGTGGTGGGGCAGGACATCGGCGCGGCCCTCGGCGCGCTCTTCGGCGGTCACGGCTGGCTGGACCCATACCCGATCTACGACCAGATCCGCGCACACGGACCATTGGTGCGCGTTGAGGAGCGGTTCTACCTGGCGAGCGGGTACGCCACGGCGGATGGGGTGCTGCGCGAGGCACGGATGCTCGTCCCAGACCGGGAACTGGCCCGGCTGCAGGGCGGCGACGAGGACGTGATGGGCGCCTCGATGCTGCAGAGCAACCCGCCGGAACACACCCGCATGCGACGCCTCGCCGCGGGCGCCTTCACCCCGCGCCGGATCGAGGCGATGCGCGAAGCCGTCACCGAGCAGGCGACCACGCTGGTCCGGTACCTGGCCCATCTGGGCAAACGTGGCGACGTCGTGGACTTCATCAGCGAGTTCGCGTACCCGCTGCCGATCCGGGTGATCTGCGCCCTGCTCGGCGTCCCGTCCGGGGACCAGCACTGGTTCCGCGAACAGGCCACCGCGCTCACCGCGACCCTGGAGCCGACTGCGCCGACGAGCGAGCTCGACGAGGCCCTCCAGGCACGCTCGCGCCTGGGCCTGTACTTCTCCGACCTCGTGACGAGCCGTCGCGAGCTGCCGGCCGACGACCTCGTCACCGCCCTGACCCAGGCTCACGATGCCGACGGCAGCACGCTGGCGCGCGACGAGCTCATCGCCAACCTCGTGCTGCTGCTCGTGGCCGGGTTCGAGACCACCACCAACCTGCTGGGCAACGGCCTGGCGGTGCTGCTCGAACGCCCCGACATCGCCGCGTGGCTGCGCGCCAAACCCGCCCGGGCCGTGGCCTTCGTCGAGGAGGTGCTCCGCCATGACGCGCCGGTGCAGCTCACCGCGCGCTGGTGCAAGCAGGAGGTCGCTGTCGGCCGCCAGCGAATCGAGCCGTACAGCCAGGTCCTCGTCCTGCTCGGCGCCGCCAACCGGGATCCGGCCCGCTACCGTCACCCCGAGGTGTTCGACCCGTCCCGCGATCCGATCGCCCCGCTTTCGTTCGGTGCGGGCGGGCACTACTGTCTCGGCGCCGCGCTGGCCCGGATGGAGGCGCAGATCGCGTTCCCGCTGCTGCTCACCGCGCTGCCCCGGCTGGCGCTGGCCGGTCCGCCGTTGCGCCGGCCGCGGCTGACCCTGCGCGGCTACCTGGAGATCCCGGTCACCGCCTGACTCACGGCGGTCGAACCGTACGGTCAGCCGCTGCATAGACTGAACGGGTCCAGATCACGGAAGGGGAGCGCCACCGGTGACCGTACAGCCGATCCGACTCTTCGGCGATCCGGTGCTGCGCACCAAGGCTGACCCGGTCGTGGATTTCGACAAGCAGTTGCGCGCTCTGGTCAAGGATCTGACCGAGACGCTGCTGGACGCGGGCGGCGCCGGCCTGGCGGGACCGCAGATCGGCGTCGGGCTGCGGGTCTTCGCCTTCGATGTGGACGACGTGGTGGGGCATCTGATCAACCCGGCCCTGGAGTTCCCCGACGACGAGGAGCAGGAGGGCCCGGAGGGATGCCTGTCGATCCCGGGGGTGTACGTCGACACCAAGCGCCGGCTCAACGTCGTCGCACGCGGCTTCAACGAGCACGGGGAACCGGTCCAGCTCGTGGGGAGCGGCACCATGGCACGCTGCTGCCAGCACGAGACCGACCACCTCGACGGGATCCTGTTCCTGGACCGGCTCGACGCGGCGGGCCGCAAGCAGGCGATGCGGGAGATCCGGCAGTCGCCCTGGTACGACGCGGCCAACCCGCCCACCGTGAAGGTCTCACCCCACGGCCCGGGGCAGTAGCCGCGGTGCGGCTGGTCTTCGCCGGTACGCCCGAGGTGGCTCTGCCCGCCCTCGACGCGCTGGACATCTCCGGGCACGAGCTGGTCGCCGTGGTGACCCGGCCCGATGCCCCCGCGGGGCGCAACCGTCACCCGAGGCGATCGCCGGTCGGCTCGTGGGCCGACGAGCGGGGCATCGAGGTGCTCACCCCCACTCATCCGCGCGATGACTCCTTTGTGGACAGACTGGGGCGGGTGGCGCCGGACTGCGTGCCGGTCGTCGCCTACGGGGCCCTGGTGCCGCCGAAGGTGCTGGCGATCCCCCGCCACGGATGGGTGAACCTGCACTTCTCGCTGCTGCCGGCATGGCGTGGGGCGGCTCCGGTCCCGCACGCGCTCCTGCACGGCGACGAGATGACCGGAGCCTGCGTCTTCCAGCTCGAAGCCGGGCTGGATACGGGGCCGGTCTACGGCCGCATGGTCGAGCCGATCGAGGCCCGCGACACCGCCGGCGACCTGCTGGCGCGCCTCTCGGTCGGCGGGGCCCGCCTTCTCGTGGCGGTGCTCGACGCGATCGCGGCCGGTACCGCCCGGGCGGTACCGCAGCCCGCCGAGGGCGTCAGCCTCGCCCCGAAGATCACCGTCGAGGACGCCCGGGTGCGATGGGGTGACCAGGCCTTCGCGGTCGATCGTCGCGTGCGTGCGTGCACCCCGGCACCCGGCGCGTGGACCACGGTGCACGACGAGCGCGTCAAACTCGGGCCGGTACGGCCCGTGCACGCCAGCCAGGCAGTGGACCCGGGCGCGGTGCTGGTGGAGAAGACCCGGGTGCTGGTCGGCACCGGCACGGACCCGGTCGAGCTCAGCACGGTCCGCGCCGCCGGCCGCAGACAGATGCCCGCCGTCGACTGGGCGCGTGGCACTCGCGCCGCGCGGTTCGAGTGAGGAAGGGCACCTTGCTAACCCTGAGCGTCGTGCAAGGGTCCCTTCTTAACATAGAAGAGGACCAATGAGTCCGGGGCGGCCGAGCCGCGGACCCAACCAGACCCGCCGGCACGAGCCGGAACGCCCGGCGGGGCGGGGCGGACCGTGGGCCACGAAGCAGCCCGACCGCGCCCGCCGGGTCGCCTACGAGGCCCTCGCCGCGGTGCACCGCGAGGACGCCTTCGCCAACCTCGCCCTGCCGCGCCTGCTGCGGGAGCATCGGGTGACCGGACGCGACGCCGCCCTCGCCACGGAGCTCGCGTACGGCACGCTGCGCGCGGAGGGGCAGCTCGACGCGATCATCGCCGAGGCGGCGGACCGTCCGATGGCCCGGATCGACCCGCCCGCGCGGGACGGGCTACGCCTGGGCGCCTACCAGTTGCTACACACGCGCGTACCGCCCCACGCGGCCGTCGCGACGACGGTGGATCTCGTCCGGGCCGTGGCGCCCGCCGCCGCCGGCTTCGCCAACGCCGTGCTGCGCCGGCTCGGCGAGCATGACCTGGCCGGGTGGTTGGCCCGGGTCGCTCCTGCCGCCGACGCCGATCCGGTCGGCCACCTGTCGCTCGTGCAGGCTCACCCGGCCTGGATCGTGCGGGCATTCGCGGAGTCCCTCGGCGCCGACGCGGCGACGCCCGGCGGGTTCGCCGAGCTCGGCGCTGTGCTGGCGGCCGACAACGAGCGGCCCCTCGTGCACCTGTGCGCCCGACCGGGTCGGATCACCGCCGCCGAGCTCGCTGCCCGGGTCGGCGGCTCGGTGGGGCCGTGGTCGCCCTACGCGGTCCACCTGCCCGAGGGCGCGCCCGGTGAGCTCCCCGAGGTCGTGCAGGGCCTGGCCCACGTGCAGGACGAGGGCTCCCAGCTCGTCGCCACCGCCCTGGCCACCGCGGCGCTCGAGGGGCGCGACGAGCGCTGGCTCGACCTGTGTGCCGGGCCGGGCGGCAAGGCGGCGTTGCTCGGCTGTCTCGCCGCGGAGCGTGGCGCCCGGGTGACGGCGGTCGAGGTTGCCCCGCACCGGGCGGCGCTCGTGTCCCGTGCCGTCGAGGGCCTGCCGGTCGACGTCGTGACCGCGGACGGCCGCATGATCGACCGGGACTGGTACGAGCAGGAATCCGCACAACGCGCAACGATGCATTGGTCGGCCCCGCAGGGCTGGGATCGGGTGCTCGTGGACGCGCCCTGCACGGGGCTCGGGTCGCTGCGACGTCGCCCGGAGTCGCGCTGGCGCCGGGAGCCGGGCGATCTTCCCCCGCTCACCCGTCTGCAGCGCGAGCTGCTCGCCGCGGCGCTGCGGGCGGTGCGCCCGGGTGGCCTGGTCGCCTACGTCACCTGCTCGCCGCACCCGGTCGAGACCCGGGTGACGGTCGCCGAGACGCTGCGCCGCGCGGTCGACGACCTTGGGCGGGCGCCGGAGCTGCTCGACGCCCGGCCGTGGCTGCCGGTGGGCCTGCCCGAGCTCGGCGACGGCCCCACGGTCCAGTTGTGGCCGCACCGCCACGGCACCGACGCCATGTACCTGGCTGTGCTGCGGCGCCGTTGACGCCGGGCTATCGGAACTCGGACCGGAAGGTCCGATACGTCGTGCGCTCGCCAAAGTAATGAATCAATGCCTGTACGACGGCCACGATGCTCGATGGCGAGAACTGGTCGGTGCCACCGTTGTCCTTGATGAAGCGAGCGATGTCCGTCGGCGAGAACGGAATGGGAAGCATCTGGTCGGCCTCCCAGCGGTCCTTTGTGCCGAGTGATCGGGCCGCGATCACATCATCTCGGCCGTAGGTGCTTGAATACACGGCACCCGTGAGACCGTACAGGTACCAGGTGGTATCGACGACGAGCGAGAACAGGGCGATCTCGTCCCGCTTCACCTCGATATTGACCTCTTCCATCGCGCCCCGTTGCGCCGTCAGCGCGAAGTCGATGCGTCCGGAGCCACTGGCGTCGAAGGCGGGGTGGACCGACTCCGCAATCGGGACCGCGAATTTGCCGGCATAGCTTGACAATCCGGCGGTACCCCGGCGGGAGAGGAACGTGTACCGATCGTGGGTGACGAGCGCGAGGTTCACCCCGAAAGAGGTGGCGATGAGAGGGTTCGGCGATCGGTAGCCCCGGCCACCCAGGTACTTGTCCCTTATCGTGATTGGTCCACCTGGTGAGTCGATCCGGTTGTCGAGGCTCATGGCTGTGGCCAGAAACGTGTAATAGTCGGTCATCCGGAACCGAAGGGTCAGAAGAGCGTCCTCCGCTTCAAGCGTTCGCCCCCTCGACCATCCCTCGAGCGACACCATGGGGCCGTTCGTAAACGTGGGATGACCCGTACGTCGGGCGATCTTCGCCTGCTGCCGCGTGACGTCGTCATATCGTTTCCTGAGGTCGTCGGGGAGACGTATCGGATCGTTTCGGAGGTTCCCAACCAGGGCATCGGAGAGAAAGGCCGTGCTCGCCGTTCCCTCCAGAACGATGCAGTTGACCCGAACGCCGCCGACGCGGAAGTACTCGAGGCCGTAAATGTCGGCGGCGCCCCGCAGAGCCGCGACAACCGACAGGACCCTTCCTCGTATCCGACGGTACGCGCGGCGCATATTCGCCTCGAACACGATCGCCAGAACGAGCTGGATTGCGCCGCTGAATATCGCTCCGAGAACGAAGGAGACGACCAGCGATAGTTTCATTGGCGCCCCTGTGCTCCCGGATCGTTGGTGGCCTCGCACGCCATCCAGCGGTGAGGCCGGCCGGCATCGGGCGAACATCGCACGAAGCCGCTACGGATGTGGGTTCTCGTGGTGAAGCGCTCATACCGCCATCGGGACATCGTTCGGGGCTCCCCTTTGTCGGTCGAGCTGTATCGTCCTGCCGACCCCAGAGCTTCCCACAACAGACCGTGCGCGTACCAATCGCCCGTCACCGCACTCGTCTGGCGCGCGGTTCCCACCGCGTCGGGTCGTCGATACATGCGAAGGAGGCGAGAAGAAGCCCAGTCCGCCGGCCGGGCATTCGCGAAGCGGCCTGGTTGAAGGCGTCCGTAGACTGACCGGGTGACTGCCGCGTCGCAGAGCGTTCCGGAGCCACAGCCGGCCCGCGCAGAGCCGGCCGTACCGATCACGCCGCGGCCGGTTCCCGAGCTCGTCCTCGCCCCGAGCCTGCTCGCTGCCGGCTTCGTCCTCGACGCGGTGCATGGCGTGACGGGGATCGCGGATTGGTTGCACCTGGACATCATGGACAACCAGTTCGTCCCGAACCGGACCATCGGTCTGCCCGAGGTCCAGGCGCTGCGCGCGGCCACCACGATCGCCTTCGACACCCACCTGATGATCGTGGATCCGCAGCAGTGGGCCACCCGGTACGCGGAGGCCGGCTGCGCGCACGTCACGTTCCACGCCGAGGCCAGCCGCGACCCGGTCGCGCTCGCCCGGGACATCCGGGCCGCCGGCTCCTCGCCCGGGCTCGCCATCGACCGGGACACCCCGGTCGAGCCGTACCTGGAGCTGCTGCCCTACTTCGACCTCCTGTTGATCATGACGATCAAGGCGGGTTTCGGCGGGCAGGAGTTCCTGCCGTACCTGCTCGAGAAGGTCCGTACCGCGCGCCGCCACCGCGATGCCGGCCACCTCTCGCTCCGGCTGGAGGTCGATGGCGGGATCGCCGAGGACACCATCGAAGAGGCGGCCCTGGCCGGGGCGGACACGTTCGTGGCCGGGACCGCGGTCTTCGGCGCGGCCGATCCGGGGGGCGCGGTCAGGCGGCTGCGCACCCTGGCGTACCGCGCGGTACGACCCGCGCTCGCCGAGGACGGTGCCGGGTGAGCGGCCCCGGTCAGGAGCCCGCGGCGAAGATCCTCGTGGTCGACGACGACGAGGACATCGCGGGCTTCGTCGAGATGAGCCTGCGGGTCGAGGGCTTCGACGTGGTGGTCGCGCACGATGGTGCGGCCGCGCTGCAACTGGTCCGGCGGTTCGAGCCCAACCTGGTGATCCTCGATGTGATGATGCCCGATATCGACGGGGTCGAGGTGACCCGGCGACTGCGGGCGGACCCGACCACGACGGCTCTGCCGATCATCATGCTCACCGCGAAGGGGCAGACCCCCGACAAGGTGCTGGGCCTGCAGGCGGGCGCGGACGACTACGTGGTCAAGCCGTTCGACACGCTGGAACTCGTGGTGCGGGTGCAGAACACCCTGCGGCGCAACCGGGAGTCCCGCGAGGTCTCGCCGCTGTCCGGCCTGCCCGGCAACCACCGCATCCTGCGTGAGGTCGGTGACCGGCTCACCTCGGGCCGGCCGTTCGCGGTCTGCTACTGCGACATCGACGGCTTCAAGGCGGTCAACGACGCGTACGGCTTCGCCCGCGGAGACGAGTTCATCGTGACGTTGGCGCAGAAGCTGGTGGAGGCCGTCGCCACTCGGCCCTCGGCGTTCGTGGGGCACGTTGGGGGCGACGACTTCGTGGTGATCTGCGAGCCGGACGATGTCCGGCCGCTGACCGAGCGGGCGGTCAGCGAGTTCGAGCGCTCCGCCGACAGCCTCTACGACGAGCAGGATCGCGAACGCGGCTACGTGACGGTGAAGAGTCGGCGCGACGGGGTCAAGGAGGTCGGCCTTGTGACCGTCTCGATCGGGGTGGCGCTGTCCACCCGCCGCCCCTACACCGACCCTCGGGAGATCATCGCCGACGCCACCGAGATGAAGGCGGTCGCCAAGAGCCAGCCGGGCTCGTACGTGGCCGTCGACCGCCGCGCCGGCGAGTAAGGACAGTGACCCGTGTGACCAACCACTCTGGGCAGACCGATGTGGTCATGGTGCGTCAGGGGTGGTTGGCGTGGCAGACTCGTTGCGATACCCCACCAGCGCGCTGGCGGGACTCGGTGCAATTCCGAACCGGCGGTGAGCCGTGACGGGCCTGCTGGCCCGCTCGGCGAGCCCGCGACCCGGTGGCAGCCAGTCATCGGTGGACTCAGTGAGATCCTGAGGCCGACGGTCACAGTCCGGATGGGAGACAGCGCGCGGTCGATGCGGGACGTGTGAGCTATGGCAGCCGCACGGGCCCCGCTCCTCCGCATCCGCCCCCCCCCCACCGCCGCGCGCACGCGTCAGCACCGGTGCGGGTGTGCACGGCGAGGAGGAGCGCATGGCGAGCCCGGCGGAGGACGCCGCGATGGTCCGGGCGATCGAGCTCGCGTCGCGGGGGCTCGGCACCACCAGCCCGAATCCGGTCGTCGGGTGCGTCATCCTCGACGCCGACGGCGCGGTCGTGGGCGAGGGATTCCACGCGTACGCCGGCGGGCCGCACGCCGAGGTGCGGGCGCTCGCGGCAGCGGGGGAGCGGGCCCGCGACGGCACGGCCGTGGTGACGATGGAGCCCTGCGACCACGTCGGCCGTACGGGTCCGTGCACTCAGGCCCTGGTCCGCTCCGGCATCGCCCGGGTGGTCTTCGGCGTGCTCGATCCGAACCCGGTCGCGGCCGGGGGCGCAGCCACCCTGCGCTCCCACGGCGTGGTGGTCGAGACGGGGCTGCGCGAGGCGCAGGTACAGGCGGGCAACCTCGCCTGGCTCACCTCGACGCGCCGGGCGGCGGCCGGCGACCCGCGCCCGTTCGTGATCTGGAAGTTCGCGTCCACGATGGACGGTCGCTCCGCCGCGCTGGACGGTACGAGCCAGTGGATCAGCTCGCCGGTGGCGCGCCTGGACGTGCAGGAGCTGCGGGGCAGTGTCGACGCCATCGTGGTCGGGGTCGGCACCGTGCTCGCCGACGACCCGCACCTGACCTACCGCACCGATGCCGGCGCGCTGGCCAACCGCCAGCCGTTGCGGGTCATCGTGGACACCAACAACCGCACGCCGCCCGATGCCCGGGTCCGCGACGCCGCGGCGCGCACCTGGGTCGCGACCGGCGCCGAACTCGGTACCGACACGGACAGCCGGGTCGACCTGCGCAATCTGGGCAAGGCCCTGTTCGAGCGCGGCTGCCGGCGGGTGCTGCTGGAGGGCGGCCCGACCCTCGCCGGCGCCTTCCTGCGCGAGGGTCTCGTGGACGAGGTCGTCGGCTACGTGGCGCCGAAGCTGCTCGGCGCCGGGCGACCCGCCCTGGCGACCGCCGGCATCGTGACCATCGCCGAGGCGGTGGACCTGGAGGTCATCGACGTACGTCAGGTCGGGCCGGACCTGCGCATCACCGCGCTGCCGAAGGGGCACTGAGGTCATGTTCACCGGCATCGTGGAGGAGCTGGGCTCGGTGGTCGAGCTCGTGCGGGCCGACCAGTCCGCGGTCCTGCGCGTGCGCGGGCCCCGGGTCGCCTCGGATGCCAAGGACGGGGACTCGATCAGCGTCAACGGCGTGTGCCTGACCGTGGTGGGGCGCACCGACGGGGACCTGGGCTTCGACGTGATGAAGGAGACCCTCGACCGGACCGCGCTGGCGAGCCTGGGGCCCGGCGACCCGGTGAACCTGGAACGCGCCGTGACCGCGACCACCCGGCTCGGTGGGCACATCGTGCAGGGCCACGTCGACGGCGTCGGCGCGATCCTGTCGAGCGTGCCCGCGCCGTCCTGGACCGAGGTCCGGATCGCGCTGCCGCCCTATCTCAGCCGCTACCTGGTGGAGAAGGGATCGGTCTGCGTCGACGGAGTTTCGCTCACCGTCGTCGATGTCAACGACAGCTCGTTCGCGGTGAGCCTGATCCCGACCACCCTGGAGCGGACCACGTTGGGGCGCAAGGGCGCGGCCGCGTTGGTCAACCTCGAAGTCGATGTGGTCGCCAAGTACGTCGAGCGGCTGCTGAGCAGCCGGACCCCGGACATAGGCGGGAGTACCTAGATGACCGCAGCAGAGTCCATGCCCAGCGACGGCTCGGTGCGCTTCACCACCATCGAGGAGGCCGTCAAGGAGATCGCGGCCGGCCGGGCGGTGATCGCGGTCGACGACGAGGCCCGGGAGAACGAGGGTGACCTCATCTTCGCGGCGCAGCACGCCACGCCGCAGTTGCTGGCGTTCCTGATCCGCCACTCCTCGGGGTTCGTCTGCGTCCCGCTCACCGAGTCCGATGCCGACCGCCTCGAGCTCCCGCCGATGTACTACACCAACCAGGACCGTCGCGGCACGGCGTACACCGTCACCGTTGACGCCCGCGAGGGGGTATCGACGGGCATCTCGGCCGCCGACCGGGCGCACACCATCCGCCTGCTCGCGGACCCCGCCACCTCACCCTCCGACCTTGCCCGGCCCGGGCACGTGGTGCCGCTGCGGGCCAGAGCCGGGGGCGTGCTGCGCCGGCCGGGCCACACCGAGGCCGCCGTCGACCTGGCCCGTTTGGCCGGCCTGCGCCCGGCCGCCGTGCTCTGCGAGCTGGTCAACGACAACGGCACGATGAAGCGCCTGCCTGAGCTGGCCGTCTTCGCCGAGGAGCACGGGCTCGCCCTCATCACGATCGCCGACCTCATCGCCTACCGACGCGCCCACGAGCGGCAGGTCGAGCGGCTGGCCGACACGCGCCTGCCCACCGAGTACGGCACGTTCCGGGCCGTGGGGTACCGCGGGCTCAGCGACGGCAGCGACCACGTGGCGCTCGTCTACGGCGACCTCGGCGACGGCGAGGACGTGCTCGTGCGGGTGCACTCCGAGTGCCTCACCGGCGACGTCTTCGGCTCGCTGCGCTGCGACTGCGGCCCACAACTGCGCTCGGCACTGCGTCGCGTGGCCGCCGAGGGGCGCGGCGTGGTGCTCTACGTCCGGGGGCACGAGGGGCGCGGCATCGGCCTGATGCACAAGCTGCAGGCATACCAGTTGCAGGACCTCGGACGCGACACGGTCGACGCGAACCTGGAGCTGGGTCTGCCCGCGGACGCGCGCGACTACGGCACCGGGGCCCAGATCCTCGCCGACCTCGGAGTGCGCTCGATGCGGCTGCTCACGAACAATCCGGCCAAGCGTGCCGGGCTGGAGGGGTACGGGCTCTCGGTCAACGGGCGGGTGCCGCTTCCGGTGCGGCCGCACCCCGAGAACGTGCGGTACCTGCGCACCAAACGCGACCGGATGGGCCACCTGCTCGAGGACCTCGACCAGTCGGCGGAGGGGTTGGCCTGAGCGTGTCTCCACGCGTTGATCTAGGGCCACGGATCGTGGTTTGATCCCGCCTCATCCCTGAGATGGTCGGAGTTGCCAGACACCCAGGGACAGGATACGGGCCATGCTCAGAGCACTGATCTACACACGCATTAGCGACGACAGTGACGGCACCGAGGCGGGGGTAACCCGACAGGCCGAAGACTGTCGGGCCTACTGCGAGCGTCGCGGGTACACCTTCGTCGAGGAGTACCGCGACAACGACCGGGGCGCCTCGACGCGCTCCCGTAAGAGCCGGCCCGCGTATGCAGACATGCTCGCGGCGATCAAGGCTGGCGAGGCTGACGTGATCGTGGCCTACTCGGCTAGCCGGATCACGCGCAGACTGTCGGACTGGCAGGACCTAATCACTCTGGTCGAGGCGACAGGCTGCCGCGTCGAGACGGTGGTTTCCGGGGCCGTGGACGTGAACACGGCCGATGGTCGACTCGTGCTGAACATGCTCGCTTCGGTCGACCAAGCCGAGGCCGAGAGGACCGCAGAGCGCATCACGCGAGCGCATCGCCAGCGTGTCGACGCTGGGCGGGCGCACTGGCCGCGACGCCCGTTCGGTCACGAGAAGGACGGGACCGTGCACGCCGTCGAGGCTGCCGCGATCGTGGACGCGGCCGAACGCATCCTCAACAGCGGGACGCTGGCTGACATCGTGCGCCGCTGGGCTGAGCAGGGACTCACCACGATCACGGGCGCCCCGTGGACGACGAAGACCATAGGTGACATGCTGCGCTCCGCGCGGCTGGCCGGTATCGCCACCTATCGCGGCAAAGAGACGGGACGCGGGGCGTGGGATGCCGTGCTGCCCGAGGTCACGTGGCGCGCGATGGTCGCCACGCTTGACGCCCGCGTACGCGACAAGCCGCGCCCAACCGGACGGCTCGTAACCATGCTGGGCGGGGGCCTGGCGACGTGCTCCGCGTGTGGCGGCAAGGTGACCCGGGTGCGCCGCGAGGGACGCTGGCAGTACGTCTGCGCGCCCCGGGGATGCGTGGCCGTGGACATGGCCGCCGTGGACCAGGAGGTCTTCCTGCGCGCGGTGCTGGCGTCCGCGATGTGGGGCGCGCACGTGCTGCCCGCAGAGGCCGCGCCAGATCTCTCCCCCATGCTCGCGGAGGAGCGCGGCCTGATTGCCACCGTCGCGGCACTTGAGGCCGATTTGGAGGCCGAATACTCGCCAGCGCTGGCGCGGGTCCTACGGGCCAAGGAAGCTTCCCTGGCGGGCGTCCGTAAGGCACTGGCGGAATCCGTTGCACGCACGGTCCTGCCGCAGGACGTGCCACAGGTCATTGAGGAGTGGCAGACGAAGACGCTAGGCGAGCAGCGCGCCATGCTGGCGCGGGTGTACGCGACCATCCGGCTAGCGCGCCGCGAGGAAGGTCAAGAGCATGATGGCGACCGCGTGGTGACGCGCTTCGCCGAGGGATGGCTGCCTGCCGACGCCATGACCGGCGACGTGTGCGCGGTGCGCGTGGGTGTGGGCGTCGAGGACGGCGGAACGCTGGCACTGTGGCGCGCGGCGTAGCCTGAAACGACAACAGCCCCCGACCCGCTAGAGACGGGCCGGGGGCTGTTGCTTTGCCTACCGGACGCTAGAGACGGCCGGTCTGGCGGTTGCCTGCTTGCGCACATTCGCTGCCTTAGTCACTGCTGCCGCTGGCCGGATCTTCCCGATGGCGTGTTCCATCAGGAAAGCCACGGCCAAGACTAGAACACCGTACCCGGCGCCACCGATCGAATGGTCAATGACGCCGGACCCGACGTTACCGGCGAGCGAGACAACCCCCGCGAGGATCATCAAACGCTTACCGCATCGTTTCGTGGTCGGAGCGAACACGTTCAGAGTCATTAGCTTCCCGGTCACAACGACCGCGTCAACCAATACAAACAGCGTGTTCGCCTCGTACGGCTTAAGGCCCAGCCAAAGCCCTACCCGGGCCAGATGGCTTGCGCTGACAAACAGCGCGTACAGGAGAATCACGGATGCGACCGCAGTCACCAAACCGCGAATGCGCAACGCTAGCGAGACATTCATTAGCACTCCCTAGTGCTAAGTCGGTTACCGCGCTCTACGGCAACCCCCGCGGATGCCGGATCGCTGGATTGTTGGGGGAGCGCTACTACCTTCGCCACGACCTACGTCGTGCGGGGAGCGCTCAACCCCCGGGAAGTGGGAGTGTGTCTCGGACTCGGTAACGCTTCGGGCTGTTTCACGGGCGACTAGGTGACTGCGTTTCGCTGACCGATCCCTAGTGTGGTGCCCCTGGCGTCTGTAATTGGCTTGCTAACTGAGAGTCTATCGCAGAGAAGCGTCCGCCACATGGGCGGAGCGCTCCGACGAAGATACGAATGCAACCCCTACCGGAATAGGCATTCGGGGCACAAGGGTTAGCGCGATCCCCGAGCGCACTTTCGCGCGCGGCTTGGTCCAGAATGACGAAAGAGCCTCTGGCCGGTCGCTAGCGGGCCGGGCGGGCTTCCTAATATCGGTTGCCCAGCATGGCTAGAATCTGCGTATGGCAGATAGGACGACAAAGGAAATGCTTCGTGAGCTTGGAGCGGCGCTGGACATTGTCGACGGGTGGGAGTCCTTAACGGCGACGCTCTCCGGCGCCTGGAAGACTGAGCCGGGCAGTGACTTCGAGGGTGACGACATGGCGACTCACCCATACAACGCCAGCCCGGCGGCGTGGGCTGCCATGACTGCGGCCGTCAGCCATCTACTTTGCCTGAGGGAAAGCCTATTCAGACGACGCGACCCCAACACAGTCGTCGTTCGGTTGCACACCCATGCCCAACTTACGCTGATTCGGGGAGCGCTTGAGAACGCTGCCGTGGCGGTTTGGCTGATGCATCCAGACGAGCGGACGGTGCGAGTCCTAAGGAGGCTCCAACAGGAATACGATGAAGTGCGACAGTTAGATGTCGCCGCAAAGCTTGCCGGCCTGCCGGCGGAACGATCGCTAGAGGACCGACTAGGCGAGTTGTCGGAACTTGCGACCGCGGCAGGGGCCAGCGCGTCAAGCATCAAGAATCGCCCCGGTTATGAGAAGATCGTCGGAGCATCGGGGCATCTCGTCCCAGTCGGAAGCAAGATGACGCAACTCATCTGGAAGGCCGGTAGCGCGATTGCGCATGGCGAGATGCGCGCGCTCTTTATTTACCTCAGAACGCGGTCACTCGGCGAGCCATCGCCTGGCATGCATTTGGGTCATGTCGCCGGTAACGTCGAACTGCTCGTTCTTGGTGGCCTCACCGCAATACAAATGAACAAGGTTGCGTTTGATCTGTATCGTCGCCGGCGGACAGCCCCGAGCGGGTCGCCGTCTGCGTGACCTTTCCTGTGGGAACAGCACCCGATCACGCCCCCGATCCGGGCTCCGCCCTACCAGGCGAGGGGATCGCCCGGGAGGTTGGCATCCCGCCAGACCTTGCGCCAGTCGCGGTCGCTTATGCCCGACGGTCGCCGCGTGATGCCACGACGGTGGCGGCTCTTGGCGTTGTCGCGGGCACACTCCCACGAACAGAATGGATATGAGTCGATGTCGGTCACTATTGTTGTTGAGCACTCGTCACATATGGTCGTCGCGGCCACACCGCGCCTCCGTGTCTATTTGGTCGTCGGTCGAGGCCGCGTAGAAGCCGCCCCAGTCGATCGTATGGCTGGTCATGTCGCCGTCTGGGCGCCGCGCCGTAGAGGCGTGAGTTAACCCGGCACGTGCTCCGGCGGCCAAACATGCCAGTCACACCCCGGCGAGGCCGCACAGTAAATCGCATGATGCCCCTGGGCGGTCCGGCGCCGGGGCATTCGCAGTGACCCACGAGAGGCTGACCCTGCCTGGCAGCCACGGCTGTCCGCAACCGCCGCACCGAATCGGCATCCATGCGGGCTACCACGCGGGCCGGGTTAGGGTTTCCTTTGCCATAGGGTAATCGTACAGCCGTCCGGTTCTAGCGGTCGCCCCCCGACCTTGGGCGCGGGCGGGCGAACCTGACTTGCGTGACTACCGTTGGCGAGCCCGTGTTGTTCGTGATGTCGGGAGCCAAGCCCTCGATAGCCTTGAATGCGTTCGCCACAGACGGCCGGAAATGAGCGTGCAACTCGGCGTCATGCGCGCTGAGGTGCTTACTCCACGCATCAGCGATCCGAACGATTGCCCGAGTTGCGCCGACGATTTCCCACTGCTGTTTCTGGACCCTGCGCCACGTGAGGTGGGCGAGATACTTGTTGATGGGCGTCAAAGCCCCTTCTATCTGCGCAACGTCCTCGCTTGGCGACGGGTCCCACTCCTCCGCGAAATCGGTCCTGCGCATGTCGTCCCCGTATGAGCCTGGGGGGCGAATGAAGAAATCGGCGAGCGCGCGGGTATGTATCAGCGCCGACTCAAGCAGCGCGTTGTATACGACCCCCAAGCGAGGGTCGACAGGACCACCGGGTGCCCCGGCAAGCATGGCTGCCGTCTCCGCTGTCATCCAGACCTCGTAGCCGACATGGCCGATACCTTCGACAAGCCTCTTGCGGCCGCGGGTCGTCTTCGCACTGCCCATGCCGGACAGGGTAGCCGGCCAATTGCAGGGAGCGATTGCGCCACGCCCTGCCGGCGGCCGTCGGGCGGACACGGCTCCGGTCGACCCGTGAGCGACGGCACGACCCGTTTCAACGGGTGGCCCGGATCACAACGCGCAACACCCCGGCGATCGTCCGCCCCCGGATCGCAGAATCAGCCGACCAACGAACGCCCCCCGGGCGAGGGGCTGTTTCCGTCAGAGCAAAGGGGGCAACAGTGAATGACCTTGAATGGTTCGCAGAGTACGGCAAGCTGCGGGGCGAGGATGCCGCCACGATCAAAGACGTTCGCGAGAGGATCGCCGCACGGGACCGCGAATGCGTGGGCCGGCTGTTGTCGTTCAAGCGGGGGGCGACAAACCCCGCCGAGGGTGCCCTGGCGGCGTTGACACTCGGTCGGGTCCTGCCCGGCAAGCTGCGAGACGAAGTGATCGTTTCGTGGGCGGAGGCCGGGAGACTCAAGCCCGCATCGCGTGGCTACTCGGCGTCGGACAAGCCACGGTGTCCCGAGCGTGCGTCGCGGGGGGAGTTATCCAGCCGGATAACCGTCGCGGGGGTCGACCGCGCAAGTCGACCGAAGTCAAGCCCGAGGCGATGGACGCGGCCAAGCCTGCCGCGAAGCGCACCACGGCACGGGAGCGCGCGGGCGTGCAGCGGCGCCGAGACTTTCTGACCGGCAACTTCTCGGGAACGCTGTCCTTCCTAACGGACCCCGACGGGCCAGAGGCCGAAGCCGCGATGCGCAACGCCATTGCGGGCATGCCGATGCACGAGCGGAAGCCCATCATTGACGCGCTCAACGCGGCAATAACCCTGCTGCAAGGCACGGACTACGTGCCCGACGCGGCGTAACCCCTCGGAATGCCAGACCCCCGGAGCTAGTCTCCGACGACGCCAACGATGGCGCCTCGCGATTCAGCGGGGCGCCATCCGTATTTCAGAACTAGGGAGCGTTTACACATGGCTAGGCAATCGACCTTCCCGGCCCGCCACGGTTGCGGCGCATTCAATCTGCCGCACGTTGTAAACGCCTTGCGGTGGGATGAGGACTTGAGCGCCGAGGAATTCTCGCTACTGGTCGCGGCGGCGCAGGCTGCCGACAACGCGACCGGCTACGTTGACGCGACGTTTGAGCAACTCAGCGAGGCCGCAAAACTCAAGTCGACGAAGACGGCCAAAGAGGCGTTCGCCATTGGTCGCGAGCGGCTGCACGTGGTCAAGTACTTCGGGGTGGTCGAACACGGCCCGCGCTATACGAACCTATGGTTCCGGGCCGCCATCACTAGCACGTTCCCGAAGCTGTACCGGACCCACGCCGTCGAGGTAGATACGACGGTTGCCGTGATGCGTCGGGACGTCAAGCTGACCGATCAGGGGTACGTGGCGCCGTCTGAGCGGTACCGCGACGGGGTGTCTTGGTACCGCCTTACCACTGCCACTACCACTGGCGCTGTCCACTCATCACTACCCACTGACCGCGGGCCACTGACCACGGCCACCGACACGGGTCGGGAGTTGGGCTAGCCAAACGCCCGATCTTGGCTAGCCAAGAGCATTAGTGATCTCGCCAAGCAAGGCAAGACCAATCGGACTAAGCCCGAGCTAACCAACTCCCCGGGTGCGGTGCTCTGGGTGGCCTAGGCAGGGTATTACTTGCACTTGGATGTCTCGATAGCCAAAGGGGGCGCTAACCCATCATGGCCCTAATGCTGTGCACGTACGGCAACGACTCGTGCAACGTCTGGCTCAACCTGCCGCCCAGCACGACCCGAGCCCTGTGCCCAGCGCATGCCGACCAAGTCGAACGGGAGGAGGCTGCCGCCCACGCCGAGGCCGCACGCCTGGCGCGTACGTGGCTCAGACATCCTCAACCCGGGACCGTGCGGGTTGACCTGACCCGGCGTGCAGCAGATCCGAACTACCGGATCACGCCGATCGCCCCGGGCGCAAAGATCGGCCTGCGCAGGCTGTCGGGATACAAGCGGGCTGTGACCGCGTGGCTCAATGCCAACGCTGGCGGACCGTGCTCGTGGTGCGGCTGGCCCGTGTCCCGACCAGACGCCACGGTTGAGCACACCACCTACGCCTACCCGATGGACTCGCGGACGTGGGTGCTCATGCACCGCTCGTGCAACGCAGCCGTTGGTAATCGAGCGCTGGCGATGTGGCACGCGAGGGGGTAGGGGGGTGCAAAAGGGGGGTGGGGGCCCTTCCCCGGGACTCATCGTCCCTAGCCAATCTTTAGTGTCGCTGCCCAAGTAAGGGCACCCTAAGTAGGTGCCCGGGGCAACCCAAGGGCCGGGGAACCGGCCAGAAACGGAGAAGATCATGGCGCAAGTTGATAGATCGACGAAGTTTCGTCGCCGGAACGGGGAGATACCCCGGGACCTTGTGACCGAGCTAGGCCGCCTACTGCGCCTGTGGTGCGCCCAGCGTCCCGACGTGGCCCTGGCGCTGTCGGAGCCCGTGGACGTGCCCGGACACGGCACGTTCCCGAGTCTGGCGCAGGCGTGGCGCCTGGCGGGTGAGTTGCCGACCGGAGATCTGTTGTCGGCGCTACTCGACGGCGGATACGCCCGCCCCGAACATCTGGCGCTGACCGATGACGAAATCCGTTGGATCGCAGAGGGTGAGGCATCCAATGGCGAGTAAGGGTGAGCGGCGCCCCGTGGCCCGTGCAGAGCCGACCGGCCGGGCGCTGGCCGAGCAAGGCTGGGTGCTGGCCGAGGGACGCTACTCGGCGGCGTGTGAGGTATCGGGCGACCCGTTCGACGACGCGGCGCTTGCCGCTCTGGACGCGGCCACGCTGCGCCTGACGGACACGTTCCCCGGCATGGCGTTCCTTGCCGGAGGCGTCGTGGTCGAGGTCGGGGAGAAGACGCGCGGGATGGCGAACCCGTGGACGGAACGCGATCACGAGCGGTGGCTGACTGCGCTTCGGGAGCGGGTGGCGCGATCGTGAGCCACTACCCGGAGGACATGACGGTCCCCCGTCGCGCCTGCGCTCAGCGCCGGGTCCCCGAGGGGTTGACTCGGCGCCGAGCTAGTCGTGAGGCCCCGCGCCTGTCCCCGCTGGCGGAAGCGCTCTCGTCGGTCCGGGCACTCGACGCACGACCGAGGGAGCGCGATGGCGGGGCTACGTGCCCGGACATTGGGCCGATCTGGCGGACGCCCCGCGTGCGTGGCGAGCAGCCCCCCAACCCGTACCTCGACGCCGAGGCGGTGGCGTCGTACCTCGCACGGGCCGAGGAAGCCGGAACCACCGTCGAGGACAAACCACGGGACCGCTCCACGGGCAATGCCAACGGGCGACCAAGGTCCCCCATCTTCGTGCCCGGGCAGGATCTCTCCGACCTGGAACGCCTGCCGTCACGGCCACGGTTCGGCGACGAACGCGACGCCGTGGACGACTTAGAGATCCGCCTGCGCCTGCGGGCCTGGCGCGACCTGATGGGGGGCTGAACAGAAACCCTGGCGGGTGGCTGGCCTTAGGTGAGGCCCGCACGAAATCACTCCCTCTCCCTCGCCGGGCCAGTAGGAACCCCCGGGATGCCGTGGTCCCGGGGGTTCCGTTTACACGGAACACGGCGGAAGCGAGGACAGCTATGCCTAGACCGATCACGCCTACCACGGCCGGCATCGTCAGCGATTCGGGCGACGACCCGGGCAGCGTCCATGGACGCCTGCGGGTGTCCCTCGCGGGTGCCCTGGATACCCCGATGGGCCTCGACGGTATAACGCGACGCGACGCTCTCGACGCGGCTATGGCGGAAGAGGCTGGCGAGGGTGACTACACCCCGGGGGCCTACATTGCCATCGGTGGCGAGCCGGCGTGGCAAATAACCGAAGTCAGCCGATCGGCCATCGGCGTGCGGTGTGCAGTCTGCGGCAAGCCCGAGCAATGGGTGTCCCCCCGGCTCCTCCGGCAGGCACTGGCGAATGGGGCGCGCATCGCGGCCCACCCCGGCTGCCCCGGCAAGCGCGATGGAGCAAGCCTGTCGGACGCCCTTCGTGCACGCCAGCGGCGCGAGGACCGCGAGGAACAGCAGCGCGTGGAAGAGCGTGCCACGCGTCGTGCCATGGCCGAGGCGTTCGCGGAGCAGAGGCGCGAGGAAGCGCTGGCACTGCTCGCCTACCTCACCCCGGAGGATATCCGGGACTTGTGCGCCCGCGCCGGGATCGGCCCAGCGGCACCCAGCCATCAGCCCCGCCGGGCGTTGCGCCGCGCTTCCCGGGGCAAGTGATGGCCGTTCCCGTGCGGCGGCTTGTGGCCGAACTTGAGCGGCAGCTAGCCGCGTGCAGCGACCGCGAGGAACGACACAGGCTGCGCCAGAAATTGAAATGGCTCCGGGCGGACGATGGCGTCTTTCCGGGCGAGACAGATGACGAACCTAACCCGTTTGGGAGTGGTGATTGACGTGCAGTTGAGCGGATCAACTCGACGCGGCTTGCTCGTGGTCGGCAACAGGCTTAGCGTCCCGGTGGCTTATGCCGACGACGCCGAGATTGTGGAAATCGAAGCGATGGACGGGGGCGTACTCACGACCAATTCCCCGTACACGGTTATCTGCCTGGTCGCGGGAAAGTATGTGCGGTACGTCGTCAGCGGCGGCGTGGTCACCATCCCGCCAGCGCCCAAGGGCGAGAAGTGAGCATGCCCAGCGTCGGGGACCGCGTGCGTGTCCCCGGGCAGGGTGTCGGAACCGTGGTCGATACCAACGTTGACCATCTGGGCCACGGGCGCGTGCTAGTCGCGTATGACCGTTGGCGATCTAACGACGCCCGTTCCCCCAAGTGGGTCATGTTGGCGCACTGCGAGCCAGAGCGATGACCAGCGCAGCGACGATGGCGGCCCCGGGCGATGATGCCCGGGGCCGCATCGTCAGTGGCTCCGATTACGACTGGTCGGCATGGTGGTCGCGTCACCCCGAGGCCGCCGCGAGGCGCCCCGTTCAGCGCGACAACATCGGCTTGCGTTCCGAGCTTGCCGAGTGTCGCCGCGTGGCGGAAAAGGCCCGAGCCAACGACGCGGGACGCGCACGCAAGCAACGCGCCGAGACGCTCGAATGGGTCGGGCCTGCGGTGGAAGACCCCCGCGACCCGAGGGGCCTGCCGGCAGAGGGAGCGCCTGGCGACGCATGGCTAGATGCCGTACTCGATAAGCGGCTCTGTAGTGCCGCTGGGGGCTTTCCGTGGCAACGGGGTACCCCCGGGCGGGGGTACGCGGATGGGGCCGATTCAGTGGCGCTACGGCCATCTGAGCGGACCGAAGGGTCGATTTGGGCCGACATCGCGCGCGGCTTGGATCGCTCCGGGGAGCGCTACCGCACGTGCCGCGAGTGTGGCGAGGAACGGCACGCCTACCTGTTTGTCGGGCGTACCTGCCTGCCGTGCCAGGGGTACCCAGCAACACGGGAGCGTGCCGCATGACCGCGCCACCAAAGGCCGTACCCATCGTCCCGGGTGACCTGCTCTATTGCCCGAATGCTGGCGCTGTCGGGCGGGTGGTCTGGGTGGGGCGTTGGCTCGGTCACCCCTACGGCAGGCCCGTGGCCCGTGTGCGGATCGATGACGAAACCGTCGAAGTCGTTCAGCTAACGAAACGCTGGGGAGCGCAGTTATGACACCACCGGATTGGATGACGCCCGCCACGATCGCGGCCATCGGACGGCGCATTGCACCGACAGACAGGCGCCGCGCCCATGCCGCACGGGCAGGCTGTACGACGTTCTGGCACGGCCGGGTGGACGCCGAGGGCCAGCCGCGTTGGACGGACCTAGGCCGTGACGTAAACGTTCGTGCCCTACTCGGCATGACCGAGTGTGAGCGGGGCGAGCGGCGTTGCATGACGGTGGCCCCGGGGCATTGCCGGTTGGACACCGCCCGTGACTAGCGAACGCCCCGCCGGATATCGCGACAGCTACCACGAGCGACGCATGGCGAGCGCGTCGAAGGGCGGATACTTCACCCGGCCGGGGCAGCGGCTCAACGGCGAGCCGTGGTCGGAGTGGACCCATGACGTAGTCGAAGGGGCGCCGAGGACCGACAGATCCTACGGGCCAGACTTCAAGGCCGACCCGGGCAGGGGTTCGGGCCGGGCGTGAGCAGCACGGGGCCGGTTGGGCATGACGCCTGCCGGCCCCTTTCTTTTGTCTCGGTAGGGTGTGGCCTAGGGCACAGTCCGGGCCGTGCCCAATCTAGGGACTTGACGTTCATCGATCACGGTCCTATGCCCTAGATCAACGCGAGGGAAGAGGGGGTAAGGGGATGGCCGGATACGGGGAGCCGGGTGTGTCCACTGTGGAGGCCCACGGGCTGAGGGTGGGGATCGTCGCCGCGCGCTGGCACGGCGACCTCGTCGACCACATGGTGGAGCGGGCGGAGGCGGCGGCTAAGGCCTGCGGCGTCGACGAGGTGGTCACGGTACGGGTCGCCGGTTGCGTGGAGCTGCCGGTCCTCGCCCACACACTGGCGCAGCGCTTCGACGCGGTGGTCGCGCTCGGCGTCGTGGTGAAGGGGGAGACCGCCCACTTCGACTACGTGTGCCGCTCGGTCACCGACGGGTTGACCCGGGTGGCGGTGGACTCCGGCACGCCCGTGGGCCAGGGCGTGCTCACGGTCTACACCCGGGAGCAGGCGGTAGCGCGTGCCGGGCTGCCCGCCTCCGCCGAGGACAAGGGCTGGTCGGCGACCGTCGCCGCGCTCGACGCCGCGCTGGCCATCCGGTCAGTGGTGCGCTGAGCGTCTCTCAGCGCTCCTCTTCGTGCACCAGGCGACCGTCGACGAACACGCGGTACACCCGCGACCGGAAGCCCGCGAAGAACAGCTTGCGATGCACCTCGATGCGCACCGCGTGCTGCTCGTGGGAGCCCACCGTGAACTCATAGGGCCGGACCAGGCCGAAGCTGATGAACTGAAAGCCCCGCACCACGGTCACCCCGTCGACCATGATGCGCACCGGTCCCCAGAACGGGTCGAACGAGAAGTCGATTCGGTGGCGTTCCTGCTCGCCGACGTCGAAGCTGAGTTTCATCGGCCATCACCCACGCCCGGCACGGTACCCGTCGCCGAGCCCGGCGGCTACCCGACGGTAGCGCCCCCACCGCTGTCCGTGGGCGTGCGCGCCCCCGGGACGGCGGCGCCGCCGCGCAGCGCGTCGCGGATCTCGCGCAGCAGGATGACCTCCTCGCTCGGCACGGCCGGCGCGGGCTCGATGCCCTTCATCCGGCGCTCGGCGAGCTTGTTCATCGGCATCACCACGAGGAAGTAGAGCACCGCGGCCGTGATCGCGAAGGTGATCAGGCCATTGGCGAACAGCGACCAGTCGAACGTCGAGCCGTTGATCGTGAACGCGCCGCCCGGGAGCTTGCCGTTGGCGCCGAAGAGCTGCAGAAGTGGCTTGATGAAGGCCTCGGTGAAGCTGCCGACCAGGGCGGTGAAGGCGGCACCGACCACGATACCGACCGATAGGTCGATGACGTTGCCGCGCAGGATGAAGTCCTTGAATCCACGTAGCGTGTTGAGCATCGGTGTCTCCGTAGCGGTTGCTGGCCTCGCCCGGGCCGGACAGCGGTGGCACGTGCGCCAACGATAGATGAATGCGGTGACTTCCCGGACGTGACCGGACCCACTGCGCGATCGGGTCGCGGGCCGGCCTGACAGAATGCTTATTTGTGAAGACCTTCGACCAGCTCTGGGAGGAGCTGGCCGCCAAGGCCGCGGCGGGCACCCCCGGCTCCCGCACCGTGGCGCTGCTGCAGGGCGGCGTGCATGCGGCGGGGAAGAAGGTCGTCGAGGAGGCCGCCGAGGCGTGGATGGCGGCCGAGCACGAGGGCGCGGAACGTACGGCCGAGGAGATCTCCCAGCTGCTGTACCACGCCCAGGTGCTCATGCTCGCGCGGGGCCTGACGCTCGCCGACGTCTACCGACATCTGTAGCCCGTCGCGCCCGTCCCCGACCCGTGTTCGCCATCCAGCAAGGAGTCCCTCATGCTTCGCGTCGCCCTGCCGAACAAGGGTGGTCTGGCACCCGCTGCCGTCGCGATGCTCAGCGAGGCGGGGTATCGCCAGCGGCCCGATGACGCCGACCTGACCTGCCTCGACGCCGCCAACGACGTCGAGTTCTTCTACCTGCGCCCACGCGACATCGCCGTCTATGTCGCCTCGGGGGACCTCGACCTCGGCGTCACCGGCCGGGACCTGCGCATCGACGCCGGAGCGGACGTGGAGGAGCTGCTCGAGCTGGGCTTCGGCGCCTCCACGTTCCGGTTCGCCGCCCGCCCCGGTCGCTTCGCCACGATCGCGGACCTGGCCGATGCCCGGATCGCCACGGCGTACCCGGGCGTGGTCTGGCGCTTCCTCGACGAACACGGCATCAAGGCCAGGGTGATCCGGCTCGACGGTGCCGTCGAGAACGCCGTGGGGCTCGGGCTCGCCGACGCGATCGGGGACGTCGTGGACACCGGCGCCACGCTGCGCCAGGCCGGGCTGGAGCCGATCGGTGAGCCGGTACTGCGCTCGATGGCCGTGCTCATCCGGCGCTCGGGGGCACAGCAGAACGGCCCGGTCACCCAGCTCGTCCGGCGCCTCTCGGGGGTCCTCGTGGCCCGGCAGTACGTGATGCTCGCCTACGACGTGCCCACCGACTCCCTCGACGCCGCCGTGCGGCTGACCCCGGGCATCGAGTCGCCGACGATCTCGCCACTGCGCCGCGAAGGCTGGGTCGCCGTGCAGGCCATGGTCCTGCGTACCGAGGTCCACAAGATCATGGATGCGCTGTACGAGAGCGGGGCCCGGGCGATTCTCGTCACCGACATCCACGCCTGCCGCCTCTAGCCCGTACCGTCGCACGCCGAGGGGTCCGTGGCAGACTCGTGCCGTGGCCGACGGCACGGTCGTCATCCGACCGCGGAAGATCCGCCGCGTCTGCTGGGTGGCGGCGCCGACGTTCGCCGTCTTCTTCGCCGTGCTCGCGGTGATCCTGCGTGGCCCGGTCGGCGGTGACCCCACCTCGGGTGTGTTCCAGGGCGGCGACCAGGCGGCGATGGTGATCCTCGGTCTGCTGGGCGCCGCGGCCATCCTGCTCTTCACCCGCCCCCGGGTCGTCGCCGACGCCCGACACCTCGAGGTCCGCAACGTCATCGGATCGCACGACGTGCCCTGGGGTGTGGTGCGCCGCATCGTGTTCGAGAAGGGCAGCCCGTGGGTGAGCCTCGAGCTCGAAGACGACGACACGCTGGCGGTGATGGCGGTCCAGGCGGCCGACAAGGAGCACGCCGTGGCCGCCGTACGGGCCCTGCGTACCCTGCTCGCCGCCTCCCGCGACGCCGCACCCGATCGCTGAGCCGGATCGCCGACCCCCGGGCTCGCTGACCGCTCCGACGGCGCGATGACCGGTTCCGGCGTGGTGTCTGGTAGTCTGTCCGGGTCGACCGCATCACGCTGCGTGCGTGGTGTCCCAACGACGGCATCGGCTCCGGCTGATCCGTCGTGACAAGTGGAGCCCCGCTCCCACCCGTCGCCGCGAGGCCGCCGGGTCCGGTCGCAGGCATCTCGGTGCCTGCTTCGCCGGTCGAGCGGGCCCTGGCATGCGCCAGGGCCTTCTTCGTGGGGCTTGCCGGGTCACCCGTGCGCTTCGGGGGCGGCGACACCGACCGGCTCGCACCGCGGGACCGGTGAGATCGTCGCTCGCGTGTTGGCCGCGTGGGCGGCGCGAAGCAGAGGGAGGCCCCATCAGCGTCGAGCATCGCGTCAACGAACAGATCCGCGCACGAGAGGTACGACTGGTCGGTCCCGAGGGTGAACAGGTGGGCGTGGTCCCCCTGGAGCGGGCTCTGCAGTTGGCGGCCGAGGTGGACCTGGATCTGGTCGAGGTGGCACCGATGGCACGCCCGCCCGTGTGCAAGCTCATGGACTTCGGGAAGTTCAAGTACGAGAGCGCGCTCAAGGCCCGGGAGGCGCGGCGCAACCAGCAGCAGACCGTCATCAAGGAGATGAAGCTGCGCCCAAAGATCGACCCGCACGACTACGAGACCAAGAAGGGTCACGTCATGCGGTTCCTCAAGGCGGGCGACAAGGTCAAGGTCACGATCATGTTCCGTGGTCGCGAGCAGAGTCGGCCGGAGCTCGGCTTCCGGCTCCTGCGGCGGCTGGAGGACGAGATCGCCGACCTGGGGTACGTGGAGGCCTCCGCGAAGCAGGACGGCCGAAACATGATCATGGTGATCGCCCCTCATAAGACGATCAAGGGCCGGGCCACCGCTCGGCCACGGGAGGACGGCTCGACCGACCCCGAGTTGGAGCCGGCCGAGGACGAGAGTGAGGACCTCACCGCGGACGAGTAGCGGTGAACCTCTCAATCACGGACCGACCGCGCTGGCGCACCCGGGCTTGCTGTTAGGCTCGCAAGCCCGCGAGGCTGCCGGCGCGCGGCTCGCGCATGCGGGCGCCCGGAGCATCGCGCGAGCACCGGCGATCCGGACGACGGGCCGAGCCGGCCCGGGTGTGATCCACGGCGACGAGCACGGGCGGGTCGTGCCAGAGCGGAACTGAAGGGTTGACCAGAGATGCCGAAGTTCAAGCCCCATACCGGCACCGGTAAGCGGGTCAAGGTGACCGGGAAGGGCCGGATCCTCGTGGAGCAGGCCGGCAAGCGGCACCTGCTGGAGGTCAAGAGCTCCCGCAGGACCCGGCGGCTGACCGGGACGGTCGAGCTGGCCCGCGTGGACGTCAAGCGAGTGAAGAGGCTGCTGGGCCGCTGACGCGCCCATTCCCCCCGCGGCGCATCGTCGGTTGGCGCCGGGGCCGAGTGAAGGAGACATGACGTGGCACGCGTCAAGCGGGCGGTCAACGCCCAGAAGAAGCGCCGGACCGTCCTCGAGGGCGCGAGCGGCTACCGGGGCCAGCGCTCCCGGCTGTACCGCAAGGCCAAGGAGCAGATGCTCCACTCGCTGCAGTACGCCTACCGCGACCGGCGGGACCGCAAGGGCGACTTCCGGCAGCTCTGGATCACCCGGATCAACGCGGCGGCACGGTTGAACGGCATTACCTACAACCGCCTCATCCAGGGCTTGCGGCTGGCCGGCATCGAGGTGGACCGCAAGATCCTCGCCGAACTCGCCGTCAACGACGCCACGGCCTTCGCCGGCCTCGTCGCGGCGGCGCGCGCGGCGCTGCCCACGCAGGCCGCGGCCTGATCGGCGGCCCGTCGCTTGAGCCGATGACCGGCTCGCCCCCGTCGACACCGGCGCCGCTGACGCAGCGCTCGGCCCGGGTGGTCGCGGCACGCCGCCTGCACCGCCGCCGTGAGCGTGACCACAGTGGACTGTTGCTTGTGGAGGGTCCTCAGGCCGTCCGGGAGGCGCTGGCCGAGGGTCTGGTGACGGAGCTGTTCGTGGAGGTCGGGCGCGCAGAGCAGGCCGTGCCGGCCGCGGCGGGCCAGGTGCGGGTGCACGCCGTGACCGCGCAGGGCCTCGCGGCGCTGGCGCAGACGGTGACCCCGCAGGGCGTGGTCGCGGTCGCCCGGCACCGCCACACCACGCTCGGCCAGGCGCTCGCGCACGCCCCCCGGCTCGCCGTGGTGCTCGCGGGCATCGCCGATCCGGGCAACGCCGGCGCCGTGCTGCGCACGGCCGATGCCGCGGGCGCTGGCGTGGTGGTCTTCCCGGATGGCAGCGTGGATCCGTACAACGGCAAGTGCGTGCGAGCCAGCGCCGGCAGCCTCTTTCACCTCGACGTGGTCCGCGGCGGCAGCGAGGAGCAGGCCGTGGCCGAGCTGAAGCGCGCCGGGTTCACCGTGCTGGCGGCCGATGCGCACGGCGGGCACGACCTGGACGACCTGCTGGAGACCGGCGGCCTGGGCGGCCGTACGGGCTGGATCTTCGGGGCCGAGGCGCACGGCCTGCCCCCGCAGGTCTGCGACCTGGCGGACGCGACCGTCCGGGTACCGATCCACGGGCGCGCCGAGAGCCTTAACCTCGCTGCGGCGGCCGCGGTCTGCCTGTACGCTTCCGCCAGAGCACAACGCCGCGCAGACCAACGCGGGAAGCATCGAGGAGACGTGCCGTGATCGGGGCCCAGCGGTTTACCCAGCCCGCCGCTGGCGGGCCGCGGGGCTGATCGCACCTCCTCACTCCAGGCACGCACCGGCGGGCGGCGGCAAAGCCGTGGGTTCGTAGACTTCGTGGGTTGCTCGCCCGGAGGACGCCCGTCATGAGTTATCGCAACGACCCGTACGACCCCAAGCAGGTCTCGCTGCTCGACCAGACCGCGCTCGATGATGCCGTGGCGCGCGCGCAGAAGGCGTTCGCCGCCGCGTCCGACGTGGACGCTCTGGTCGCCTCGCGCCACCAGCACCTGGGCGACCGGTCGCCCGTCTCACTGGCCCGCCGCGAGATCGGCGCCTTGCCCCCGCAGGCCAAATCCGATGCCGGCAAGCGGGTCAACGACGCACGCGCCACGATCCAGGGCTCGTACGACGCCCGGCTGCTGCAGTTGGAGCAGGACCGGGCCTCACGCGTCCTCGCCGAGGAGGCGGTGGATGTCACGCTGCCTGGCGAGCGCCACCCCCGGGGCGCCCGGCACCCGCTGACCACGCTGATGGAGCGGATCGCCGACCTCTTCGTCGGGATGGGCTATGAGGTCGCCGAAGGCCCTGAGCTCGAGCTGGAGTGGGCGAACTTCGACGCGCTCAACATCCCGCCCGACCATCCGGCCCGGGGCCTGATGGACACCTTCTGGGTCGCCACCCCGGGCACAGCGGCGGGCGATCAGGTGGGCACCGGGTCGGGGCTCGTGCTGCGCACCCACACCTCGCCCGTGCAGGCGCGCACCATGCTGGAGCGCGAGCCGCCGATCTACGTGATCGTGCCCGGTCGGGTCTACCGGACCGACGAGCTGGACGCGACCCACTCGCCGGTGTTCCACCAGGTCGAAGGTCTGGTGGTGGACAAGGGCATCACGATGGCGCACCTGCGCGGGACGCTGGACCACTTCGCCCGGGCCATGTTCGGGCCCAGGGCGCGGACCCGGTGGCGGCCGCACTACTTCCCGTTCACCGAGCCGTCGGCAGAGTTCGATGTGTGGTTCGAGGCGCACCGCGACGGCCCGCGCTGGGTCGAATGGGGTGGTTGTGGCGTGGTCGACCCGAACGTGTTGCGCGCGTGCGGTATCGACCCCGACGTGTACACCGGGTTCGCGTTCGGGATGGGCATCGACCGGACCCTGATGTTCCGCAACGGCCTGTCGGACATGCGGGAGTTCATCGAGGGCGACGTGCGGTTCACCCGGGCGTTCGGCATGGAGGTGCAGTAGCGATGCGGGTAGCCGTCTCCTGGCTGCGGGAGCACGTGGCGCTGCCGCCGGAGCTGACCGCGCAGCGGCTCGACGACGCTCTGACCAACCTTGGCATCGAGGTGGAGTCCATCGTGGACCAGGGCGCGAGCGTGCAGGGCACGCTCGCGGTGGGCCGGGTGCTCACCATCGAGGAGCTGACCGGGTTCCGCAAGCCGATCCGGTTCTGCACGGTCGACGTGGGCAAGGCCAACGGCACCGGCAAGCCGCAGGAGATCGTGTGCGGTGCCACCAACTTCGTCGAGGGCGACCTCGTCGCGGTGATCCTTCCGGGCGGAGTGCTACCGGGCGGGTTCACCATCGGCGCCCGCAAGACGTACGGCCACAACTCCAACGGCATGATCTGCTCGGCTCGGGAGTTGGGCGTCAGCGACGACCACGCCGGCATCATGGTCCTCGATCCGCTCAGCGGCGCGACCCCCGGGCAGGACGCCCGGCCCTACGTGGGGCTCGGCGAGATGGTACTCGAAGTCGAGATCACTCCCGACCGCGGCTACCAGATGTCCGTCCGGGGCCTGGCCCGCGAGCTGGCGTACGCCTTCGGTGTCCCGTTCACCGACCCCGGGACCGCGACTGCGCCGAAGGGCTCGACCCGGGGCAAGCCGGCATGGCCGGTGACCGTGGTCGACCAGGTCGGCTGTGACCGCTTCGCGGCCCGCCTGGTCACCGGGCTCGACCCGCACGCGCCCAGTCCACAGTGGATGCAGCGGCGGCTGCTCGCGGCCGGCGTCCGGACCCTCGGCCTGGCGATCGACGTGACGAACTACGTCATGCTCGAGCTCGGCCAGCCGATGCACGCGTTCGACGCGAACCGCATCTCCGGCGCTCTGGTCGTGCGCCGGGCCGCGCAGGGGGAACGGCTGACCACACTGGACGGTGTCGCCCGCGTGCTCTCGGCCGAGGACATGGTGATCTGCGACGACACCGGCCCCATCTCGCTCGCGGCCGTCATGGGGGGCCAGATTTCCGAGGTGGTCCCGGGGACGACCACCGACGTGCTGCTCGAAGCGGCCCATTGGGACCCGACGATGGTGAGTCGGACCGCGCGCCGGCACAACCTGTTCAGCGAGGCGGCCAAGCGCTGGGAGCGGGGCGTGGACCGGGAGCTGGCGCTGGTCGCGATCGACCGGGCGGTGCAGATCCTGGTCGAGCACGGCGGTGGTACGGCGGGCCGGCAGATCCTCGACCTGAACTACCCGCCGCAGACCGCGACGATCACGATGAACTCCGAGGAGGCCTCGCGGCTGGTCGGCATGCCCTACCCGACGAGCCGGGTCGCCGAGCTGCTGGTCGAGGTCGGCTGCGAGGTCACGGCGCAGGGATCCATCCTCACCGTCACGCCGCCGAGCTGGCGGCCCGACCTGGTACGCCCGGCGGACCTGGTCGAGGAGGTGGTCCGGCTCGATGGCTACGACAAGGTGCCCAGCACGCTGCCGGTCGCGCCGCCCGGTGCGGGACTGACCGCGACGCAGCGGCGACGCCGTACGGTCGGGCGGGCACTGGCGGAGCTCGGGTACGTGGAGGTGCTGCCGACCCCGTTCATCTCGACCGATGCGCTGCGCCGCCTGGGTCTGCCGACCGCGGCGCTGCGACTGGCGAACCCGCTCTCCGAGGAGGAGCCGCTGATGCGCACCAGCCTCCTGCCGGGGCTGCTCGCGACGCTGCGGCGCAACCTCGGCCGGGGCAATCGGGATGTGGCGCTCTTCGAGCTTGGCCTGGTCTTCCTGCCCACCACCGACGGGCCACCGCCCGTGCTCGACGTGGCCCGGCGACCGACCGACGAGGAGTGGGAGCGGGCCAAGGCGGCCGTGCCGTCGCAGCCGACCCATGTCGCCACGGTCGCGGCGGGGGAGTTGGCGCACTCGGGCTGGTGGGGCGCCGGCCGACAGGTCGACTGGGCCGACACCATCCAGGTCGCCCGTGACGTGCTCGCCAGTGCCGGTGTCCGCCCGTCGTCGGTGCGGGTGAGCGCTGCCGGCCCGATGCCGTGGCATCCGGGTCGCTGCGCGGCCGTGCTCACCGACGGTGCCGTGATCGGGCACGCGGGCGAGCTGCATCCGGCGGTCTGCGCGGACCTGGAGGTGCCGAAGCGGACCTGCGCGCTCGAGCTCGACCTCAGTGCCGTGCCCTTTCCCGGGCCCACGCCCGCACCGGCGCTGTCGACCTTCCCGGCGGCGCTCATCGACGTCGCGCTCGTGGTGGCGTCGCAGGTGCCGGCGGCCGAGGTCGAGCAGTCGCTTGTGGACGGTGCCGGGTCGCTGCTGGAGTCGGTACGGCTCTTCGACGTCTACACGGGCTCGCAGGTCGGTGCCGGGAAGAAGTCACTGGCGTACAAGCTCACCTTCCGGGCAGCCGACCGTACGCTAACCGCGGAGGAGGCGGTGGCCGCCCGCGACTCGGCCGTTGCCGTGGCGGCGCAACGGTTCCAGGCCACCCTCCGCGGCGCCTGACGGCGACAGAGGCGAGGCGAGGCGCAGGCGATGCTGCTGGGCGTTCTCGCGGATCAGGCGTTCTCGCCGATCAGGCGTTCGGTGCGCTGTTCCAGTGCCGTGACGACCTGGCGCAGTTCGGCGAAGGCCGGGTTGGTCGTCTGGGCGTGGACGTAGCGGTAGTACACCTGCTGCGCGATGACGGCGAGGCGGAACAGCCCGAAGACCTCGTAGAAGAGCCACTGCTCAGCGCTGATCGGGCGACCGGAACGCTGCGCGTAGTACTCGACGATCTGGGCCCGGGTGAGCATCCCGGGCACGGTGGTGGGCTGGCGCCGCAGGCGGCGAAACGCCGGGTCGTCGTCGGTCTGCGCCCAGTAGGCGAGGCTGCCGCCCAGATCCATGAACGGATCACCGACGGTGGCCATCTCCCAGTCGAGGATGCCGACCACGTGCAGCGGGTCGTCGGGGTCGAGGACGATGTTGTCCAGCCGGTAATCGTTGTGGATCACGCAGTGGGCGGTGTCGGACGGCTGGTTCGCGGCCAGCCACGCCATGATCGGGTCGAAGGCGCCGACGTCGGCCGTGCGCGCCCGACGGTAGCGGTCCGACCACCCCGCCACCTGCCGGGCGACGTAGCCCTCACCGCGCCCGAAGCGCTGCAGTCCCGTCGCGACCGGGTCCACCCGATGCAGGTCCACCAGACGGTCGATGACGACGCGGCACAGGCTGGCGGCCTGCTCCGGGGTCAGCGTCATCCCCGGCGGCAGGTCACGCCGCAGGATCCGACCCTCGATGCGGGCCATCACAGAGAAGTCCGAGCCGATGACCGTGGGGTCGTCGCAGAACGCCAGCACCTCGGGCACGTAGCCGAAGGTCGGCCTCAGCAGTCGCTGGACGTCGTACTCGCGGCGCACGTCATGGGCGCCCCTCGCCTTGGTACCGGCCGGAGGTCGGCGCAGGATCAGGTCCCGCTCGGGGTAGCGCAACAGGTAGGTCAGGTTCGATACCCCGGCCGGGAACTGGCGTACGGTCGGATCCTGGTCCAGACCGGTCGCATCGTCCACATGCGAGCGTAGCCAGGACGCCACAGCCGCGACGTCGAAGGCATCCTCCTCGCGAACCTCGCTAGCCGGATCCAGGTCGGTGCTCATCGATACTGCGCGAGCTCGATGCGGGCGACGACGCCGCGGTGCACCTCGTCCGGGCCGTCCGCGAAGCGCAGGGCTCTCGCCGCGAGCCAGGAGGCCGCGAGCGGGAAGTCGTCGGAGAGCGAACCGCCGCCGTGCAGCTGCATGGCCAGGTCGAGCACCTGCTCCGCCATGCCCGGCACGGCGACCTTGATCTGGCTCACCGCGCCGAGCGCCGCCGGGTCGCCGGAGTCGAGCAGCCAGGCGGCGTGCAGCACCAGCAGGCGTGCCTGGTTGATCGCGATGCGGGCATCCGCGATCCGTTCCCGGTTGCCGCCGAGGTCCACCAACGGCTTGCCGAAGGCCACCCGGCTCAGTCCCCGGCGACAGGCCAGCTCCAGCGCCTTCTCGGCGACGCCGATCAGGCGCATGCAGTGGTGCACGCGGCCCGGACCGAGGCGGCCCTGGGCGATCTCGAAGGCGCGACCCGGTCCCGCGACGATGTTCGCCACCGGCACCCGGACGTCGGTCAGCTCCACCTCGCCGTGGCCGAAGGGCTCGTCGTACCAGCCCATCGTGGGCAACATCCGGACGACCCGCACGCCCGGCGCGTCGCGCGGCACGAGCACCATCGAGTGCTGCGCGTGCCGGGGGGCGGTCGGATCGGTCAGGCCCATGAAGATCAGCAATTGGCACTCGACGCTGCCCACCCCGGTTGACCACCACTTGCGTCCATTGAGGACGATCTCGTCGCCATCGACCACGGCGGTCGCCTGCATCGTGGTCGCGTCCGAGGACGCCACGTCGGGCTCGGTCATGAGGAAGGCACTACGGATTCGCCCGTCCAGCAGAGGCTCGAGCCATTGGGCGCGCTGGGCATCGTCGCCGTAGCGCAGCAGGACCTCCATGTTGCCCGTGTCGGGGGCGTTGCAGTTGAACACATAGGGCGCGATCGGCGAGCGCCCCATGAGCTCCGCGATGGGGGCATAGTCCACATTGGTCAGCCCGGCACCGTCCGCGGTGCCGAAGCGTGTGGCGTAGTCACCCTCGTGTCCGGCCGGCAGGAACAGGTTCCACAATCCTTCGGCCCGGGCCTTGTGTCGCAGCTGGGCCAACCGGGGCAGCGGTCGCCACTGCTCGCCCCGCGCCCGGGCCTCGGCGAGCTCCCGTGCGTACGTCGCCTCGACCGGGGTGATCTCGTCGTCGATGAACCGCGAGACGCGCTGCGCGAGCTGTGCCCCGCGCGGCGAGGGTGACAACAGCACGACGCCACTCCGTTCCTGTCCGGCCCGCTTTGCCCTCGGCGGCATTCTCCCACCACGGCCCCTGGCCGATCGCCCGCGCTCAGCGCCGCCAGAGGCGCCAGAACCGGGCGGCCGTCTCGAGGATCGTGGTCACGATCGAGATGCCCGCAGCGATCATGACACCGCGGTCGGTCCACGTCGTCGCGGTCGACGACCATCCGAGCGCGTCGGCGAAGGCCGGGTTGAGCACGTGGTGGTTCGCCGCGAGCCAGAGCAGCAGCGCGGCCGCGGGGATGCCGGCGAGCGGGGCGAAGGCGGCCAGCCGCGTGGCGGAGTAGCTGGCGACCGTCAGGCCCACCGAGAGCGCGATGAGCGCGATGAAGACATAGACCGTGCCGCTGTCCCACAGCCAGGGATCGAGGATGTTGATGACCGAGCCGTTCGCGTCGCGCCGCGGGGAGAGTCTCGGCGTGAGCAGGATCGCCGTGACGAACAGCGCCGACCAGACGACCAGCGCGATGAGCTCCCCGATCCGCGGGGCGCGCGGCCCGGCCCGCGGTGGCAGCATCGAGGGCTTCCACGGACCGGTCAGCGGCGTCCGTACGCCCGGGGCCCGCTCCAGCAGGGCGAAGCCGAGCGTGGTCCAGAACACCAGGTGCAGACCGGTGGTCAACGTCGTGCCGACCACCGTGGCGACCACACGCCCGGCCGGCACGTGCAGCGCGACCTGCACGACCGCCACCGCCGCGGCGGTCAGCGGGAGGACTGTGGCGAGCAGGACACGCAGCAGCCGTACGTAGTCCAGGTAGAGAGCCGGCCCGATCAGGTGGAGCGGCGCGCCGGTGTAGTTGGCGGCGAGCCGGGCCGGGTCGCCGAGTTCGGTGAGCACCGCCTCCTCGGCCTGTGCGGCATCCGCGCCGGCGGCGACCCGGTCCTCGACGGCGTCGGCGATCGACGAGCGCAGTTCGGCGTCGATGTCGGAGCGTTTCGCGGGCGGGACGCTGCGCAGGGCCGCCTGGATGTAGCGCTCGGTCAGGCTCGGGCCGGTGGGCGTGGACGTCGGATCAGTGCGAAGGCTGCTCATGAGTCGCCTCTCAGGTGGTGAAGTGCCGTGGTGAGCTCGTCCCAGTCGCCGAGCAGGAGATCCGCGAGCTTGGATCCCTCGTCGCTGGTCCGGTAGAACTTGCGGGGCCGGGACTCACCGGTGTCCCAGTCGCTGGTCAACAGGCCCTGCCGCTCGAGCCGGCGCAGCAGCGGATAGAGCGTGTTGGCGTCGACCGCGACGCCGCCGCGCGCGAGCAGCTCGAGCAGGGCGTAGCCGTAGTTCGGCTGCCGGAGGATCAACAGGCAGGCCAGGACGACCGTCCCGCGTCGCAGCTCCTGCAGGTGTCCCGCTACCAGATCGCCTTCGTCATCGACCATAGCCCGACACGATAGTGTGCAACGCACAATGTTGCAACAGCGTTCGGAGCCTCGCCAGGGCTTAGGATCCTGATACGATTGAGTGCATAGTCATGCAGCCCGGAGAGGGTGGTGGGCATGGGGGTTCGGATCGCGGTGGCGGGCGCGAGCGGGTACGCCGGCGGCGAGCTGCTGCGCCTGGCGGCTGTGCACCCCGAGTTCGAGATCGCCGCGGCGACGGCGCACTCGCAGGTCGGCACACCGGTGGCCTCCGTCCATCCGCACCTGATCGGTCTCGGTCTGAGCTTCGGGCCCACGGACGTCGCCACGCTGGCCGGCGCGGACCTGGTCTTCCTGGCGCTGCCGCATGGCGAGTCGGCCGCGGTCGCGGCAGGCCTGCCGGAGCACGTGAAGGTCGTCGACCTCGGCGCCGACTTCCGCCTCAAGGATCCTGAGCAGTGGAAGGCTTACTACGGCGGCGAGCACGCGGGGACCTGGACGTACGGTCTGCCGGAGCTGCCCGGCCAGCGGGATCTGATCGCTGCGTCGGGGCGGGTCGCCGCGACCGGGTGCTACGCGGTGGCGACGATCCTGGCCCTCGCGCCACTGATCAGATCCGGTCTGGTGAGCCCTGAGGACGTGGTGGTCGTCGCCGCCTCCGGCACCACGGGGGCGGGACGCGGCCTCAAGGCGAACCTGCTCGGCAGCGAGGTGATGAGCGACCTGGCCGGATACAAGGTGGGCGCGCATCAGCACACGCCGGAGATGAAACAGGCCTGCGGCGCGACGACGCTCTCGTTCACGCCCGTGCTCGCACCAATGCCGCGGGGCATCCTCGCCACCGTCACGGCCCGTCCCACCGACCCGGGCACCACGGCGGGACAGGCCCGCGAGGTGCTGGCCCGGGCCTACGCCGATGAGCCGTTCGTCCGCCTTCTGCCCGAGGGCGTCTGGCCGAGAACCAAGGCCACGCTGGGCAGCAACGCCTGCCACCTGCAGGCGAGCGTCGACCGCGACTCGGGGCGGGTCCTGGTGTGCAGCGCCATCGACAACCTGGGCAAGGGCGCCGCCGGCCAGGCCGTCCAGTGCGCCAACATCATGCTCGGCCTGCCCGAGACCGCCGGCCTGGGCGTGATCGGCGTCAATCCCTGACCGTTCGTTCCGGTCGTCACTGTCCGGACGTGACGTCCCGGCGCAGTGCGAACTGCGCGACCAGGGCCTCGGGGACGTCCAGCACGACCGTGTGATACTGGTCGATCCGTGACATGATCGCCTCCCGCGGCCCCTCGCGCCAGGCGGCGCTGCCGTAGAACGTGTCCTCCTGCCGTTCGCGCTGTTCCAAGCTGTCGAATGCACGGATGAGGTACGCCTCCTCGTGGCCGTCCTCGGCGGCCAGCGACGCGCCACTGGCCAGCACGCGCATGCCGACCGCCTCGACCAGGGGTGTGGCCTGCTCGCGCATGACGCGGACGAACTCGGCGCCGGTGCCGGGATGCAGCCGGTACGTGCGGATCTCCAGAATCATGGGCCGCACGCTAGCGGCCACCCCTGACAGCGCGGGCTACCCGGCCGATGGGTCGGTAGGCCCGGCGGGCTCGGCGGCGGTGATGGCCGCCAGGTCGCCGGTGTTGAGCAGGCTGGTGCGTCCGTACCCGGTCAGTCGGGTTCGCGTGTCGGCGATGTCGAGCTCGCGCAGGGTGAGCTGCCCGATGCGGTCGACCGGGCCGAAGGCGGCGTCCGCCACCCGCTCCATCGACAGGCGGTCGGGTTCGTAGGCGAGGTGGTCGCCAGCCGTGTCGAGGATGGAGTAGTCGTCGCCGCGGCGCAGCCGCAGGGTGACCTCGCCCGTGACGGCCGAGCCGACCCAGCGGATCAGGGAGTCGCGCAGCATCAGGCTCTGCGGGTCGAACCACCGCCCCTCGTAGAGGAGCCGCCCCAGCCGCCGCCCCATCGTACGATAGTTGTCGATTGTTGCCTCGTTGTGGATCGCGCTGACCAACCGTTCGTACGCGATGTGCAGCAGCGCCATACCCGGCGCCTCGTAGATGCCGCGGCTCTTCGCCTCGATGATGCGGTTCTCGATGTTGTCGCTGAGGCCGAGTCCGTGACGGCCGCCGATCTCGTTCGCCTCCAGCACCAGGTCGGTCGGTGAGCCGAACGTCTTGCCGTTGATCGCCACCGGCCAACCCTCGGCGAAGCTGACCCGGGCCTCCTCGGGCTCGATCGCCACCGCCGGGTCCCAGTGCGCCACGCCCATGATCGGGCTGACGATCTCGGCGCTGACGTTGAGCTGCTCCAGCGACTTGGCCTCGTGGGTCGCGCCCCAGAGGTTGGCGTCGGTCGAGTACGCCTTCTCGGCGGGGTCGCGGTAGGGCAGGTCGTGCTCGACCAGGAAGCGGCTCATCTCCGCCCGCCCGCCCAGCTCGGCCACGAACGCCGGGTCCAGCCACGGTTTGTAGATGCGGATGCTCGGGCTGACCAGCACGCCATAGCGATAGAAGCGCTCGATGTCGTTGCCCTTGTAGGTGCTGCCGTCGCCCCAGATGTCGACGCCGTCGCAGAGCATGGCCCGCACCAGCAGAGTGCCGGTGACGGCTCGGCCGAGCGGGGTCGTGTTGAAGTACGTCTTTCCGGCGGTACCGATGTGGAACGCCCCGCACTGCAGCGCGAGCAGCCCCTCCCGGACCAGCTCCGCGCGGCAGTCGACCAGGCGGGCGTGCTCGGCGCCGTAGGCGAGGGCCCGCGACGGTACGCCGGCGATGTCGGGCTCGTCGTACTGACCCAGGTCCGCCGTGTATGCATAGGGGATCGCGCCGTTGTGCCGCATCCAGGCAACCGACACCGAGGTGTCCAGACCACCGGAGAAGGCGATGCCCACCCGCTCGCCGCGCGGCAGTGAGGCCAGGAATCGTGACATGGCGGGGATGCTACCTATCCGCTGGTGGTCGGTCGGCCGGAATCGCCTCGTTGCTCGACGACCCGGGTCGACCCGACCCGGTTGTCCAGGTTCCGTGAAACTTGATACTCTCTATCGTATAGTCATGCAACATCAGGATGCAACCGGAGCAAGCGTGAGCGTCACCGCACCGAAGGGCTTCCGCGCCGGCACCGCGGTCGCCGGACTCAAGACATCCGGCGGGCCCGATGTCGCCGTGGTCGTCAACGACGGCCCCGAGCTGGCCGCCGCCGGCGTCTTCACGAGCAACCGGGTCAAGGCCGCGCCGGTGCTGTGGAGCCAGCAGGTCCTCAAGGCAGGCGCGCTGCGGGCAGTGGTGCTCAACTCCGGCGGCGCCAACGCCTGTACCGGGCCCCGGGGCTTCCAGGACAGCCATGCCACCGCCGAGTTGGCGGCGCAACTGCTGACCAAGGACGGCATCGAGACGGGCGCCGGCGAGATCGCGGTCTGCTCCACCGGGCTGATCGGCGAGCTGCTGCCGATGCCGAAGCTCAGCGCCGGGCTGCTGCAGGCGCTGGGGTCCCTGTCGTCGGGGGGCGGCCCGGGGGCTGCTCGGGCCATCATGACCACCGACACCCGCCCGAAGACAACCCACGTCTGGCGTGACCGCTGGTCGGTCGGTGGCATGGCCAAGGGCGCCGGCATGCTCGCGCCCGGCCTGGCCACGATGCTCGTCGTGCTCACCACCGACGCCGTGGTCGCGGCGCAGGCGCTGGACCGCGCGCTGCGGCAGGCCACCAGGGTCACCTTCGACCGGCTGGACTCCGACGGATGCATGTCCACCAACGACACGGTGCTGCTGCTCGCCAGCGGTGCCTCGGGGATCGCGCCACCCGTGGCCGACCTGGACGCCGCGGTCGCGCAGGCGTGCGGCGAGCTCGCGGCGCAGCTGATCGCCGACGCCGAGGGGTCCACCAAGGACGTGACCATCGAGGTGCGCTCGGCCGCCACCGAGGACGAGGCGGTGCAGGTCGCCCGTGCTGTCGCCCGCAACAACCTCGTGAAGACCGCGCTCTTCGGCGCCGATCCCAACTGGGGCCGCATCCTCGCCGCCGTCGGCACCACCTCGGCGGCCTTCGAGCCGGACGCGCTGGATGTCGCGATCAACGGCGTGTGGGTGTGTCGGGGCGGCGCCGCCGCGGCCGATCGGTCCACGGTGGACCTCGCCAGCCGGCTGGTGCACATCGTCATCGACCTGCACGCGGGCGCGGCGACCGCGACCGTATGGACCAACGACCTGTCGCACGCCTACGTGCACGAGAACTCGGCGTACTCGACATGACCCTGACCACACGAGATCTCGGCATCGCGCTGGGCAAGGCGAGCACGCTGATCGAGGCGTTGCCGTGGCTGGCGAAGTTCCACGGGAGCACGGTCGTCGTCAAGTACGGCGGAAACGCGATGGCCAGCCTCGAGGTGCAGCGGGCGTTCGCGGCGGACCTGGTCTTCCTGCGCTACGTCGGGCTCAAGCCGGTGGTCGTCCACGGCGGCGGACCGCAGATCTCGGCCATGCTCAACCGCCTGGGCATCGGCAGCGAGTTTCGCGGTGGGTTGCGGGTGACCACGCCCGAGGCGATCGACGTCGTGCGGATGGTGCTGCTGGGCCAGGTCGGTCGCGAGCTCGTCGGCCTCGTCAACGAGCACGGGCCGTTCGCCGTCGGGATGTCCGGTGAGGACGCCCGACTCTTCACGGCACAGCGGCGCAAGGCCACAGTGGACGGTGAGCAGGTCGACGTCGGGCTCGTCGGCGACGTCGTCGCGGTCAACGTCGACGCGGTGCGGGATCTCATCGCCGCGAGGCGCATTCCGGTGATCTCCACGGTGGCCCCGGACGCCGACGGGGTCGTGCACAACCTCAACGCCGACACGGCCGCCGGTGCGCTCGCCGCGGCGCTCGGTGCCCAGAAGCTGATCGTGCTCACCGATGTGGCGGGGTTCTACCGGGACTACCCGGACCCGGACTCGCTCGTCTCCCACCTCGGGGCCGAGGAGGTCGAGCGGTTGCTCCCGGGCCTGGAGTCGGGCATGGTGCCGAAGATGGAGGCCTGCCTGCGGGCCGTGCGTGGCGGCGTGAGCGCGGCGCACATCGTTGACGGCCGGGTGCCGCACTCGGTACTCCTGGAGATATTCACCAACGAAGGGTTCGGCACGATGGTGACCGCCCGTGGACCCGAGAAGGAGCAGGCATGACCGGCCTGATCGAGCGGTGGTCGGCCTCGCTGATGAACAACTACGGGCCGCCCTCGCTGGCCCTGGTCCGCGGCGAAGGCGCCGTGGTCTGGGACGACGCCGGTCGGTCCTATGTAGACTTCCTCGCCGGGATCGCGGTGAACGTGCTCGGCCACGCCCACCCGGCGGTGGTCGACGCGGTGAGCGGCCAGATCGGCCGGCTCGGCCACGTCTCCAACCTCTTCGCCGCCGGGCCACCGGTCGCGCTCGCGGAGGCGCTGCTGGCTCGGGTGGGCCGGGCCGGGCGCGTCTTCTTCGCCAACTCCGGAGCGGAGGCGAACGAGGCGGCATTCAAGATCTCCCGCTGCACGGGTCGGACCCGGGTGGTCTCCACGCTCGCCTCCTTCCACGGGCGCACGATGGGCGCGCTGGCGCTGACCGGACAACCGGCGAAGGCCGACCCGTTCCGGCCGCTTCCAGGCGAGGTGGTCTTCGTCCCCTACGGCGATGCGGCGGCGCTGGAGTCGGCGGTGGACGATGCCACGGCCATGGTGATCCTCGAGCCGATCCAGGGGGAGAGCGGCGTGGTCGTGCCCCCGCCCGGCTACCTCGCCTCGGCCCGGGAGATCACCGCTGCGCACGGTGCCCTGCTCGTCCTCGACGAGGTGCAGACCGGCCTCGGACGGACCGGCTACTGGTTCGCTCACCAGGCCGAGAGCGTCGAGCCGGACGTGATGACCCTCGCCAAGGGCCTCGGCGGTGGCCTGCCCCTGGGCGCCGTGGTGGCCTTCGGCCGGGCCGCCGACGCGCTGTCGCCGGGCTCGCACGGCTCAACGTTCGGCGGCAACCCGGTCTGCTGTGCCGCGGGCCTCGCGGTCATCGCCACGATCGAGTCGGAGGGCCTGCTCGACCACGTCAAGCGCATGGGCGAACTGCTGCGCCGGGGCATCGAGAGCCTGGGCCATCCGCTCGTGGCGCAGGTGCGCGGCGCGGGCCTCATGCTCGGCGTCGGCCTGAGCGCGCCCGCGTCCGGCGCGCTGCACGCGGCGCTGCTGCGCGCCGGTTTCCTGACCAACGCCGTGCGGGCCGACACGCTGCGGCTGGCTCCACCACTGATCGTCTCGGCCGAGCAGATCGAGTCGCTGCTCGCGGCCCTGCCCGCGGCCCTCGACGCGGCAGCCTCCACTGTGGAGGGTGCCGCGTGACGAGCGCCGTGACGGCCCCCGACGCGGGCGAGCTGGCGAGCCCACTCGCGCGGCACTTCCTCCGCGACGACGATCTGGCCCCGGCCGAGCAGGCCGAGGTGCTGGCACTCGCGCTGACCATGAAGGCGCAGCCGTACGGCTTGCGCCCGTTGGCGGGGCCCCGCGCGGTCGCGGTGCTCTTCGACAAGCCGAGCCTGCGTACCCGGTTCTCCTTCGAGGCGGGCATCGCCCAGCTCGGCGGTCAGCCCATCGTGGTGGACAGCCAGAACACGCACTTCGGCCGGGGCGAGACCCTGGGCGACGCGGCACGGGTGCTCTCCCGCTACGCCAGCGCGATCGTCATGCGCACCTTCGGCGACGAGCGCCTCGCCGAGGTGGCCGCCGGGGCAACGGTACCGGTGGTCAACGCCCTCACCGACGGGTTCCACCCGTGCCAGGTCCTCGCCGACCTGCTGACCGTACGCGAGCACCTCGGCGAGATCGCCGGACGGACGCTGGGCTACGTCGGCGACGCGGCCAACAACATGTCCCACTCCTACCTGCTCGGCTGCGCGGTGGCGGGCATGCACGTACGGGTGGCCGGTCCATCGCCGCACCTGCCCGACCCGGCGATCGTGGACGACGCCACAGTGATCGCGGCCCGTACCGGCGGCTCCGTCGTGGTCACCACCGATCCCGTCGAGGCAGTCGATGGCGTCGATGTCGTCGCGACCGATACGTGGACCTCGATGGGTCAGGAGGGCGACGGGCTGGACCGGATCACGCCGTTCCTGCCGTACCAGGTCAACGCCGCGCTCGTCGCCCGGGCCAAGCCGCACGCCATCGTGCTGCACTGCCTGCCCGCACACCGGGGCGAGGAGATCACCGACGAGGTGATGGACGGCCCCGCGAGCGTGGTCTTCGACCAGGCCGAGAACCGGCTGCACGCGCAGAAGGCGCTGCTGGCCTGGCTGCTCTCCCGAAGCCCGGCGGTTCACCCGTGACCCCCCCGCCCCTCCGCGTTGATCTAGGGCCCCGGACCGTGAGTGGATCTCCAACCACGGTCCTTAGCCCTAGATCAACACGCGGATGGGGGTGGGGGTGGGGGTGGGCGTGATGGCACAGCCCGGCTCCAAGGCTGCCCGGCACGCGCGGATCACGGCGCTGATCCGCAGTGTGCCCGTGCGGTCGCAGGGGGAGCTCGGCGAGCTGCTCGCGTCGGAGGGGTTCCACACGACCCAGGCGACGCTCTCGCGCGACCTGGAGGAGCTGGGCGCGGTGAAGGTGCGGGGCACCGACGGATCGGCGCCGGCGTACGTGATCCCCGAGGAGGGCGCCGGTCCGTTGCGCTCTGCCGAGCAGGCGCCGGAGCGACTGCGGCGCCTGCTGCGCGAACTGCTGATCAGCGCGGACGCGGCGGGCAACCTGGTCCTGCTGCGGACCCCGCCCGGCGCGGCCCAGTTCCTCGCCAGCGCCTTCGACCGGTCCGGGCTGCCCGAGGTGATGGGCACGATCGCCGGCGACGACACGATCGTGGTGGTGGTCCGCGATCCTTCGCCCACGGCCGGCCCCGGGGCGAGGCTCGCCGCGACCCTGCTTGAATGGGCCGACAAGGGCTGACGAACAAGGAAGGGCACCGTGCCAACCCCCGGCGTCTGGCAGGGTGCCCTTCCTGACATCGAGGAGGAGCATTGAGCGGAGCCCCGGGGATCCGGCTGTGGGGCGGGCGGTTCGTCGGTGGACCCGCGCAGGCCCTGGCCCGGCTGTCGCTGAGCGTCCACTTTGACTGGAGGCTCGCGCCGTACGACCTCGCCGCTTCCCGCGCCCACGCGCACATCCTCGCCGACGCGGGACTGCTCGACGCCGCCGAGCTGGGCCGCATGCTCGCCGCCCTGGATGACCTGGAGGCCGCCTGCGCCAGCGGCGAGTTCCGGCCGAGCGTCGAGGACGAGGACGTGCACACGGCGCTGGAGCGGGGGCTGCTGGAGCGCCTCGGCGCACTCGGGGGCAAGCTGCGGGCGGGCCGCTCCCGCAACGACCAGGTCGCCACCGACCTGCGCCTGTATCTGCGCGACCACGGCCGCGCGGTGGCGGCGCGGATCGTGGAGCTCGCCGACGCGCTGGTCGAGCAGGCGGGCCGCCATGTCGAGACCCCGGCGCCGGGCATGACCCACCTGCAGCACGCGCAGCCCGTCTCGTTTGGACACCACCTGCTCGCGCATGTGCATCCCCTGATGCGGGACCTGGACCGGCTGCGGGACTGGGACAGCCGTACCGCGATCTCGCCGCTGGGCGCGGGCGCCCTCGCCGGGTCGAGCCTGCCGCTGGATCCCGAGCGGGTGGCCAAGGAGCTGGGCTTCGACGCGGCCGCGCCGAACTCGATGGACGCCGTGGCGGACCGGGACTTCGTCGCGGAGTTCCTCTTCGTCGCGGCGCTCGCCGGGGTGCACCTGTCCCGGCTCGGCGAGGAGGTCGTGCTCTGGACCTCGCAGGAGTTCGGCTGGGTGGAGCTCGACGACGGCTTCGCGACCGGGTCGTCGATCATGCCGCAGAAGAAGAACGCGGACGTCGCCGAGCTGGCCCGGGGCAAGGCCGGCCGGCTGGTCGGCGACCTCGTCACGGTGCTCACGATGCTCAAGGGCCTGCCGCTGACGTACGACCGCGACATGCAGGAGGACAAGGAACCCGTCTTCGACGCGGTCGACACGCTCGAGCTCGTCCTGCCCGCCCTGGCCGGGATGATCGCCACGATGACGGTCCGCGTGGACCGCCTCGCCGCGGCCGCTCCGAAGGGGTACACGCTCGCGACCGAGGTGGCGGAATGGTTGGTACGCCAAGGGGTGCCGTTCCGCGATGCCCACGAGGTGACCGGCTCCCTGGTGGCGTTGTGCATCGCCCGCGACTGCGGTCTCGACGAGGTCTCCGACGACGACCTCGCCGCGGTCTCGCCGCACCTGACCCCCGACGTACGCTCCGTGCTCGACGTGCGCGGCGCGCTGCGGGCCCGCCTCGCCCCAGGCTCAACCGGGCCAGGTCCGGTTGCCGAGCAGCTCGCCGCGGTTCAGTCCGCAGTGGACCAGTGGCGGACCTGGGCGGCCGCCCGGGTCGTTCCCCGCTGACCGGATCGCGAGCGCCGTGCAGAGCCTGTCACGCCTGCTGGCCGGGCGGGTGGAGAGTGTCGCGCCGGTCCTGCTCGGCTGCCTGCTCGTCGGCAACGGGGTCACCGCACGGCTGACCGAGGTCGAGGCGTATGACGGGACGGGCGTGGACGCGGCCTCGCACGCCCACAAGGGGCGCACCCCGCGCAACGGCGTGATGTTCGGGCCGCCCGGGCACGGCTACGTGTACTTCACCTACGGCATGCACTGGTGCCTGAACATCGTCTGCCGCGAGGAGGGGGTCGCCTCCGCCGTGCTGGTCCGTGCCGGGTCCATCGTGGACGGTATCGACCTGGCTCGCGCGAGAAGGCCCGGCTCCCGTGACCGTGACCTGGCCCGGGGCCCGGCGCGACTGACCCAGGCCCTGGCCATCACGGGCGCGCACAACGGCGTCGACCTGTTGGCGCAGGACTCACCCGTCCGGCTCCTGCCCGGCACGGAACCGGCCACGACAAGTATCCAATGTGGACCTCGCGTGGGCGTGGTCGCGGAGAAGGACCGGCCCTGGCGGTTCTGGATCGAGGGCGAGGAGACCGTCAGCCCCTACCGCCTGCACACCCCCCGCGTCCGTCGTCGCTGAGGCGACCGGGGCGTCACACCGCCGTGCCGGCGGGTTCGCGGTGCTCCGGCTCCGGTAGACGCCTGGCGCGGACACGACGACGGGACCGGTGGTCGTAGACGAGGGCCGCGACGGCGACGCCAAGCGGCCAGAGCAGGGACGGCCCGATCGTGGCCAGCAGCGCCACCGACGAGACGAGGGCGACGATCGCCCCGCGGTGGGCCCAGGTGCGCCGGGGCAGCAGCCGCAGCGCCGCGGCACTCCCGAACACATAGACGATCACGAAGACGCCGACGGTCACGAGGATGATCTGGCGGGTGCCGAGGTGGGCCACGGCGGCCACCGTGAGGGCGAGGAAGTCCGCCGCCGTCACCACGGCGAGGCTGCGGCGGGGCACCTGCCCGATGCCGCTGCCACGCTCTAACCACCCGGGCAGCGCGCCGTCGCGGGCCAGGGCCGCGCCGAGCTTGGCGGCGCTCGCGTGATAGGCGTTCATCGCGCCGAGGGTCAGCAGCACGGCGACGACCGCGGTGATCACCGTGACCGGCCCGCCGATGCCCACCATCATGAGCTCGGCCAGCGGTGCCTCGGTGGTCGCGGTGGCCGGACCGAGCACGGCGAGGCTCGTCGCGGCGACGGCAAGGTAGAGCGAGCCGACCACGGCGAGCGCGATGGCGGTCGCCCGGGGCACGTCCCGAGCCGGGTCGCGGAACTCGCCGGCGAGCGAGGTGAGCGCCTCCCAGCCCGCGAAGCTCCAGACCAGGACGGCCGCGGCCGGCACGATGGCCGCCCAACCGTGTGGCGCGAATGGTTGGAGGTTCGCGACCCGGGCGTGCGGCAGCGCGGCGATCGTGGCGACGAGCAGCAGCGTCGCGAGCGTCGCCGCGAGCACGAGCTGCACCCGCCCCGAGACGCGCAGCCCGAAGTAGTTCATCACCGTCACGGTCGCGACGAGGCCGGCGGTGGTGAGCAGGATGGTGCGCTGCCCGCCGCCGAACGCGGCCTCGACATAGGCGCCGGCCATGTATCCGGCCACCGGAGCCCCGGTGGGGACCGAGAAGTAGAACAGCCAGCCGACCACGGTCGCGCCACGGTCCCCGAACGCCCGCCGCACGTACGTGGAGACACCGCCCGCGTCCGCGTGGCGGGCGCCGAGCGCGGCGAACGTCGCGGCGAGCGGCACCGAGAGCACGATCAGCGCCACCCACGCGACCAGCGACGCCGGCCCAGCCACCTGCGCGCCGAGCGCGGGCACCGAGATGACGCCGGTGCCGAGCACCGCGCCCACCGACACCGCGGCGCCCTGGGGGATCGAGAGCCGGCTCATGATGAGTCAGCGTAGGAGCGCTAATGGCTGTACCGTATGGCCAATCCTGAGCATTCTGACTGGACCAATTGGCCCGGAGTTGGGGGCAGCGATGGAGGTGCACGTCACGCTCGGACCTCGGGGCGAGCACGCCGCGCGGATCTACCGGCACGTGCTCGACGCGATCCTCGACGGGCGCCTGCCCGCGGGCGCCCGGTTGCCCGCGACCCGGGTGCTCGCCGAGCAGCTCGACGTCTCCCGCACGACGGTCGCCCTCGCCTACGAACGGCTCGTCGCCGAGGGGTATCTGCAGGGCCGGGTCGGCGCCGGAACCTTCGTGCTGGCGACGCAGACGGTGGCTGGCGACCTGGACCGTCCACACGCGACGCGAACGCGCCGTACGGTGACGCGGGCCAACCCGCCCACGCACGATCCCACGCCGCGCGCGGTGTGGCGCGCCCTGCCGCTGTCCGACACCACCGTCGCGCCGCTGGCCCGCTACCCGTTCACCATCGGGCTGCCCGACATCGGGCTGTTCGGCTTCGAGACCTGGCGCCGTTTCGTGGGCCAGCAGTTGCGTGTCTCCGCCCTGGGCACCGGTGACTACGGCGAGCCGGAGGGGCTCATAGCCCTGCGCGCCGCCATCGCCCGGCACTACGGCGTCTCCCGCGGGCTGCGAGCCTCGGCCGACGACGTTCTGGTCACCCGCGGCGCCCAGCAGGCGATCGACCTGGTCACCCGGGTCGTCGTCGACCCGGGCTCGACCGTCGCCGTCGAGGACCCCGGCTACCCTCCGGCACGGCATGTCTTCACGTCGATGGGTGCCCGGGTCGTCGGAGTGCCGGTCGACGAGGAAGGACTCGTCGTGGACGCGCTTCCCGGCTCGGCGAGGCTGGTCTATGTCACGCCGTCGCACCAGTACCCACTCGGCGTCGCGATGTCGCCGGCGCGGCGTACCGCTCTGCTGTCCTGGGCCCGCAGCGCCGGCGCGGTCGTGGTCGAGGACGACTACGACAGCGAGTTCCGCTACGGGCAGCGGCCGTTGCAGCCGCTGCACAGCATCGACCGTTCCAGCCACGTCGTCTACATAGGAACGTTCTCCAAGACGATGTTCCCGGCGCTGCGGCTGGGGTTTCTCATCGCCCCAGCCTCGCTGCGCTGCGCGCTGCGGACGGCCAAACAGCTCAGCGACTGGCACACCGACACGGTCAGCCAGGCGGCGCTGGCGCACTTCATCGACGAGGGACTGCTGGCCCGGCACATCCGCCGGGCCAGCCGACACTACGCGGCCCGGCGCGTGGCGATCCGGTCCTGGCTTGGGGAGATGGGCAACCTGCTCGAGGCGCTGCCCTCGTCGGCGGGGCTGCACCTGACCGCGCTGGCGCGGCCCGGGGTCGCTATCGATGACGCGGTGGGGCGGGCCAAGGCCTCCGGCGTGGTCCTGCGGTCAGTCGCACCGTTCCACGTGGACACTCCGGTCCGCGACGGTCTCATGCTGGGCTACGGGGCGATCCCGGTCGAGCGCATCCGCGACGCCCTTCGCCTGCTGGCCGACGCCCTGCAGGCCACGTAACCCGGTGTCGGACCGGGGCGTGCGTACGGGAGAATGGGCCACGTGACCGCCAAGCCCGGCCCGCGCACGCCGGCCTCGCCCGACGTCATCGACGACCTGCTGTGGCGCGGGCTGCTGCAGGACTCCACCGACCTCGACGAGCTGCGCAAGCACCTCGCCGACGGGCCGGTGACGTTCTACGTGGGCTTCGACCCGACCGCGCCGAGCCTGCAGGTCGGCAACCTGGTGCAGATCCTCACGGCCCGGCGGCTGCAGCGCGCCGGTAACCGACCGCTGCTGCTCGTTGGCGGGGCGACCGGGCTCATCGGCGACCCGAAGGCGGAGGGCGAGCGCGTCCTCAACGACGAGTCGGTCGTCGGCGGCTGGGTGGAGAAGATCCGTCGGCAGGTTGAGCCGTTCTTCGACTTCGACGGCCCGGTCGCGGCGACGATGGTCAACAACCTCGACTGGACGGCCCCGATGTCCGCGATCGAGTTCCTGCGCGACGTCGGTAAGCATTTCCCGGTCAACCAGATGATCAACCGGGAGATCGTGCGGGCACGGCTGGAATCGGGGATCAGCTTCACCGAGCTGAGCTACCAGATCCTGCAGGGGCATGACTTCTACCAGCTCAACCAACGCCATGGCTGCACGCTGCAGCACGGTGGCTCCGACCAGTGGGGCAACATCCTCTCCGGCGTGGACTTCTGCCGGCGCAAGGGGATCCGCGGCGTGCACGCGTTCACGACCCCGCTGGTCACCCGCGCCGACGGGACGAAGTTCGGCAAGAGTGCCGCCGGCATGTCGTTGTGGCTCGACGCCTCGATGACCAGCCCGTACGCCTTCTACCAGTTCTGGATCAACGCAGACGACGCGGACATCGTGGGGTACCTGAAGGTCTTCAGCTTCGCCGAACCGGAGAAGATCACCGAGCTCGCGGAGCAGACCGAACAGCGCCCCGCGGCCCGTGCTGCCCAACGGTTCCTGGCCGAGGAGCTCACCACGCTGCTGCATGGCGCGGCCGAGTGCGCGCAGGTGATCGCCGCGTCGCAGGCACTCTTCGGTACGGGTTCGCTGGACGCGCTCGCTCCGGCGACGCTGCAGGCGGCGCTCGCCGAGGCGGGCCTGGTCACCGTCAAGGGTGAGCTGCCCAGCGTCGCCACGCTGCTCAAGGACGCCGGGCTGGTCAAGAGCATGAACGAGGCCCGGCGCACGATCACCGAGGGCGGCGCCTACGTCAACAATGAAAGGGTCACCGACGTCGAGGCGCGCATCGATCCGACCACTCTCCTGCACGGCCGGTACCTGGTGTTGCGCCGCGGCCGGCGCGCCATCGCCGGCGTCGAGCACACCCCGTGAAAGACAACTGCTGATCGTGCGGGTTTCGGGTACCGCCCGGTACCCGGACCACACGCGATCATGAGCCTGGCTGGAGGATGGTTGGCGTGGGTCAGCCGGACGGTGGTGCCCGCGAACCTCGCGGTGGCCGCGACCGCGACGACCGTACGGCCCCGGACCGCCGGCGTAGCGCTGCGGGCGGCCGTGGTACGGACCGTACGGGTTCGGCCGGCCGTGGCGGTGAGCGTGCCGGTTCGACCGATCGCGGTGCCGGCCGGGCTCAGGGACGGGACCGGGGCGGCGCCGCGACCGGAGGTGGCCGGGACGAGCGCGACGCCGGGCGGGGTTCGCGCGAGCGCCGCTCGGGCGAGGGGCCACGATCCGGCGACGCGGGGCGTGCCGGGGGATGGGGCGAGCGCCGCTCGCGCGATGGGGGCGCCCGGCCCGCGCGGGACTTCGGTGGTCGCGAAGACCGCCGTTCCGGCGACCGCGAGGGTCGTCCGCGGGGTTTCGGCGAGGGTGAGGGCAGGCCGCCGGAATCGCGCGGTCGCGACCGTGCTCCGCGAGCGGGTGCGCCGCGTGAGGGCGCACCGCGCCGGGATGGGCGTCCGGACCGTCCGCAGTGGAGGGAGCGGGACCGTCCCGTTCGTGGTGACCGGGGCGAGACCGGTGAGCGGCCGTGGCGGCCGCGTGGTGAAGCGACCGGGCGTCCCGACCGTCCGCAGTGGAGGGACCGGGACCGTCCCGTTCGTGGTGACCGGGGCGAGACCGGTGAGCGGCCGTGGCGGCCGCGTGGTGAAGCGACCGGGCGTCCGGACCGTCCGCAGTGGAGGGAGCGGGACCGATCGAGCCCACGCCCGGCCACCGGCGGCCACGCCGACCGTACCGAGCGCCGCGACGACAGGGACCGGCGCAGTGGCGACCGGCCGCGAGCCGGGGACCGGGGCGAGCGCCGGACTCCGGATGGCGATCGGACCCGCGGCCGCGGGCCGGCTCGCGGGTCGGACCGCTTCGCCGGCCGGGAGGGAGCGGGGCGCGAGCGGCAGCCGTCCGCGCGGCGCGAACGAGGCCCGGACGAACGGCGCCCAGCGCGGGGCCCCGCCGCGCCGCCGGTGCCCGAGGATCTGGACCCCCGCAGCCTCGACCGTGAGGTCCGTGAGCAGTTGCGGCCTCTCGCGCGCGGTGTCGCCGAGCAGGTCGCGCTGCGCTTGGTCGCGGCTGCCGAGCTGATCGATGTCGAACCGGAGGCCGCGCTGGCGCACGCGCTCGAGGCGCGCCGGCTCGCCTCGGGCGTGCCCGCGGTGCGGGAGGCGGTGGGTCTCGCCGCCTATCACGCCGGCCAGTGGCAGAACGCGATCGCACAGTTGCGCGCCTACCACCGGATGAGCGGCCGGCAGGACCACCTGGCCGTGATCGCCGATTGTGAACGGGCTCTGGGGCGCCCGGAGCGGGCCATCGACATATTCCGGGCGGCTGATCTGAGCAACCTCGATCCCGTGGACGAGGCAGAGCTGCTGATCGTGGCGGCCGGCGCACGCGCGGATCTCGGCCAGCACGAGGCCGCGGCGGCGATGCTGCAGGTGCCCCAGCTCGCCTCGACGCAGCCATGGTCGGCGCGGCTGCGGTATGCCTACGCCGACGCCCTGCTGACGCTGGGGCGCACCGCCGAGGCGCGGGACTGGTTCGCCCGCGCCGCCGAGGTCGACGAGGGGCCGACGACCGATGCCGCGGAGCGCCTGCTGGAGATCGACGGCGTCATCCTCGACGATGTGGCCGACGAAGAGGCCTCGGACGAGGACAATGCACCGGAGCACGCCGGCAGCGAGGAGAGTACCGGGGTTGACGAAGTCGGGCGGCTGCGCGACGATGCGTCCGATGTGGAGGGTGAGATGGCCTACGACGTGCAGACTGACGACGACCTCGAGGACCTTGACGGTGAGACCGATGAGGGCTTCGACGAGGACGACGACTACGACTTCGATGACGAGGACTTCGACGAGGACGACGACGACCTCGACGATGAGGACGATGACTTCGATGAGGATGAGGACGAGTTCGACGACGACGACCTCGAAGATGATGACGATGACGAAGATGACGATGACGACGATGACGATGACGACGATGACGAAGACGATGATGAGTTCGAGGGCGAGGACGACCTCGAAGATGACGACGATGACGAGGATGACGACGATGACGAGGATGACGACGCCGACGATGATGCCGCCGACGATGATGCCGGCGCGGGCGGCCGTGGGGGTGGCGGGTCCCGGTGACGCTGGCGGGCGCGTACGACCTGGTCGTCTTTGACCTGGACGGGGTCGTCTATCTCGGCACCGGCGCGGTGCCTGGCGCGCCGGAAGCGATCCGCGCTCTGCTCGACGCGGGCACGGCCGTGGCGTACGCGACGAACAACGCCTCGCGTCGCGCGACGGAGATAGCCCAGTTACTGGCAGCGATCGGTGTCCCGGCCCGGGTTGACGAGGTGGTGACCTCGGCCCGGGCCGCGGCGCAGTTGCTCGCCGACGACCTGCCGGCCGGCACCCCCGTGCTCGCGGTCGGGGCACCGGCCCTGTCCGAGGAGCTCGCCGCAGTCGGGCTCACGCCCGTGACCGGCGCCCAGGAGCGGCCCACGGTCGTCGTGCAGGGGTATGGCCCGCAGGTCGGCTGGGCACAGCTCGCCGAGGCGTGCATCGCCATCCGCGGCGGCGCCCGGTGGGTCGCCACGAACACCGACACCACCATGCCGTCGGCGCGTGGACCGGTGCCGGGCAACGGAAGCCTCGTGGCCGCGCTGAGTACCGCACTGGGCGGCCGGGAGCCGGACCTCGTCGTGGGCAAGCCAGAACCCGGGCTGCTCATCGCGGCCGCCGGCCACCGGGACGCCAAGCGACCGCTGGTGGTGGGGGACCGGCTCGACACCGACATCGAAGGCGCCGGCCGTGCCGGCATGCGCAGCCTGCTCGTGCTCACCGGCGTCACGACGCCAGCGGACCTGCTCGCCGCAGGCCCGGACCGGCGGCCCACCTACGTGGCAGCAGACTGCGCGGCACTGACGGCGCCGGAGGCGGACTGCCGGGTGCCCGAGTTCCGCGACGCCGCCGCGATCAGCGGTCGGTGGCGGGTCACCCTCGACGACCACCACCTGGTGCTGTGCCCCCTCTCCGGCAACCAGCGAGCGGCGAGCGGATCCGACCCGGCGGCCGGCCTGGGCCACGGTGTCGGCAGCGATGCCGTGGACGCGTTGCGGGCCCTCGCCCGGGCGGCGTGGGAGTGTCCCGAATGGACTGCGGTACGGGCGCAGGATCGTGGCGCCGAGGCGGTCCTCATGACGCTCGGCCTTGATCGTGTGGGCCGGCCCACCGCTGACGGGGCCACGTACTCGGTCCGAGAGTGCTGACGTCAGAGATGTCGCCAGCCGCCGCCCGTGCATGAGGCCGGCGTTGCATGATCGTGGGCATCTACTGTCCTCATACAGCGACCCCATTCGCCCACGGTCGTGGTCGACCCGCGGGAAGACCGGGTCCTGGCCCCGCTAGATGAGCTTGCGCAGCCCGCTAGATGAGCTTGCGCAGCCGCAGCAGGTCGCGGAACGAGGCGTGGACGTGCAGCCTGCCGGAGGCCCACGCCCGGCCGAAGTGGAGATCACCGGCGACGAGCGCGAGCAGGTCGTCGCCGGTCAGCGAGAGGCGTACGTCCGCGTCCGGGTCATCGCCGTCGGTCAGCCCGAGGATCGTGCCCTCCGCGAGCCGGCCATGACAGTCCCACGTCCCGCTCGGCGAGCTCTCGCGGGATTGGCCCTGGACACCCGTGACGTGGCAGGCGAACGACCGGTTGAGGTCGCGACCGGAGTGGCCGGGGTCTGCCGCCATCCGGGCCGCGACCTCCTCGATCGCCTGCCGGCACTGCTCGACTGTCGCCATGGCACCCCCGAACCGCTCCGACACGTGCACGGTCGTGCCGCACGGTACCGCACGGCGCAGGCCGTTGGGCCGGTACCGTGATCCTGTCAGGCACTCCGGCCGCTCCGGCCACCCGCACCAGAAGGGAACCGCCCATGACGCAGGCGCAGCGCCCTGGAATGGCCGCGTGGCGCACGTACCTGGAACTGGCGACGGGCCTGGGCGACACGTCCCGCAAGCAGGCTCGCAAGGTCCTCAAGGACCTCGTCGGCAAGGGCAACGCCACGGCCGAGCAATTGCGTGCGCTCACCGGCGACCTGCTCGCGGCGAGCAGCAGCAACCGTGAGGCGCTGGTCAGGATCGTCAAGGTCGAGGTCGACCGGGCGCTGGGACGGATCGGGCTCGCCACCATGGATGAGGTGAACGAGCTGACCGCGCAGGTCCGGGACCTGCAGCGCCAGCTTCGCGAGGCCCGATCGACGCCGGCCGCCCCGAGCACCACCCGCACGGCCTCGGCGAGCCCGGTGGTGAAGAAGGCAACCCGCAAGGCCGCGACGGCGACGCCGGCGACCGCGAGCAGGGCGACGAAGGCGGTCAAGGCCCCGGCTACCAGAGCCACTAAGGCGACACCGGCTAAGGCGACACCGGCTAGGGCGACGGCGACCAAGGCGGCGGCGGCCAAGGCCGTCCGGGCCACGGCGACGAGGAGATCACAGTGACGGTTCCTGATGTACCGATCGCGATCGGCAACCAGGCGCCGGTGACCGGGCACGCGGCCGTCGACGCGGCGCTGCGCGACCTGGCGGCCGCCGGCGACGCCGCCCCGCACGAGATGGTCGTCCCGCTCGCGGAGGTCGACCGGGTGCTGCGGGAGACCCTCGACACCGTCGAGGACAACTGAGCATCCGCCGGTCGGGCGCGCGGGGCGGGTGAGCGGTGTGGTCCGGCGCAACCGGCTCGACACGGAGCTGGTCCGGCGCGGTCTGGCCCGCTCGCGCGAGCATGCGGCGGAGCTGGTCGCGGCGGGCCGGGTACGGCTGCGGGGCACGGTCGCGGCGAAACCGGCCGCGATGGTGGACCCGGGCGAGGCCGTGCACGTGATCGATGCGCCGGCGGGCGCGGACGACTACGTGTCGCGCGGCGGGCACAAGCTCGCCGGGGCGCTCGACGCCTTCGGCGCGGCAGGGCTGAGCGTAGCCGGGCGGCGCTGCCTCGACGCCGGCGCATCGACCGGCGGGTTCACCGACGTCCTGCTGCGCCGGGGCGCGGCGCACGTCGTGGCGGTCGATGTCGGGTACGGCCAGCTCGCCTGGTCGCTGCGCACGCACGCGCGGGTCACGGTCCTGGAGCGCACGAACGTCCGGGAATTGACTCCCGAAGCGATCGAAGGTCCGGTCGAGGTGAGCGTCGCGGATCTTTCGTTCATCTCACTACGGCTGGTGCTGCCGGCCCTGGCCGCGTGTACCGTGCCCGATGGAGACGTGGTACCGATGGTCAAGCCGCAGTTCGAGGTCGGCCGGGACCGGGTGGGAAAGGGCGGAGTGGTGCGTGACCCGCAGCTTCGGGCCTTGGCGGTCCTCGATGTCGCCGCGGCCGCCCGGGCACTGGGCCTCGGCGTCGCCGGCCTGACGGCCAGCCCACTGCCCGGGCCATCGGGCAACGTCGAGTACTTCCTGTGGCTGCGCCGCGACGCCCCGCCGATCGACCCCACCTCCGTCGAGACGCTGACGCACGCACGTGACGGTGGCGCGTGACCCGCCCCGACGCCGGCCGCACGGCTCTGCTGGTCACCCACACCGGTCGCAAGGACTCCACCGAGCACGCGCGCACGGTGGCGGCACAGCTCATCGACGCCGGGTTCACGGTTCGCGTGATGGCCGACGAAGCGTCCGAAGTGGACATTGCCGGCGTCGTCCCGGTCGTCGGTGAGGCCGCGGCCGCGGGCGCCGAGATCGTCTTCGCGCTCGGCGGCGACGGCACCCTGCTGCGCGCGGCCGAGGTGGCCCGACCGGCGCACGCGCCGCTGCTCGGCATCAACCTGGGCAAGGTCGGCTTCCTGGCCGAGGCCGAGCGCGACGACCTCGATAGCGTGGTGCGACGGGCGGTGGCGCGTCAGTACACAGTGGAGGAGCGGCTCACCGTCGACATGACGATCTCCCACGACGGACGTCCGGTGGCCTCCTCGTGGGCGCTCAACGAGGTCAGCGTCGAGCGTGGCGCGCGGACCCGGCTGCTCGAGGTGCTGGTCGACGTCGATGGGCGACGGCTGTCCCGCTACGGCTGCGATGGCGTCATCTGCGCCACACCGACCGGCTCGACCGCGTACGCCTTCAGCGCCGGCGGCCCGGTGGTCTGGCCGGGGGTCGACGCGCTCGTCCTGGTGCCGATCTCGGCCCACGCGCTGTTCAGCCGGGCGATGGTGGTGGCGCCGTCGTCGACGATCTCGATCACGATCGACCCGAACGGGCCAGCGCCCGTGCTCTTCTGCGATGGCCGGCGGGCCTTCGACGTCCCGCCCGGAGCCGTGATCACCGTGACGCGTGGTGCGCCGCCGGTCTACCTGGCCCGGCTCGAGCCCCAGCCCCCGTTCACCGACCGGCTCGTGGCGAAGTTCGATCTGCCCGTCGAGGGTTGGCGCTGACGGGTGCGGGTCGCCGAGGTGTTCCAGGGCGAGGTCGGCCACGACGGTCCGGCACTGGCCCAGGAGCTCATCCGGCGCGGCGTGGATCTGCACGTCGTCTGCGCGCCGTGGGCCGGCGCGGCGTTCGAGGCTGCCGGGGCCGAGGTGTCACGCCAGTCGGTCGGGACCGGGGTCGCGTCGCTGACGGCGCTGCGCCGGGTGCTCGCCGCGGTCGACGTGATCCACGCCCACGGCGTGCGTGCGGGGCTCGCCGCGACCCTCGCCCGAACCGGCGGTACGCCGTTGGTGCTCTCCTGGACCGAACCGGTGGCCCTGGCCGGCGCCGCTGGTCTGGTCGGTCGGGCCCTGACCCGTACCGTGATGCCCGCCACGGCCGCGGTCCTCGCCGCCACGACCGAACTGGTCGATGCGGCGCGGCATCTCGGCGCGACCGAGGTGCTTCTCGTGCCGCCGGTCCTCCCCGACGCGCCCCGGCCCGGGCGTACGCCAGAGCAGGTGCGCGACGAGCTGGCCCTGCCCGCCGACGGCCCGGTCGTGCTCGCGCAGGCGCGGCTGGTGCACGAGAGCCGCCTCGACGTGCTGGTCGAGGCCTGCGCACGCTGGCGCGGCGCGGGCGGCCCCCGGGTCGTGCTCGTCGGGGTCGGGCCGGCGTACCGGGATCTCGTGGCCCGTGCCACGGTTGCCCGCGCCCCGGTGACCTTCGCCGGTGAGCGCGGCGAGCAGGCGCGTGGTGACGGCCGTACGGACCCGCTGGGCGCGGGTCAGGCGGACGCCGGCCGCGCCACGGACGACCGGGCGAGCCTGTCGGACCTGCTGGCGGCGGCGACGCTCGCCGTGGTGACCGACGTGCACGCGCGACCGGGCTTCGCGTTATCGGCGGTGCGCTCGTCCGTCCCGATCGTGGTGCCGCAGGGTGGGTCGGTCGCTCGCCTGCTCGGTGGCGAGGCGGGCGCGGGCGACGGCGTGGTCGTGGTGCCGCCTGGTGATGTCGACGCGCTCGACGCGGCCGTACGGGCACTGCTCGACGACCCGGTCGCCCGCGCGGATCTCGCGGCGGCGGCATGGGAACGGGTGCGCACCTGGCCCGATGCCGCGAGCATGGCCGTCGACCTCGTCCGGCTCTACGAACGGGTAGCGCAACGCCCGGCCGCCGATCTGGCAGAGCCCGAACCGGGGGAGCAGGACGCGGACGCCGACACGCCAGGCCGCGGGCGGTAGGACATCTGGCCGACATCTCGTGTTAGCGTGAAATCCCGTGGGAAAGCTCATCAGGGCAGGCCGGGACGGTTTGTCGAGCTAGCTGGCGTGCGGGCGGCCGGCAGCCGGCAGCCCTTGACTCCACGGGAGCACATAGTGGCGTTGACCTCACGGACGACCAAGCACATCTTCGTCACGGGAGGCGTCGCCTCCTCACTCGGCAAGGGCCTGACCGCATCCAGCCTCGGCAACCTGCTCACCGCGCGCGGCCTCTACGTGGTGATGCAGAAGCTCGACCCGTACCTGAACGTCGACCCGGACACGATGAACCCGTTCCAGCACGGTGAGGTGTTCGTCACCGAGGACGGCGCGGTGACCGATCTCGATGTCGGCCACTACGAGCGGTTCCTGGATCGGGACCTGTCACGGCAGGCGAACGTGACCACGGGCCAGATCTACTCGTCGGTGATCGCCAAGGAGCGTCGCGGCGAGTACCTGGGCGACACGGTGCAGGTGATCCCGCACGTCACGAATGAGATCAAGAGTCGCATCCGGGCGATGGCGGAGCCGGACGAGGACGGCCGAAGCCCCGATGTGGTGATCACCGAGGTGGGCGGCACGGTCGGCGATATCGAGTCGCTGCCGTTCCTGGAGGCGATCCGTCAGGTCCGCCACGACGTGGGCCGGGAAAATGTTTTCTATCTGCATGTATCGTTGGTGCCCTACCTGGCACCGAGTGGGGAGCTGAAGACCAAGCCGACCCAGCACTCGGTCGCGGCGCTGCGCAACATCGGTATCCAGCCCGACGCGATCGTCTGCCGCTCCGATCGGGAGATCCCCGACAAGCTCAAGCACAAGCTCTCGCTCTACTGCGACGTCGACCGCGAGGCCGTGGTCTCGGCCGCGGACGCGCCCTCCATCTACGACATCCCCAAGGTGCTGCATCGAGAGGGCCTGGACGCCTACGTGGTTCGCCGGCTCGGGCTGAGCTTCCGCGACGTGGACTGGTCGCGCTGGGACGACCTGCTCGAGCGGGTGCACCATCCCCGCCAGACGGTCACGGTCGCCGTGGTCGGCAAGTACGTCGACCTGCCCGATGCCTACCTGTCGGTGAGCGAGGCGGTCCGCGCGGCAGGCTTCGCCCACCGCGTCCGGGCGGAGATCCGCTGGGTGCCCAGCGACGAGTGTGTATCGATGTCCGGCGCGGCCCAGGCACTCTCCGGTGTGGACGGTGTGATCATCCCGGGCGGCTTCGGCGTGCGTGGCATCGAGGGGAAGATCGGCGCGGTCCGGTACGCCCGCGAGCACGGCATCCCGACGCTGGGCCTGTGCCTGGGCCTGCAGTGCATGACCATCGAGGTGGCGCGGCACCTGGCCGGGCTGGAGGGCGCCAACTCGCGCGAGTTCGACCCGGACACCACGCATCCGGTCATCGCCACCATGGCCGACCAGGAGCAGATCGTGGCGGGCAACGGCGACCTGGGCGGCACCATGCGCCTGGGCGCATACCCCGCGACGCTGGTGCCCGGCACGATCGTGGCGGAGGTCTACGGCACCACGGCGGTGAGCGAGCGGCACCGGCACCGCTACGAGGTCAACAACGCCTACCGCGAGGCACTCACCAAGGCGGGTCTGGCCTTCAGCGGCACCTCCCCTGACGGGCGGTTGATCGAGTTCATCGAGCTGGACCGGCAGGTGCACCCGTACTTCGTGGCGACCCAGGCGCACCCGGAGCTGAAGAGTCGACCCACTCGCCCGCACCCGCTCTTCGTCGGCTTCGTTGGCGCGGCCCTGACCTACAGCGAGGCCGACCGCCTGCCCGTCGAGGTCGAAGCCCTGGCCTCCCGATGAGCCACGAGTACGCCGTGCTGAGCCGGCGCGTCCTCGTCGAGGGCAAGATCTTCTCGGTCTACAGCGACGAGGTTGCCATGCCGGGCAACGGGGCCGTTGAGCGCACCTACGTCCACCACGTCGGCGCTGTCGGCGTGCTCGCCATCGACGAAGAGGACCGGGTCGTTCTCGTCCGGCAGTATCGGCACAGCCTCGGTCGCTTCCTCCTCGAGCTGCCCGCCGGACTGCGCGACGTGGCCGGCGAGCAGCCGCAGGAGACCGCGGTCCGCGAGCTCGCGGAGGAGACCGATCTCGCGGCGCGCACGTGGTCGCCGCTGGTCTCGGTACACAGCAGCCCCGGGGTCTCGGACGAGCTCGTCCAGATCTTCCTCGCGAAGGACCTCGTCCCCGTCCCCGAGGCGGACCGGCACGTCCGCTTCCACGAGGAGGCCGAGATGACCGTGCACCGCTACCCGCTAAGCGTCGCCCTCGACATGATCCACCGTGGCGAGATCACCAACGCCGCGGCGGTGGTCGGCATCCTCGCCTATCACGCCGGCCTCGGTAACGGTCAGCGGTCGGACTGAGCGCTCGGCCGACCCGGCCAAGGAGCGGGAACTGCCGGCGAACCTCAGCGCAGGAGGCGACCCTGGCCGTCCACGGGACGTCCGACGAGCATGACGATCCCATCGACCCAGAACCATACCCACAGTCCTAAGAAGACGATCCACACCGGGAAGAGCCCGAACCCGCACCAGAACGAGACCCAGGCGACGGCCGTGAGCACGAGCTGGGTGACACCGATCGGCATGTTGCCCGCGTAGAGGCGGCCGACCCCGCCCAGAGACAGGAACAGGCCGAGCAGCAACTGCAGCAGACCCGCGGTCTGCCGGCTCTTGTCCGACAGCGGCGCACCGGTCGCCGGGTCGTACGCGGGCACACCGGCCGCCAGGTAGCCGACCGGCGGGTACGCCTGCCCTGGTGGGTAGTAGCCCTGCCCTGGTGGGTAGCCGTGCACCGGCGGGTACGTCACGGCCGGCAGGTAGGGCTGCGGTGGGGGGTACGGCTGCGGGGTCGGGTACGAGGGGACGGGCGGCGGGTGGAAGGACGCCGGCGCCGGAGGTGTCGGGACCGGGTAGGCGGGCGTCGGTGCCGCGGTGACCGGCGGCGAGGGCGCGACCGGCACCGGCGGCGGCGTCAGCTCGATGGGCCCGGTCGGCGGCTCATACGAGGGTGGGGCGAGCGGCGCGACCGGTTGGTAGGCCGCGATCGAGGGCGACACGATCGGCCCGGGCGGCGGCTCCGGCGGTCCGAACGACAGCGGCCCCGGAGGCGTCCATGGCCCGGCCGACGGCTCGTACGGTCGCGTCCACCGGGTCGTCGTGGGCTCGCCGGTGGGTGACTCGCCGGCGGTTGCGTTGTCGGGATCGGCCTCGGGGGGTTGGCTCACCGCGGCAGCGTATGACACCGGCCCCAGCCACGCTCCGGCCCGCCCACCGAGCCGGTCAACGACGCACCGCCGGGCCGGCCCTAGACTCCGCAGGAGACCGGCCCGGATGGGCGTACGGTCGGACGGTTCGCTCGCGACGACGGCGTCGCGACGACGGAAGAGGTGCGAAGTGAAGGTCGGGATCCCCCGCGAGGTCAAGAACAACGAGTACCGGGTGGCGATCACCCCGGCAGGAGTGAACGAGTTCGTCCGTGCCGGTCACGAGGTCTGCATCGAGGCGGACGCGGGAATCGGCTCGTCCATCACCGACAACGAGTACGTCGCCGCGGGCGCCCGGATCATCGAGAGCGCCGACGACGTCTGGGCCACGGGCGATCTGATCCTGAAGGTCAAAGAGCCGGTCGCGGAGGAGTACCACCGGCTGCGCGGCGACCAGGTCCTGTTCACCTACCTGCACCTGGCCGCATCACGGGAGTGCACCGAGGCGCTGGTCAAGGCCGGCACCACCGGGGTCGCGTACGAGACCGTGGAGCTCGCCGACGGGTCACTGCCGCTGCTGGCGCCGATGTCGGAGGTCGCCGGGCGGCTCGCGCCCATGGTCGGGTCCTACCACCTCATGCGTGCCGGCGGTGGGCGCGGTGCGCTGCTCGGCGGCGTGCCGGGCGTCTACGCCGCGAAGGTGGTCGTGATCGGCGCCGGCGTCGCGGGCATGAACGCGGCCGCGATCGCGCTGGGCATGCAGGCCGAGGTGCTGTTGCTGGACAAGAACATCGCCCGCCTGCGCGCCGCCGACGCCGACTACCGCGGCCACCTGCAGACCGTGGCCTCCAACGCGTACGAGGTCGAGAAGGCGGTCCTGGACGCGGACCTCGTGATCGGCGCGGTGCTCGTGCCCGGGGCGAAGGCGCCGAAGCTGGTCAGCAACGAGCTGGTCTCCCGGATGCGCAAGGGCAGCGTGCTCGTCGACATCTCCATCGACCAGGGTGGCTGCTTCGAGGACTCCCGCCCGACCACGCACGACGCCCCGGTCTTCCGGGTGCACGACAGCATCTTCTACTGCGTAGCGAACATGCCCGGCGCCGTTCCGCACACCTCGACGTACGCGCTGACCAACGTGACGGTTCCCTACGCGATCGAGCTCGCCAACCTCGGCTGGCGCGAGGCGATGCGCAAGGACCGGGCGTTGGCGCTGGGCCTCAACACGCACGAGGGCTCGGTCGTCTACGGCCCGGTGGCCCAGGCCCACGGCATGGACGCGGTCAAGCTGGAGGAGGTCCTCAGCTGAGTGGGGGCAGGCCCGCCGTACCCGTCCGGTCCGACCGAAAGATACCGCGACACGCCGCGCGCTAGCGTGTCGCGGCGCTATGGGTGACGTACAGTCTGCGCGTCGGCTGGCAGTGGTTTGAGTCTCCGGCAAGGCGGGTCGTCGCCGGAGGGAGCGAAATCGGGAGATGGCGACCAAAGAGGAGCGGGGCGACTGGGGAGGACGGGCGGAGCAGTCCGGCCTCGACCTCGGCGCTGACCTGGGGCCGGCGGACCCCACCGCGTACACCGAACGTCGGCCGATCCCGAACCCCGCGCCACTGGACCACCATGGCCCCGCGCGGGTCATCGCGATGGCGAACCAGAAGGGCGGCGTCGGCAAGACGACGACCACCATCAACCTGGGCGCGGCCCTGGCCGAGTACGGCCGCAAGGTGCTGCTCGTGGACTTCGACCCGCAAGGCGCGCTCTCGGTGGGCCTTGGGGTGAACCCGCACAACCTCGATCTGTCGATCTACAACCTGCTCATGCAGGACGACGTCACGATCGAGGACATCCTGATCAAGACGAATGTGGCCGGGCTGCACATGCTGCCGGCCAACATCGACCTCTCCGCGGCCGAGATCCAGCTCGTCACCGAGGTGGCCCGGGAGATGGCGCTGGCACGGTTGCTGCGCCCGGTGTACAAGGACTACGACTTCATCCTCATCGACTGCCAGCCCTCCCTCGGCCTGCTCGCCATCAATGCGCTGACCTGCGCACATGGCGTGCTGGTGCCGCTGGAGTGCGAGTTCTTCAGCCTGCGCGGTGTGGCGCTGCTGCTCGACACCATCGACAAGGTGCGGGAGCGGCTGAACTTCGACCTGGAGCTCGACGGCATCCTCGCGACCATGTACGACAGCCGCACCACCCACCACCGGCAGGTGCTGCAGCGGGTGGTCGAGGCGTTCGGCGACAAGGTCTACCAGACCGTCATCACCAAGACCGTCAAGTTCCCCGAGTCCACTGTGGCCGGTGCGCCCATCACCTCGCTCGACCCTGCCTCGGCCGGTGCCCGCGCGTACCGCCAGCTCGCCAAAGAGGTCATCGCGGCGCACGCGGGCAAGCGCAAGTAGCCGAACCGTGCTCGGAGGTGACCGTGCTCGGAGGTGACCGGGCTCGGCACGGGCGGGGGACCGGGAGGTGGTCGGCGTGACCGGAGTTCAGCCTGACGCCGCGCTACCCGCGGCGGTTGACGGTGCCGGCCTCGAGACCGGTGGAAGATCTGCCTCTGGCGAGCCCGCGAGCCGGACATCCAGGCAATTCCACGTCGCGCTGGATAACTTCACCGGCCCCTTCGACCTGCTGCTGCAACTGCTCGGCAAGAACAAACTCGAGATCACCGAGCTGTCGCTGAGCAAGGTCACTGACGAGTTCCTCTCGTACATCCGGGCCATGGGTGACGACTGGGACCTCGACGAGGCGAGCGAGTTCCTCGTGGTGGCCGCGACGCTGCTCGACCTCAAGACGGCCAAGCTCCTGCCCCAGGCCGAGGTGGAGGACGAGGAGGATCTGGCCCTGCTCGAGGCGCGGGACCTGCTCTTCGCCCGGCTGCTGCAGTACAAGGCGTACAAGGAACTCGCCGGGCTGATCGCCGAGCTCGACGAGCAGGCGGGGCGCGGCTTCCCGCGCGCGGTGAGGCTGGAGGAGCGGTTCGCCGAGGCCCTGCCCGAGCTCGTGCTCACGATCGACGTGGAGAAACTCGCCCAGCTCGCGGTCAAGGCCCTGACCCCCAAGCCCGTACCCATGGTCGCGATCGACCACGTCCACATGGTCCGGGTCAGCGTGCGCGAGCACATGCTGATCCTGCGCGAGCGGCTCATCGCGCTGCGTACGGCGACGTTCCGCCAGCTCTGTGCGGACTGCACCACGGTGCTGCAGATCGTGGCCCGGTTCCTCGCCGTGCTCGAGCTCTACCGGGAGGGCCTGATCACGTTCGACCAGGTGGCCGCGCTCACCGAGCTGACGATCACCTGGACCGGTGACGACGAGGCCGGCATGGAGTTCCACGTGGACGAGTACGGCGAGGGGGACCCGGAGGTCGTGGGGGAGCTGGTCACGGAGCAGGACGAGGACGACCTCGTCGAGGGGGAGAATCTGGATGGGATCGACGACCGAGAGGCGGCGTCGTGACGGAGGAAGAAGAGTTGAACCCTCAACCTCAGGCCGACAGTGACAATTCGTCGGTCAGCGACGGTATGACGAGCGACGGTGAGCAGAACGCCCAGCAGCAACGGGCCGCCGAGACCGCGTTCCAGACGTTCGCGTCGACGTGGGTGCCGCCGTGGGCGCGCCCGATGTCGGATCAGGAGACCGAGCCGGGGGGCGGCTGGGCGAGCGTGCCCACCGAGGCCTTCGCGCCGCGGGAGCGCGACGTGGGGCGCTTCGCGTACGGCGACGGCGAGGACCTGCCCGACCCCGACGAGTTCCAGCCGGGGCTCTCCGACGACCAGCTCCGTGGGGCGATCGAGGCGATCATGCTCGTGGTCGACAACCCGGTCACGACCGTGGTCCTCGCGCAGGTGCTGGAGGAGCCGACCAACCGCGTCGAGGCGATGCTCGCCGAGTTGCGTGACGAGTACGCCAAGCCCGGTCGCGGCATCGACCTGCGGCAGGTCGCGGGCGGCTGGCGGTTCTACACGCGGGGCGAGTTCGCGTCCTATGTGGAGCGTTTCGTGCTGGATGGACAGCAGATCCGGCTCACCCAGGCCGCGCTCGAGACGCTCGCCGTGGTCGCCTACAAGCAGCCCGTGACCCGCTCCCGGGTCTCCGCGATCCGGGGCGTGAACTGTGACGGCGTGATCAAGACACTCGTGACCCGGGGACTGGTGGAGGAGTGCGGTACCGAGGAGGGCGGCGCGCACCTGTACCAGACGACCCAGCTCTTCCTGGAGAAGCTCGGGCTCAACAGCGTCGAGGACCTGCCGTCACTGGCGAAGTACCTACCCGAGAACCTCGACGAGATCGACTTATCGTGATATCTGGCTGGCATGCCCGCCGCCCGTGACGGCGACGAGCCGCTCGATGACGCGACCGGACCACAGCGCCTGCAGAAGATCCTCGCCTCGGCCGGAGTCGGTTCGCGGCGCGCCTGCGAGGAGTTGATCGCCGCCGGCCGGGTGACCGTCGACGGTCGGCGGGCATCGCTGGGCGACCGGGCAGACGCGCGTAGGGCGGTGATCCACGTCGATGGGGAGCGGATCGTCACCGACACCCGGCTGCTCTACCTGGCCCTGCACAAACCCCGGGGCATCGTCTCCACCATGTCCGACGAGCGGGGCCGGCCGGGCATCGCCGAACTGCTCGGGCCCTCGGTGACAACCCGGGTCTATCACGTCGGGCGGCTCGACACCGACAGCGAAGGATTGTTGCTGCTCACCAACGACGGCGACCTCGCGCACCGGCTGACCCACCCCTCGTACGAGGTCGCCAAGACCTACCTCGCCGAAGTGCCGGGGCCGGTGCCGAAGGGGGTCGGACGGACGCTGCGGCAGGGCGTGCAACTGGAGGACGGGCTGGCGCGGGTCGACGCCTTCCGGCTCGTGGACGCGACGCCCCGCAGCGCACTGGTGGAGATCACCCTGCACGAGGGTCGCAACCGCATCGTGCGGCGGATGCTCGAAGCCGTCGGCCACCCCGTCACCCGGCTCATCCGTACCAGGGTCGGGCCGGTCAGCCTCGGTGACCTCAGGCCCGGGCGATGGCGTCATCTCACGCGCTCCGAGGTCGCCGCCCTCTTCGCCGCCGCCTCGCCCGCTCCCTCCGACGCTGACCGGTCAGTCTGACGCTCGGCGTGCTGCGTCGCGACCCGTGAGTCTGAAGATCACCGCCCGGATAAGTCGCTCCAACTCCGCTCACGACCGTCGGCGTCTATACCGATGACAGTGCAGACACGGGAGGGCGAAGGTGGACGAAGGTTTCCGCGACTTCGCGATGCAACGTCTGGGCAACCTGTCCCAGTTGGCCTACCTGCTCACGGGTGACCACCACGCGGCGGAGGATCTGCTGCAGGACGCGCTGGTCGTCGTCGCGCGCCGCTGGAAACAGGTCGCGAAGGCGGACAACCCGGTCGCCTACGTCCGCCAGATCCTGTACCACGAGTTCGTCTCGAGCTGGCGGCGCAACCGCTGGCGACGATCCGAGATCACCAGCGACCAGTTGCCCGAGCCATCCCCGCACGCCGACGAAGCCGGCGTGGTTGATCGACGCATCGTCATGAAACGGGCACTGCGCCGGCTGACACCGCGGCAGCGCGCGGTCGTCGTGCTGCGGTTCTACGAGGACCTCTCCGAGGCCGACGCGGCCGCGGTGCTGGGCTGCTCGGTCGGCACCGTCAAGAGCCAGACCGCCTATGCCCTGCGCCGGCTGCGTGAGGGCTCGCCGGAGCTGGCCGACCTCGCCCCGCGGACCTTCCTGCTGACCACCAACCCGATTCCCGAGGGGACGATATGACCGAGATGCGAAGCATGCTGGACGAGTTCGCCCGGCAGGCCAAGACCTACGACGTGGTGGAGCGCGCCTACCGGCGCAGCGAGCGCCAGCGCAGGCTCATGCGGGTCGCGGGTGGCACCACCGCTGCCGTCCTTGCCAGTGCGGCCGGGTTCGGCGGTGCGGCGCTCGCCGGCGTCTTCGGCGCAAGCGCGCCGATCCCCGACGGGCAGGCCCCGACGGCCACACTCGCTGAGCTGCCGCCGGCGGCACTGCCCACGATCGAGCCGGCCCCGCCGTTCCCGACGAGCTGCTCCGCGCAACGTCTGCCGCTGCCTGCGGGCTTGGATGACAAGTCCGTGGTGAGCGGCGGCGACCCGACCGGGCGTTACCTCATCGGGATCGGCTTCCACTTCGACAGCCAGGGCGGAGTGCTGGAAAATCCGCTCCTGTGGGACAACGGCCAGGTGATCGAGATCCCGGTGCCCGGCGTCGGCGAACCGCGTTCGGTGGACGTCAACACCTCGGGCGACGTGATCATCGTTTTCTCCGGTGATGTCACGGATGGCTACTACTACCACGACGGCACGCTGACCCAGCTCGCTGGCTCCGAGGCCACGCCCGTGGCGATCAACGACGGCGGTGAGGTCGTCGGCTCCGTGGGCGTGCCCAGTGGCGAGAGCACCGGCGGGAGCACCTTGTACACCACGCGGCCCGCCGTCTGGCATACGCCGACCGCCCAACCCGAGCTGCTCGGGCCCGACGACCTGCAAGGCACAGCGATCGGCATCGACGACGATGGCACGGTCACCGTGGCGGTGAACGCCGGTGCCCATCTCGACGGCGCGGCGACCCTGGAGCGGTTCACGCCGGATGGCTCGGCAGGTGCGGTGGGGTTGCCGGCCCCGAACGATTTCAGGGGGTTCGCCTATGCGGAGGGCTGGCTCGAGGGTTTCCACCGTGACGGCGGCGCGGTGGGCCCGGTCTGGCACATCTCGGCACCCGATCAGGTGGTCGACCCCGGCTTCCTCTTCGGTGGTGCGATGAACGGGCATGGCTGGGTTGCCGGCGGGACCGACCTCACCCCGCCCGTGCTGTGGTCGCCGGACGGCACCAGCGTGGAGTTGCCCAGCCTCACCGGGAGCTATTCGGACCACCCCGCCGACGACCTCAACTTCGTCAGCGACGACGGGCACATCGTTGCTGGGCAGGTCGACGCCCCTGCCACGAGCACCATTCACGACGGACCCATCGCCGTGGTCTGGCACTGCTCGTAGCGGCAGCGGCGCTGGCCCTCCGTGGCCCGGGCCTGGTCGTTGATCGCAGGATGACCCCCGGCGCAGTGAAGTGAGCCGCTTCACTGCGCCGGAGGTCTTTGCGCCCCCACCGTCATGCGCCTCAACCCGTACGTCGGGCGGGCGTGACGGTGTGGCTGCGCGTCGTGCTTGGGTGCCGAAGCTACGGTGTCTCGCAGGGACGAAGGGGAGGTACCTCGATGAGTCAGCCGGCGGGCCGATACGACCTCGGCAACATGGGCATGAGCCCGGAGGAGGCGCTGAGCACGGAGCAGATCCACCCGGTGGTCGCGGCGGTCGACCGGGACGGCGACGGACGCGTCGACCTGATCGCCTATGACACCGATGGCGACGGCGCCGCGGACAAGTTCACGCTCGACAGCGACGGGGACGGGTCCGCCGACGTGCTCGCGCTGGACAAGGACCGCGACGGCCGCGTCGACTTCGTCGGCCACGACCGTGACGGCGATGGCTTCCTCGATGTGGTCCGCATCGACGTCGATGGCGACGGCACCCTGGAGACCACCCGGGAGGCCGCCGCGGATCCCGGTCCCGACCTCAGCTAGGACTCTGTCTGCTGAGTCCTGCCTCCGCGTGGGATCCGGCCAGGCCTCACAGTCACTTGCGGGGGGCGCCCGTCCGGCGAGGCAACCAGAAAGTCACTTTCAGGGCACGCCCGACGCCCACGAGGCCCAGGAAGTCACTTTCAGGGCACGCCCGACGCCCACGAGGCCCAAGCGGTTCGGGACCTCGCCAACGCCAGCAGCTGCCCGCAGTACGTCCCGGATCTGGGTGGTTGGCTCTGGTCTGGGACGCTGCCGTTGGTGGATTGGCGTGGTTGAGCGGGCTGCGGGTTGGTCGGGCTGGTCCGGGCTGGGTGGGGATAGGTCGGCGGCCCGGCGTGGTTGGACA